>DASTBU010000135.1:0-33402 GCA_035711845.1 Vicinamibacterales bacterium
CTCAGCGCAGGTGCTCCAGAAAATACCGCGCAATCAATTTGTACAAGTGGGGCGACGTGCCTGGACCTTCATTGATGCTGTGCGTGCGGTTCGGGTACACCATCAGGTCGAACGGCTTGCCGAGCTCGATCAGCCGGTCCACGAGCCGCTCGGTGCCCTGGTAATGCACGTTGTCGTCGCCGGTGCCATGAATCAGCAGGAGCCTTCCGGTCAGGCCTTCGGCGAAATTGATCGCGGATCCCGTTCGGTAGCCCTCAGCATTCTCCTGGGGCAGGCCCATGTACCTTTCCTGATAGATCGTGTCGTAGAGCCGCTGGTCGGGCACTGGAGCGATGGCGACGCCCACCTTGTAGATGTCCGGGTAGCGGAACATCGCGTTGAGCGTGTTGGTGCCCCCGCCGCTCCAGCCCCAGATGCCAATCCGCTCGGGGTCTGCAAACGGGTGGCGCGCGACGAACGCGCGGATCGCAGCCGCCTGCTCGTCCGACGACAGCACGCCCACCGCGCCGTAGACGATCTTGCGCCAGGCTGCGCCCTTCGGCGCCGGCGTGCCGCGATTGTCGAACGACACGACCACATAACCCGCGCCGGCGAGCGCACGAAAGAAGAGCCGCAGGTCGCCGATCCAGCGATCGAGGACGGTCTGTCCGGCGGGCTCGCCATAGACGTAGACCAGAACCGGATACTTGCGCCCAGGATCGAAGGACGAAGGCTTCAGCATCCAGCCGTCGAGCACGACGCCGCCGCCCACGTCCACGCGCAGGAACTCCACCGGCGGCTTCAGCGCGTCCGACAGCTTCGAGGCGAGCGCGGCGGGATCGGTAAGCCGCCGCAGCGCTCGATGCGCCGGGAGCTCCACGACGTCGGTGACGGGCGGCTGATCGAAGCGCGACCAGGTGTGAAACGCGAAACGCCCGCCGGGCGCCAAGTCGTAGTCGTGCGTGCCGGGCTGGTCCGCCGGCGTCACACGCTCGGGCGTACCCGATCCGTCGAGCTTCGACCTGAACAGGTAACGCTGCGTCGCGTTGGACGGCGACGCGATGAAGTACAGCCATCCAGCCGCTTCGTCGGTCCCGAGCACCTCCGGCACATCCGCATCGAACCGCGTGAGGAGCGTCGCATCTCCTCCCGCGCGCGGCACCCGATAGACATGCTCCCAGCCGTCGCGCTCGCTCTGCCACAGGAGCGCCTCCCCATTGCCTGTCCATCGCATCTGATCGACGACGTACACCCACGCCTTGGATTCGTCCCGGAAGAGGCGCGTGACTGCCCCGGTTTCGGCATCGGCCCGCAGAAGATCGTTCCTGTTCTGGAGCCGGTTCAGCTGTTGCATCGCTAGCGCGGCGTTGTCGATCCACTCCATGCGCGCGAGATAGGTGTTGCGCGGGTCCCCGGGGACCTGCATCCACCGGGTCTCGCCGCCATCGGCGGGCACGACGCCGATGCGTACAGCGGAGTTGGTGGTGCCGACCTTCGGATACGGAATCCGCGTGATGATCGGATACAGCTCGCTGGTGTTGTCGATGAGCGAGAACACGCCGACGCCCGCGCTGTCGAACTGCCAGTAGGCGATGCGCCGGCCATCAGGGCTCCATCGAAACCCGTCGCGAAGCGACAACTCCTCCTCGTAGACCCAATCAGACGTTCCGTTGATCGTTGTCTCCGATCCATCGCGGGTCAGTGCCACCGTGCGGCCGTCGGCGAGGTCTTCGACATGAATGTTGTTGGCACGCACGTACGCGACCCGGGAGCCGTCGGGCGAGAATTTCGCAAACATCAAGGATGATTCCGGCGAGCCGACGCCGATTCTCCTGAGCGAGCCGCTCGCGACGTCCAGCACCCAGTAGTCCCCGCGCGTGTTGTCGCGCCACACGCGCTTCGTGTTCGTGAAGATCAGGAGCCGCCGCCCGTCAGCCGACCACGCGTAGTCCTCGATCTCGAGCGGCGCGGCGCCAGGAGCGCCAGACGGCACGAGCCGGGACGAGGGCACCACGACCACCCGCGCGCCGGTGGCGGCATCGTACCGGACGATCTCCGAACCACCCGGGCTGCCGGACGCGCGTTCCACGATGGCGTACGCGGTCCCGTCCGGCAGCCAGCGAGCCGGCCCGAATCGCGGCGCCTCGTACGCCTTGTCCCTGAAGATCCGGTCGATCTGCTGATCGAGCGCAGCCGACGGATCGGCCTGCTGCGCGCGAACAGCCGCGATGGCGGCAATGACAATCGAGACAGCCAGTCCGATGCGACGGGTGTGGAATGGGATTGACATGGGCTAGAAGATGCGGCCGGGAAAGTTGTCAGGATTGCCAGCATCGCCAGAATTGGCAGGCTGGCGGGAATCGTCCTCGGCGAGCGCGACGCTGACGATGACACCCGGGAATCCATCGAGGAGCGCCGGAACGGACCCCGGCTCCAGGACGGTCAGCGCCGTTGCCAGCGCATCAGCGGTCGCCGCATCGTCTGCAATCACGCGAGCGACCCTGCGGCTCGTGACGCCCAGGCCAGTGCGGGGATCGATGATATGCGAATAGCGCTTCCCCTCGATCTCCGCGAACTGGGTGCTCGGTCCAGAGGAGGCGAGGGCCGCGTTGGTGAGGCGCGACGCCCGCTCCGCGAACTGGGCACCCGCGCCGGTCGTCCAGACCGCCCACCCGGCTCTGCCCGGCGGTGCGTCGCCGACGACGATGTCGCCGCCCGATTCGATGAGGGCGCGCGTCACACCATGGAGTCGGAGCGTGCGCAAGGCTTCCTGTAGGATGTAGCCTTTGGCGATGCCGCCGAGGTCCAGCGCCATTCCAGGGTGGCGCAAGCGAATGGTTGACGCCGCCGGATCGAGCTCGATCTGCTGCCAGCCCACATGCGACCTGGCCCTCGCGAGCACGGTGGGCGCCGGCAGCCTCCCCGACCGGCGAGCCTCGCGCCAGAGGCTCACGAGCGGGCCGACGGTGGGGTCGAATGCGCCGCCTGTGGTTCGAGCGATCTCGATCGCGCGCGCGACAACGGTCATGACGTCCGGGCAGACGGGCACGGGCGTCCCCGCATGCTCGGCGAGACGTCGTACGTCGCTGTCGGGGCGACGGTCGCTCATGCTCCGATCCAGCGCGGCGATGCGTTCGAAGGCGGCGCCGGCCGCACGCTGCGCGGCCAGCTCGTCGGCTGCGTGGAGCACGATCCGGACGGGAAGCCCCATGTGGATTTGGGTGTATTCGAATCTGTCGGCGCTCGACGGAATGGACCCGGCGAGAGAGAGCACGAGAGGGATCAGAAACTGAAATGGCTTCAATTGAGCCCCGCTGTCAACCTAAGCCCGCGTTGCTGCTTCGCTCTGCGGCCCTGCTGATTCTGGGCGCGAGTGGCCTGGCGGCCGTGTCGCCGGCGCCACCGCGCCAGACGGCCTCGCCCCAAGCCTATCGTGAATCCATCCCGCGCACGCTGGCCTCCTTCGAGATGGTACCGGTGCCTGGCGGGACGGTCACGATCGGAGGCCAGACCAGCACCGTTGCTCCCTTCTACATCGGCCGCACGGAAGTCACGTGGGATCTCTACGACGTGTTCGCGCTGGGGCTGGACGAGCCCCAGGGCCCGGCCGGCGCCGATGCGGTCGCGAGACCGTCGCAGCCCTACGGCGCGCCCGACTACGGGTGGGGGCATGCCGGCCATCCCGTGATCAGCGTGACCCGCGACGCGGCAGAAGCCTTCTGCGCCTGGCTGTCCACGAAGACCGGAAAGTTGTATCGTTTGCCGACCGAGGCCGAATGGCAGCATGCCGCGACGATCGCCAGCGGCCGGGAGGCAACGGCGGTCGAAGATCTGCAGGCGATCGCCTGGCATCTGGTCAATGCCGAGTCCAGGACGCATCCGGTGGCGTCTCGAAAGGCCGACCGGCTCGGCTTGTTCGATCTGTTCGGGAACGCCGCCGAGTGGGTCACGACGCGCGACGGAGACCGCGTCACGCGCGGCGGCTCGTTTCGCGATCCCCAGGAACGCATCGGGCCGGCTGCTCGCGATGTGCAGACCGAGGACTGGAACGAACGCGATCCACAACTTCCGAAAAGCCGCTGGTGGCTCTCGGACGCGCCGTTCGTGGGATTTCGAATCGTGCGGCAGGGCTGACCGTTGGAAGCGGTCCGCCCAGCAGCAACCCGGGCTCGGAAGACGCCGGTGAGAGCTGATAGCTGAAAGGACCCAGTTCGCCATGACTGATACTGTTTCGCGACGCACTTTCATCCAGACGACTACAGCGGCGACCGCAGCGTTCGCACTCCGGGGCGGCGTGCACGCCGCAGGATCCGACGTCGTCCGCGTCGGCGTGATCGGGTGCGGCGGACGCGGCACCGGCGCGGCGAGCGATTGCCTGCTCGGATGCGAGGGGGTCGAGCTCGTGGCACTCGGGGACCTCGTGCCCGATCGGATTGCGCGGTGCCGCAGCCAGCTCGACAAGGCGGCAAGCGGCAACCCGGATTTCGCGGCGAAATACAAGGTCACCGACGAGCGATGCTTTTCCGGCTTCGACGCGTATCAGCGGGTGCTCGCCAGCGACATTCACCTCGCCATTCTCGCGACGCCTCCCGGCTTCCGTCCCGCGCATCTGGCAGCCGCCGTCGCCGCGGGCAAGCATATCTTCGCGGAGAAGCCGGTGGCTGTCGACGCGGCCGGCATCCGATCGGTGCTCGCGACCTACGAGCTGGCGCTCGAGAAAGGGGTGGGCATCGGCGTCGGCACGCAGCGGCGCCACCAGGCCGAATACCTCGCGACGATCGCGCGCATCCATGATGGCGCCATCGGCAACGTCATGAGCGGACAGGTGTTCTGGAACCAGGGCGGCCTCTGGAGCCGCGAGAAGCTCCCCGACTGGAGCGACACCGAGTGGCAGATTCGCAACTGGCTCTACTTCACCTGGCTCTCCGGCGATCACATCGTGGAGCAGCACATGCACAACATCGACGTGGCCAACTGGGTCCTTCGCGCGCACCCCATCAAGGCTACGGGAGTGGGCGGGCGACAGTGGCGCACAGACCCCCGCTTCGGTCATGTCTACGACCACTTCGCGGTGGACTTCGAGTACGCCGACGGCGCGCGCGTGTTGAGCATGTGCCGGCAGATTGACGGAACCAGGGGCCGGATTGCCGAGCACTTCATCGGGTCGAAGGGCAGCTCGGACGCCGCGGGCGAGATCACCGGAGCACACGCATGGACGTGGCCGGCGCCGCCGCGGGACCAGCGCATCAATCCGTACCGGCAGGAACACACCGATCTCGTGGCCGGCATCCGATCCGGCAAGCCGTACAACGAGCTGAAGCAGGTGGCGGAGAGCACGCTGACGGCGATCATGGGCCGGGAGGCCGCCTACACCGGGCAGGAGGTCAGCTGGGATGACGTCCTGACCGCGGATCAGGATCTCACGCCGCCGCAGATTTTGTTCGGCCCGCTGGACGTGCCGCCCGTGGCCATGCCGGGACGCACGAAGCTGAACCGGAAGTGGAACGAGGGCTGGACGTGAACGTGCGCAGACGAAGGGTCGGATCCCGCACAACTCGAGGTAATTCAATGGACCGCAGAACGTTCATCCACTCGGCGCTCGTGGCGGGCGCGTCGATTGCCGGCTCGCGGATCGCGAGCGGACCGGCTGCGCTCCTCGAGGCCCGGCAGTCCACGCCGCGGCGCAAGTTCCGGCTGAACTACGCGCCGCACTTCGGCATGTTCCAAGAGCTGGCGGGAGCGGATCTCGTCGCCCAGCTGGAGTTCATGGCCGCCGAGGGATTCACCGCGCTCGAAGACAACGGCATGCGCGAACGATCGGTCGAAGAGCAGGAGCGGATTGGCAAGACGCTCGCTCGGCTCAACATGCGGATGGGAGTGTTCGTCGCGCACACCATCGACTGGAAGAGCCCGTCGCTGACGCTGCCCGACCCCGCCAGGCGCGACGCCTTTCTGAAACAGATTGCGGAGTCGGTGGAGATCGCCAGGCGCGTGAACGCCACCTGGATGACCGTCGTCCCCGGCCACATCGACGGGCGTCTGCACATCGATTTCCAGATGGCTAATGCGGTCGAGACGCTCGAGCGCGCCGCAGCAATCCTCGAGCCGCACAAGCTCGTGATGGTGCTCGAGCCGCTCAACACCCTTCGCAATCACCCTGGGATGTTCCTGACCACCATCCCGCAGGCGTATCTCGTATGCAAGGCCGTCGGAAGCCCGTCGTGCAAGATCCTCTACGACCTCTATCACCAGCAGATCACCGAGGGCAACCTGATCCCGAACATCGACGCCGCGTGGGACGAGATCGCGTATTTCCAGGTCGGTGACAATCCCGGACGGAAGGAGCCCGGCACCGGCGAGATCAATTATCGGAACGTGTTCAAACACATTCACGGCAAGGGATACACGGGGATCGTCGGCATGGAGCACGGCAACGCCGCGCAGGGCCGGGCGGGCGAGCGGGCGGTGATCGACGCCTACATGGCGGCGGATGGGGGGACTTAGAACAGGTTCAGGGTTCAAGGGTTCGAGGTTCACGGGTCCAGGATGTCTCAGAATTACGCCAACCACGCTCATTGGCCGGTGGCGACCGGGGTGGGATATCTCTTCCTCATCGTGGCCCTTGTCGGCTTCTGGTTTCGCTGGTCGGCGGGCGATTGGCCGACGACGGTGGCGATTGCGGGGTTGATCGGGGCGGTCGTCGCGCTCCTGTGGATCAGCCGCCGGTACGTCACCCGGCTGCAGGATCGGATCATCAAGCTGGAGATGCAGATCCGATGCGCGACGCTCTTGACAGCGCCGCAGCAGCGCCTGCTCGCCGGCCTGACGAACAAGCAGCGTGTTGCGCTCCGCTTCGCCTCCGACGAGGAGCTGGCGGCCCTGCTCGAGCGGGCGTCGCGCGAGTCGATGGCGCCAGACGACATCAAGCGGGCAATCCGGACCTGGGTGCCGGATCTCGATCGGACATGAGGTGATCGTCCCGCCGCTCTCCCCTGCGGCGCCGCGCTGGGGCAATCCCGTCAGCCGCGGTTTCGGCCGTGCGGCGATGCGCCTTCTCGGCTGGCGGATGACGGGGACGGTGCCGGACGTCCCGAAACTGGTGGCAATCGCTGCGCCGCATACCTGCTCGCTCGACGTCGTCCTCGGGATCATCGTGCTGCTGGCGCTCGGCGCGCGCGTCAACTGGCTGGCCAAGCACACGACGTTTCGCGGGCCGCAGGCCATTCTGCTGCGGTGGGTGGGCGCCATTTCGGTGAACCGCGCCGCACCGGCCAGTCTCGTGCGGGACGTGATCGAGCGCATGCGGCGCGAGGATCGGATATTCCTCGCACTCGCGCCCGAGGGGACGCGCCGGAAGGTCGAGCGATGGAAGTCCGGCTTCTACCGCATCGCGCTGGCGGCCGGCGTGCCAATCCTGCCTGTCGCTCTCGACTACTCGCGGCGCATCGTCGAGATCGGCACGCCCTTCATGCCGACAGGCGACTACGAGGCCGATCTGTCGTGTCTGCAGTCGTTCTTCCGTCCCGAGATGGCCCGGCACCCGGAGCGATTCTAATCAGTTTCGAGTTTCCAGTTTCCAGCTTCCAGCTTCCGGCTAGGTCGGCGGTCCGATCACTGGACGCCGGCGCGACAGTCGAGGTCGCCATGGACCCCGGCTTGACGGAGCGAGGTGCATTTGCCGTGCCCCCCCGAACCTCCTGAACCCCGGAACCTTGAATCCTGAACCTTGAACCCCTGAACCCCTGTCAGGGTTTCGTCACCCCCCGCCTGACCACCGTAAACGTCACCGACGACGGGTACTGCTTCGAGTGGTGCACGCGGTTCCGTGCCACGACGCCCTTCACCTCGTCGTAGTTGTTGCCGCCAGTGTTCAGGTTGCGATCGAAACGGGGAAAATTACTGCTCGACACCTCGATCCGGATGCGATGACCCGGCGCAAAGTAGTTGCTCGTCGTCAGCGGTTGCAGCGTCACCTTGTAGACCTTCTCCGCCTCCATCCAGACCGGCGGCCTGTCGTAGCCCTCACGGTAGCGCATCCGCTGGATCGACTCGTCCAGGTTGTACGCGCGACCGTCCGGGTACACGTCGAGCACCTTCACTGTGAAGTCGGTGTCCTTCACGTTCGAGGACACGTAGAGGGTCGGCGTGATCGGCCCGCTGATCTCGGTTCCGTCCGTCAACGGCTCGCTCGTGTAGACGAGCACATCCTCGCGCTCCTCCATCTTGCGCTGATCGAACGATCCCGCCTGAATCGCGTTGCCCGTGCAGCACACGTTGCCGCCGTACGACGTGACGGGGTTCGCCGGGTCGTAGGCGAACAGGTCGGGGGTGTCGGCGGCCGGCGGCGCCGCGGTCAGCACGCCGTCGCCGTTGAGTGTATTGGCCTTGCCCCCGCTCGCCAGATACATCGTCATGGGCTCGGCGCCGCGAGGCGGCCACGTGTCGGAGGACTGCCACTTGTTCAGGCCCATCGTGTAGTAGGTGACCTTCGGCAGCGTCGCGAGGCGCGTGCTGGGCTCGCCCTTCACGAACTGGTCGAAGAAACCGTAGATGATCTCCTGGTAGTCGAGCCGCGCATCGCCCATGCTGCGCTCGCCGACGACGGTGTTCTCGGACGCGCGTGTGTAGGAGCAGTGCGCGACGGGCGCGATGATGGCCCACTGCTGATCGGCGATCTCCTTGGGCGCCGTTTTCCGCACATGGTTGTACATCGCCAAATTCGGGCCGACCGAGACGTCGTACCACGACATGAACCACAGGCCCGGTACCTCGAGTTTCATGTCGTCGTGCCAGAGCCCGCCCTTGTACCAGGCCGGATCGTTCGGCGTGCGCTGGATCATGCGGCCGCCGGTCGCGACCGGCATGGCATCGGCAAAGATCCCGCGCGGCCCGTTCACGGCCTTGATGATGTCCTGCACCGGCAGGTGCCACAGCGCCTTCGACCAGTCCACCGGCGGCATCTGCGGCGCGAGGTCGAACAACCGGGACGCGGCGACCAGATCCTCCTGCGGCGTGTCCTTCGGGAACATCGGCCGCACCTGGTTCTGCTGGCCGTAGATCCACGTGATGAAGAGCATCTGCACGGCGCCGCCGCGGTACCAGTTGCCCTGCTCGAAGTAAGGAGCGACGCGCCCCACGCCGGCGCCGAAGCCCTGCACGTTCATCGCCGCGAACGCAGGGTGTCCGGTCGAGGCGACCGCCGGCTGATACTCGGCCGTCGACGAACAGCCCGTCGTGCCGACCTTGCCGTTCGACCACTCCTGTTTCGAGATCCACTCGAGGGCGTCATACCCATCGGTGATTGGCGGGCCGAGGATGTCGTAGTTGCCCTCGGAGAAGAAATGCCCGCGCTCGTTCTGGACGACGTAGGCGTAGCCCCGTTTGATGGCGGTCAACGCGGCCGTCATGTCGGCGGGCAGGCGGTTCCGCACGTCCCAGTAGTTGAAGTTGTACGGCGTTTTCACGAGGACGGTCGCCACCTTGCCGGTCGCGTTTTTCGGGCGGTAGATGTCCGTCGCGAGCCGCACGCCGTCGCGCATCGGCACCATCACCTTGCGCTCGACGACGGCAATGGACTGCAGCTCGTTCTCGAGTTTCCAGCGCTGTTCCGAGAGCTCGGCCGACGGCGCCTGCCCGCGCTGGGCCGGGATGGCGGCAGAGGCCCCGAGGATGGCGACGAACGTGGCGAGAAGCAGGCGCCTCGGGGATATCGGCATGAGGTCCTCACATGGGAGATTCGTTGATTGACGATTGCAGGGTAAATAGGGATGGCAGATTGTCGATTTGGGATTTTATTCGAAGATTGGGGATTGATTCCACACCCGCTGCACCGCCTTCTCGGTGACACCGTCGGGATCCTGATCCAGCGCCCAGGTGGTCAGCGACGCCGATACCGCGCACCGTCGGGCCGTCGCGCGCCGAAGGAGGCTTCGAGCGACTCACTCGAACTTTCTCGACCGCCTCAACCCGTCGCGTCATCGTGGAAAGCGGCTCAATATCAAGATCGAATGAGCTACAGGTAACGCTCCCGCAGGATCCGCATGTGGTGCGTCACGTGACCCGCGGTGATGTACGCGAGCGCGTTCACCGTGAAGGAATTCCCGCTCGCGATGCCGCGGCGCGGCCACGCGCCGGCCGGCAGGTTCTGGAAGAACGCCAGCGTCGCCCCCCTGATCGCCTGGAACTCGTCCACGTGGCTCTTCCACGATCGCGCGTCGGCATCCGCGCCCGCGATCGCGATGTCCTGATCGAAGCTGGGGAGCGCCGTGTCGAAGCCGCGGGCAAACCAGAGCGCGCGGAAGACGAACGCACGTTCGGTGTCGTTGACGTGGCTCAGCACCTGGCGGATGCTCCACTTGTCCGGGGCGTATCGGTGCACGGACTGCTCTTCGGAGATGCTTCCCAGCACCCCGAGCGTCTCCTCCGCCTGGCTCTCGAGGATCTCGCGGATGTCACCCTCGCCGACCTGATCGATGTAGGTGAAGTAGTAATCCGCGGCTTCCGTTCGGTCCGGAACAGTTGTGGTGATCATTGCGACCTCGCCCGCATGAATGGGTGAACCGTTGTGTTCAGCGGGGCCCACTGCGCCGGAGCACGTCGGCGCCTCGGCCGGACGCGCGGCAAAATGCACTTCCGGCGATGGCCGCTTCGGCTCGGGTAATCTGGAAGCCGGCGCCCAATCAGTGGGGCGGCCGGGCAGGCCCGGCAACGGTGGCGAATCGGGGCCTTCGCGGATGGGAGCGCCTCCGCCCTCGCCAAGGCTACGGCGAGACCTCGCCGTAGCTCGCGGGAATCCTTTGCGAGCGTAGGCGGGTACGGTGCATTTTCGAACTGACGAAGCGCGCTGGCCGCATCGCGCCGTGGCCCGACATACTCCGGCGCAACCCGCTGACAGATTTCGTCAACCCTGCGATGCTACGCGGAAGGGCGCGGCGCTGTCCACCGCCAGCGTCACTCCGACCGCAAGGCACGGACCGGTTCGATCCGCGCGGCGCGGCGGGCCGGCAGCGCGGCGGCCATGAGCGCCGCCGCCCCGACGGCCAGCGGCACGATCGTGAAGACGAGCGGATCGTTCGGCCCCATCTCGTAGAGCAGGCTGGCGAGCAGCCGGCTCGCACCGAACGCGAGCACAAGGCCGACGAGGAGCCCCAGGCCGACGACCACGGCGCCCTGCCGCATGATCATGCGGACGACCTCATGACCGGTCGCTCCGAGCGCGAGCCGAATCCCGATCTCGCGCGTACGCTGCCCGACCGTGAACGCGACGATGCCGTAGACGCCGGTCAGGCTCAGGACCAGTGCGACGGCCGCGAAAGCGGCAACGAGGATCGTCCTCAGACGCGGCTGCGCGACCGAGTCGCGCAGCAAATCGCGCATCGACTCGAGACGGGCGATCGAGAGCGCGGGATCGAGGGCCTGGACCGTGCCTCGTATCGACGCACCCATCCCGGCAGACGCCGCCGCGGTGCGGACGATGAGGTGCATGTAGTTGGTGGGAAACTGCCGGGACGACATGTAGAGCATGGCCGGCGCGTCCTCCGCCTGACCGAACACTCGCGCATCGCCGACGACCCCGGCCACCTCGACGGTGACGGCGTCCTGGAGATCGACCACGAGCCGCTCGCCGATCGGATCCTTGCCCGGAAAGAACTTCTCGGCCATGGCGCGGCTGATGACCACGACCGGCGGCGCGCCGGGACCATCGGCTCGATCGTCGAACACGCGTCCCCGGAGCACCGGGATGGCGAGCGCGCCGAAGTAATCTCCCTGTACCCACCGGATCTGCGCGAATCGACGATCGGCTGGTGCCGCCGGCGGCTCCCCTTCCGGATAAACGGACGTGTCGTTGGCCCCGGCGAGCGGCGGCGAGGTGGCGAGCGCGGCCGCTTCGACGCCTGGCAGCCCGTTGAGCCGCTCGGACAGCGCGGTGAAAAAGCCCTCGACCTCGTCGAGCGAACCGTAAACCTCCGCCGGCAGCGCGATCGCCGCGAGCAGCACGTCGGAGGCGAACCCGACCTCGACCGCCTGCAGCCGCGCCAGGCTCCGCGCCAGCAGCCCCGCCCCGACGAGCAGCGCCAGCGACAGCGCGATCTGTGTCACCACGAGCCCGCGACGCAGGCTCGCCCGCTCGGACCCGTCCGCGCCGCGCGCCCCTTCCTTCATGCGAGAGGCGTCGCTCGACCGAACGATGCGCACCGCGGGCGCCAGCGCGAAGACGAGCGTCGCGACGCAGGCGATTCCGGCCGAAAACCCGACGACAACCGGGTCGATCCCGACGCCCTCGAGCCTCGGGATCGACGCCGGCGCGGCGCGCTTGACGACGCCGACGATCCACGAGGCCAGGGCAAGACCGGCCGTTCCGCCGAGCAGTGCCAGCACGAGCCCCTCCGTCAGCAGCTGGCGGACGATCCGGCCGCGCGAGGCGCCGAGCGCCGCCCGCACCGCGATCTCGCTTTGCCGCGTCGTCGCCCTCGCCAGCAGCAGGCTCATGACGTTCGCGCACGCAATCAGCAGCAGCAGGCCGACCGCGGCCAGCAGCATCAGCAGCGCGGGGCGGACCTGGCCGACCAGCCGCTCGTGCAGGGGAAGCAGCCGGAGACGCCACGTCTCGTTCTCGGGGTAGGCCTGTTCCAGTCTCCGGGCGATGACGTCCATATGGCGCTGGGCCTCGGACAGGGTGCGGGCCGGCGCGAGACGCCCGATTGCCCGGAGGAAATGAAACCGCCGTACCGTCGCTTCCTCCGCATCGAAGGGGAACGGGAGCAGCAAATCGAGCGGCCCCGACAGCTGGATGAACGGATCGAAGGGCAGCTCGAAGCCCGCTGGAAGGACGCCCACGATGGCGTGCGCCCGTCGATCCACGACGATCGTCTGCCCGACGACGTCGCGGGCGCGCGCGAAGCGCTCCTGCCAGAGCCTGTCGCTGATGATGGCGACGCGCGGCGCCGAGAGCGACTCATCGGTGGTCTGAAAGTCGCGCCCCAGGGCCGGCCGCACGCCAAGCGTGGTGAGCATGGCCGCCGTGGTCCGTCCGGCCAGCAGACGCTCGGGACCGCCGGCGCCAGCCACCGTTACGCCCGACGGCGCAATCGTCATGGCCGCGATCGAAGAAAACGTCCGCTGCTCCGATCGGTAGTCGAGGAAGTCGGGAGGGGACACGGCGGCCGTGTCGCTGCCGCGGAACGATCCGAACATCCAGACGAGCCGGTCGGGCTCGCGGTAGGGGAGCGGCTCGAGCAGCACGCCGTGAACGATCGAGAACATCGCGGTGGCGCCGCCAATCCCCAGTGCCAGCGTGGCGACCACCACGCTCGCAAACCCGGGCTTCCTGGCGACGAGACGGAAGGCGTACCGGATGTCGGTCATGTGATAGCTCCACTCGAGCCGGCGCGTCCACCACGCGTGCGGCAGCGCCCCGGCCGCGAGCCTGAGCAGCTCTCCTGCCGCGGCCGCCTCGCCCCGGCGGTGCGATTCCTCCCGGCGGGCGTCGATCTCGGCGGTCCACTCCTCCATCCACTCGCGCCGGCGGCCTGCCGGCACGAGGGGCAGGATCGCCAGGAGCAAGAGACGGCAGGCCGCGTGCGTCAGAGGGATGAACACGGCGATCACCCCGGCGCCTTCGCGAGACGGGAGTTCACGGGCATGCGTCCGCCCAGCGTCTGATAGTGCTCGAGCGATTCGGCGAGCGCGCGGCGACCAGCCGCGGTGATCTCGTAGTACCGGCGGGCGGGCCGCCGGGCTTTCTGCGCGACGGCCGCGGGCTCCCACCGTGACCTGACGTATCCGCCCTCCTCGAGCCGGCCGAGGATGGGATACACCGTTCCGCTCGGCAGACCGGCGGAGTCCATGATGTCGAAGCCGTAGCGGGATCCGTCGATCATGACCTTGAGGACCGCCACGGTCGTGAAGCTCAGGTGGGTGGGCATGTATTGTTGCTACATATGTATCACAGATACGGGGGCTCGGGGCTCGGGGCTTGGGGCACGGCCGGGGCTCGGGGCTCGGGGCTCGGGGCTCGGGACTCGGGACTCGGGGCTCGGGGTTCGGGGTTCGGGGCTTGGGGCTCGGGGGCTCGGGGTTCGGGGTTCGGGTTAGGGGTTCAGCATTGT
The DNA here is from genome assembly GCA_035711845.1 of Vicinamibacterales bacterium. GTDB lineage: Bacteria > Acidobacteriota > Vicinamibacteria > Vicinamibacterales > 2-12-FULL-66-21 > DASTBU01. The sequence continues at coordinate 14,088 of DASTBU010000135.1, forward strand.
GGTTCGGCCCCCTGGTTGCGGTTGGAATGGACGGCCGTCTGCTCTGCCAACCTGCGTGCTTCGAAGGATCCGGCGGCGACGGCGCGATCGAGCAGGGTGGGGCTGTCCTCGCGTCCGAGCGCACGGGCCGCGCGGGCCAGCTCGAGCAGGGTCGTGTCGTCCGAGCACGTCCAGAGCCTGGAGAAGTTGTACGGGCGTCGCAACTCGAATATCTGCAGTGCGCGATCGAGGTGGTGCTCCCCGTCGCCGGCCCGGGCGAGGCCCGCCAGGGCCTGGACGATCAGATGGCCGCCGCCGAGCGTACGCTCGCGCCCCGTGATGTGCTCGACCGCCTGGTGGAGGGCGGCGCCGGCCGCGGCGGTATCGCCCTGATCCAGCGTCACCCGCCCGAGCACGCAGAGCGCGATGCCGCGGGAGCTGTCGCGATACATGTGATCGGACCGCTCGACGGCGTCGAGCGCGGCGAAGCAGGCCTCGCGCGCGGCAGCGAGATCGCCGGACAACCGTAGGCATTCAGCCACGTGCGCGGCCGCGCCGGTGGTCGCCACCGGGCCCTGGATTTTCTCGAGCGCGACCGCCCGCTCGCAACACCACTGGCCTTCCTGGAACTGACCGAGCCCGCAGTGCGCCGCCCCGAGGTTGAGCCAGCCGAACCCGTGCTGCGGCTCCAGTGTCACGACCCGCTGGAGGTGTGGGAGCGCCTCGTCCGGCCGGCCGCGGAAGATCTCGACACAGCCCGCGAAATACGGCGCAAACACGAGCGCCGGGTCGAGCTCCGAGGCCTGCTCGAACTCGTCGAGCGCTTCTGACAGGCGGTCCTCACGCATCAGCGCGTACCCGAGCCACACGTGCGGTTCGGCGAGGCGCGGATCCGCGGCGATGGCGCGGCGCGCATACTCGGCGGCGGTCCGAAGCTCCTCCGGCGACGTCGTGAACGTGAACCGCATGGCGTGGAGCGCCGCAAGGCCCGAGAGCGCCTGCGCATGGGTTGATTCGAGGTCGATCGCCCGGCGATAGAGATCTCCCGCCTGTTCGAGCGTTCCCTTCTCGAGACGCTGCCACAATCGGCGGGCGCGCGCGTGGTACTCGAATGCCTCGACGTCGCGCTCTCCGGGCGAAAGACGACGCCCCGTGGGCACGCGCAGATGGAGACTCGCAGCGACGGTCCTGGACAGGCGATCCTGAAGCTCGAAAATTCCTTCAATCGAGCCGTCCAATTTTTCGCCTGCCACCACATGGCCGGTGCCCACGTCCGTAAGGCCGGTCGTGATGCGAACGACCGGCCCCAGGCGCTGAAAGCTGCCCGACACGATCCAGCGGCAGCCGAGAAGACGCCCTACCTCCAGCGCATCGGCAGGAGCCTCGCCACCGCCGGCGGGCGGCCGGCCGACGCGAAGCAGCTTCTCTCGAGAGATCACCACCAGCCCCGGAATCCGAGCGAGATCGGAGGTCAAGCTCTCGGCGATGCCGCTCCCGATCCAATCGTCCCCGGGCTGCCCGGAAAGATTCCGGAGATCGATGACCGCCAGGGTTTCGGGAAGCGCGCTTCCCTGCTCGCCCGCTGCGACAGATCGGAGGTCGGAGAGCATGGCCGCCGCGGTCTGGTACCTCTCGCCGGGATGCTTCGACAGGGCCCGTAACACCAGCCGATTCAACTCGGGAGCGATCCCCGGACCGGTGAGCGCCGGCGGTTCGCGTGAGAGGACAGCCGCAATCCGTTCGGCCGCATTGCTACCCGGGAAGGCGGCCCGTCCGGCGAGCATCTCGTACAGGACCGCACCGCAAGCGAACAGATCGGCGCGCGGGTCCGCGTCGCCGAGCCGGAGCTGTTCGGGCGCCATGTAGCCGAAGGTGCCGAGAACCTGGTCGACGCTCAGGTTGGTGGCCGTCGGACCGCCCTCCCCTGCCTCGGCCGCCATCCTGGCGAGCCCGAAGTCGAGAACCTTCGGCGTGCCCGGCCCCGCGAGCATGATGTTCTCGGGCTTGATGTCCCGGTGGACGATTCCGGCCGCGTGCGCGTGATTGAGCGCCTCGAGCACCGCCGAACCGATGGTGAGCGCGTCAGCCACATCGACGGGGCCTCGCCCCAACCGCTTCCGGAGCGTCTCTCCGCGCACGTGCTCCATGGCGATGAAGACGCCCTCGGCGGTATCGCCCGATTCGTAGAACGTCGCTATCGCGGGATGTTGCAGCCGCGCGCACGCCTGGGCCTCGCGAAGCAGCCGGGCCTGCAGCGCTGGATCCAACGCGCGGCCGACCACCTTGATCGCGACCGACCGCCCAAGCGCCAGATCGCGCGCCAGATACACCTCGCCCATGCCGCCGGCGCCGAGGCTCGCTTCGATGCGGTAATGGGAGAGGGTCCGGCCAATCACAGGGCGTATCCTTGGTCGCGTGCCGGATCCCTGTCAAGGAGAACCCCGACGGTCGTCGAACCAGGATTGATCTACTGGCTGCGTAGTCCGCAGCCCGTTACGGACCACGACTACGGCGTCTTCGCCCCCCTGAACGTTTCGGCGTTGCCGGGCGCGGTGAAGTCGACGTGACGCTCTCCGACCCTTCCGCGCACGCGATAGCTGGCGCGGAGCTGGAGAAAGTCCATGCCGCCGCCGAAGAAGCCCTGGCGCATCCGCGTGGCGGTGACCTGCTCGACCGAGATGTCGAGCGTCAGCGAGAGCGACTCGCTCTGACCCCGCACGACGATCTTCCGGGGCCGGGCAGTCTCGGCCTCGTTGCTCTCCTCGATAGCCACGTCGGTCGCGTAGCCAAGCGGACCGTCGGATCCGAGCGCCACGAGGAAACCTGGGAGCCGTTCTGGATCGGCGGCATCCGCCGGCGGGTGCACGCGGCCGTAGACGAACGACATCCCCTCGCCCTGCACCTGGCCCCACTGCCAGCGCACGCCTTCCCAGAACCCCCAGTTGTGATCGTGATACCCCGTTCCGCCCTTCAAGGCGATGGTCTCGCGAGCCACACGGATCTCGCCCGACAGCTCGCCGGACATCACGGGCACGACGTAGCCGGAAACCCAGCCTCCGGCGCCACGGATCGTGAACGGCGGAAGCGAGCGCCCCTGCGCTGCACGCAACACGATGCCCGCCCTCGCCCGTGTCGTGCCTGACTCCGCGGGAAGATCGAGCTCGATGTGATACTCGTTGCCGACCAGCCGTACGCTGTTCGCGCCCGCGGTGAGTTCTGGTGCATCCGCGAGCGCCTCGTCGTCTACTTCCACCGAATCCGAGAAGGAGGCGGGCACGCCCGGATGTTCGAGCTGAAGCCGCACGCCCAGGACCCGCCGGCCCGATTCGAGGCGTGGGCCCGCGAGAAAGGTCAGGTAGAAGCGGCTGTCGCCCGCGCGGCCGTTGAAGTAGAGCCACTCCGCCCAGGATCCCGCACGCGCCGGCTCGTCGGGAATCGGGTGAAATCGATCCATTGCGCGCAGCAGGCTGCCGGGATCCGGTGCGGTCCACTCGCGATCGGCCGTCGTGTCGGTCCACTGCGCGACCTGCGCGATCTCCGGATCCCCAAGGCCGCGCTCAAGGCTCGGCACGCCTCCGCGTGCGTCAATCGGCGTCGCGCCGAGAGAATCGAGCAAGTACAGATTGGCGCGCATCGACGGCGCGGCGGCCGCGACGCGTGGGGCGAGCGGATCGGCCCCCAGCACGTTCGAGAGCAGAAACCGCGCGCTCGTCAGGCGCCCGGTGGCGCCGCCCACGATGACGTCTCCCCCGCCGGCGAGCGCTGGCGCCCGCGCCTGATCCAGAATCACCCCGCCGATCCCGAGGAGCGCCGCCATGACGGCCACACCCAGCCCGAAGCCTCCGGCCAGCACGGCACTCCGGATCGGACGCGACAGCAGCGACCGCAGCGCGAGCGTGAAGATCACTGCGCGGACTCCTCGACAATCCGGCCATCTCGCATGCGGACGAGGCGATGCGCGCGCGCGGCGACGGCAGGATCGTGGGTGACGACCACGACGGCCGTGCCATCTGCATGCAGGCGATCGAGCAGCCCGACGATCTGCTCGCCCGTGGCCTGATCCAGCTCGCCGGTCGGTTCATCGGCCAGGAGAAGCTGAGGACGATTCGCGAGCGCGCGCGCGATCGCCACGCGCTGCATCTCACCTCCCGACAGCTCGGACGGACGATGGCCGGCGCGGGCGGAGAGGCCGACGTAGGCGAGCAGTTCCTCCGTCCGCGTGCGCCGTTCGGATCGGCCGACACCTGCCTCTGCCTGCGGCAGCTCGATGTTCTCCCAGGCCGTGAGCATCGGAAGGAGGAAGAATCGCTGGAAGACGAAGCCCATCTCGCGCAGCCTCAACCGGCTGCGCTCAGCATCGGCCAGCGCGCCGACGTCGCGATCCTGAAACCGGATCTCTCCGCTCGTGGGGACGTCCACGCACCCGAGGACGTGCAGCAGCGTGGACTTGCCGCAACCCGAGGGCCCGACGACGCCGAGGTACTCTCCGGCGGCGATCCGGAGCGAGACGTCGCGCAGCGCGGTGACGGGCCCTGCCGGCATCGGGAACACGCGAGAGACGCGTCGAGCTTCGACGATCGGCGCCGTCACGAGACCACCTCGCGGCGCAGCGTCGCGGCGATCGGCAGCACCGCCACGATGCGCATCGGATAGGCAGCCGCCCCGATCGAGGCCGCGGCCAGCAGCGCGGCATAGACGAAGAGGGCACGCGGTTCGAAGACGAAGAACCGCAGGTCCGCGGGCACACCGGGCAACGTGCGCAGGATGCCGTCGAGCCACATCGAGAGTCCGAAGCCGAGCGGAAGCGCCAGAAGACCTCCCGCCCCAACGAGAAGAACCGACTCCCACAGCACGCCGGCAATCACCCGCCCGCGGGACAAGCCGACCGCGCGCAGCGCGGCGATCTCGCCGAGGCGCTGGTTTACCGACACGGTCAGGAGGACGGCAATCAACAGAAAGCCGAAGAACAGCGTGACTGTGGCCAGCACCGCTGAAATCTGGCGGAAGTACGAGAACTCGACACGGCTGAAGCGCTCGACCAGATCCGCGTTCGTCGCGACGTAGAGATCGGGACGCACGACCCGAATCGCTGCCGCGGCGGCGAGCGCGCCCGCGCCCGGACGTGAGCGGACCAGCAGCATCTCCGCGCGATCGTCGGGCGCCTCCCCACACAGCCGGTCCGCATCGTCCAGCGTACCCGCCACCGTGCCGGCGGTGACGGAGTCGAATGGAAAGTCGGCGATGCCAATCACCTGGAACCGAACCGCCCGCATCGCGTCGGCTGCGCCCCCGCACCGGCCGCGCAAGAACAGTGCGTCGCCGGGTTCCACCCCCAGGCGGCGGGCGAGGTTCTGATTGACGACAAGGGTCGGAACTGCGGCTGGCTGTTCCGGGATATCCTCTCCTGCCACGATCGTCCAGAGCGACCGCACGCGAGGGTCCGCGCCGATGAACTCGACCGACCGCGGCCGATCCGTGGATCCAACAGTCCTGCCGCCTTCGACCTGCCGCTGCCCGTCCACGGCCAGCATCGCCTGGGCCTCACGAACACGAAGCTGGAGCACCGCCTCGATTTCCGGAAGCTGCGTGATGTGCGCTGCGACGGCCTCCGCGTCCCCGATCCGGGGCCCGGTGAACGGCGGCGCCTCGGTCGCGAGCACGCGCACGTCGAAGCCCGAGCGGTCGAGCAGGTCGCGAAACGACAGAACGAGCCCTCGCGAGAGCAGCAGCATGTCGAAGAGCAGCGCTCCCACGGCAGCCACGCCGAGAACGCCGAGGCACGTGCGCGCCGGCTGCCGCACGGTGGCGACACAGGCGAAGTGGAGGGAGCGGAATAGTGTCACGTGGGGTGTGCGGTATGCGACGTGTCACGTACGACGTGCCGCGTGCGACGTGCGACGTGCGACTTGTCACGTGCGACGTGCCATGTGCGACGTGTGACGTGTGTGCCACGTGCGATGTCCGTGCCACGTGCGACGTGCGAGCCAGGTGCCAGATGGGTACCAGGTGCCACGTGCGCGCGCGAGGTGAAGCGTCACGCCATGCCCGGCGTCTGACGGCGACGGCGACGGCACGTAGCACGCAGCACGTAGCACGTGCACGTCGCACGTCGCACGTCGCACGTGACAAGTCGCACGTCGCACGGTCGCACGTCGCACGTCGTACGTGATTCATCTCCGCAACAACCCCAACAACTGCTGACGTAGCAGCGTCCACGATGCGATCAGGCTCGCAGCAATCCCCAACGGCAGCGCGAGCAGCAGCGACTGCCACACGACCTCTGGCGTAATCCGCAGAAAGACGAGGGCCGTGTCGTAGCGCCACTGGAAGAAGCGGTTGAAGAAGCCCTGCGTGAGATAGGCGAACAGGATCCCGCCCACGGCGCCGGAGAGCGCAATGACGGCCCCTTCCGCGAAGATCTGCAGCAGGATGCGGCCGCGCGTGAAGCCGATGAGGCGCAGAATGCCGACAGTGGCCCGGCGCTCGTCCACGAGCATGACCATCAGCGCCAGAAGGAACACGGCGCTACCGGTGACCGTTACGATCGCGATGGCGAGATGGAAGCGCTCGATCACGACGAACGTCCCGGTGCGCTCGTCTGGTGCGGTTGTTGGTCGGGCGACGATGCCGGGAAGCCTCGCGGCGAGGTCGCGCGCAAACGTCTCGGCGCCGGAGGGGTCCTCCAACCTGACGTTGATCGAAGTAATCGCGTCGCTGGCGGCCGGATCGACGGGATCGGCGGTCAGTTGGATGAGATCCGGAAGGTGCAGGCGGGCCTCGAGTCGTGGCCGCGCGAAACGCATCGGATCGGGCGTCGGTTCGTACACGCCGTCGAGGCGAAACGGCCGCGCGTTCCGCCCGGCGGCGTCGGGCGAGAGCCGAATCACCTCCCCCACGCGGAGCCCCCGGCTCTCGACTAGTTGCCGCGAGAGAAGGACCCCCGGAACAGAATCATCGAGAGGGGCCGGCTGGGTGGCGGGGTGATTTCCGGCCAGGACGAGGACCAGCAGCAGCGCGCACGTCCGCGAGCGAACCATATCCAATCAAATCACATCTCGCGGCGGGCGCCAGCGATCGAGCTCGCTGCGCTGCTACTGCGGACCCGACAGAAACGCGACAGGAGCCTCAAAGGCCTGCACGAGCGGCGTGCCGGCCCAATCCGACGGCTCGTTCAATCCGAGCAGCCATAAGACGGTCGAGGCCGTATCCATGGTGCGCACGGAGGTGGAATCGAGGACGCCGGGCTTCACACCGCGGCCCCACGCAATCCAGGGGATGGTGACGTCGCGCGGATCCGCGCTGCCGTGGTTCGTGCCGTGGCCGCCGTGGTCGGCGGTCACGATGACCGAGTAATTGCCCGCGCCGTAGGTCGCTGTCGTCGCCTGGAGAAGGCGTCCGAGGGCAGCATCGGCCGCGCGCACCCCTTCGCCGTACGCGTCGCTCATCCAGCCCGAGCCGTGACCAGCCGCATCCGGATCCGTCAGGTGGACGAATAGCAGGTTCGGACGAGCGTCCTTCAGGTAGTTCACGGCGTCGGCGACGGTCCGACTGCTCGACCACCGGCCGAACCAGCCGCCGGGGGCCTGGGAGTAGTCCAGCGTACCGTCGCGCTGGAGCGGCTGGAATTTCGCCTTGCTGAAGAACGCGGCCGTCCGGTATCCCTGCGACCGCGCGACGCTGAAGATGTTAGGGAGGTCGATCACGTCGCGCTCGGCCGAGGCCACGTCGTTCCAGAGGACCTGGTGCCGCTCGGGCGGTTCGCCCGTGAGCATCGACGTGTGCGACGGCAGCGTCTTGCTCGGATCGATCGTCCGCGCCTTCAGGGTATAGGTGCCTTCCTGCATGAGCCGGAGCAGTGTGGGTGCCTCGAACTTGGCGATGGCGTCGGGCCGCAGCCCATCGATGGATACCAGCACGACGTTGCTCGTCACGCCGCCCGACGGAGTCGCCGCGCGCGTCGGATTGGCAGGCGCCGACCTGACGAAATTCGGCCCACCGCACGCGATCGCCACCAGCATCGCACACACGCAGAGCAGCATAAGAATCAGGTAACGACTTCGTCGATCATCGCGCGAGAGCATGAGCTTTCCTTGGTGAATGACTCGGCGAACGTGTGCCCGGTCGCGAGCGGATAAGGTATACGGACCAGTGTCAGGAATTGTTTACTTCAGCCTTCAGCCTTCGACCTTCAGCCTTTCTTCTGATGACCGTCATCGGCACCCGCACGGCGTCGTCGTCCCGCGGCGCCGCGCGCGGCGCCGGACAGCTCGAGCAGGATGTGCACACGGGCGTTGCCGAGGGCGGGTTGAAAACGCCCAGAACCCGGCGAGCCACGAGCCCCACGGCGCCGAGCGCCAGGGCCGTCACGATGGCATCCTGAATGAGGAGCATCATTGCTCAATTCCCATGATTGCCGTAATTGCCATGGTGCGGAATCGCTGTCATCCCCACAATTGCCGTCCTTGCTGTCGCCGCTGCGCCCTCACGCCCTCAATCGTGGAAACCAGAGACATTCCAGCAATCATGGGCATTCACTCAGCTGATTCCTGCGGCGCGCAGCGACTGGTACACGATCAAGGCCACCACGTACGCCAACCCTGACATATAGCCCAGCTGAAGCATCGCGTACTTCAGTGCGCCGGTCTCCTTGCGGGTTACGGCCAGCGTTGGCAGACACTGCATGGCCAGGACGAAAAAGACGAGCGCGCTGGCCGCCGTGGCCGGCGTGAAGACGAGCGATCCGTCGTCGCGCGTGGCCTTGCGGATACTGGCAATCACCCCTTCGTCGACCTCGTCCGACCCCGCTCCGACGAGCACCGACATCGTCGAGACGAACACCTCGCGCGCAAGGAAGCTCGTGAGCACGGCAACGGTGAGCTGCCAGTCGTATCCGAGCGGCGCAAACACCGGTTGCACCGCGCGGCCCATGCGTCCGGCGAAGCTGCCGGCCTGAGCCGACCGCTGCTCCAGCGCGTCGGCCTTGGTGGTCAGCGCCTCCGCCTGCGCCGAATTGATTCCCGGCTGTGAGGCCTCGACGCGCAGCGCTTCGACCTCCGGCGGAGGGGCGGTCCGGGGGTACGCGCTCAGCCACCACATCATCACGCAGATGGCCATGATGACGGTGCCAGCCGTTCGCAGGAACGCGAGACCCTGATCCTTTGCCGTGAGCACCGCGTTTCTGAGCGACGGCAGCTTGTAGGTCGGAAGCTCGAGCACCATGGGACGCGCGCCGCCTCTGAGCATCGTCTTCCCGAAGAGCAGCGCGCTGAGCAGCGCCGCCGTGCCGCCCAGCAGGTAGCAGCCCGCGAACGCCAGCCCGGCAAGTGCCGGGTGTCCCGCAAAAAGCAGGCTGGTGAGGAGCACGTAAACCGGAAGCCGCGCCGAACAGCTCATGAAGGGCGCAACCATGATTGTCGCCAGCCGGTCGCGCCGATCCGGAATGAGTCGCGTGCTCATGATGCCTGGCAGCGCGCACGCGTGCGAGGTGAGCAGCGGAACGAACGCATGCCCGGGCAACCCGAAACGGTGCAGCACCCGGTCCATCACGAACGCCGCGCGCGCAAGATAGCCCGTGTCCTCGAGCAGGCTGATCAGGAAGAACAACAGGCAAATCTGCGGGAGGAAGACGATAGTACCGGCGACGCCGCCGATGATGCCTTCGGTAATGAGGTCGCGAAGCGGACCGGCCGGCAAGTAGGTGGCTGCCAGGTCGCCGAGGCGTGCGAAGGTTGCCTCGATCAAATCCATGGGCACGGTGGCCAGCGTGAACAGCGTCCAGAAGAGCCCCGCCATTGTCGCTGCAAACGCCAGTATCCCCACGATCGGATGAGTGAACGTGCGATCGAGCCGCTCGGTGAACGTGTCGAAGGCGGAGGCGTCCGAGGGGGTGCCGCCCGCCGCCTCGCTCAGGATGTTGTCGGCCCACGCCGACAAGAGCTCGACCGAATCATCGCCCTTCGGAAGGTCCGCCGGTCGCGGGACTGGCTGACGTTCGACGGCACGGCCGATCGCGATCTTCAGTGCGTCGATGCCCTCGCCCTTCCTGGCAACCATGGGCACGACAGGAACAGCCAGCCGGCGCGCGAGCACGCCGGGGCTGACGGTCAATCCCCGGCGCTGCGCCAGATCGATCATGTTCAGGGCCACCACCACGCGGACGTCGTAAGCGAGCAGCTCGCCCACGAGCACGAGGTTTCGCGTGATGTTGCACGCGTCCACGAGGACGACCACAACGTCCGGGCGGCCAAACGGTCCGCCGCCCTGCAGGACGTCGCGAGCAATGCAGGATTCTGGCGAGTCGAGATGGAGCTCGTAGACGCCGGGGATGTCGATGACGTCGAGCGCGCGGCCGTCGATCAGCTCGCTGCGGCCGAAGCGGCTGGATGTGGTCGTGCCTGGGAAGTTCGAGGTCTTGGCCCGCGCGCCGCACATCCGGTTGAAGATCGTCGTCTTGCCGGTGTTCGGGTTTCCGACCAGCACGACGCGCAGCGCCGCGGGCAGCGTCCGCGACTCGAGCAGGGCGAGGGCTGCGGCCGGTCCAGACACCTCAGGCGCCTTTGGAGGCGAGGGGAACCACGTAGATCTGACCGGCCAGCGCGCGCGAGAGTCCGATTCGGGTCGACCGGACCTGGAGGATGCAGGGTTCGCCGTTCTTGCAGAGGCGGAACTCCGACGTCCGGGTCAGCCCGATGGCGCGCAGGAACCGGGTGATCTCCCGGTCCAGTCGCGCCTCGTGAAACCGCGCGACCGCGCCGACACCGAGATCGCTGAGACGAATTGGAGCGACAGATGAAGCCGGCATTTATGTGAATGTCCGTGATGTCCCCGCGGCCATCCTGGCCGCCCGGAACGGCGACCTCGTTGGTCGCCTATACATCATCATACCTGAAAATGAGATCAATCTCACTTCAACGCCAAAAACCGGCTGAGCTATGCGCCCGGACCGGCGGCCCAGGCTTGGATGGGCCGGAATCAGCCATTCAGCTGGAACCCCCTGTGGCCGCGCGCAATCTGGCAATCACGTCGCCGGGCACGTCGAGCGCCTTCATCGGCTCACCTGGTGTCTTGTTGACGAGCGCGGTCGTGATCGTTCCGCTGCCCACCGCGGCGCCGTCCTTTGTGATCGTGAACTCATACCGGAGGGATCGCCTAGTCACGTTCGCGATCCGGACGCCAACCTCGAACTCGTCCTCGAAGCGAAGCGGCGCCTGGAAGTCGAAACTGGCAGCCAGTCTGGGCCAGCCGGTCGTCTCTCCCGCGCGCGCGATGGTCAATCCCGCTGCGCGCCAGAGCGCGTGCTCCGCTTCCTCCATGTATCGAAAGAAGCAGGCGAAGTGCGCGATACCGGCGAGATCGGTCTCTGCGAACTGCACGCGGCGGCGATAGCGGAACACGTTGGATCGGTTGTCAGCTGATCGCTGGTTACGGCTTCCGGCCATCCGGCAGCACCAGCTCGTTCGCCTTCATCCCCGCCGCCTCTGGCGACAACCCGGCATGCCAGGGCGGAATCGGCTTCCTGTCGGGCTGGTACAGCGTTTCCATCGGTCCCCACACTTTGTCGACCCGGTCCGTGAACAGATCGCCGATCAAGAGGTCCGTAATGGTACCCTGCAGCGCGGGGTACTTCCTGACGAACCCTCCGAAGCTGAAGCCGGCGTAATACTCGCAGACCAGCCGCCGCATCCGATCGATTCCCTCGTTGAAGAGCGGGCCCCATCGTCCGAGCTGTGCTTCGCTCAGATCGCCCGACTCGAGGCCGTCAGTGATGGCGTCGGCGGCGAGCTCGCCCGACTTGAGCGCCAGCAGGACACCGGAGGAGTACAACGGGTCCAGAAACCCGAACGCGTCACCGATCAGCACCCATCCATCCCCGGCTACCCTCGTGGATCGGTACGAATAGTCGCGCGTGACGAAATAACCGGTGACGCGGCGGGCCCCGTCGATGCGCGCCCGCACCGCGGGACACCGCTCGACTTGCTCCTCGTACGTCTGGCCGTGGTTGCTGCGGCCCTTGAACAGCGAATCGAAGGGCGCGACGACGCCGACGCTGACGATGTTGTTGTGCTGGGGAATGTACCAGAACCAGCCGCTTCTGTCGGAGGTCTGCAGGACCATGGTCGCGCCTTCGTCGCGGCCGCTGTCGCGATAGGCCCCCTCCCAGTAGGTCCAGATCGCCCCCTTGTTCAGCACGGGATCCCAGAGCCGGAGCTTGAACCGGTTCTGCAGCAGCGCGGCCTGGCCGCTTGCATCCACAACGGCGCGCGCGCGGACCTCGCGGCGCTCCCCGTCGGCGTCCTTGATCCGCACGCCGACGGCTTGCTCGCCCTCGAAGATCACATCGAGCACGTGGACGCCTTCGCGCGCCTCGACCCCGTGCTCGCGCGCGTTCTCCAGCATCAGCTGGTCGAACTCGCTGCGCACCACCTGCCAGGTCTGCGAGCACTCGTGCGGCTTGTTGTCCCAGAAATAGAACGGCGCCGAGAGCTTCCCGCTCGCGTTGACGAACTGCACGCTGTACTTCTTGACGAAATGGCTTCGCTGCATCTTCGGCAGCATGTTCAGCCGTTTCAGCACCCAGTAGGTTTCGGGAATCAGCGACTCGCCGATGTGAAAGCGCGGAAACCGCTCCCGCTCGAACACGGCGACCTTGTAGCCGCGCTGCGCGATGAGTGTCGAAACCGTCGCGCCTGCCGGCCCGCCGCCAATTACGACGACGTCGAACGCTGGGCTGATGGGGGGCATGGTTTCATGGGGTTCACGGGGTTCAAGGTTCACGGGGTTCGAGGTTCCGGGGTTCACCCTTGAACCCCCTCAACCCACCCTATGTGTACCTGATCCCCGAATGTTCGGGGAGAAAGAAGCGGTGCAGCAGAACGTCGACCCGCAGCAGGCCGTCGCGGGTGAGCGCGAGGCGATCGGGGCTGTTCTCCGACAGATAGCCTTCCGCGTCGAGCGACGCGAGCGGGCCGCGGAAACGATCGCGGACGTTCGCGCCGTACTTGTCGCGGAAGTACCGCGGAGCCACGGCGCCGCGCTTCAGCTGCAGCACGAACTCGCGAATCATCCGCTCGTCGTGATTGGGACGGTACCCGCGCGCGAGCGGCAGGTCGCCTCGTTCGACGGCAGCGCTGTAACTCTCCCACGTGTCGTGATTCTGGAGGTGCACCCCGTTGATGTGTCCGAACGACGCGACACCAAGCCCCGCGAGATCGGCGCCCTGCCACAACCGATCGCGATACACGAACGTCGTCGTCGACGGATCCTTGACCGCCGTGTATGCGCTCCCGATGTGATAACCGGCGCGCTCGAGCGCCTCGAATGCTTCGGCGACCCACCGCCGCTTCGTCGACCAACCGGCGAGCGGCTCCCGAAACTGTCCCGTCCCCTTCAGCAGGTCGCCGCTGATCGTGGTGTTGTACGGCAGCTCCATCTGGTAGATGGTGATGCTGTCGGGCTGCATCTCGAGCGTCCGCTCGATGCAGGATTGCCAGTTCTCGTCGGATTCGCCGAGCATGCCGGCGATGAGATCGATGTTGATCTGGGGAAAGCCGATCTCGCGCGCGTACTGGAAGGTCCGCAGGATCTCGGGCGAGCGGTGCGCCCGGCCGTTCACTTCGAGGATCCGGTCGTCGAAGTTCTCCACGCCCAGGCTGAGACGCGTCACGCCCATGCGGCGAATCGCGTCGAGCTTCGGCTCGGTGAGCGTGCCCGGCTCGCATTCGAATGTGATTTCTTCAGCCGTGTCCCAGGGCGTCGCCCCGGTCAAGCGCTCAACGAGCCCTTCGAGCTGCCGGGTCGACAGAAACGACGGGGTGCCGCCCCCGAAATAGACGAAGTCGAGCGGGCGCCCGGCCATGGCCGCAGTCTGCTGATAGAGCTCCCACTCCCGCGCGAGCACGTCCAGATACTGCTCGACCTCACGGGCGTTCTTGTCCGTGTACACGCGGAAGTAGCAGAAATGGCAGCGCTTGCGGCAGAAAGGAATGTGAAGATACAGGCCGAGCGGCTGGTCGGCGGCCGAGCTCGCGAGCGCGGCCTTGCCCTCGGCGACACTGTCGGCGTTCCACACCGAAAATGGGGGGTAATTCGCTACGAAGTAGCTGCCAACGTCGGTCTGATCGACTTTCGAGACTGGGTAGATTTCCGGCACGTAGTTATTATTACGTCCGGAACGGCCGATCCGCTTCTCCGCACCTCGTCAGCCGTCACACCCGTCGTCACATCTGCAGGTCGGAGGACAGTTGGCCGTTCGAGAATCCGGGGAGCGGCTGACGGGAAGACCACTAGCCGGCGACGGCCGTGATCTCGGAGGGACTGCAAAAGGAGCGCAGCCAGCCAAGGTCGTAGTCGGATCGTTCTGCCATCGGCGCGGTGGCCACCCTGAGCGTGCGGTAGTTCTGGTCCAGCGACACGATCTCCTCTGGTCCGATCAGAGAGCAGCGGCCGCGACCACCCGATGTGTCCACCACCAGGTATCGGAGCCGCCGTTGGTCGGCATCGACCAGGACGCCCACCAGACGCCCGAGCCGCTCGTTGTCCAACCCTCGCAATTCCAGGCCGACCATGTAGCCGGCCGGACCCCTGACCTCGGCCGCGGGGAGGTAACACAGCTGCGTGGCATTCTCGGTTGTGATCTGCATGGCGTCCGTCCACGCCCTGCAGCAGCAACCCCAATGCCAGCGATGAAACGCGATTTTTCAGGCCTTCGTGCAGCCTCGGGCCGAGAACACGCCGGAAATCCGCGGGAAATTCGCCGCCCGGCCGGGAAATACCCCGTGCCCGAGGCGGCGGCCTGACAGCTACGTGTGGGCGGCCTGACGTTCTTTCGGATCGATTGCCATCAGATCCTGATGGCTCTCGACGTGCGCCTGGACGATCGCCTCGGCGCGGGCCATGGCGTCCGTATCTCCGTTCCGATAGATGTCGTTGGCGGGGATCAGATCCTTCTGGCTCGAGGGCGTCGAGTCGTGACTGTCGTATATCGCCGCCACCGGGCAGGCAGGGACGCACGCCCCGCAGTCGATGCACTCCTCCGGATGGATGTAGAGCATCGTCGCAGTTTCGAACTCCGGCTCGTCCTTGCGCGGATGGATGCAATCGACCGGACAGACGTCGACACAGGCGGTGTCCTTGGTCCCGATACACGGATCGGTGATGACAAAGGGCATGGAAACTCCTCGAATACCTTAATGGCGTCCTGCCACTCGGGCAGAACGCCGACGCGCTTCTTGGCGCGATCGACCAACCCGGGCTCTTCGGGCGGGGCTGCAGCATAGCGCCCTGCCCCTGCCAGCGCCAGTCACCGACGGCCCGGGTTCCTCTCTCGGCTGACTGGTAACGGACCACAAGTGGTCTTGACCGCTCAGAACCTGCGCTATCGAGTCAAGTTTGTCGGGTTAACACCGTCTCCGCGCCTGCCCCGCCGAAGCGCAAAACGCGAAGGCGAGCCAGTGCGGGGGTTATCAAATAATGCGATCCAGCGAGGCGGAGCCTCAAGGGTCTGAGGCGCACCCTCGCTAGACATTACCCCAAACGGGATGGGTTGCAAATCGATCCGCAGGAAGGTGGACGTGGACTGGCTGAATCCGAAGAGAGCCTGGAGGCGAGTCCTGCTAGTCCCGAACGTTGAACGCGAAGGCAACGCCGCTCGAGATCGAGACGGTGGCGCTGTTGGCATCGTGCCTCGAGATCGTGCGTCCGACGGCGCCAAAGACCGACATCCCGGGCAGGACCGCAACCGCGGCGCTCCCACTCAGATCCGTGCGCGACTGGGTCAGTCCGAGCGCCACGCTCAAGTCGTCCTTCCTCACCGAATGCGAGCGGCTGATCGATCCGGTGATCCATACACGTTCGGAGAGGGCGAGCTCCATGGCGCCGCTTGCGAAGAGCGCGCCGCGCGAAAAGTATCCCGCGCTGCCGAATGCGCGCACAGGACCCTGCCGGATTTCGATGCTCCCCGGGAGCGCCCAACTGAACCGCGAGGCGTCAGGCGGCGCGTAGCTGAGGATCTCGACGAGCGGCGTCGCTGAGAAGCCGACGCGGCGTCCGGGCATCGAAGGATCGCGCAGCTGGATCTTCGTGCTCAGGTACAGATCGCCGAGCCCGCGCGCGATGGGCCCGCCGGGCACGCCGGCGTGATAATACGGAGCGCTGAGGCCAACCTGAATCCTGCGGGTGAGCGCGATGCTGCCATCGATCACGGGCGCGTCGAGCTCGCGATACGCGGGCGTCCGCCAGTACGAGAACGCCAGGGTGACGCTCCCCGCCCCTTCAGGCATCACGGTCGCATCGTCGAGCCACGAGCCAAAGGTGCGAATGCCGGTTCCGGAGATCTGGAGCTCCGGGGAACCGGCCGCGGAGGGTCCACTGGCGGTCAACTGGTTCTTGTAGTGACCGTAGGCATGGCCATTGCCATGACCGTTTCCCTGCGCGGCAGCGGCGCGCGGGTACAGCGCGCACGCAGTGATGCAGAACACCGCGAGGTAGCCCGCGGTGCTCATCCGCGCGCCCCGGCACCTGACGTCATGCATCGGACCCGCCGCCCGACCCGTTGGGCTTTGTCTTCTTCTTCGAATTCGCGGAGGTCTGCGCCTCCTGTTCGCTCTGGTAGATCATCCCCTGCGCGTCGTATTCAGCGCGCTGGGCCTCGATGGTTCCGCTGGCGGTCGGCTTCAGGGTCTGGATGGACTGGCCAAGGCTGACGTGCTCGTCGACCATCTTCATCTTGAGATCGGCGAACGGGATGCCCAGGTTGCTCGAGACGTTGACCGCCGCGACGAACTGACCGAGATTCCTGAACCCGGCGGCCGCCTCCATCAGATCGGTCCCGGCGGGCAGGCGCGAGCGCAGTTTGTTCGCCAGGTTCGTATTCTTCTGCAGCTTCTGCTGCGCAGGCGTCAGCGTCGTTGTTGTCGCAGTCGACGTTGTCGCTGGCGAGTCGGTCGTCGGCGACGTCGTCGTGGCGGTGGGCGATGCGGACTTGGCGGTTTTTTTCTCGCTGGTCGTCGTGTCCTTCGCCGACTTCGTGTTCTTTGCAGTGGTGGTAGTGGTGGGCGACTTCGTGGTCTTCGCAGCCGACGCGCCGGATTTACCCTTCGGGGCCGTCGCCGTGCCGTTCACCTTCGTTTTCGTCGGCCCCGACTTCGCGGACGTCGGCTTGACGGTCGGACCTTTCGCAGCCACGGGCGCCGCCGCCTTCGGCCCTTGCGTGGGCTTGGCGGCCGAGGCCTGCGGCTTCGGCGCCTTCGACGCTCCACGGCCGTTCCCCTGGGCAATCAGTGACACGCTCGACAGCAGGAACAACACCGCCGTCGCCGCGATGGCAATTTTCGCGCGCATATATCGATCCCTCCCCCGAGGGCGCAGTTCGCCCCTGGCAGGGCGGGCGCAAGGGGTGTTCCGCTTTTTTGGAGAAGCCCAACCCTCGGAGGGTCAGACACTTGCGCGCGAGTTAACCCGTTCAGGTGCGACAGATGGATTACGGCCCTGAAAGAGGAGCAGCGGATTGGAGATCGAAGGGGACTGGCACTCTAAGGGGACAGGCACCCTAAGGGGACAGGCTCTCTAAGGGGACAGGCACCCTAAGGGGACAGGCACTCTAAGGGGACAGGTGCCTTAAGGAGCCTGTCCCCTGGCGATCAATCGACGCCGGCGTGGTGCTCCTGTCGATGGCGTTCATTGAGCTGAACGTTGTGGGCCATCTGCTTCGGCGGGGCGCGGAGTCGTTAGCTCTCGGCGGTTGGGAATTGGATCTTCTGAGTACCTCATGACATGATCTCGGGCGCCTCGAGGGCATCGGCAGGACATATGTCGCTACAGAAACTCAGCGCCGCGCTGGCAGCGGAAGTCGAAAAGCTGGAACAGGAAGGCCGCGCGAAGGCGCCGGAGCGCATTATCGTCAAGTACCTGCCGCCGGCTGGCGCGCGCGGGCCGCGGTACCAGCTCGAGGGGAGCGATCGCGAGTACCTGCGGATGAACAGCAATAGTTACCTGTCGCTGTCGAATCATCCGCGCGTGCTGGCGGCCGCAGACGAAGCATCGCATGCATTCGGTGCCGGTCCCGGTGCCGTACGGTTCATCGATGGCACGTTGGCGCCGCACCGCGATCTCGAGCAGCGGATCGCGCGCTTCGTGGATCGTCCGGCGGCGCGCATCTTCAACTCGGCCTACACGACGGTGCTGGGCGTGGCCATCACGCTGTCGGGTCCCGACACCTACTGGATCGGCGACGAGTTGAACCACAACTGCATCATCCGCGCGATGCGCATCGCCAATGTACCGTCCGAGCAGCGTGCCATCTTCAAGCACAACGACCTCGCGGCGCTCGAGGAACACCTCGAACGAGTACCCGATGGCGTCGGACGCGTCGTGGTCATCTTCGACGGCATCTTCAGCATGCGTGGGGATCACGCGCCAGTGGACAGGATTGCCGCGCTCGTTGCGCGCCACGAGCGCCGATTTCGTGACGGGGTCATCACCGTCATGGATGATTCGCACGGCATCGCGGCTTACGGAACAACGGGACGCGGAACCGAGGAGCACAGCGGGGCTCGCGTCGACATCTTCGTCGGCACGTTCGGGAAGGCATTCGGTGTCAACGGCGGCTTCGTCGCCGGCAGCGTGGAGGTGATCGAGGCGGTCCGGCAGAAGGCCGATACGTACATCTACACGAACCCGCTCGGTCCGGCGGATTGCGCCGCCGCCCTGGCCGCGGTCGATGTTGCCGACGACCCGGAAGGACGTAAG
This sequence comes from Vicinamibacterales bacterium, assembly GCA_035711845.1. GTDB lineage: Bacteria > Acidobacteriota > Vicinamibacteria > Vicinamibacterales > 2-12-FULL-66-21 > DASTBU01. The sequence continues at coordinate 32,811 of DASTBU010000135.1, forward strand.
CGCCTCGCGCATTTGAAGGCGCGGACGGATCAGTTTCGCGTGGGGCTCCAGGATCTCGGCTTCGAGTCCATTCCCGGTCCGCATCCAGTCGTCCCGCTGATGGTGCGTGATACCGCGCGGTGCCGGGCGATGGTCAATGGGCTGTTCGAGGCCGGCATCCTCGCGGTCGGCCTGACGTTTCCAGTAGTGCCTCGCGGCGACGAGACGATCCGCTTCCAGATCAACGCGGCGCACACGGAATCCGACATCGGCAAGGTCCTCGACACGCTGGCTGCCATGCGCTCAATCAAGCACGGCCAATCCTGACTCTGCAGAGCGCCTGCATGTCGACAAGACGTGGATATACTCCGCGCATGCCGTTTCGAGCCCGCGCCGCGCTGCTCTCGCTTCACCTCACCTGGTTCGCCCTCGCGGCGCCAGGGGCCCAGTCCGCGATCACAACGCCGAAGGCCCACCTCGGTTTCAGCTTCGGCGACGACTATCAGCTGGCCAACTACAGCCAGATAGCCGACTACTGGCGCAGGCTGGACGCGGAATCGGACCGCATGGTCCTCCAGGAGATCGGCCGGACGGCCGAAAACCGTCCGCAGCT
>DASTBU010000136.1:0-43866 GCA_035711845.1 Vicinamibacterales bacterium
GTCGCCGCTCCCGGTCTTGCACCAAACAAGATCTGACCCCCGTTGCACTATCATTCTGCGGACATGCAGACACGACTGCTCGAGGGCGATGTGAGCTGGCAGCCAGTCCTGCTGGCTGTTCTGGCCACACTGCTGGTGGCCTGGCTGGTCGCGCGAATGACGCGCCGGCTCGTCCAGCGTGTCCTCGTCGCCAGTCTCGGCGACACGCTCGCGCCATCGAGTCCCCTCGTGCGCGGACCGCTCCGCCTGGTCGGACTCGCCGTCTTCCTGCTCGTCACCGCGCTGCTGATGTTCCCCGCCCTCAGACTTGCGGGGATCGACCCCCCGGCCGGGGTGCCCCGGCAGGAGATCATGGCCTGGGCCTTTGGTTCGGGCTTTCGTGTTGCGCTCGTCACGCTCCTGGCGTACGCCTTGATCAGAGCGACGACGCTTCTCGTCAAGCGCTTCGAGTACGAGCTCGCGACGGCGAGTGGGCTGGACGCCGTGGAGCGCGGCAAGCGCGCGCGGACCCTCGGTGGCCTCATTCGAAATGTCGCAACCATCGCCATCGCGTCGATCGCCGTGCTCATGATCCTCCGCGAGTTCAGGATCGATATCGCGCCGGTGCTGGCGGGTGCGGGCATCGCGGGGCTGGCCCTGGGCTTCGGCGCCCAGACGCTCGTACGCGACATCATCAGCGGGTTCTTTCTGATCCTCGAAGATCAAGTCAGGGTGGGCGACGTCGCGACCATCAACGGCACCGGCGGGCTCGTCGAGGAAATCAACCTTCGGACGGTCGTGCTTCGCGATCAGCATGGAGCCGTGCACGTTTTTCCCAACGGGGCGATTGAACGGCTTGCCAACCACAGCAAGGACTTCTCGTACTACGTGATGGACCTCGGAATAACCTACGGGGAGGATCCGGATCGGGTGGGTGCCGTGCTGCAAGACGTGGGGGCGGAATTGCAGAGAGATCCGCAGTTCGGCCCGTTCATCCTGGAACCCATCGAGGTCCTTGGCATCGAGGGATTCGCGGACTGGTCGGTCCAGTTGAAGCTGCGCATCAAGACCGTCCCGCTCAAGCAGTGGGTGGTCGGCCGGGAGCTCCGCAAACGCATCAGGAAGGCGTTCGATCGCCAAGGGATCGAGATCCCGTTCCCGGGACGGCTGGCCACGGTGCAGGCGCAGCCCGATGACAGGGGCACCGAAGCTCCCCCTCAATAGCCGCTCGGGGCCGGTCCAACCTCCTTCTGCCCCTTGGTTTCCTGCACGATCTTCACGCCGGCGCTCGCCCCTACGCGGGTCGCCCCCGCGGCAACCATGGCCTTGAGCCCCTCGAGATCCCGGACGCCGCCAGCCGCTTTCACGCCCATGTCGCTGCCAACGGTCCGGCGCATGAGCGCCACGTCGGCTGCCGTCGCCCCACCGGGTCCAAAACCAGTGGAGGTTTTCACGAAGTCCGCACCGGCGGCCTTGCTGAGCGTGCAGGCGGTGATCTTCTCTTCGTCCGACAACAGCGCCGCCTCGATGATGACCTTGCTCACGACGCCGCAGTGGTGGCAAGGCTCGACGACACTCTCGATGTCGCGCTCGACCGTCCGCAGGTCCCCGGACTTGAGTGCGCCCACGTTGATCACCATGTCGATCTCGGTCGCGCCGTCGAAAATGGCGCGGCGGGTTTCGTACTGTTTGACGTCCGATGTCGTGGCGCCCAGCGGAAAGCCGACGACCGAGCAGACGCCGACACCACTTCCCCGCAAACGAGAGGCGGCGAGCGATACCCATGCCGGGTTCACACAGACCGTCGCAAAGCGGAACTCCGCAGCCTCGCGGCACAGCTTCTCCACGTCCGCGCGCGTGGCGTCAGGCTTGAGCAGGGTGTGATCGATCATCGCCGCGACGCTGCCGGGCGCCCCACCCGGCGCGTGCAGGCCGAGCCGCGACGCCCCAGCGTCCAGCACCCCGCGGAGGCGATCCGGACAGCAGTCGATCATCACGGAGTGGCAGGCGCAATGCCCCGGCTGCGCCGCTCGCTGGGCCGCGATGACTTCTTCAGTGATGATTTCGATCAGTCGCCGCAATTCGCTGGAGGTCAACATACGACTCCGAAGAGGACCCTACGCGCGGCCCGCGCGTTCCTCGAGCCGGCGGATCTTGGCGAGCCGGCGGATATAGCGGGCTTCGCGCATCGGGGTGGACAGCCAGACGTCCAGGATTCGCATGGCGGTTTCAGGCGTCAGCAGCGTGGCGCCCAGTGCGATGACGTTCGCCCCGTTGTGCTCCCGGGAATACCGGGCGATGGTTTCGTCCTGGCACATGGCGGCCCTGATCCCCGGGACCTTGTTCGCCGCAATCGCCGACCCGATGCCCGCGCCGTCGATGACGATGCCGGCATCCGCTTCGCCGCGGGCGACCACCTCGGCCACCTCGCCGGCGATGTCGGGGTAGTCGACAGGATCCTGCGTGTGCGAGCCGAGATCGTTGACAGCCAACCCGCGCCCCCGGAGCTGCTGAACGACCTGCTTCCTGAGGGCTATTCCGGTGTGATCGCTGCCGATGACGACCCGCCTGATGTCGGCCACGGGCGCCAGGTCCGAAACCGCGCGTCCAGCCAGACCGGGCGACACGACAGTCACTCGCCGGGCGGCGAGCGTATCCTGCGCCAGCGGCGTCACGACGCCTCCTTCCGCCAGCTCGACGGTCGAGCCGACATCCAGCAGCCGCGCGTCGGCCTCCGTGATGATCTCGAAGCGCCTCATGGCTCGCCGTCCACCACAGCGATGTAATCCAGGTTGCGGTATTTCTCGGCGAAGTCGAGTCCGTATCCGACCACGAAGCGATCCTCGATCGTGAAGCCAACGTAATCGACCGAAACATCGACCATGCGGCGCGACGGCTTGCTGAGAAGGCACGCGGTCCGCAGCGTGCGAGGCGCCCGCGCCCGGAGAATGTCCTGGAGGTAGGTGAGCGTCAGACCCGTATCGACGATGTCCTCCACGATGATCACGTGGCGGCCCTCGAGGCGGCTGTCGAGGTCCTTCAGCAGCCGCACCTCGCCAGACGACGTCCTGCTCTGCGCATAGCTCGAGACGGCGATGAAATCGAGCGTCACCCGCGCACTCATGGCACGAATGAGATCCGCCATGAACACGAACCCACCCTTCAGCACGCCAACGAGGTGGATTTCGTCCTCCGGCGGATAGTCGCGCTCGATCTCCGTCGCCAGCTCCCGCACCCGCGCCTGAATCCGGTCCGACGTTATCAGGGGTTCCATATCAAGTGTGAAGGCTGAAGTAGGGAGCCTTCAGCCTTTCATCTGACTGCCTCGCGTACCTTCGCTGCCCAGGCGCGCGCGTCGTCGAGCACCGCGCGCTCGTTCAACGTCTGCACGCGCCGATCGCGCATCACGAGCTGCCCATTCACGACCATGCTCTGCACGTCGTCGCCACGCGTCACGTAGACGAGGTGCGACACCGGATCGTAGAGAGGGGTCTGGCGCGCGCCCGACATCGAGACCACGATCAGATCCGCGCGCTTGCCCGCCTCGAGGGAGCCGATCTCCCTGTCGAGCCCAAGCGCGCGCGCGCCGTCGATCGTGGCCATTCGGAGGGCGGTGGACGCCGGCAGCGCACGCGGATCACCGCTCGTCAGCTTGTGCAGCAGCGCAGCCTGACGCATCGCCTCGAACATGTCCAGGTCGTTGTTGCTGGCGGCCCCGTCCGTGCCCAGGCCGACCGGTACCGATGCTTTTCGCAGATCCAGAACGGGTGCAGTCCCGCTCGCGAGCTTCATGTTGCTTTCGGGGTTGTGCGCAAGCCCCACATGCCGTCGGGCAAGGATCCGGATATCGGCCGGGGTCAGCCAGACCCCGTGCGCGGCAATGGTGCGTGGGCCCCAGAAGCCAATCCGCTCGAGATACTGCACCGGCGTCGCCTTGTACCGCTCGCGGGCGATCTTCACCTCCTCGCGTGTTTCGGCCAGGTGGATGATGACGGGCGCGCGCTCCCGATCCGCAACCGCGCGAATGGCCTTCAGCGTCGCCGTGTCCAGCGTGTACATGGCGTGTGGGGCGATGGCCGGAACGATCAACTCGTCGTTCGCCCACGCGCGAAGGAACACGGACGCACGCGCGATGCCCTCGCTCGGCGTCTTCGCGTCGGGGGACGGGAACTCGATGATGGTCTGGCCGAGCACGCCGCGGATGCCGGCGTCCTTCGTAACCCTGGCGATCTCCTCCTCGAAGTAGTACATGTCCGCGTAAGTGGTCGTTCCGGACTGGATCATCTCCAGGACGGCCAGCCGCGTGCCCGCGCGGACGAACTCGGGGCTGACGGTCCTGGCCTCGGCTGGAAAGATGTACTTCTGCAGCCAGTCCATCAGGGCCAGGTCGTCCGCCAGGCCACGGTAGAGCACCATCGGCGCATGTGTATGTGTGTTGATGAGGCCGGGAAGGACAACGGCGCCGGAGGCGTCGAGGGTATCGCGCCCGGTGAACTGCGACGCGATGGCGTCGGGGCTGCCGACGGCGACGATATCTCGGCCATCGACGGCAAGCGCCCCCGGGGAAAGGACCCGATTCGAGGGGTCGGCTGTGACGATCGACCCGCCAGTGACGACCAGCGACACCTCGCGAGGCGCTGACTGCCAGGCCGGCAGGACGAGTCCTGCGGCCGCGAGGGCCGCGCAGAGCCACCACAGCATTTGAGGGGAAAATTCTATCAGCCTTCTCCCTTTTCCCATTTCCGTTTTGTATAGTGAAGCCGTGCCGCTGCACCTCGTCCAGCATCCGCTCGTTCACGACGCCCTCGTGGCCTTGCGGGACGCCGCCACCCCGCCCGAGCTGTTCCGGCGGATGGCCGTCCGCATCAGCCTGCTGCTCGCCTCGGAGGCGACCAGGGAGATTCCCGTCGAGGACGTGAGCGTCCTCACCCCCCTTGGACCGGCCGACGGGAGAAAAGTGCGTGATGGCGTGGTGGTCGTCCCGGTCCTGCGGGCTGGGCTGGGAATGTTGGATGCCGTGCTCGAGCTGATTCCGACGGCGCGCGTGGGCCACATCGGATTGCAGCGGGACGAGATCACCGCCGTGGCGTCACAGTACTACTCGAAGCTCCCGGGCAACCTCACCGGCGCGTTCGTCCTGATGATCGACCCCATGCTGGCCACGGGCGGAAGCGCCGTCGCCGCGCTCGATCTGCTGAGCCGGGCCGGGGCGCGCCACGTGCGCATGATTTGTATCGTTGCCGCCCCCGAGGGGATCGCCCTCGTGGAGCGCCACCACCCCGACGTCCACATCTACACGCCGGTGGTCGATCAGAAGCTGAACGAGCACAAGTTCATCGTCCCGGGACTCGGAGACTTTGGCGACAGGCTGTACGGGACCTGACGCTGACGTAATTCGTAGTTCGTGCTCCGTGGTTCGTAGTCCGTGGTCCGTAGTCTGTGAGACGTCGCTGGCACGTCGCACGAGCACACGTCGCACGTCGCACGTGACAAGCAGCACATCGCACATCACACGTAGCACGTCGCACGTGACAAGTGGCAAGTGGCATGTGGCACCCGCAAACCGAGGCCCCCATGAAAGACCAAATGGTCAGAGACAGGCTCACACCGCGCGAGGAACGACGCAGCCAGAAGCGCCTGGCCGAAGACGGGTGGCGGACCGCCTTGACCTGTATCGAGCCCAACAAAATCCTCGTCCGCGGGTTTCCGCTCGACGAGATGATGGGCCGCCTGACATTCGGCGAGGCGATTTACCTGCTGCTGGTCGGAGAGGTCCCCTCACCGGCGATTGGCAGCCTCATGGAGGCGATGCTGGTCTCGTTCATCGATCACGGCGCGACGCCGCCATCGACGATGGCGGCGAGGAATACGGCAACGACGGGCGCGCCGCTGCGGGCGTGCGTGGCCGCAGGCGTGCTCGGGTTCGGCCGCTATCACGGCGGCGACATCCAAACCTGCATGACCTTTCTGGACGCCGGGCTCGACCTGGTGCGCGGCGAGGCGAGCTACCACGACGCGGCAACAGAGATAGTGAGGCGATGCGAGGAAGCCGACGAGATACCGCCCGGCTTCGGGCACCGCTTCCATACACGCGATCCGCGGGCGGCGCGACTCTTCCAGATGGCGCTCGAGCTGGAAGTCGAAGGGCAGCACATCCAGATGATCCGCGCCGTGGAGGTCGTCCTGAGCGAACGGCCGGACAGCCAGGGCCGGGTGCTGCCGGTGAACATCGACGGGGCCATCGCCGCAGTCTGCGGGGATCTGGGGCTGGCGCCGTCGATCGCGGAGGCGCTCTTCATCATCTCGCGCGTCCCCGGGATCACTGCCCATGCCGACGAGGAGCGGGCGCGCCATGGACCGATGCGCCAGATCGATCCCAAGGAGCATCGCTACGACGGACCGTCCCAACGCCGGCTGCCGGAACGGCGCAAGTGACCGCCTCGCTGCGTTGCGGTGGTTGGAGGGCTGAGATAAACTGAGGTTCCGCACACGAGGTTGGGCGCTTGGCTCAGCGGTAGAGCATCGCCTTCACACGGCGGGGGTCAGTGGTTCGAATCCACTAGCGCCCACCAACCACAAACCCTAGTTCACCAGGGGCTTACCAGCAGCAGGCGCGTCGCCGTTGCACGCAGGGGGATGCTGAGTCGCCGGCTCGGTTGCAACGGGTTTGCAACGGCGGGCGGGGTTCGTCCCGAACCGACGCATGCTCTCCTCCAAGCCGACCAGCGTGGCGTTGAGGCTATGTCGAAATCTGCTTCAGGTCGGCGCGACCGAGCGTCGCTTGCACGTGGTGCACCGGCCAACCCGGCCTCGATCAGGCGCGAGCCGGCCTCCGTGCCGCAGGTCGTGGAAGTGCAGGTCGATCGCGCGCAGCGCACGGCCAAGCGCCGAAGTGGGAGCCGGGCGGCAAAGCTGTCGGCCGCGATCAGCGTGCCGTCCGGATGTCCCGGCGCGGCCGTCCCGTCAGCGAGCGCCCGTTGCGGCTGGCGCTGGTTGTCGAGGAACGAAGTCTTGCCGCCAAGCTGCCGTGGTCACGGCTTCGGCGCGAATGGAACGAGAGCCACAGACATGGACGTACGCCAGCGATCGGGCCTTCGCGAGCGATGCGCGGGCGGCTGTGAGCCGCGTGCCTCGCTACCGCTGAAGGGTTGTTCGTCGGGGCAATACGATCACGGAGGCTCTCTCGTCGGACATATCCTGAACAAGCCGGCGCGCGACTCTCAAGCGCGCAGGCGCTTACTGCTTCTCGTAAAACGACACCGCGTCGGCCGGCTTCCCTGTCTTGTCAGGCCCCTTGGCAGTCGTCGTCCGCGTCTTGCCATCCGCCGAAACGACGATCGTATGAGTCGTCGTCGGTTTTCCCTGGTACTTGTTCACGATCCTTATTGTGCGTGCGTCGACGCGCGTCAGCGCCACGGTGTCGCCGTACGGATTCTCCCCTTTCACGGGAGCGTCCTTGCCGTCGAAGTTCGCTGTGAATTCCCAGTGATTCTTCGTGCCGTCTGCGCCCACGAGGTCCACCATGAACTTGATCCCCTCACCGACCGCCTCGATTGTGGTTGCTCCGCTCTTGAACGGCGCTTTGGATTTGTCGACGTTCAGTTTCCAGGTGCCGACCAGTGGATCGGTGGACTGAGCGAGAACGATCCCGGTGGATACCCCGATGAGGATGACCGCCGCAAGGAAGCGTTTCGTGGTCATGATCTGGACCCTCTCTGTTGACGGTTGGCGCGCTGAGAAAAACGATGCAGTCTGGCTCAGCCGCCGCGCGAACGCAACTGCTTTCTGGAATCTCCGGCTTCACAGAGGGGCGGCAAGGTGCTGGTCCCGAGCGCACGGAGCGTCCACCGCTTCGCGAAGCCGACGGATTATCGGAACGCGTTGCAAGCCATTGCAAACCGGCGGACGAAAACCCGAATAAAATCCGACGACGCATCGCCTGAATCCGACGATTGCGCAGCACGCGAACTGTTTTCTGCCCAGAAGTGGCCGCGGCGCATCGCCTACGTCCGCTGATCCCATTCGACGCTTGAGTTGTTTTGCAACGGCTTGCGAGGTCCCGACAGGCAGCCGGAGCTATAAGAGTTGGTCTCAAAATGAAGGATCGGGGGGAACTTGTGGGCTGACACCGTGAGCAGATCAGCGTCGATATCCCGCACAGGTCTCGGTCCATGCCCTGAACTGCGTCCACGTGCAGATAGACGTGATCACGAGCAGGATGGCGCCGGCGGGACGTCTCCGATACTGTGCGCATGGAGTACGTGTCCAGAGTGCCGCGAGCGCCGCTGGAAGGGGCTGATCGACGACCTCTACTTTCGACCAGGCCCACTTCGGTCACGAGTTCCGGGCGTTCCCGGGCTCACGCCGACCCGGTACGTCGAAGTCCGGCGGCGGTTCCTGCACGAACATTCCGGCCACGTGCTGCACAGCTCGCCGCTGCCGGCCGATTGATTTCCTACAAGAGCGATAGCTCACAAAACGCTAATCTGACCCTAAAGCAGAGGAGAGCCCCATGGGCAAAGTCGTCATGTACAGCTCGGTGTCGGTAGACGGCTTCATCGCGGACGAGAACGACCAGCCGGGACCACTGTTCGACTGGTTGCTCAGCGGTGACGTCCCGTTGGACGAGAGCGGCGAGTTGAAGGTGTCGCAGACGTCCTACGAGTACACCCGGCCGTACTGGGACCAGATCGGGGCGACAATCGTCGGGCGCCACGTCTTCGACATGACGAACGGCTGGGATGGGAAGCCTCCGGGCGGGGTCGGCCACGTCGTCGTCGTGACTCACCGGGGCAGGCCCGAAGGCTGGCATCCCGAGGCACCGTTCTATTTCGTCGACGGCGTCGAGGCAGCCATGGCCAATGCGCAGGAGCTCGCGGGTGACCGCATAGTCGAGGTCGCCGCTGGCGACGTCGGTGGCCAGGTGCTAGCCGCGGGCCTGATTGACGAGGTGCGCATGGACGTCGTACCCGTCGTGTTCGGGTCCGGCAAGCGCTACTTCGGGTCGGTCCATGCGCAGCACCTGTTGGAGGATCCTGACGTGGCGATTCAGGGCAACCGGGTGCTTCACCTGCGCTATCGGGTGCGCCGTTGACCGATCTGAGCAGCGGCCAGAGCTGACTGACAGTGCCGGTTGCCGGGGGTGGTGGAGTGCGCAAGCGGGCTGCCCGAGCCGTCGACGATCAGATGGTGCTTCGCGCCCGGCTTGCCGCAGTTGACCGGGCTCGGGCCGTCGTGGCGCCCCCTTTTTCGCCTGCACGTGGCTGGCGTCGATGCAGACTCGGTCCCAGCCGAGCAGGCGGGCCACGAACGGCAGGCGCTCGTCCACGGGCTGACACTCCTTCCACGGCATGGCGCCTCCTCAGTGAGGGGCCGAAGTGTCACCCATGTCTCTGGAATCCGGTGTTACCTATGTCTCAGGAATGACAGCTCACGCGTGCCAACGAGGGCGTGAGCTACGGTTGGCAAGCCACGCGCAGGTTGTCCACCGTAGCGCAAAGCGCGAAGATGGACCTTGAGGCCGTTTTCGATCGGAAACGTCCCGCGATTTGCCCACCGAAGGGTCAGGACGCTCCCTTCGCCTGCGCCGCGAGGAGGCTCAGGATCCGGGCGTACCGTTGGTCGGCCTCCGAGAACGCCTTCATGTACTCGTCCTCGCTGAGCTTCGCCTTCCGCCAATCCCCGTCGAAGGCCAGCTGGCTGCTACCGTTCTCGAACGTATCGGCCGCCTGATCGCCATCAGGCCTGGCCACGAGCCCATCGCAGCTCTGATCGATGATGAAGACTTTCGACCCGGCGACCGAGGCCGAGTTGAGGTCGATGTAGATATCCCGATAGTTCTTGCTGCTCATCTTCGCAACGAGCAGCGGCGGCGCCGCGTACTTCGCGGATACGACCAGTAGCTGCGCGCCAGGGAAATAGAGAGCGGCCACGAAGGTGGTGGGATCGGACGGATCGACAGCCGCGATGCTGTCCAGCTTCGCCGCGTCCAACGCGGCCGCCAGTTCCTTGGCAGCCGCGACCGACTTGGCTTCCTGGGCCTGGACGGGCGCCAGCATCCCAAACATCAGCGCAACAGAAGCGGCGACGAGAGGTGTCAGCGCAGGGCGGACAGAAAACCGGAACTTGGGCTTCATGGCAACCTCGACAGGGTGAGTAGGGCTCCCTTCTACCACCGTCTCCCATCGAAGGTCAATCCAAGCGGTGTCGGACCCGCCCCCGATCGCGAGGACTGGACGCCGGTGGCCTTGTCGGACAGGTCCCTTTGCTGAAGGACAGTTCCGCGCGGAACCTTACCCGATGAACAGGGGATCTTCTTCCTCGGCGTGCCGCCCGTGGCGGGGGCGCATGGTCCGGAAGCCCCTGAGCGCACCCAGAGTCGCCTTCAGGGCGGCCATCACGGCGAGACCCTCGCGCGCCGGCGTAATGATGGCTTCCTGCACCACCCCGGACGTGTACTCCACGCGTTGCGAGAGCTCGGTCACGAGCCTGTCGACCTTCTGCGCCTGTGCTGTGGCGAGAGCCGCCGTCCGGGACGCCTCGTCCGCGACGGCGGACGCCTTGGCGATGAGCGGACGGATCTCCTGCTGGACGGTCGTGAGCGTCTGCTGTGCCTGCCGGGCGATGCGCGCGGCCGCCACGATTGCCCCGATCTGGATCAGGGCCATGATCAGCGTGGCCCCCGCGATGACGGCCAGGAACGTCTCGCTCCAGCTCACAGGCTCTCCCCGGGCTCTCGCGGCGGCGTGGCGGTCCCGCCGCGCGCCTGATTGTATGCTTCGCGCCCGCGCTCGACCGCGGAGGAGAACGTATCACGCTGGCGGTTGACGAACTCGCGCCCCTGGCGGGCGGCATCGGTGGCCCGCTCCCGCCCCTCGCGGGCCTTGTCCCCAAGCTTGCGGCGCATTTCCTCGCCTGTGGAAGGCGCCATCAGGAGGGCTACCGTGGCGCCGGTAATCGCGCCCAGCACGAACGACACTACGATGGTCCCCGCGGCTCCTGCGTCGTCTCTGGCCATCTCGCGCTCCGCTAGAAGATGCTGACCCTTACGTTGAGGTACTTGCGTGGATCTTTCCGGATGTCTGCGATGAGCGATCGGAGCTCGTTCGCAGCCGCATTCATGTTCTCATATAACTGCCGGTCGTGCAGCAGTTGTCCGGCGGTTCCTTCACCCTTGCTCAGGCCCGCCGCGAGCTGGTCCACACGGCCTGCCAGCGAGTTGAACCGATCGTAGAGCTCTTTGTCCGTCAGGAGCTTACCGACGGTGTTGTCTCCGGAGTTCAGGCGCGTCGAGACGCGGTCGAAGTTTCCCGCCGCCGACGTCACCGACTTGGCCAGCGCGTCGTCGTTCAACAGGCGGCCCAGGCTTCCCTCGCCGGCGTTGATGCGCCGGGTCATCTCCTGGAGGTTCTGCAGGGACGCATTGAGTCGCTGATACGCGGCGGGATCCCGAATCAGGTGGCCCAGCGTGCCTTTCCCTTCCCGAAGACCCGACGCGACGCCTTCAGCGGCCGCGACGAAGCCGGTGATCTCCTTGTACAACTCGTCGTCGCTGAACAGCCGGCCGACGGTTCCTTTTCCGGCTCGAATGTCCTGGAGGATCGCCGTCACCTGCGCGAGCGATTCGGTCGCGCTGGCCGCCACGTCAGAGATCTGCCCCGTCGCGCGGGTGGACGGGATGAACGCGCCGTCCTCGAGCGGCGTGCCGGAGGCCGAGGGGCTGATGTCGATCACGGGTTCGCCCAGCAGGCTGAGGGAGCCGATCGAGGCGCGCGACTCGGTCGTGATGCGCGACTGCATGTCGTCGTCGATCTGCAGCGACACCTCGACTTCGGCGCCCGAGAAGAGGATGTCGTCGACCTTGCCGACCTCGACGCCGGCGACGCGGACGACGGCGCCGGACTTGAGCCCCTGCACATTGCTGAAGCGGGTCTTGAGCTCGTATCGCCCGCCAAAGAGGCCGCCGGCACCGGCTCCGACGGCGACGATCAGCATGGATGCGAGCGCGATCGCCGCGACGGCGATGATGCCAATCTTGAGTTCCGCCCAGGCGAGTGATCGTGTGCGTGGCATAAGAAAGCTTCTTCAGAGTCTCAGGAAAGGAAAGCCTCGATATAGGGATCCGCCGTGACCATCTCGCGCAGCTCGGAGGCATTCCCCTCGAAGGCGATTCCGCCGTCCCGCAGCATGATGAACTCTCCCTCGTCCGCCTTGGGACCGGTGGCGCGCTCGAAGAGGATGTCGTTTCCCTGTCGGACGGCCGTGTGTTCGGCGATGTAGAACGCGTCGCGCAGCTGGTGGGTCACGACGATGGAGCTGACGCCTTCGAGGTCGCGGAGCTTGATGATCTCCTCGTCCACCGTGAGGGCGGTGATGGGATCGAGGCCCGTGGTCGGCTCGTCGTACAACAGGATTCGCGGCTTGGCCGCCATGGCGCGGGCGATCGCCACCCGCCGCCGCTGCCCCCCCGACAGCTCCGACGGCATCCTGTCGATGAATTCCCCGAGCCCGATGAACCCCAGGACTTCCCGCACCCGTTGGTTCGCTTTCTCGATGGGCCAGTGCAGCTCCTCGAACAGCTTGTACCCGACGTTTTGGCGGACCGTCAGCGAGTCGAACAGGGCGCCCTCCTGGAAGACCATCCCGAGATCCGCGCGCACGGCCATGAGCTGATTCTCCGTCATGTTGTCCACTTGCTCGCCATTGACGAAGATCCGGCCGCCATCAGGCTTCAGCAACCCGAGGATCAATCGCAGAATCGTGGATTTGCCGGCCCCGCTCGCGCCGAGAAAGACCTTCGTGTGTCCGGTCTGGAGCGTGAAGCTGATGTTGCTCAGGATCACCTTTTCGTCGAACGCCAGGGACACATGGTCGAACACGATGATCGGGCCGCCGTGTGCCAGCGCTTCCTCGAGCAGGGGCGGGCGTGGGGTAGGCTGGAGAATCGCCATCAGTACATCAGCACGATGAGCAGCTGTGTCACCAGATAGTCCACCGCGATCACGGACACCGAGCTTGCGACGACGGCGTTCGTCGTCGAACGACCGACGCCCTGCGTGCCGCCCTGCGTGCGCATCCCCACGTGACAGCCGATGCTCACGATCGTGAACCCGAGGATGAACGGCTTGATGAGCCCCATCCACACGTCCTGGATGTAGAGCGCCTGCACCACCGAGTTCCAGTAGACCGAGGATGCGACGCGCAGCAGGAAAACGGTGACGACCCAGCCGCCCACCATGCCGACGCTGCTCGCGATGACCGTGAGGACCGGCACCATCACGACGCCGGCGAGGATCCGGGGGAGCACCAGCTTCCGGATGGGATCGGTGCCGAGCGCCCGAAGCGCCGCGATCTGATCGGTGACGACCATCGAGCCCAGCTCAGCGGCGATGCCCGAGCCGACCCGGCCGGCGACCATGAGGCCGGTGAGCACGGGCCCGAGCTCCTTCACGATCGACGCGCTGACGAGCCGCCCCACCATGGACCGCGCGCCGAACTGGTCGAGCGTGAAACCCGACTGCAGCGCGAGCACCATGCCGGTGAACATCCCGGTGAGGACGACGACGGTCATCGACCCGACGCCGATCGCCTCGAACTGCTCGATGATGTCGCGGTAGTAGTACGGACGCGACACCAGCGCGCGGCCAACCTTGCCGACCATGCGGACGTACTCCTGGACCTCCAGGAGCGCCGCTTTCAGCCACTCGACGGACTGGCCCGGCACGATCAGCGCCTGCTTCCCGCGAGACCCAGTTCGCGGCCGCGCAGCTGTTTGATCCGGTCGCGCAGGGCTGCCGCTTTCTCGAACTCGAGATTGGCGGCTGCCGCTTTCATCTGGGTCTGAAGCTCCGCAATATGTGCCTCCAGCTCGGCGTACGTGCGGAACTCGTCGCCCTCTTCGGCGGGAACGGTCACATAATCGCGCTCGTAGACGCTCGTCAGCACCTCGTCGATGCTCTTCACAATCGACGCGGGCGTGATGCCGTGCTGCTGGTTGTATTCTTCCTGGATCGCCCGTCGCCGTTCGGTCTCGTCGATGGCCTGCCGCATCGAATCGGTCACTCTGTCGGCGTACATGATGGCGCGGCCGTTGACGTTGCGCGCGGCGCGGCCGACCGTCTGGATGAGCGAGCCGCCCGAGCGGAGAAATCCCTCCTTGTCGGCGTCGAGAATCGCCACGAGCGACACCTCGGGCAGATCCAGCCCCTCGCGCAGCAGGTTGATCCCGACCAGCACGTCGAACTCTCCGCGGCGCAGATCCCGCAGGATCTGGATCCGCTCGAGCGTGTCGATGTCGGAGTGCAGGTACCGGACCTTGACGGCCAGCTCCTGATAGTACTGCGTGAGGTCCTCAGCCATACGTTTGGTCAGCGTCGTGACGAGCACTCGTTCGTGTTGCGCGGCGCGCTCCCGAATCTCGGCGAGGAGGTCGTCCACCTGGCCGCGGACCGGCCGCACCTCGATCACGGGATCGAGAAGGCCCGTGGGGCGGATGATCTGCTCGACGACGGCACCGCCCGCGCGGCGCAGCTCGTACGGTCCCGGGGTTGCGCTGACGAAGAGGAGCTGGCCCACGCGCGTCTCCCACTCCTCGAAGTTCAGGGGCCGGTTGTCCAGCGCCGAGGGCAGGCGAAACCCGTACGCCACGAGGACTTCCTTGCGGGAACGGTCGCCGTGATACATGCCGCGGACCTGGGGCACCGTCTGGTGGCTCTCGTCCACGATGGTCAAGGCGTCCGACGGCAGATAGTCGAGCAGCGTGGGGGGCGGCTCGCCTGGCGCCCGCCCGGTGAGGTGCCGTGCGTAGTTCTCGATCCCATGGCAGTATCCGATCTCCTTGATCATCTCGAGATCGAACATCGTCCGCTGGTGCACGCGGTGGGCTTCGAGAACCTTGCCCTCCGACTCGAGCTGGCCCCGATACCACGCCAGTTCGGCCTTGATGCTCTCCACGGCCTGCTTCGTCCTGTCGCGGGAGGTGACGAAGTGGGTCTTCGGGTAGATCGCGACCTTGTCGTTCCGGCGAATCGTCTTCCCGGTCAGCGGGTCGAAGCTGACGAGCTCGTCGACTTCATCGCCGAACAGCTCGATTCTGAGCGCCTGATCCTCGTAGGAGGGGTACACCTCCACGATGTCCCCGCGGACACGGAAAACGCCCCGGTTGAACTCGTAGTCATTGCGCTCGTACTGAATCTCGACAAGTTTTCGCAGGATCTGCTCGCGATCGATCCGCTGACCGCGCTCGAGCGGCAGCATCATCCCGTAGTAGGCCTCCGGCGAGCCCAACCCGTAGATGCACGACACGCTCGCCACGAGGATGACGTCGCGCCGTTCGAAGAGCGAGCGGGTCGCGGAAAGCCGCATGCGGTCGATCTCGTCGTTGATCGTCGCTTCTTTCTCGATGTAGGAGTCGGTGCTGGGGACGTAGGCTTCGGGCTGGTAGTAGTCGTAATAGCTGACGAAGTATTCGACGGCGTTCTCGGGGAAGAAACGCCGGAACTCCTGATAGAGCTGGGCCGCGAGCGTCTTGTTGTGCGCCATCACGAGCGTCGGGCGATTCACGCGCGCGATGCACTGGGCCATCGTGAAGGTCTTGCCGGATCCGGTCACCCCGAGGAGGACCTGGGCCTTGTCCCCGCGATCGAGCCCCTCGACGAGCTCGTCGATGGCGCGGGCCTGATCGCCGCGCAACTCGAAGTCGCTGACCAGCGTGAAACGGTCGTATTTGGAGGCCATCGCAGTGGAAGTACAGAAGCGCCCCGGCGAGGGACGACAATCGGTGATCGTACCATAGGTTCCACCGGAGCCAGTCGTCCGGCAGGCGGGTGAATGTGACCCGAGGAAGGACCAACCCCTCCTCAGGGCAACGATGCCTCGCGGTAGGGGGCGAAGTAGCCTGATCTGCTTCTGATCCGGGTGTCTTTGAGGTCGGAGCGCTTGAGCCGAATCTGGACTTTCCTCCACGCGCCGTCGGTGCGGGCGTCCGTGGAGACGTACCCGAGACTGTAGCGGGCGGCCATCTCCCGCTGAATGTTCTCGTAAATCCGATCGAGCTCCTTCAGGCTGGCCGGAAAGAACGCCTGGCCGCCCGTGGTCGCCGCCAGACGTTGAAGCTGCATCCGCTGCTCGTTCCGCGACGAGCTCGAGTAGTGTTCAAGGTATCCAATCACATACAGGGTGACGTCCGAGGCCTTGAGCAGATCCATCAATTCCTGATACGTGAGCGCGCTCCGAGTGTCGCCGCCGTCGGTGTACACGAGGAGGATCTTCTGGCCGGTCTGGCCGGCAGCGCCGTTCAGGTACACGCCGAGCGCGTCGTAGAATGCCGTCCATCCTTCCGGCTGGCGCATGCGAATCCGCTCGATGAGCCGCGCGTACTCGCTCGCCGCATACCGGCTGATCCGGACTTCGGTGTCGAAATCCACCAGCGTGACATCCACGGCCGCCTCGTTCGCGTTCAGGAACTTGATGACGGCCGTCCGAACCTCATGAATGTCCTGCTCCATGCTCCCGCTCGTATCGAGCGCGACCCCAAGGTGCAGCTTCAGGATTTCGGCGACGTCCGCTCCCTCGGTGGGATCGCCCTCGGAAAAATACGTGATCGTCTGAGACTTGCCTTCTTCGAGGACCTCGAAGTCATCCACGGTCAGACCTGTGACCGGCGTGCCCTGCTTGTCGGTGACAATCACGGAGAAATGGACGAGGTCGACGGCGGCACGGAAGGTTTGCTGCGCGCCGAGCGTCAGGGTGCCGGCGACCACCACGATCACCGACACAGCGGCCAGGCCCTCGACCTCGTGTCGTCGCGCGAAGCTGGTCCGTCGCGATCCAAGGAGCCGCCACCGACCGTGCTCGGAATCCTCCACGACTCCCGCAACCTGATCTTCTGCGTTGGCGTTCATGGGATTCCTCCGGTCAGAAGATCTTGTATGCCGTCACCCTGAACACGTGGGTGCCCCGACGGCCGTCGTTGCGCCGGCCCTGAACGCCAAACCCCCACTCGGCCGCCAAGAGCGTTCCGAAGGGCGCGGGCGCTTCAACCGCCATGCCGATGCCAGTGAACCGGTGCAGTCCCTCGCCAAAGCCCGGATCGTGAACGAACGCCGCGTCGGCGAAGCCGTCCAGTCGCAGCCGGCTGCTGGCCGACCAGGCCATGGCCCCCCGCAGCACGGCGCCGCGATCATACCGGATCAGCGCGCTCGGATACCCCCGAAGTGGATTGTCGAACGCTCCGAATGAATACCGGCTGAAACGGTCGAGATCGTGACCGCCCATCCAGGCTGCCTCCCCACGCGCAACCAGCGCCGGCGTGAGAACAATCGAACGGGCGAGGGAGGCGCCGTAACGCTGGAAGTCACGATGCTCCAAGCGATACTCGTCACTGCCAGGGGCCCCCCAATCCCTCCACGCCTGCCGGACCGCCGGTGCCCACCACGCGCTCGCGTTCCATCCCCGCTTCCGGGCCTCGACCACGACCCGGACCCCATGAACCAGGTGTGACGCCGGGACGACGAACGCCGGGTCCGTGGATTCTGCCGGTGCGTAGTGCGTGTAATCGAGGTCGTATCCGACACCGAGCGATACGCGCTCGCTCAAGGGCCGGACACCCTGGACCGATAGGTGCGCCGGCCTCTGCCGGATGTTTCGTTCGTATTGCTCACGGCCCTCGAGGAATGCGCGGTCGTTGAAGGATGACGCGATCGCGAAGGCACGCCCGGCAAGCTGCCAGCGGGACCCGCCCGCCGATGGCAGCGAGAAGGCCAGCTGGCCGAACGTTCCGCCGAAGAACCCGTTGAACTGCATGCCGGTGCCGAACAGGTTGAAATCGACATAGTTGACCCCGGCAAATGGAAGCGGACGGGTGATGTTCGGATCGACGATCATCCCCGCGGCAATCGTGCGCACGCGCTCGGCCGGCCCGTGGATGTTGGGCGGGATGGCGTCGCCCGCGGCCCCTGCGAGGCCAGACCGGCGCGCGAGGTAGCGGTATCCGTCAGCCGTGTCGCGCAGCATGACGTGGCCGGACGCGTATGCCCCGGCGCGGCGGTCCGTGAAATCCGCCGCGTTGATCTCGTGACGATGGACGGCCAGGACGCGCTCGATTGGCGTGCGATGGGCCGCCCCCTGGTAGACCTGATACACGCGCGACTCGCGCAGCAGCCAGATCTGCTCATCGAACTGCTCGAACCGGTCGACCTGCTCTGAGTACACAATCGGGCCGCGCAAGCGCACCTGCGTCGCCGCCAGCTTCACGAGCGCGAACGAGTCTGCGGCAATCCACGCCTTCCCCTTGAACAGGCTGCGCTCTCCGAGCGGCTCGAACGAGACGACGTAGCACGGCGTGCCGTTGACGGTCTCAGTGCCGGCAAGCGTGTACGAGTACATGTCGGTCAGCTCGATCGCGAGGGGCGCAGACACCACCCGTTCGGGCTCGATGAGCGGCAGCCTCGGCACCCCGCGGTCACCGAACGCGAGCCCGTTCACGCGAATCGACCGCTGCTCGATCTCCGTGCGCGTGCGATCGCTGTAGATAATCGCGTCGGAGCCGATCGTCACGGGCGCCGGGAAACCGGGGGCTTCGAAGGTCAGCGTGAACGTGCCCGAGGAGATTCTCGTGCGCACCCTCGAGGCTTGCCGCGCCACGGCCGCCTGGTGGCGGGCGATGACCTCCTGAACGGTGAGCAGGCGCGGTGCTCGAACATCGATACCCTCGGCGAAGCGCTCGCCCGTGGACTCACGAATGCTGACCAGCAGATCCCCGGTCGACAGTGCGACGACCTCGGCTGCTCTGTCGGCCGGGGTCACACGCAACAGGCTCGTCTGGCAGTCGTCGATCCACGACACGTGGTCGAGTGTCTCGGGATCGAGCCAGACATCGGATTGACGCTCGCCACACGCCACGCGAACACTCGCACCATGGACGAGGACGAGCCCTTCCGGCAGGATTGCCGCTGCGGCGGCGAGATCGGCCAGCATCCGAGTCAGGACTTCCCCGTCGCGTGGCGCCTGCCACAGCGAGCGCGCCGGGGCACCCGAATGCGTCCCCCTGACGGCCGTCGCCACCTCGGACAGTTCCCCGGCGTCGAACCACCAGGGGACGAGCATGGAGGGAGGCGACCGGCCAACGACGAAATCAGCGTACGCGCCGATGTCGTGGGCCAGCAAATCGCCGAGCATCGCATCTGGCGCCGCGATGCCGATAGGCACATGCCGCGGAAGGCTCGCTCGCAGCGCCGTCAACCGGGTCTTCAGGTCGTAGTGAAGCTCCACCGGTACTACGAGCGCATCGTCGATCCGGATGACGACCGTCTCCAGCGCGGAGGCAATCGCGGGAGGCAGATCTCGCCCGGGCAGTCCCTCGATCAGGAGGCCGGCGCGGCCGCCCCGCTCCACGACCGCCTCCACCATCTGCCGGCCCGCTGCTTCCCCGCCGGGCCGAACCCGCACGAGGATCTCCACCCCGGACAGCCTGGGGGGCAAGCGGTCAGCGTGCGCCGGCGACGCGACGACCACCACGCAACGCCCACAGGGCGCCTCGTCGGCGGACGCCAGCCGGACCTCACACATACCGGCCGTCAGCAGCAGCGCCACGAACAGCCGAGATATACCAAGCGAACCCACGCGTCGCATCGTACCCTGAACGCGGGACAGACGGGCGATCGACGCCGCCGGGGTCCGGAACGCCTCCCGATTCGTCATATAATCAGCGTTTGCCCATGGACACCCTGCGGCCCGCGGGAGCCGGCCACCGGAGGCTCGGCTGACGTGCGCGTTCTGGCCATTTGTCTCGACGAGCTCGTCATCCGGTCGCTCGACGACGTGCTGTTGCCCAGCTTCGAGGTGGATTTCCTCGTGGAGAGCCGTCCGCTGGCGCGGCGGCTCCACGACGCCGGCCTGCAGGTGACCTGCGGCGACCCCCGCCGCGTCGACACCTACCTCAAGGCCGACATCGTCCCCAGCACCTGCTTCATCGTGGAAGACAACGGCCGCCGGAGCATTCGCAAGATCGTGTCAGCAATCCGGGACGCGGGCGGCACGCTGATTTACGTCATTCACACGGGGCCGAGGACGGCGAAGACATCCGAGGCGGTGCGGTCGGTGGTGCCCGACGTCACGCACATGGATCTCGCCGAGCTGATCCGTCCCACACTGGTCACGGAGTTGAGCCGGTCGATGACGCGGGCCCGGGTCCAGCAGTATCAGCGCTATTTCGCCGATGCCGACCGCGTGCTGATCCTGCTGCACAACGACCCCGATCCCGATGCGCTGGCGAGCGGGCTGGCGCTCAGGAACCTGTTGCGCCGGACGAAGACCACGGCGATCATCGGCGCGATGCAGGGTGTCACGCGTCCGGAGAATCTGCGGATGGCGAACATGCTCGACATCCAGGTCGAGCAGATTACGCCGGCGTCGTTCCAGGAGTTCGCGCGCGTCGCCACGGTGGACGTGCAGCCGCACTATTTCGGCGGCCTCCTGGATCGCGCGGACCTGGTGATCGACCATCATCCCGAACAGCCTGGCTACAGCGCCGTGTTCAAGGACATCCGCGCGGACTACGGCTCGACGTCCACGATCCTCACCGAGCACCTGCGCGCCGTTGACGTGAACATCTCGGAACGGACGGCGACCGCGATGTTGTACGCAATCAAGTCCGACACCTTGTTTTTCGCGCGCCATACCAACCGCGTCGATCTCGAGGCCTTCACCTTTCTGTATCCCCTCGCGGACGCGGCGCTCATCCGCAAGATGGAGGGGGCGGAAATCACGCTGGAGCGGCTGGATTTCGTCACCCGCGCGAGCCAGGGCGGGATCATGCGCGATCAGGTGTTCAGTGCGTTCATCGGCGAAGCCTCGCGCGAGGATTTCATCCCGTACACCGCCGACTTCTTCCTCCAGCTCGAGGCCGTGAAGTGGACGATCGTCGCGGGTGTGGTCAACGACTCCCTCATCCTCAGCGTCCGCAACCTCGGGTACTCGCGCAACGCGGGAGAATTCGTCAAGCGCTGGTTCGGAGACATCGGGAGCGCAGGGGGCCACCGCGCGATGGCCAAGGCGGTCGTGCCAATCGAGCGCTTCCGCCAGAAGTTCGGCGACCTGTCGGGCCCGGAAATCACGGCGAAGATCGCCGAGATGGCCGAACAATTCCTGCACGAGCCGATCACGGACAAAAGGAAGGAAGCCGTCGTCCGCCCGTGAGGATCCCGGCGGTGCCCGGACCGCGCGCGCGGATACGATGAACCAGCGGGGCCGTCTCGAACGGGCCGGGACCCCCAGGATTCAGCCGAGCGCCTGATCCAGATCCGCGATCAGATCCTCAGGGTCTTCCAACCCGATCGACAGGCGCGCCATGCTCGTCGTGACCCCTGCCCGCGCGAGCTGCTCCTCGGAGTGCCCCCACTGCGAGGTCAGCACGGGCAGGCTGCAGAGGCTCTCCACGCCGCCGAGGCTTGCCGCGCGCGTGAACACGCGCAGCCGATCGAAGAACCGCGCGGCCCCTTCGTAGCCACCGCCGACGTCGACACACACCATGCCGCCGAAGCCACGCATCTGCTTCGACGCGACGGCGTAGTCGGGGTGCGACTCCAGCCCCGGATAGTAGACGGTGCGTACCCGGGCGTCGCGCTCGAGCCAGCGCGCGACCGCCATCGCGTTCCTGTTGTGACGGTCCATACGGACCGCCAGCGTCTTCAGGCCGCGGCCGAGCGCATAGGCAGCATACGGGTCCAGCACGGCGCCTGCCAGCTTGCGGACCTTCAGCATCCGTTCGATGAGGCGTGCCGGTCCGGCCAGCACGCCGGCCGTCACGTCACTATGGCCATTGAGGTATTTGGTCGCGCTGTGCATCACGAGGTCGATCCCCAGCGCAACCGGCTGCTGGTTCAACGGGCTGGCAAACGTGTTGTCGATCACCGAGACGACGCCGCGCGCGCGGCAGGCAGCTGCCACACGGGCAATGTCGATGCAGCGCAAGGTTGGGTTGATCGGGGACTCGAACCACACCACTTTCGTCCCGTCCGAGATCAGGGCCTCCGGGCGTGCCAGCTCGTCGAGCGACGCGAACCGCGACCGCACGCCGAAGGCCGACAACAGGTCGACGATGAGGTGCAACGTCCCGCCGTAGATCGCAGAACTGCAGACGATCTCGTCACCGGAGCCGACGAGCGCCAGCAGCGCCGTCGTCGTCGCCGCCTGACCGCTCGAGAGCACCAGGGCCGCCTCGGCGCCCTCGAGCGCGGCCAGCTTCGTTTCCACTTCGACGACGGTCGGATTGGCGTAGCGCGTGTACAGGAACTTTGCCGAGCGGCCTTCGTTGTAGGCCAGTACCTCGGCCGCGCTTTCGAACACGAACGTCGTCGTTTCGTAGATCGGGGTGGTCAGCGGCGCGGCGTCGTCGGCGACACCCGCCACGCGATGAATGAGCTCTGTTGCTGCACGCATATTTGTCCCTGGTCGCTCAGTCCCTGGTCGCTGGTCCCTTGGTCCTCGGTCCCTGGTCGCTGGTCGCTGGTCCCTTGGTCCTGGGTCCCTGGTCTCGGGTACCTTGGTCCTCGGTCGCTCATCCCGTGTCCTTTGGTCCTCAGTCTTGGGACCGACCCTGGTCGGAATACTAACGCATCCCCGGAGGTCGACCGAGTCCAAGCCAAGAGAGGACGCACGGTAAGGGAGGAGGCAAGGGACTCAGGACGAAGGGACCCAGGACGAAGGGACCAACGACTGAGGGACCGACCAGGGACCGAGGGACCCGGGACCGAGGGACCCGGGACTGAGGGACCCGGGACTGAGGGACCCGGGACTAAGGGACCAAGGGACCAAGGGACTGCTCGCTCTCCCCCACGACCGGCTCGATGAAGAGGCGGTAGGCATCTTCGTATCCGCGATCGACCAGCTCGGCGAGCGTGTGGGCGCGGTCCGAACGCTCGTCGTAGACGCCGGCGAAATCGAGCGGACCCAACGGATTGTGCAGGGGACGAATGACGTACAGCCCGGCAAAACGGCCGGCCGTGTGCTCCACGACGTCGCGGAGTGCGGCGGCCTCGAAGCTCCCGAGCGATTCTGCTGCGCGGCCGCGGATGTCGGCGCGTCCGGCGCTCAGCTCGTGCGGCCCGCCGGGCGGCGGCACTGGTGCGACGATGATGATCTGCTCGACGCCGGCGGCGGCCACTTCTTCCAGCAACCGGAGAAGGCCGCCGGGCCGATCGCACAGGCGGTGTGTTTCGCCCCGCCAGGGACCTTCGGGCGCAAAGGTCACCAGGTGCGGATCGCACGCGACGGGCACGGCGAGCGCCGCCGTGAGCGCATCCAGCGCATGCTCGCGAGCCACGCCGCTGAGATCGAAGGCTTCGAGCTGGCGGACTCCTCCCACCGGCCCGGCTCGCGTCGGGAACCGGTTCCGGTGGCTTCCGGAAAGAAGGGCAAAGACCAGGTCACGTCGCGCGTCCAGATCGTGAACCGTGATCAGCAGCTCCCTGAAGCCGGGCTGTCCAAGGTTCTCCGACAGCAGCTCCAGATACTTGCGCGCCAGATCTGGCGAGGACGGCGCGGCGAGCGGAGCCGCGCCCCGAATCAAGTTCCAGAGCTCCGACGAACTTCGCTCGACGAGCGAGGAGGCGGAGAAGGGCCCGCCGAAAATCCGACCCACGAGCCCATGCTGCGCCCGGCGCTTCGAGGTCCGGCCCGTCAGCGCCGGCAACGCGCCGGCGACAGCGGCGGCGGCCGACAGGAGCACGGCGAGCAGCGCCAGCCGTGGGATGATCGTCGGGAGCACAGCCGGGGCGAAGAGCACCTCCATCCAGCGGCTGTATCCCGCGCTCACCTGTGAGCCGATCCCTCCGAGGCCGATCAGCGTCAGGAGGAGCCCCGCCATGGCGGCCAGCACCGAGAGGGCGAGCAGGGCAAGAGGCACCGCAAGGACGGCCAGCCCAGCGACGAGCGCCCAGGCGGCGACCCGCAGCGAGCGGCGCCACCCGTAGAACCGAGCGGCGGAGGCGCTGCGCCAGATCCCGGTCTCTTCCCACAGCCGGGCGCTTCCATCGATCGCCGCGTACATCGCCGCGATGACCCCCACGCCGCGGGCCGCCACGAGGTCGATGCGAATACCCGCCTCGTGCAGCGCGCGCAGCACGCCCGCATGGTAGGCGCCGCCCGTGCCGGAGCCGGTGAGCACGAGCGCCGTGCGCAGCCGGGTGGAGTACTGGCGGTCGGGTGAATCGGGTGTGATCACACCGTGCGCGTCACTCGTCGTGAATGGTGAGCAGCTTGACGACCTCGAATCGCCGGCTGCCGTTCGGCGTGGTCACGGTCACCTCGTCGCCTTCCTCCTTGTTGAGCAGCGCCCGGCCAATCGGGGAGGCGGTCGAGATCAGCCCGTGCTCGACGTCGGCGTCTTCGGGCATGACCAGCTGATAGACGATCTCCTGGCCATTCGGATCCTTGAGATGAACGGTCGAGCCGAATCCCACGCGATCCTTCGGAAGCTTGTCGAGGTTCATCAGAGAGATTTCGCTGACGCGTTTCTTGAGAAGGCTGATCCTCGATTCCACGAGCCGCTGCCGTTCCTTGGCAGCGTGATACTCCGCGTTTTCCCGCAGGTCGCCAAGCTCCCGTGCGCGCTTGATCTCCTTCGGCAGCTCCATCTTGAGCTCCCGTTCGAGCTGCTGGATCTCGCCCTCGAACTTCTTCAGAATCTGCGCCTTCATCGGGACGATGGTAGCACGATCGCATGCGACGAAACGCCGGGCCGGAGGCCTCCCGCACGCGGCGTACAATACGACGGTGGAACGCATTTCGAGCCGGCAGAACGCGGTCGTGAAACGTTTTCGCGCGTTGATCCGCGCAGGCTCGATCGACGATGAGGTGCTCCTCGACGGTGTGCACCTGCTCGAGGAGGCGCTCTCGGCCGGCATGCGGATCGAGGTCGCGGCATTCGCGGAGCCGCTGATCTCTGGCCCGCTCGCCGCGCTGGCGGCGCGAACCGAGGCCGTCCACGCCAGGACCATCGCCGTGCCGCAAGAGGTGCTCACCACCATCGGCCCGGTGCGGCACCCGTCCGGCGTCGTCGCGATCGCGCAGCTTCGCCGCCGAGCACTCGACGAGGCGCTCGCCGGTGAGCGGCCGCTCGTCGTGATCCTCCACCAGGTCCAGGACCCTGGCAACGTGGGCGCAGTCGTCCGCGCCGCCGAAGCGTGCGGCGCAACCGGCGTCGTCACGACGAGCGGGACCGCCGATCCGTATGGGTGGAAGTCGCTCCGCGGCGCGATGGGCAGCGCGTTCAGACTGCCTATCGCGACAGGGATATCACCCGGTCGGCTCGGCACTGCGCTCGACGCTCGGGGTATTTCCCTCATGGCCGCCGTGCCGCGGGACGGCACGCCATTGCCGGAAGCCGATCTCACCGGCCCGGCAGCGATCCTGCTGGGCGGCGAAGGCGCCGGCCTGCCGCCCGAGGTCGTGGCCGATGCCCACGCGCGCCTCACGATTCCGATGAAGGCGCCCGTCGAGTCGCTGAACGTCGCCATCGCCGCATCCCTTATCCTGTACGAAGCCGCGCGACAGCGCTGCAACTGAAGGCCACATGTCTCTTTTCGACGACCCGGAACCGGAAGCAACCATCCCCGCCACATCCCCGCTGGCCGAACGCATGCGGCCGCGCACGCTCGACGAATTCGTGGGACAGGATGCGCTGCTCGCTCCCGGACGGCCGTTGCGCCAGGCGATCGAGCAGGACCGCCTGCAGTCGCTGATTCTCTGGGGTCCTCCAGGAACCGGCAAGACAACGCTCGCCCGTCTCGTCGCCAGGGTCACCCGCGCCCAGTTCACCTCGTTCAGCGCGGTGCTCTCGGGCATCAAGGAGATCCGGACCGTGATGGCCGAAGCGGAGGAGGCGCGGCGTCGGCGCGGACGGAGGACCCTGCTCTTCGTGGACGAGATCCACCGCTTCAACAAGGCGCAACAGGACGCGTTCCTGCCGCGTGTCGAGGCGGGCGACATCGTGCTGATCGGCGCGACCACGGAGAACCCGTCCTTCGAGGTGAACTCCGCGCTGTTGTCGCGGTCCAAGGTGTACGTGCTTCAGCCACTCGGTCCGGAGGCGATCGTGACCATCCTGCGCCGGGCCCTCTCGGACGCCGAGCGGGGACTCGGAGCGATGAACCTCGGCGTCGAGGAAGAAGCGCTCGCGGCCATCGCGCGCTATGCCAACGGGGACGCTCGCGTTGCGCTGAACCTCATCGAGATGGCGTCGGGGGCGGCCGCGGGCTCCGGGCGGATCGACGCGGCGATGATTGCGGACCTGGCGCAGAACCGGGCGCTGCTGTACGACAAGTCCGGCGAGGAACACTACAACCTGATCTCGGCGCTGCACAAATCCATGCGTAACAGCGATCCGGACGCCTCCGTGTACTGGCTGGCTCGCATGCTCGAAGCCGGCGAGGACCCGCTCTATGTCGCCAGGCGCCTGGTGAGGTTCGCCTCGGAAGACGTCGGGAACGCCGACCCCCAGGCGCTGGCGATCGCGGTCGCGGCCAAGGACGCCGTTCACTTCATCGGCATGCCCGAAGGCAATACCGCACTGGCCCAGGCCGTCATCTACCTGGCGACCACACCGAAGAGCAACGCGGTGTACACCGCGTACCTGCAGGCAGCGGAGGCGGCCGCCAGCGAGATTGCCGAACCCGTGCCGCTGCACCTGCGGAATGCCCCTACGCGCCTGATGAAACAGCTCGAATACGGAAAGGGGTACAAGTACGCCCACGACGAACCGGAGGGTATAGCGGAAATGGAATGCCTGCCCCCTGCGCACCGCGGGCGGAAGTTCTACCGGCCCACGAACCGGGGCCGCGAGGCAGCGGTCAGAAAGTGGATGGAGGAGAAAGTTAGAAGGCTGAAGGCTGAAGGCTGAAGGCTGAAGGAACTTCAGCGTTCCACCTTCAGCCTTCCACCTCAGCTTTGAAGGTGTGCGACCTTCCGGAACATCTCGGTGCGGATGGGCAGGATGAACGAGAACCTGTAATCGCCCTGCATACGCCCGATCGGGATGCCAACCAGTTCTCCGTCGCGGTTGAGCACGCCTCCGCCGGACACACCCGGGTGCCCGTCCGTGAGGCAGGTGACCAGCTTGTTGGCGGTCTTCTGCCCCACATAGCCGGTCGAGACGATGATGCCCTTCGAATAATCGTTGCCGAGCCGGAAGATCGGGTCCGCGAAGTCGAACCCGTACGCCAGGTTGGGTCTCAATGCCGGCAGATCCACCGGCTGCTTCACCTTGATGATGGCCCAGTCGCCCGGATCGACCTCGACTTCGGCATCCCCGGAATCCACCACGCGCGCGGGAATCAGCTTCCCGTCGTACATCAGCTTGACCGAGACGATGCGGCGCGGATCCGACAGACCTTCCTGGCCGAGCGCGACAACGCCGTGTTTCACGGTGATGAAGTATCCGTTGCCAAGGTAGCCCGCCGTGCCGTAGCTGCTCGAGCCGCGGTCGTCGTACGAATACAGCTCGACGAAGCTGGAGCGGCTGTCGCGGAGGAGATCCAGCGGGAGAAGCCCCATCTCGTCCTGCAGCTGCCGCTTGACGTCGGCCACGATCGCCGCGCGGTTGGCTTCGTCCATGGAGTCTGCGGCCGCCTTGCGGCCGTTGCCCGATGTCCCGGCCGCCTCGGCCAGTGGGCGTTTGAGTTGCGCAATCTCGGCGCGCAGGGCGGCAAGCTGCTCGTCGCTATCGTTCTGGCGAGCGCCCAGGTAGTTGCCCAGTCCAAAGAAGAGCAGGGCAAAGGCGGAAGCGATGATCGCTGGTAGCGTACGACGCGTGGACATAGCAACTCCAAGTTCGGCAGCTAAACCACCCCGCACCAACGGGGCTTACAGCTTTGCGCACTTCCTGAACGGACGTGGCCTTTTCGCTTGGAAAAAAGTTCAGAGCCGAGTTGCTGGGATAAAAAACTGTAACGGGAATGCGGGTGACTGTCAAGAGTAAATCTTGCGCAGTCAGTCGGTTATGGCTCAGGTGCACACACCGGCACGCCGATGCATCGCTCCTCACCGGACGTCATTCCCGCCGGGTTCCGCCCTCCCGAGGCGGCTTGACGATCGGCGGTGAGGGCGCCGGCGAGTCCGCCGGCGGCGGCGCTGCAGCACTCGTGCCGCGAACGCCCAGCTGCTCCAGGACGCTGGGGACGTTCAGGCCGAGCGCCTCCATCTGCTGCAACAGGCTGAACACGACGGCCGGGCTGGTCTTCGCAATCCGGCCGAGGCCGCCGCTGCCGCCATCGGCGTTGCCGTTGCCTTGATCGATGACAACCAGCTTGTCGATGTTGCCGAGCGGCGACGCTATGGCCCCGAAGATGCCCGTCGACGCCTCGAGGATCGCCGGCATCTTCTCGAGGATGGTCTGGAGCCGCGCCGCGTCGTTGAACTCCTTCCACGCCTCGGCCTTTCGGAGAATGGCGGTGGCTTCCGCGACACCCTGGGCCTCGATCGCCTTGGCCTGCGCCAGTCCGATGGCCTCGATCTTCGCCGCCTCGGCCCGGCCTTCGGCCTCGACCGCGGCCGCACGACCGACGCCCTCCTTCCGCAGCTTCTCCTGCTCCGCTTCTGCCAGCGCAATCAACGCCGCGCGCCGGCCCTCCGCTTCGAGAATGGCCGACTGCTTGGCCGCTTCGGCGCGCACGACCGCGGCAAGACGATCAGCTTCGGCCGGCTTGATCACCGTCGCCTCGAGCTCCTTCTGCTTGCGAAGGACCTCCTGTTCCTGAACGGAGATCAATTCCTGCGTGCGCGTCCGCTCGACCCTGACTTCTTCGGCAACTACCGCCTGGCGCGCGGTGGCCTCCGACAGCGGGCCGGCCTGCTCCGCGCGGGCTTTCTGAGTCTCGACCTCCGCCTGATACTGCGCCTGGCGGATCATGAAGTCGCGCTGTGCCTGGGCGATCTCGGCATCCGCGATGAACTTGGCCTGTTCGCCCTGCTGCAGCGCCTGCGCGGACTTGATCTTCGCGTCCCGATGCGCTTCGGCTTCGCCGATGGTCGCATCCCGCTTGACCTCCGCCGTGCGACGCTTCCCGAGCGCGTTGAGATACTCCTCCTCGTCGCTGATCTCCTGAATCGTCAGGACGTCCACGCCGATGCCCATCTTCTCGAGATCGACGGTGGCTTCGCTCGTCAACTTCTGAGCGAAGCTCTGACGATCGCTGTTGACCTCCTCGACGGTCAGCGTGCCGAGGATCGATCGCAGGTGCCCTTCGAGCGTCTGGAAGATGACCTTCTGCACTTCCACGTGTGTCATCCCGAGAAACCGTTCGGCGGCCGCCTGAAGCGATGTCTCGTCGCCGCGGATCTTCACGTTGGCGACAGCCTTCACCGATACCGGGACGCCCTTCAACGTGTACGCCCGACGGATCTCCAGCGGGATCGTCATGACGTTCAGATGCAGGTACTCGACCTTCTCCAGGAGCGGGATGCGCAGCGCGGCGCCGCCCCTGACCATCCGGTAGCCGACGACGCGGCCGTCAGGCAGCTTGCGCCGGCGTCCGCTCAGGACGGCGACCGCATTCGGTGAGACCTTCAGATAGTTCCGGCTGATCAGCCAGAAGCCGGCGAAAAAGGCGAGCACGACCGCCAGGATCAGCGGAGCGATCCAGATATTGGTATCCAGGGAGAGCATAGGGGACCTCGCCTTCAGTTCTTCCGAACGATCACGACTTCGCCGAGGACCTCCTCAATCTTCACGAGCGCGTTTTCCGGAATCGTGCCGTTGTCGCCTGCGCGGGCGACTTTGTCGATCAGTTCTTCGCCCAGGCGGCATCGGATCTGTCCCACGCCGCCTGAGGGAATCGTCACGACGACCCGCGCCGACTGGCCGACGAGATCGCTCGATCGCAATTCGGACGATGCCTGCTGGCCGTAGAGGAATCGTGCGAAGACGTAAACGGCGCCGCCAAAGACGAGCCCGCCGGCAAACCCGATCGCCGAAGCCGGAAGCGGGCTCAAGCCGTAGTGTGTCGCGATCGCCCCGAAACCGCCGAACGCCGTAATGAAGACACCCATGACCCGGCTGCTGAAAAAGCCGGGCCCGCCATGGTCCAGATCGTGGTCGAGCGCCGCATCGAAATGTTCGAAAACCTCGCCGAAGAGCAGCGAGATCATCATGAACACGAAGCCGATGCCGGCGATCGCGAGAAAGACAGCGAATGCGTTGCTCGACGAGAAGAAGTCCATTGGGGCGGAGCGAGCCCACTCTAGGAGGAACGCGCATCCAAGTCAACTCGGCAACGACCCGGGACCGGGGGCGCCGAGCGTCGGCATCAGGCCAGGGCCGCGGCGCCGCTCAGATACGCTGGAAGTTTTTTTCGATCTCGCGGCGGGACATCCGCAGCACCACGGGACGGCCGTGCGGGCAGACGCTCGAGTAGGCGGTGCGGCGCAACTCCTGGAGGATGTAGCGCATCTTGTCGAGCGTCAACGGGTAGTTGGCTTTCACGGCCGCATGGCACGCCATGGTCGCCGCGATCCGGCGCAGCGGCTCCTCGACGCGCGTGCCCCGGTCGAGACCTTCGAGATCGTCGCCTAGCGCCCGAACCACGACTTCGCACTCGGCAGGGTCCAGCAGCGCCGGAACGGCCGAGAGTCGCAGGCTGCCGCCGCCGAACTCCTCGATCTCGATCCCGAACCGGTCCAGGGTGCCAGCATGGATCGTCAGGGCCTCGCGCTGGGCGGGCGACAACTCGATGAGAATTGGGCTCAGGAGCCGCTGTCCTTCGAGGCGTCCGGAGGTCAGCTTCTCCATGACCTGCTCGAACAGCACCCGCTCGTGCGCCACGTGCTGATCGATCACCGCAATCCCCTCGTCGTCCACGGCAATGATGTACGTGTCGCGGAATTGCCCCAGCGGGATCATCGGCCGGATGTCCTCCGGCGTAATCCCGCCGGCCAGCGCGGCTCCGGCCGCCGACGCCACGTGGGCCAGCGGCGATACGTCGAGGTCGTGGGCGGAGGGGCCCGCCAGCGATCGCCAGACCGCGTCATGCTCCAGGGTCCAGCGGCTGCCAACGGTCGCGCCGGAGAGCACGCCGGGGATGCTGCGCGGGCTCGGCTCGTCGGGCCGCGCCGCAAATGGCGTGAACTGCAGCTCCGGCGCGCGCCCCTGACCGAGGGCCTCGGCCATCGCGCGTCTCAGGACCTCGTGCACGAGCGACTGCTCCAGGAAGCGGACTTCAGCCTTCGTCGGATGGACGTTGACGTCGACCCGATCCGGCGGGATCTCGACGAAGAGATGGACCTCCGGGC
This sequence comes from Vicinamibacterales bacterium, assembly GCA_035711845.1. Lineage (GTDB taxonomy): Bacteria > Acidobacteriota > Vicinamibacteria > Vicinamibacterales > 2-12-FULL-66-21 > DASTBU01. Next base: position 31,261 of record DASTBU010000136.1, read on the forward strand.
TGCGTTCCTTGATGGTTGCGACGCTGTAGGCTTCGGAGATGGCGTGGGCGATCGTGCGATCCTTCACGATGCGGCGGTTCACGAACACGTTCTGCGCCCCGCGGACCGGCCCCTGGTCGCCGAGCGCGGCCACGTAGCCGTGGATCTTCAGCCCGCCGGCCTCCTTTTGAACCTCGACGAGCTCCGCCCGCTCGCCGAAGAGCTGAAAGAAGCGCTCGCGCAGCCCGGCAGCCGGCGGGCACGCCAGCAGCGTGCGGCCCGGGCCCGTGGAGGCGCTGCCGCTCGTCAGCGTGAACCCCACCTCGGGGTAGCCGAGCGCCATCTGCGTCACGAGCCGGGAGATCTGCGTGGTCTCCGCGGTGTCCGACTTCAGAAACTTCCGCCGCGCCGGCAGATTGTAGAAGAGATCGGCGACCTCGAGGCACGTGCCTTCGGGAACGCCCACGTCACGCTCGGAGGCGATCGTGCCGCCGTTGACGCGGATTTCGGTGCCGGCCGCACTTCCGCGCGCGCGCGTGCGCAGCGTGAAGTGCGAGACCGATGCGATGCTCGGCAACGCCTCGCCGCGGAAGCCGAGGGTGCGGATGGCTGCGAGATCCTCGGCGCTCGCAATCTTGCTCGTCGCGTGGCGCTCGACAGCCAGCCGTGCGTCTTCCGCCTCCATGCCGTCCCCGTCGTCCTCCACGCGGATCAGCTTCTTCCCGCCGAGCTCCACCGCGATCGCGATCCGCCGGGCGTGAGCGTCGAGCGCATTTTCGACCAGCTCCTTCACGACCGACGCCGGACGTTCGACGACCTCGCCGGCGGCGATCTGGTTGGCGAGGTGGAGTGGCAGGCGATGGATACGGGACATGAAGGCGTCAGTTACCAGTTTCCAGTTTCCAGTTCCCAGTTTCCAGTTTCCAGTTTCCAGTTCTCAGTTTCCAGTTCCCAGTTTCCAGTTCGCCCCCTCAGCTGCCAGCTCCACTAACCGGCAACTGGGAACTGGAAACTGAGAACTGTATTACAACCATCCTCTCCGCCTGAAGAACACGAGCATGACGGCCGAGATCGACAGCATCGCCGCGAACAGGGCCCAGAAGAACGTGGGCTCCCGAACCCCGAACAGGGGCAGCGTCACGTTCATTCCATACAGGCTCGTAATGAACGTGAGTGGCATGAACACGGTGGAAATGACCGTCAGCACCTTCATGACCGAGTTCAGCTGGTTCGACACGGCTGACAAGTGTGCGTCGAGCAGGCTGGTGACACGGTCCTGCAGGAAGGTGGCCTCCTCGCTCAACCGAACGAGATGGTCGTAGACGTCCCGGTAGCGGTACGACAGCGATTCGGAGATGAACGGGAATTCGCGGCGGGCCAGTCGCCCGACCACGTCGCGCTGCGGCTGGACCACACGGCGCAGCGACGCGACGTCGCGCTTGAAATCGAGGATGCGGCGTGCGAGGTGCTGTTTGGTCCCCGCGAAGACGTCCTTCTCCAGCTCGTCGAGACGATCGTCGAGCTTGTCCACTTCGGGCCGATAGTTGTCCACCATCGCGTCGATGATCCGGTGCATCAACGCGGCCGGCCCCTCCCCCAGCAGCCGGCTGTCGCGCGGGCAGAGCTCGTTGATCTTTCCTATCGAACGCGAGATGCCGGGGTGCACCGTGACGAGATACCGGGTACCGAGAAAGAAGTCGACGTCCTGCGTGCGGAAGTAGTGCTGCCTGGCCCGGAAGTCGATGCCGTGCAGGACCACGTAGAGGTGGTCGCCGTACGACTCGACCTTGGGATGCTGAATCTCCGCAATGGCGTCCTCGATCGCCAGTTCGTGAAAATGAAACGTGTCCGACAGGATCCGCGCCTCCTCCGCGGTCGGCTGGCTGAGGTCCACCCACACCGATGTATTGTCCCCGGCGGCGAGCCAGGCGGGGTCCAGCTGCTCCACGCGCTGGGTGGACCCATTCTGGTGGAGGTAGATGCTGATCAATCTCCGACCTTCACCTGCAGCGCCGCCTGTGCCGCGGCCAGCCGGGCGACGGGAATACGGTAGGGCGAGGCGCTGACGTAATCGAGCCCGACCTGCTCGAAGAAGTGAATCGACGAAGGATCACCACCATGCTCGCCGCAGATCCCGAGCTTCAGGTCGGGCCTGGCCGCCCGTCCCTTCTCCACGCCCATCGCCACGAGCGGGCCCACCCCGATGGTGTCAATGGTCGCAAAGGGATCCTTGTCGAGGATCTTCTTGTCCTGATAGGCCCCGAGGAACTTCCCGATGTCGTCCCGCGAGAAGCCGTAGGTCAGCTGCGTCAGGTCGTTGGTGCCGAATGAGAAGAACTCCGCCTCGGCGGCAATTTCGTCGGCCGTTATCGCTCCGCGCGGCACCTCGATCATCGTGCCGACCAGGTATTTGATCCTGATCCCCTGCTCCTTCATCACCTCGGAGGCGGCATTGTGCACGACGATCTTCTGATCGCGCAGCTCCTTCACGTGACCCACGAGGGGGATCATGATCTCCGGCACCACCTTCGTGCCTTCCTTCGCAAGCTGACAGGCCGCCTCGATGATCGCCCGCGTCTGCATCTCGGTGATTTCGGGGTAGGTGATCCCGAGCCGCACACCGCGGTGGCCGAGCATCGGATTGAACTCGTGCAGCTGCTCCACGCGCCTGAGGAGCGCGCGCTTCTCCTCCAGCGCGCCAGCCTTGCCGCCTGCCGCTTCCATCCTCGCGATCTCGACCATGAGATCCTCTCGTTTGGGAAGGAACTCGTGCAGCGGCGGATCGATGGTCCGGATCGTCACCGGAGAGCCATGCATGCCCTTGAACACGCCGTAGAAATCTGCGCGCTGCAGCGGCAGCAGTTCGTTGAGCGCCTTCCGGCGTTCCGTTTCGTTGTCGGCCAGGATCATGCGCTGCACGATGGGGATGCGCCCCTCGCCGAAGAACATGTGTTCGGTGCGGCACAGCCCGATGCCCCGCGCGCCGAATGCATAGGCAGTCTCGGCCTGATCGGGCTGATCGGCGTTCGCCCGGATGCCGAGGCGGCGGAACTTGTCGGCCCAGGAGAGCAGGCGCTCGAACCGCTGGTACACGTCCGACTCGGCCGGCTTCATCTCACCGGCAACGACCTGAAGGATCTCGCTGGGCGTGGTCGGCACCTGCCCGAACTTGACCTCGCCGGTCAACCCGTCGAACGAGAGGAAGTCCCCCTCTTTCAGGGTCTTGCCTCCGACGGTGACCGCGCGCTCCGATTCCGAGATCTCGAGCGCGCCGGCGCCGACGACGGAGGGTTTGCCCATCTGGCGGCCGACCACGGCGGCGTGCGACGTCATGCCGCCGGTCGCCGTCAGGATGCCCTGCGCCACGAACATGCCGTGGATGTCGTCGGGCACCGTTTCCTTCCGCACGAGAATGACCTTCATCCCCTGCCTCGACCACTCCACCGCGTGGTCGGCCGTGAAGACCACCTGTCCCGAAGCGGCGCCGGGGGACGCGGGCAGCCCCCGGGTCGCCGTGGGAAGCGCCTTCCACGCCTTGGGCTCGAAGACAGGGGCCAGCAACTGCGAAACCGATTCCGGATCGACCTGCAGTACCGCCTCCTTCGGGGTGATGAGCTTCTCGGCGACGAGGTCGGTCGCGATCATGACCGCCGCGTAGCCGGTACGCTTTCCGTTGCGCGTCTGCAGCATGAAGAGGCGGTCGTCCTGGATCGTGAACTCGAAGTCCTGCACATCCTTGTAGTGCTTCTCCAGGCGGCTCGTGATCTGCCGCAACTCGTGGAACGCACGCGGCATGACATTCTTGAGCTGGCTGATCGGCTGCGGCGTCCGGATTCCGGCAACCACGTCCTCACCCTGCGCATTGACGAGGAACTCGCCGTAGAACTCCTTGGCGCCGGTCGCAGGGTTCCGCGTGAAGCCCACGCCGGTTGCCGACCGATCCCCGGTGTTGCCGAACACCATCGTCTGGACGTTGACGGCAGTCCCGATCGAGTCGGGAATGTCGTAGATGCGGCGGTACTCGATCGCCCTGGCATTGTTCCACGATCTGAACACGGCGTCGCGGGCGCCGCGCAGCTGAGCGAGCGGATCCTGCGGGAACACCTTGCGAATCTTCGATCGAACGACGCCCTTGTAACGCTCCACGACCTCGCGCAGCGCCGCCTCGTCGAGGTCCGTATCGAGGTGCGCCCCGTGCGACTCCTTGACGTCCTCGAATGCCCTCTCGAACACGTCCTTCGGAATCTCGAGGACCACGTTCCCGTACATCTGAATGAAGCGCCTGTAGCTGTCGTACGCGAACCGTCCGTTGCCCGTCCGCCGCTTCAAGCCCTCGACCGTGGCGTCGTTCAAGCCGAGGTTGAGGATCGTGTCCATCATGCCCGGCATGGAGAACTTCGCGCCCGAGCGCACCGACACGAGCAGCGGATTGTTCTCGTCGCCCAGCCGCGCGCCGGCAGCCTTCTCGAGCTTGCGGAGGTTCTCGTTCATCTGCGCGTCGACAACGAGCGGAACCTTCCGGCCCTCCTTGTAGTACAGCGTGCAGGCCTCGGTCGAGATCGTGAACCCCGGGGGCACCGGCAATCCGGCGTTGGTCATCTCGGCAAGGCCCGAACCCTTGCCCCCGAGCAGATCCTTCATGTTGCGGTTGCCGTCCGCCTTGCCGCTTCCGAAAAAGTACACGTACTTCCGCCGCCCGCCGGCCGCCTTCGTCACGCGAGCCGTCTTTTTCGCCGAGGCAACCGTGCGCTTCGGCGCCGCCTTCGACCCTGCCTTCCGTGCCGCCTTCTTTGCCATTTCGTCCGCCTACTCCGTTTGAGGAACGATTTCCGAGATGTCCGCGAGCTCCAGGATGAGATCGCGCAGTTCCGCCGTCAACGTCAGGCGCGCGGTTCGAAGCCGCTCATCGTCGGCCATGACGAAGACGTGCGTGAAAAATGCGTCCACGACGGACCGCAGCCCGGAGATTTCCGTGAACGCCGTCCGATAGTCCCCTCCGCGCTGCGCCTCGGCCACGCGTGGCCGACGCGCATCGAGCTCGGCGAGCAACGCAAGCTCGGCCTGATCCGTGAGCGCCGAACGCTCCAGCGTCCCGCGAACGGCCAGCCCGCGGGCGATGTTCTTCACACGCTTGAACAGCACGGCGAGCGCCTGGAAATCCTCCGACGAGCGCATGGCCTGCAGCGCCGTCGCGACGCGGAGCGCGCGAAGAGGGCTCACGTCGCTCGAGGAGGCCGCCGCCCGCGCCACCTCGCTCGGCATACCGCGCTGCTCCAGCGCATAGCGCACGCGGTCGAGCGCGAACGCGACGGCGGCATCGCTGTCCCAGTCACCTGCTGCGTCCAACTGCGCCGCCGCTCGATTCAACAGCGTCCCGACGCCGACCTCGCGGTCGATGCCGGCCAGTTCCGGGAGATCCATCAGCACCCGCGCGATGCCATGCATCTGACGACGGAGTCCGAACGGATCCCGGGATCCGGTGGGCCGTTCGCCGGCCCGGGTCAGGCCGGCTACGGTGTCGAGCTTGTCGGCAAGCGACACGGCGGCCCAGGCCACCGCGGCCTCGCCGAGCTGCGCTCGTGCCGGGGGGGCGTCCGCTTCGACGCTGATCGGCAGGTAGTGGTGATAGATCGCCTTCCAGACCTCGGCCGGCTGCCCTTCCTCGCGGGCATAGATACCGCCCATCCGGCCCTGCAGCTCCGGGAACTCGAACACCATGTCGCTCGTCAGGTCCGCCTTGCACAGCCGGCCTGCCGTGGCAGCGTGTCCGGCCTCCCGCGGGCGCCCGAACACATCGTCGGCCATCCATCGGGCGAGCTGCTCGATCCGCTCTGCCTTGTCGCGATAGCTGCCGAGCTTCTTGTGGAAGAGGACGGTGTGCAGCCGCCCCAGCCGCGACTGGAGCGAGACCTTCCGATCGGATTCCCAGAAGAACTTCGCGTCGCGAAGACGGGCCGTCACCACGCGCTCGGCGTTCTTGCCGATCACCCGCTCGTCCTGCGGCTGCGTGTTGACGACCGCCAGGAAGGCCTCCTTCAAATCGCCACGCTCGTCCACGACCGGGAAGAAATGCTGGTGGTGCACGAGCGTCGTCGTCAGGATCTCTTCGGGAAGCGTCAGGAACGCGCGATCGAAGAACCCTGCGACGACCGAAGGGTACTCCACGAGATCGGCCACTTCCTCGATGAGTGCCGCGTGTTCCTTGAGCAGCACCCGGCCGCCCAGCCGTCGCGCGTGTATCTCGAGATCCCGCGCGATGCGGTCGCGCCGATCCGCGTGCTCGAGCACGACGAAATGTTCGGCCAGCCTGGCCTGGTACTCCTCGAAGCTGCGGACCTTGATCGAGCGGCCGGCGCGCCCGCTCGTTGCCAGAAAACGATGCCCGTAGGTCAGCGCCGCGGACTCGACATCCTGGACCTGCGGGCTGCTGGCGTGCGGGGTCCGGCCGATCCTGAACGGCACCACGCGGCCGCCGTACAGAAACAGCAGCCATCGAATGGGTCGGCCGAACAAGAGCTCGCCCCGGCCATCCTCGAGCTGCGCGTCCCAGTGCATCTGCTTCGGAAACGTGAGGTCCCGCAGAACGGCAGTGAGGATCGACGGCAGCGTGTCCACCGCGCTGCGGCCGCGGTGACGCTTCTCGACGGCCAGGTACTCACCCTTCTGCGTGCGTACCCGGCTCAGGCCCTCGAACGACACGCCATGCTTCCTGGCAAAGCCGAGCGCCGCGGGGGTGGGCTGCCCGTCGGCGCCGGTCGCGGCGGACACGGGCGGTCCGGTGATCGTCTCGTCGAGATCCTCCTGCCGCTCCGCGATGCGCGCGATCCGTGCGGTGAGGCGGCGCGGTGTGCTGAAGGTCTCGATCGGAGCGCCCGGCGCGATGCGATGCTCGATCATCCGCGCCTCGACGCGCTCGGCCAGCCGACGCGTCACGTCGGGCATCCAGGATGCGGGGAGCTCCTCGACGCCAATTTCGATGAGGAGCTCACGATCCATCCGTCTCGTTCCCTTCCCCGACCCACTTCTTCGCAATGGCGACCGCCATCTGCCGCACGCGGAGGATGTACGCGGTGCGCTCGGTCACTCCGATGCCGCCGCTTGCGTCGAGCAGGTTGAACATGTGCGAGCACTTGAGGCAGTAGTCGAGCGCCGGCAGCACCAGACCGGATCGCAGCAGCGTTCCGGCAAGCGTGTAGTACTGATCGAACATCGTTCGATGAAGCGCGTGCAGCTCCGCGGCCGGCATGTCCACCTGGCCGAACGCGTACTTCGACTGCTCCACTTCGTCGCGATGGCGTACATCCCCATATTTCACACCCGGCGCCCACTCGAGATCGAAGACGTCGGCCACGTCCTGGAGCGCCATGGCGAATCGCTCGAGTCCATAGGTCAACTCGACGGAGATCGGCGTCAGATCGATGCCACCAGCCTGCTGGAAGTAGGTGAACTGGGTGATTTCCTGGCCGTCGAAGAGCACCTGCCAGCCGATGCCCCAGGCGCCGAGGGTCGGGGATTCCCAGTTGTCTTCCTCGAATCGCACGTCGTGCGCGCGCAAATCGATCCCGCACGCCTCGAGGCTTTGCAGATACAGCGCCTGCACATCGTCGGGCGCCGGCTTCAGAACGACCTGAAACTGGTGATGTTTGAAGAGCCGGTTGGGATTCTCACCAAAGCGGCCGTCAGCGGGCCGGCGCGATGGCTGGACGTACGCCACGCTCCAGTGGGCAGGGCCGAGGACGCGGAGAAACGTCTCGGGGTGCATCGTCCCGGCGCCCAACTCGATGTCGAGAGGCTGCTGAATCAAACAGCCGCGTGAGCCCCAGAACTCCGACAGCTTGAACACCAGTTGTTGCAGCGTGACCATTCGCGAGATTATCGGGCCTGGCGCATTTCACGGAGGACCCGGGCTGATTTGAGCTCCTTTTCGAGGTGCAGGCTGATCAACCGCCGGTGCGCGGTTTCGAGCTCCTGCGACGCGCCGGAGGTCAGCGGCATGCGGCCGAGCTGCTCGGGCCCCAGCCGCCCGGCGGCCAGCAGGAACCCCACGGCTTCGGGCGACAGCCTGCTGCCGCTGGTGCCAGGCGCACACGAGCCGCAGACGAACACGTGCTCGCGCGGTGGCATCACGACCCCGGCGCGGCGGTCGAACAACGTGCCGCAGGCACTGCACGCCAGACCGGGATAGACGCCCTGCAGCCGGAGCAGCCAGTACTCGAAGTAGCGCGCCAGGGGTTCGACCGCTCCCCCGGCAGCAACCGCGCCGAGCATCGAGGCGCCGAGCCTGAACAACCGTTCGTCGGCGTGCGCTTCGGGCGCCCACTCGTCGATCAACTCGGCGAAATATCCCACGTGTCCGAGCGCCTCTGCCGTGGCCGCCGACAGCGGCGACTGTACGGGCTCGACGTAGTTCAACCGCACGAGATCACGCTGCTCGCGCTCGTAATAGGCGACGCCCGCGCGCGTCATGGGCTCGAGCGCGCCGATGTACCTCGACCGCGGCCTCCGCGCCCCCTTGGCAACACCCCGCTTCTTCCCCCGATCCCGGGTCAGAAAGACGACTATCCGATCGGCTTCACCCAGCTTGTATGTGCGGAGAATCAGCGCGTCGGCGGTGTAGACGGGCATGGGAGTGCTGAGTTCTGAATGCTGAATGCTGAATGCTGAATGCTGAATGCCAAAAATGCCAACTGCTGCCGAATCGCTCGCCCTTTGCTGAACGTCATTACACCCCACATTCAGCACTCAGCATTCAACATTCAGCATTCCCTTGAATCGCTTGCCTCCTGCTGAACGTCATCCCAATTCAGCATTCAGCATTCGACATTCAGCATTCATTTTACCCCGTCAGCTGCAAGTACCTGATGAACAACGTCGCGAGGCCGAGGAACGAGAAAAACCCGAACACGTCGGTCAGCGTCGTGATGAACACGGACGAGGCCAGCGCGGGATCGACCTTCAGCGCTCTGAGCGACAGGGGGATCAACGTGCCTGCCGTCGCTGCCACGAACATGTTGATGATCATCGCCATCCCGAGGATCACGCCCAGCCACGGATCGCCCTGCGCGATCCAGACGACGAGTCCACCGATCAACCCGCAGGCGAGGCCGTTGGCCACGCCAACGGCAGCCTCCTTGAACAACGCCTTGCGCGAGTTGCCCCACGTGAGCTCGCCGAGCGCAATCCCGCGGACGATGACGGTCAGTGTCTGCGTGGCGGCGTTCCCGCCCATGCCGGCGACGACCGGCATGAAGAACGCCACGGCCGTGTAGACGGTAATCGTGTTCTGAAACAGGGCGACGACGGAGGCGGCCGCGAAGGCGGTCACGAGGTTGACGAGCAGCCATGGGAGTCGCTTGCGGAAGGATTCGCGGGCGGGCGTGAACACCCGATCGTCGCTCGACACGCCCGCGAGTCGATAGACGTCCTCGGTCGCCTCGTCCTTGATGACGTCGATGACGTCGTCCACCGTGATCACGCCGACCAGCTTGTTCTCCTCGTCGACGACGGGGATCGCGAGGAGGTTGTAGGACGCGACCTGTCGCGCGACTTCCTCCTGATCCATGTCCGCGCGGACGCTGATCAGATCCGTCGTCATGATCCGCTTCAGGGGCGTGGTCGGCGGGACCAGCAGCAGCCGGCGCAGCGAAACCACCCCTACGAGGTGTCGCCGCGCATCGATCACATAGAGATAGAACACCATCTCCACGTCGCGCGCACCCTGGACGGCAGTGATCGCTTCCCCGGCCGTGATGTCCTCCGAAAGTGCGAACACTTTCGGGTTCATGATGCGGCCGGCCGTCTGCTCCTTGTATTCCAGCAGCTCGCCGACGTCGCCGCCTGCCGGCCGTTTCTGGATCAGCTCCAGGACGGCAGCCGACAGCTCCTTTGGAAGGTAGTCGATGATCGCGGCGGCGTCGTCGGAGGGGAGCTCCTGCGTCAGCTTGACGATGTCTTCGCCGGATCGATCGGCGAGGAGCGCCGCGCCCGCTTCGGGGCCGAGCTCGCTCAAGGCCTCCATCGCGAGCCGGCTGTTGCGTTCGACGAGCAGCGAAAACGCCGAATGCCGGTCCTTTTCAGGCAGCTCGGAGAAGAGCTGCGCGAGGTCCGCGGGGTGCTGTTTTTGAAGAAGGTTCACCAGGTTGGACGTCGCCCCCATGCGCTGGAGGCGCTTCACGGAGTCGAGCACGACATCGAGCTTGCGCTGGGTCATCGGCGGTCCGAGTCCGGTGAAAGATAACTGTTCAATGTAACACGAAGTTACGGACTCAATCACGCGGGAAATCGCATCGATAGGCGCGAATCTGCGCGAATCTTCACGTATGGATATGCGTGGTCCGCAGCGTCCGCCGGCGGCAGTCCACGGAAGACCCCGGGCGAGGCCTCGCCAATGCTTCTTGAATGCTGCTTATCGTCTGGCCCACTGGGCACGGCACGGCTTGACATACTACTACCGTGGACGTTATAATACCGTCACGGTATTACTCAGGATGGAATATGGCACGTCGTGATGATGTTGCGGATCTCGAGGAGTTCGGCCGGTTCGCCGAGCCGGCGCTGCTGATCTTGATCAGCCTGGCCGACGGCCCTAAACACGGCTACGCGATCACCGAAGACATCGCCCACTTCGCGCGCGTCCGCTTTGGACCCGGATCGCTCTACGGCGCCATCGCTCGACTCGAATCGCGCGGCCTCATCGAGGCGCTCGATGCGGACGAGCGGCGCAATCCGTACCAACTCACGGCAATCGGCGAGACGGCGCTGCGCGCCCGCCTCGCCAGCATGCAGGCCGTTGCAAAGGTCGGCCAGAAGCGGCTGGCCCACGCGTGACCTGGTTGATCAAGCTCTATCCCCCGGCGTGGCGACGCCGCTACGGCCCGGAGCTGGAGGAACTCATCGCCGCCCAGCCAGCGTCGTTCGCTACGGCGATCGATCTGGTCGCTGCCGCCATCGATGCCTGGCTCAACCCTCGGTTGCCGACGGCCGTCGCAGCCGCCGATGCGAAAGGAGCACGAACAATGGTCCCTCAGATACTGCAACTCAAATGCGCGGGGTATGGTCCGAACGTCACGCGTGCCGACAGCTTCAAAGCCGCCGCAGTGACGCTGGGCGGAACTCTTGCGCTGGTGCTGGTGTGGATGTGGGCGACAGCGCAGTACGGAGGCAACCCGTACATCGAAACAATCGGTCTCTTTTCGTGGATTCCGCCGATGCTCTTCGGCCTCCGCTACACATCTTTGAAGGGGCGCCCGGGCCGGGTGCAGGCGGTGTTCATCGCGGCCAACACGGCGATTGTGATCGCCATCGCTCTGGGAGCCGCGTGGCTCAACAGCTGATGCGATCGCCAGGCGAGAAGAGCATGAAATCGCGCGATCGAGCTGATCCATGCCTGAAGGTCATCCCCGTCTGGCCGTTCCTCGGGCAGTTTTCGGGACGTTGAGGTCGTCGAGGACGCGTTCGTTGTTCCGCCAGTCGGGGTTCACCTTGACGCGAAGATCGAGGAACACCCGCGTCTCGAAGAACTGCTCGAGGTCGCGCCGGGCCTCGGTGCCGATCGTCTTGATCATCTCACCGCGTCGCCCGATGACAATGGCCTTCTGGGACTCCTGCTCGACGAAGATCGTGCAGTACAGCCGCAGGATACTGTCCCGCTCGCTCTCGTCGAACTGATCGACGATGACCGCGGTCGAGAACGGAAGCTCGGCCCGGGTATGCTGCAGCACCTTCTCGCGGACCATCTCGGCGACGATGGCGCGTTCCGGCTGATCGGTGAGGAAATCCGCCGGATAGATGGGATCGCCCTCGGGCAGCTGCGCGAGCAGCGCCTGCTCCAGTTGCTCGATGCCGTCGCCGGTCACCGCCGACACGGGAACGATCGCGGCAAACGAGTGCCACCGCTGCGCCTGCTCGATGAGCGGGAGCAGCCTGGGCTTGGCGATCAGGTCGATCTTGTTGAGCACGAGGATCACTGGCGCCTTGACACCGGCGAGCAGCCTCGACACGTACTCATCGCCGCGCCCCGGCTTGCTCGACGCGTCGAAAACCAGGACCACGACATCGACCTCCCGCAGGGTCTCGACCGCCGCGTCAACCATCCGCACGTTCAGCCGGTGCAGCGGACGGTGAATGCCGGGCGTATCGACGAACACAATCTGGCTGTCGCCAATGTTCTTGACGGCCAGAATCCGCGTCCGCGTGGTCTGCGGCTTGTCGGAGACGATGGCGACCTTGGTGCCAACGATGCGATTGAGAAGCGTGGACTTGCCCGCATTTGGCCGGCCCACCAGTGATGCGAATCCGCAACGCGACATCGATCGGTCCCTCGTCCCTCGATCCCATGGTCCCTGGTCCCTCGGTCCCTCGGTCCTGGGTCCCTGGTCCGGGTCCCGGGGTCCCTGGTCCGGGTCCGGGGTCCCTGGTCCGGGTCCCGGGTCCCTGGTCCGGTCGCGGGGTCCCTGGTCCGGTCGCGGGGTCCCTGGTCCCTCGGTCCTTCAATCTCGGGTCCCTCACGAACGGGGTGCGACTCGAGACCGGGGACTCAGGAGCAGCGACCCCGGACCGAGGGACCCCGGACCGAGGGACCCCGGACCGAGGGACCCCGGACCGAGGGACCCCAGACCGAGGGACCCC
>DASTBU010000137.1:0-3189 GCA_035711845.1 Vicinamibacterales bacterium
CGCCTACGGCGGCGTGGAGCCCCTCCTGTATGCCGGAGCCGTCAGCCGGTCGCCGCGTGCACGCCTGACGCTGCGCTGCCACCTCGTTCGACGCCGCCGCCGGATTGTCCGCTGTGCGGACGCGTGTTCGGGGGGACGACGTTGGATTCGCCGATGGATCCGCCCTTGCAGCGGCAGCATCGCCGGCGCGCCTCCCGGCGGTCGTGCACCCTGCCCGAAGGGGAGGAGAGGTTCGATGCGACGCGGATCGACAACGTTTCTGCTGCTGATGGCGCTCGCCATCGGCGGTTGCGCCGCGAAGCCTCGCGAGCGTCCGATCCCGCTCGAGCCAGTGGACACCGGGCCCGGCACGCTGGCGTCGGCCCGCAAGTTCCTCGAGGGGCGCTGGACGCTCGAGTCGTTCGAAGTCTATCCGCCCGGGAAGCCGCCCGTCACCCTGAAGGGGGCCGGCACCCTCGTCTACGACAACATGAGCAACCTGCGCATGGAAATCAGGGCCGATGAGGCCTCCGCCGATCTGCTGCGCGCCTCAGGCATCGACATCAGGGACGGCGTGGTCTCGACCGAGGGCCGTACGGCCATCGACCTGCAGAATCGGACGCTCACCTACGTGCTCGACGGTCAGGCGCCACTCATCGAGGGGCCGCTCAGCATGAGGCACCCGCGGCACTGGGTCGTCGAGGGGGACACGCTGACGCTGACGACGAAAGACGCGGAAGGCAAGCCGCTGTCGGTCGGTCGCTGGCGGAGGAGTCAGTAGCCCGTGCCCGGATTCGTCGCGCTCCTGATCGTCGGGCTCCTGTCGCCAGGAGGCACGGAGCAATCGGGGCCGCCCAACGCGGTCGTCCGTGAATCGACGACGACCTCGACGGTCGATCGTATCGAGCGCTCCAGCCGTCTGCTGACCCTCCGCAGCAAGGACAACGTCTTCCAGACCGTGCACGTCGACACGGACATCACCGCGTTCGACGACCTGCGGGTCGGCGACGTCGTGACGGTCCGCTACACAGAATCCGTAATCGTCGCCGTGCGCTCCAACGCGACGCTCTCGCCGACGCAGGATACAACTGCGGAGGCACGGAAGGAAGACGAACAGGTCGTCGAGCAGCTGAAGCGAGTCGTCACCATCGACAACATCGATTCGCAGGGCCTCTTCGTCACCTACCGAACGCACGACGATCGCAAGATGCTCCACCATGTCCGGGACAAGGCGCTCCTCGAGGGCATCCGTCCAGGAGATCGGGTCGAGATCACGGTGACCCGCGCCCGGGCGGTGAGCATCGAGCGCGCGCGGCGCTGACGCGCGCCGCGTGCGCCAGGTCGCGAATCAGAGGAGGAGTTCATGCGTCGTCTCACCTGTTGCGCTGCCGCCGCATTGCTCGCACTGTCGGCCACGGCCGCGGCCAGTCTGAAGTTCACCAGCACGTGGAAGGCGCCCGAGGCGGCGACCACCAGCTTCGCCGGGAAGAAAGTGGCGGCGTTGATCATCAGCGACGATCAGAGCCTGCGCGTCTCGGGCGAGGAGGCCCTTGTACGCGAGCTCGTCGCGATCGGTCTCCCGCAAGGGGTGGCGAGCTACCGCATCGTGCCGGCACCGGAACTGCGCGATTCCGAGAAGGCGAGAGGCTGGTACGAGCGCTCCGGCGTCGACGGCGTGGTGTCGATGCGGCTGGTCAAGGCCGAGACGCGCAAGACGTGGTCGCCGGCGATCTGGACCTCGGCGTCCTACAACACCTTGTGGAACTACTACGGCTACGGGTGGGGGTCGGTCTACGCCTACGACCCCGGCGTCACGCGCGAGGACGAGGTGGTCGTGATCGAGACGCTGGTGTTCAGCGTGCCGCAGAACAAACTGCTGTGGGCCGGCGTCACCGAGACGACCAACCCGAAGAACGCGACGCAGGTCATCAAGGACGTGGTGGCCGCGACCGTCAGGGAGATGGAGAAGCAGGGGCTCGCCCGGCGCGGGTCGAAATAGGGGCAATCGAACGTCGGACCTGCGCGCTCACGGCGCCCAGGTTACTTCCCGCGCCGCGTGGGATACGTCTTGAAGATCGCCGCCACCGCGTCTTCGATCTCGCGCGTCCGCGTCGCCACGTCGTCGCTCAGGTGCTCCCGGAGGCTCGCATGCCACAGCGGCGTCGTCATCGACGAAGGGCGGAAGATCCCGACGACCAGGCTGCCGAGGATGCCCTCCTTGGCGGGCCCTGTCGCCCCTTTGCGCTGGCGCTCTTCCAGCACCTTCAGGTCCACGTCGGAGCCGCGAACCGTGTGGTACTTGAGGATCACGTCCGCGGCAGCGCGCTCGGCCTTCGTGTAGCCGAGCGCCGCCATTTGCGCCTCCATTGCCTCCATGATCGTCTTGTGCGTGGCCGGGTCGTAGGCGCGGAGACCGGTCTCCCAGGCGTAGGTCTGGAACGCGCCGAAATCGGTCTTCTTCTCGAACGAACTGGTGACCTTCCCGACCTCCTGCGGCAGCAGCAAGAGCAGTGTGAGCGTCCAAGCCAGCATCGGCATGTCGATCCTCGATGGGGGAATGCGGTCCGGGCGTCACGCGTTTCGGTCCCGCGTGGGAGAGTGGTGCAACGCCCGTGCCCACGGGGCCCCGCCCCGGCAAGGACGATCCGGCGCTCGCCGGCAGCCCCGCAACGCACCAACGACTTCTACTAGCCTGCCTGGCCCGAGCCTCCGGCATTTCGGAGAAGCTCCGGTCTAAAGCCGGAGATGCGGGCCCTTGCCGGCGCCGTGCAGACGAAAACACGCACGATTCTGGGCCCTCGCTTTGGCACACGGCGTGCGTTTCACGCTCATGCCGTTCAGGGCCCTTTGTCATGTCCCCGGCAGCCGCGAAGGACTGTCTCGCGCCCCGACCGGGCGACGACGGGTTCAGGAGCCAAGACGTGCAGGTCTCGCAGCGAAGGGCATGGGGCCGCCGCGCGAGCCGAACCTCGATGACATCGAGCAAAGGTTGACCATGTCAAACAAAGAAGTCGACAAATCTGCGGACACACTCAGTTCTACAGCGACACCTCGCAAGGATCCGTTCGCCGACACACGCCTATTGATCTCACAGGAGATTCCACACGGCGTGGATCGCCGCAGTTTCTTGATGCGAAGCGCTGTGGGTGGTGCCGCCGCCGTGATGACGGGTTGCGGTGTTTCGCCCGCAGAGAGAACCGCCAAGGCCGT
>DASTBU010000138.1:0-9640 GCA_035711845.1 Vicinamibacterales bacterium
CGCCCCCGCGGAGCAGGGATGAGCCCTGTCGATCGCCGGGTTGCTCACCGACGACCAGTTCATCGTGGTGGGCGTCGAGCCGCCGGTCGAGGGGCGTGCGCCGGTCGTCAGAGGTGGCGGTCGCCGCGCTGCTGGCTATTCGCGGCGGCGGCCTGATCGGGGCGAGAGGCGGCGACATGACGACAGACTCCCGCTCCACTGCGATCGCGGCCATCGAGACGGCCGTCGCCCACCTGGCGGACGCCCTCGACGAGTTGGACCGCATGCCGACCGGCGACAAGGCCACGATTGGCTTCGTCGCCCACGCGCTCAACAACCATCTGTCGGTGGCCGATGCCACGCTCGATCTCCTCGCGCACGCCCTCCGCGACCATCCCGACCCGGAGGTGGCGACGTGGATCGCCGGGCTGCGCCACCTCGGCAACCTGATGCAGCACACGATGGGGCGGCTCGTGCGCGTCTCTCCGCCCGCCGACTATCCGCTGCGGAACGAGCGCATCGACCTGCCGAAGCTGATGGCGCGCGCGTGCCAGTACTACGCCCCGGCGGCGGCGCGGAAGCGCCTGGCGATCCTCTGCCGCCCCATCGGCGACATTCCGCCGGCCTGGGGCGATCGCGTCGCCCTCGCCGTAGTCGCCGACAACCTGCTCTCGAACGCCGTGAACTGCTCCAGGCCGGACGGCAACATCGTGGTGCAAGTCTTCACCGGCCCGGGCGGCGTCGTCTGCAGCGTCCGCGACAACGGTCCGGGCCTGGACGCGATCCAGCAGGCGCAGTTCATCCAGCGCGGTGCATCCGCTGGTCCGACGGCCACCGCCGGCGACCCGTCGGCGGGCTATGGCCTCTCGCTTGCCAAGGAGCTGATGGACCGGATGGGGGGACAGCTGTGGTTCGAGAGCGCGTCGGGGGACGGCGGCTGCTTCTCGTTCCGCATCCCGTACCCGCCCCCGGATACCGCACCTGGCTAGCAGACGTCCACCGGCCGCAGGCCGCAGACGCACGCACGCGCGCGCGTTCCTGGCTGCCGGCAGGGAGATCGTTGTGAAAGACCTGTCCGACTGCCGCGTGCTCATCGTCGACGACGTGAAGACGAACGTCGACATTCTGGTCGAAGCCCTGCGCCCGGAGTACAAGCTCTCGGTGGCGCTCGGCGGCGAGCAGGCGCTCAGCGCCATCGATCGGCACCCGCCCGACCTCGTCTTGCTCGACATCGTCATGCCCGATCTCGACGGTTACGAGATCTGCCGGCGGCTGCGCGCGGCGGAGGCCACGCGCGAGCTCCCGATCATGTTTCTCAGCTCGCTGGAGGACGTGAAAGACAAGGCCCAGGGATTCGAGGTGGGCGCCAACGACTACCTGACGAAGCCGTTCGAGATCCTCGAAGTGAAGGCTCGCGTGCGGTCGCTGCTGAAGGCGAAAGCCTATGCGGACGCGGTGCGGGCCGCGGCGGAGCGGGACCTCCGGATCGCGCGCGAGATTCAGACCGGCCTCCTGCCGGCCGACATCCCGGCGCAGATTGCGGGGATGGGACTCGAAGTGGATGCCCGGCTCGAGCCGGCGCAGCATGTCGGAGGCGATCTGTTCGAAGTCCGCCGCCTGGCCGACGGCCGTCTCCTGGTCGCGGTCGGCGACGTGTCGGGCAAGGGCATCCCCGCCGCGCTGTTCATGGCCGTGACCATGACCATCCTGCGCAGCATGGCGCGGCAGGGGCACCCGCCCGAGGACATCCTGCGGCAGTTGAACGAAGAGCTGCTGGAACAGAACCCGCGCGGCATGTTCGTCACGCTGCAGTTGCTCGTCTTCGACCCGGTGCATCGCCGTGTCACGTGCGCCAGCGCCGGACATCACGGCGCGGCCCGCATCACGCCCGGCCAGGCGCCGCGGCTGGTCTTCGCGTCGTCGGGACGGGTGCTCGGCCTCCTGCCTGCCGGCGGATTCGCCAGCGAGACGCTCGCGATAGAGGCCGGGGACACCTTTGTGCTCTTTACCGACGGCGTGAGCGAAGCCTTCGGGCCGGCCGACGAGCTGTTCGGAGAGGACCGGCTGTTGGCGCGCCTCGAGGCGGCGTCCGGCGCGAGCGCCCGCGAGACGACAGCCGGCGTGCTCGAAGCGGTGCGGGCCCATGCGGCAGGAACGAAGCAGTCAGACGACATCACCATCGTGACCGTGCGCTGCGCCGGATGAGCGGCCAGGAGTGATCGGATGACCATTGCGTCACGCCTGTTCGTGCTCGTGACCGTGCCGCTCGCCGCGCTCGTCGGCCTGGGCGTGTTCACCGGCCTGCAGCTCGCGAGGATCGAGCAGCGCAGCCGCTTCGTCTCGGAATCGCGCATCGCGGCGCTCGCGACGCTGGGGAACCTGTCGCGGGCGTTCGCCGAGGTGCGGGTGAACGTCCGCAGCCACCTGCTGGCGACCACCGACCAGCAGCGCGCCGCCGCGCGCGCCCGCTTCGACGAGGACGAGCGCGAAGTCGACCGGCTGCTGCAGACCTACGCCGATCATTACGTCCTCGGCGCTCGCGACAGGCGCCTGCTCGACGACTACCGCGCCCTCAGCCGCGAGTACACCGTCGGCGCCAGGCAGGTGATGTCGCTCGCCGATGCCGGGCGCAGCGCCGATGCCGTCTCCCACTTCGACGCCACCATCAGTGCGGTCGGCGTGCGGCTCAGCGGCGTGTCGAACGAGTGGATCGCACACGATCAGGAGGCGGCAGCGGCCGCCGGGGACGCATCGATCGCGTCGATCGAACGGTTCGGCCGCAATCTCCTGATCGCCGCCGTCGCGACGCTGCTGCTGACCGGCGTCCTCGGCCTCCTCACGGTGCGGCGCATCGTGAATCCGATCCGCGGGCTGGAAGCCTCCGTGAACGCCATCGCGGCCGGCGACTACGCGAAGGCCGTGCCGTTCGCCGACGCCACCGACGAGACCGGCAGCCTCGCGCGATCAATCGACGTGCTCAAAACCGGTGCCGCGCTGATCTACGAGCAACGCTGGGTCAAGTCGCACGTCTCGACGCTCACTGGCGAGCTGCAGCACGCACCCTCGCTCGCGGAATTCGGTCAGCGACTGCTCTCCAGCCTGCTGCCCATCCTCGGCGGCGGCGTGGGATCGTTCTACGTCCTCAGCGAGGGACGGCGTGAGCTGGTACGGGTGGCAGGATACGGCCTCGCGGCCGACACCCCTGTGGATGCGATCCGGCTGGGAGACGGTCTGGTCGGCCAGTGTGCGCAGGAGCACCGGGCACTCTCCCTTACGAACCTCCCGCCGGACTACCTCCGCGTGGAGTCGAGCCTCGGCCGGGCGGCGCCGAGCCGGACGATGGCGCTGCCCGCGATTTCGAAGGATGCACTGCTCGGCGTGCTCGAGGTGGCGACCTTCCAGACGTTCGCCGCGCGCGAGCAGGCGCTGCTGGACGAGCTGCTGCCGCTGCTCGGGATGAGCCTGGACATCCTGCAGCGCAACCTTCGGACCCAGGAGCTGCTCGATCGGACCCGCGAGCAGGCGCAACAGCTGGAACAGCAGACCGACGAGCTGCAACGCTCCGAACGGCTCCTGCGCGCACAGACCGACGAACTGCTGGCCCACCAGGAGGAGCTTCAGCAGCAGCGCGCGCGCCTCGAAACGAGCGAGGCAGAGCTGCGCGGCCGGGGCGAACAGCTTCAGCGCACGAACTTCCAGGCCGACACGGCGCTCGAGTTGACGAAGGCCGGCTACTGGCACGTGCCGCTCGACGGGTCCGGCTGGTACAACTCGTCGGAGCGGGCCGCCGGCATCTTCGGCGACATCCCGAACCCCGACTACCGCTACCGCGTTGACGAGTGGGCGGAACACGTCCGTGAGGGCGACGAAGAGGCGTGGCGGACGACGATGGACAACTTCACCGCCGCCGTGGAAGGCCGGATCCCCGCCTACAGCACCGTCTACGCCTACAAGCGACCGGTCGACGGGTGCGTCGTGTGGATCCGCGCCCTCGGCAAGGTCGTCAAGGACGCGGCGGGCAGACCTGCCGACATGTACGGCGTGACGCAGGACATCACCGACTTCAAGCGGCTGCAGATGGAACTCATGGACGCCAAGGAGAAGGCCGAGGAAGCGACCGCGATGAAGTCGATGTTCCTCGCCAACATGAGCCACGAGATCCGCACGCCGATGAATGCGATCATCGGCCTGTCGCATCTCGCGCTGAAGACGCCGCTCTCGCCAAGGCAGCGCGACTACGTCGCCAAGATCCACAACGCCGGCACGTCCCTGCTCACCGTCATCAACGATATCCTCGATTTCTCGAAGATCGAGGCCGGCCGGCTCGACGTCGAGACGATCGACTTCGACCTGGACGACGTTATCGCGTCGGTGACGATGCTGACGGCGCAGAAGGCGCACGAGAAGGGGCTCGAGTTCCTCGCCCAGGTCCCGGCCGACGTCCCGCCGCGGCTCCTCGGCGACCCACTCCGCCTCGGGCAGATCCTGACGAACCTGGTCAACAACGCGGTCAAGTTCACCGAGCGCGGCGAGATCAGCCTGACGGTCCAGCTCCTCGAGCGGGCCGACGATCGCGTGCGGCTGAGGTTCTCCGTGCGCGACACCGGCGTTGGCATGACGCAGGATCAGGCGGCCAGGCTGTTCCAGCCGTTCACGCAGGCCGACATGTCCACGACACGGAAGCATGGCGGCACCGGTCTGGGCCTCACGATCAGCCGCCGCCTCGTCGAATTGATGGGCGGAGAGATCTGGCTCGAGAGCCAGCCGGGCGCGGGCACGACGTTTCAATTCACGGTGTCGCTCGGCGTCGCACCGGCGGTGAAGCGCGTGGTGCCGGAGCGGCTCGATCGCCTTCGGGCGCTGGTGGTGGACGACAATCCGACCGCGCGCGAGATCCTCCAGGAGTCGCTGGGCGCCGTTGCCCGCACGGTGGACGCGGTCGCCTCCGGAAAGGAGGCGATCGCCGCCATCCGTCAGCAGGATCCGATCGATCCGTATGACGTCGTCTTCATGGACTGGCGCATGCCCGGCATGGACGGCCTCGAGGCGAGCCGCCACATCAAGAGCGACGAGACGCTGGCGCATACGCCCGCCATCGTCCTCGTCACCGCCTTCGGGCGTGACGAGGTGCGCGAGGAAGCGGAACGCCTGCAGCTCGACGGCTTCCTCGTCAAGCCGGTCACCAAGTCGATGCTCGTCGATACGCTGGTGACCGTATTCGTCGAGGCGGGCGACCAGGTCGAGGCGCTCCAGGACCGGGCGGAACCCCGGCGGCTCCACGGCGCGCGCATCCTCCTGACCGAGGACAACGAGATCAACCAGCAGATCGCGATCGAGCTCCTCGAAGAGGCGGGGGCCGTCGTCGAGGTCGCGAACCACGGCCGCGAGGCGGTCGAGCGGCTGACCGCCGGCGCGGGGAGTCCGCGCATCGACCTCGTGCTGATGGACCTGCAGATGCCGGAGATGGACGGCTTCCAGGCAACGGCGAGGATCCGCGCCGATCCGCGCTTCGGCGCGCTGCCGATAGTCGCCATGACCGCGCACGCCACGACCGAAGAGCGCCAGCGCTGCCTCGCCGCCGGCATGAACGATCACATTTCGAAGCCGATCGATCCCGACCAGCTGATCGCGACCGTCTCGCGGTTCTACGCCGCGGCCGCGCCTGGCGCTCCAACGGACCGACCCGCGCATGAGGACGAGAGGCTGCCGCATATCGAGGAGCTCGACGTGCCGGCCGGGCTGGCTCGCGTGGGCGGGAAACTCCGGCTCTATCGGTCGCTCCTTCGCCAGTTCGTCGAGCAGCAGGGCGACGCGGTCGCCGGGATCGCGCGAGCGCTGGCCCGGCACGATCGCGCCCTCGCCCGGCGCATCGCGCATTCGCTCAGGGGGGTGGCGGGGAATCTCGGGGCCACACGGGTGCAGTCGGCCGCGGCACGGCTCGAGGCTGCCATCCACGATGACGAGCCGGTCGCCGCGATCGATGCCGCTACTGCTGCCGTGTCGGAGGCGCTGCTGCCGCTCCTCGCGCGCGTGCGCGCGGTGACCGAGACGGTAGAGGTCCAGACGACGCCACGGGGTGCACCCGCGCCCGCACCCGTCGATCCGGCGCAGGCACGCGAGGCGGCCGCGCGGCTCGCGCAGCTGCTGTCGGACTTCGACCCGGCGGCCTCCGAATTCCTCGCGGCCAACGAGGCGGCCCTGCGTTCCTTCTTCGAGGCGGATGCATGGCCGCGGTTCGAGGCGCTCGTCCAGGGTTATGCGTTCGACGAGGCACGTGCACAGCTCGAACTCGCACGACGGAAGGTCGCTACTCCTTCTTGAACGCTTCCTGGACCTGCTTCCGGATGCCGCCGTAGTTCCTCGAGGGCGTGGTGGCGTCCCCCGATCCTGCAGCGGTGCGGGACGAACGCAATGCCGCTGTTGGGCTCGGCGCACGGATCTGGGCCGGATTCACCGGACAGTCCCAGCTATGTCGCCATCGCTCCACCGCAGATCGCTCTCGTCAACCGCGCTGTCGGTGTGTGATCGTCGGTCCGCCCGATCGCGCCGGCGGACCTACTTGAGTGCACCCGCCAGCAGCTTGCCGACGTCGGCGCCGCCGGACTTCGTTACGAATGACGTCAGCACCGGGACGGCCTTGCCGACGAGGTCCGGCTTGAGTCCAAGCTTCGAGAAGGCCGACGTGGCGTTCGCCAGCCCGCCCGCCGCGGATCCAGCCGTGCCGGCAACCTGCGCCGCCGCGCCAGCGAGGCCACCAGACGCCGCACCGGCACCAGGGGCCGCGGCAAGGAGCGCGTTCATGCCGGGAACCGCCTTGGCGACCTGTGCGAACTCGTCTGCCTTCAGGCGCGATTTCGCGACCCCGAACAGCGCACCGGCCGCCCCGGCCGCCTGCTCGGGCGTGCCGCCGATCTCCTTCGAGAGTGCGTTCACCAGTTCCGGACTCGCTTTCACGGCGGCTGTCGCTGCGTCTTTGGCGGCTTTGGCCTGATCGGCCGCGGCTTGCTGAGCGGTGATCCCCTCGCCACTCGAGAGCACAAGCGACGCGACACAGATCCTTCCCAGGACTCGCTGCCAAGTCATATCAGCCTCCTCATCAGCGAAATTCAGGTGACGAACAGCCGGGCACACGGTACGTCGGGGGCGCTCCGGCATGCCGTTGCCCCTCTCGCGTGCGGCTCCCCGCAAACCGCAGGAAACCCGATGCGGCCCACGAACCAGGAGGAAGATCAGCACGTAACGTGCCGAGCTATCCCACTGGTCAGTCCACCAGTGAGCCGGTGTCATATCCTCGGTGACGCACCGTCCAGCACGGGAGGGATCGAGCATGTCGGGATCAACCGCCGCCGGCATCATTGTCCGCACCGCCGTGGGAAGACGTAAGATGCCCAGGGCGCCCACACGCATCATCTTCTTCAGGAGGACGAAGGAAGAGACCGCCATGCGACACGTGTTCATCCTCACGCTGTTCTGTATTCTGCAGTTACCAGAACTCGCCCAAACCACGCGTTCACTCCCGCAGCCGCGCCAAGCCAAGAGTTCGGATCTTTCCACGAGCGCCGCCTCGGTGCGCGACTGGGCGGGTCGTCTGATGGCCAACGACCCCAAGGCCCGGGCGGTCGCCGAAGCCACTCTGGTCCAGGAGGCGCCGCGTTCGCTGCCGTTGCTGAGACGATTGCTCAACCGTCCGGATGAGGACCTGCATGTGGTGACTCTTGAAATCATCCGGCGGATCGGTCCGCCGGCCATTCCCCTGCTGGTGGACCTGCTTCGGGATGAGCGAGTCTCCATCCGGGCCAGCGCTGCCGATGCCTTGATTGACCTGGCACCCCATACCGAATGGATTCAACCGGCGCTGAGACGGGCACTGAGCGACCAGGATCCGGTGGTTGCCGGCGATGCCGCACGTGCTCTGGCCGCTTTGGGCCACAGGGCGAGTCCTTCGGTAGGCGCTCTAGTCAAGACTCTCTCGCACGAGGACCCATACGTCCGCGTCTACGCGGCGGAGGCCTTGGCGTCCATCGGTCCGAAGGCGGCCGCAGCGACCAAGGAGCTTGCCAGAGCCTTGAGCGATCCGACTCCCGGCGTTCGATGGGCCGCGTGCGAGGCCCTCGCAGGCATCGGCCCGGCTGCGGCGTCTGCCGTGCCGCAGTTGATCGAAGCGCTGGACGATGAATTCCTTTATGTGCGCATCTTCGCGGCCGGGGCGCTGGGAAGCATCGGGCCGAAGGCCCGGACGGCCCGGGAGGCGCTGAGCGCGGCCGCAAACGATCCCACACTGCGTAGCGAAGCGGAGTGGGCGTTGAATCGAATCGCTGGCGTCGAGTCTGGAGAGCCTGTCGACTCACCCCTTGTGCCGGCGCCTTCGGTCGCGCCCCAGCCCGAGACGACGGTGGCAGAATCGGGCAATCCTCCGCTCGACTGGGATACGACCACCGGGCGGAACATCGTCTGGAGTGTCGAGTTGGGATACGACACGTTTGGCCGTCCCGTGGTTGTCGGTGATACGGTCTATGTGGGCACCAACAACGACAGGCCCATGAACCCTGCCTACCAGGAAGAAAGCGGCGTGCTCATGGCCTTTCGCGCGACGGATGGTCAGTTCCTCTGGCAGGATGTGGCTCCGCGAGTGGAACGAGGCCTGCGGGAGTTCCCGCTGCCTTCGACGACGAGCGCGCCATATGTGGAAGGGAACCGGCTCTACTACGTCACCGCCGAGTGCCAACTCCGGTGCCTCGACACACAGAGTTTCCGCAATGGCGAGAACAGTGGTCGGCATCTGGAAGAGGACTTGAAAGACAACGCTGCTGCCGACATCGTCTGGGAACTGGACATGTGCGCCCGCCTGGGTGTCTTTCCGCACGAAGCCACCAACAGTGAAGTGTTGCCCGTCGGTGAACTGCTGATGGTCTCCACGTCCAACGGCCGGAATGAAGGTCATACGCGCGTTCCATCGCCACGCGCGCCAAGCCTAATCGCGGTGGACAAGCATTCGGGCGAAGTGGTCTGGCGCGCCGTCGGCCCGAGCGAGCAGGTGCTGCACGGCCAGTGGTCGAGCCCCGTGGCGGCCAACGTCAACGGCCGCATGCAGGTGCTCTTCGGCGGCGGAGATGGCTGGCTGCGCGGCTACGATGCCGCGTCGGGTCACGAAGTCTGGCGATTTGACGGCAATCCGAAGGATGCCCGCTGGCTTCCGCGACCCGGAGTCCTTTCACGCAGTTCCATCATTGCTTCACCGGTCTTTGCGGATGGCCGCGTCTTCGTTGCGATGGGACAGAGTCCCGGGCACGGCAACGGACCTTCATTGATCCATGCGATCAGTCCCAATGGCCAGGGAGACGTCACCAGGAGCAGGCTCCTCTGGACGTCTCGCGCGGTCGGTCGCGTGGTGGGAACGCCCATTGCGAAGGACGGTTTGCTATACGTTGGGGATCTGGGCGGAACGATCCATTGTCTGGACGCTGCAACCGGAGCCCACGTGTGGAAGCACGAGACGCACGAGGCCATCTGGGGAAGTCTCCTGCTGGCCGGCGACCGGCTTTACGTCGGGAACGTTGAAGGCAGCATGACCGTGCTTCGTGCCGGGCGGCGAAAGGAATTGCTGGCGACGATCGAGATGGATGCGCCACTCTACTCGCGCCCCGCCGTGATGGGCGACGCG
>DASTBU010000139.1:0-47605 GCA_035711845.1 Vicinamibacterales bacterium
TACCGGGAGTATGCAACCGACGAGCAACGCAGCGCCCCGGGATGCAGCGCCGGCCGAATGTAACAGGACTTCGGAGACGCGACACTAGACAGGATCTGCCAATGCGATACGTCCTCCTCCTGGTTCTCGCCGCTGTCGCCAGCGCAGTCCTGCCTCAACCACAAGCTCAGAGGAGTCTCCTGCTCGTCAACGGAACGATCGTCGACGGCTCGGGCACACCGCCACGGCCCGCGTCGGTACGCATTCGCGGCGACCGTATTGTCGAAGTCAGTCCCGCACTCCAGCCCGCAGCCGGGGATGAGGTGATCGACGTGGCCGGCCTTGTCGTCGCACCCGGTTTCATCGACATGCACAGCCACGCGAGTGGCGGACTCGAGGAGCACCCCGACGCCGCGAGCCAGGTCATGCAGGGGATTACCACGGCGCTGGTGGGGCAGGACGGAGGAAGTGAGCTGCCCATTTCCGACTTCTTCGAGCGGATTGAACGGCTCCACCCGGCGATCAACTACGCGACCTCGGTCGGCCACGGGACCGTGCGTGGCATCGTGATGGGCGGCGACTTCAAGCGAGCCGCATCGGCCGGGGAGATTCAGACGATGAAGGCGCTCGTCGATCGCGCGATGCGGGATGGAGCAGTGGGATTGTCGAGCGGGCTCGAATACGATCCCGCCTTCTACGCGAAGCCGGACGAGCTCGTGGAGGTGGCGCGCGCGGCTGCAGCCCACGGCGGGTTCTACTCCAGCCACGTGCGCGATGAGGAGAACGAGGTGTTCGACGCCTGGCGCGAGGCTATCAACGTCGGACGCCAGGCGAAGATGCCGGTGCAGATCTCGCACATCAAGCTGGCGTCGAAGCCCGTGTGGGGGCGTGGGGCGGAGGCGGTGAAGCTGCTGGAGGATGCCAGGCGCGAAGGCCTCGACGTGACGGCGGACTGGTATCCCTATACCTACTGGCAGTCGAGCATCTACGTGCTGATCCCGGATCGGGACTTCGAGAACCGCGCGAAGTGGGACACGGGGCTGGACGAGATTGGCGGCGCCGCCAACGTGCTGATCACGGCGTATCGGCCCGATCCGTCGTTCAATGGCCGTAACGTCGAGGAAATCGCCAGAGCCGCCGGGAAGGATCCCGTGACCCAGATCATCGAGATGATCAGGGCGGCAGGCCCCGGCATCGGCATCATCGGCACCTCGATGGACGAAGAGGATCTGTCGCGCTTTGCCGCGCACCCACAGGTGCTGATTTGCTCCGACGGCGCGATCACCGGGCCCCACCCGCGTGGATACGGCGCCTTTCCGCGGGTGCTCGGGCGCTACGTCAGGGAGCGAGGCGTGCTGACGCTCCACGAAGCGGTCGCCAAGATGACGTCGCGATCGGCCGCACGCATTGGCATGCCCGACAGGGGTCTTCTTGCCGCAGGCAAGTACGCCGACATCGTGGTGTTCGATCCGAAGATCATCGCGGATCGCGGAACGCCGCAAGAGCCGTCGCTCGCGCCCGTGGGGATGCGCCACGTGATCGTCAACGGCGAGATCGTGCTGCGCGACGGCCAACAGACCGAGGCGCGGCCCGGACGCGGGCTACGGAGGGCCCCCGGCGCGCAGAAGTGACCGTACAGCAGGAGGATGCCGATCGCGGCCAGCGACCGGCGTCCTGACGCCTCGGGTGGAGGTGTGTGGGGCGATCAGCGGGCGGCCGCCGAGACCGTCGTGCTTCGTTCCACGAACGTCTTCAGCTCGTCGACGAAACGCTCCGGTTCCTCCCAGTGCAGGGCGTGCCCGATGCCCGGCACGATCACGATCGACGCCCCCTTGATGGCCTTCGCGAGCCGTTCCTGATCGTCGGCGGAGAAGACGGCATCCTTGTCGCCGCCAATCACGAGCGTGGGGCAGGCAATCGCCGACTCCTCCCCTTTGTATCCGGTCAGGCCGGCGTAGATCTGCTTCCAGACGTTCGCGTTCAGCTTCTGGCTCTCGGCAATCACACGCTCGAGGAACGCATCGGGCACCGGCCTGGCGATGGTGCTCAGCTGGAATTCGCGGATGAACTGCACGTCCACGGGATCGGTCAGGGTGACGATGGTCGATTTCATGACCTCGACCGAATCGCTTCGCGCGAAGATGCCCGCTCCGGTCAGCACGAGGCTCGATACCCGCGCCGGCGCCAGGGCGACGAGGCGGCGGGCGACGAAGCTGCCCATCGAGTGTCCGATGACGGTGGCGCGCTCGACCTTCAGCACGTCCATCAGCTGGATGACGTCTCCGGCGAGATCGTCCATCGCGTAGCCGGTGGCGGGCTTGTCCGAGCCGCCGTGACCACGGACCGATACCGCAATCAGGCGCATCTCCTTCGGCAGGAGCGGGATCACACGGCTGAACGAGAACCAGGAATCGGAATACCCGTGCAGCATGATGACCGCCGGCCCGTTTGCCGGTCCCCGCTCGGCATATTCGATCCGAATGCCGCCGGGGAGCTGCGCGTGACGCAGGGTGACGCCCGCCTCGGCGGCGGCAGCGTCCGTGACTCGTGCGGCCGCGCCACTCTTCGACATGATCCGTGAAGAGGTGAGCGGGAAGTCTGCACGCGCCCAGGCCTTCTTGAAGCGCGCATCGGCCGCCGCAGCTTCCTCTGTCTTGCCCTGGCCGGCGAGGCTGTCGCGCAGCCCCACGAGCGCCCAACCGGTCTCGGGGTGCCGGCGCAGGTCCTCGACGTACACCTTCTCGGCCTCCGCGAACGTGCCCGCCTCGATCAGCAGCGCCCCCAGCACGAGGCGCGTCGGCCTATGCCAGGTCTCCGGCTCGTTGTACGCCTGGGCATCCTGGAGTTCCACCGCCTTGGTTGCCGACAGAATGGCCTGTGTCAGATCACCGCTCTTTGCGGCGAGCTCCGCACGCACCTCCTGGATCCCGATGTCCACGTTGCTCGCGAGCGGCGTGTCCGCGAGCTCTTTCGCGAACGCCGGGTTCGCCCGCACCGTTTCGAGCTTCTTCAGCTCCGCGCGGGCGCTGTCGAGCTCGCCGCGTCCGATCTTCGCGATCGCGCGCGCGTAGTGCCAGATGGCGTTCGGATACGGCGCCGGGATGTGCGGCTTCGGCTCGCTCAGGATCTCTTCCCACCTGCCGAAGCGGACCATCGCGTACAGGGGGATCACCGGGAAGTCGTGCGTCCACGGCAGCGCGCCCCCGAGGTGGTGCGGCACCTTCGCGGCCACCTTGCGCGCGGTGTCAATCGCCAGTTCGCTGCGGCCCTCGATCGTCGCCGCGGCCCACAGGAAATGAATGTTGTGCGGGTAGTACGCGATGGGATACAACCCCTGCGCGCGGCACTGCGCGATATAGTCCTCGTCGGCCATCGCGGCTCGCTCGTTGGCCGCAATCGCGTCCGCATACCGGCCGACGCGCAGGTAGATGTGCGACGGCATGTGCACGATGTGGCCGGCGCCCGGCATCATGTCGAGCAGCCGATCCGCGCTCGGCTCCGCCTTCTTCACGTGCGCGTCCGCGGCCTCGACGATGTGAATGTAGTAGTGGTGGAGGCCGGCGTGATCGGGATTCTTCGCGATCAGCCGTTCGATCGTTGCCATCCACTCGGCGACACCTGGCTTCGGCGAGCCGTCCGGCAGCCAGTAGTCCCACGCGGTCGTCTGCATGAACGCCGCTGCCGCCAGCGTTCCCACATCCGGGTCGTCGGGATACTGCGCCACGACCTGTTTCATGGCTTCCGCGTATTTCTTGTCGAGCACCGCTCGATCGCCCTTGCCGTCGGGCGAGAAGCGGACGGCCAGCGCTTCGATGAGCGCGCGGTCCACCTCGTTGGCCTGAGCCTTGAGCTTCAGCGCCTGCCGGCTGGCCGAGTACGCCGTGCGGCCGTCGCTGTCAGGCATGGGTGCGTTGATGTTCGGCGCGAGCGCCATGGCCTGACCCCAGTGGGCCATCGCCATCTTCGGGTCCAACCGGGCGGCTTCCCTGAAGGACCGATCGGCTTCGAGAAAATTGAACGCATAGAGCATGCGCAGTCCCTGATCGAAGAACTGCTGCGCACGGTCCGACGAGGTGGCGACCGGCCGATGCCAGCTCCCGAGATTCGTCAGGAGCGGCGCGACGGGCTGGTCCGTACCGCGGGGCTGCGCGCTGGCCGAGACGGATGCCAGCGCCAGCGCAAGAATGGTCGTCGTCAAACGCACATGTCGGTAACCCAAGGGTGATGCTCCTTCTTTCTTTCCAATGATACGGCAGGGCAATCTTAGGCCGCAGGGGGACGGGCTGGCATGAGCGACCTTTTACGATTTGGTAAGGAAGCGGTTAAGGCCAGGCAATTTCACCTCTGAGGTAAGCTACGCCGCGGCACTCGCGACGCTCCGCGCGTCGCTGCTCCACTCGAATCCCGGGCGTTCGGAGGAGAGACCGAGTTGTCGTCGGACGAGGCTCATGAGCGAAATCGCGCGGGGTCTGTTCTGGCTCGGGGTGTACCTCCTGCTCGTCTGTGCGCCGGTTGTCGCGCTCCTCGTGGGGCCGACGCCGAGCGGCGCGGGCTTCTGGTGGGACTTCGCCATGGCGCTCGGCTTCGCCGGGATGGCCATGATGGGCGTGCAGTTCCTCCTGACGGCACGGTTCAAGCGTGCAACCGCTCCCTACGGCATCGACATCATCTATTACTTCCACCGGCATCTCGCCGTCGTCGCGTTCATCATGGTCCTCGCGCATCCAGGTGTGCTTCTGATTGCGTACCCCGGGCTGAGCGGGTTCCTGCACCCGTTTCGCGCACCGTGGCACATGGCGGCCGGCGTGTGGTCGGTGCTCGCGTTGTCGGTCGTGGTTGTCAGCTCGCTCTGGAGAAAGCGGCTCGGCATCGAGTACGACGTCTGGCGGATCCTGCACGCGGTGCTGGCCACCGCGGCTCTGTCGCTGGCGCTCGTGCACATGCAGGGCATTGGGTACTACCTGGCCATTCCTTGGAAGCGCGGGCTGTGGATCGGGATAACCGCGTCCATCATCGCCACGATTCTCTACGTTCGCGTGATCAAGCCCGGGCGGCTCCGGCGCCAACCCTACCGCGTGACCGATGTGCGCCCCGAGCGGGGAGGCAGCTGGACCGTCGCCGTCGAGCCGCACGGGCACGAGGGTTTCACCTACCAGCCGGGCCAGTTTGCCTGGCTCACGATCGGACGTTCGCCATGGGCGATGAAAGAACATCCCTTTTCGTTCTCGTCCACGCCGACGCGGAGGGGCAGGCTGGAGTTCACGATCAAGGAGCTGGGCGACTTCACCCGCACCATCAAGAACGTTCCGGTCGGCCAGACGGCCTACGTCGATGGGCCGTACGGCGCGTTCACGATCGATCGGCATTCAGCGGCCGGTTACGTCTTCATCGCCGGCGGCATCGGGATTGCCCCGATCTTCAGCATGTTGCGAGCGCTGGCCGACCGCCGCCACCAGGGTCCGCTCTGGCTCGTTTACGGCAACCAGAAGTGGGAGCGCGCGCCGTTCAGGGAGGCGCTCGACGAGCTGCGGTCAGCCCTCGATCTCCGCATCATCCACATCGTGCAGGAGCCGCCCGAAGGCTGGACCGGCGAGGTTGGCTTGCCGAACAAGGCCCTGCTCGAGCGGCACCTGCCGGTCGCGCGCAAGGACATCGTCTATTTTGTCTGCGGGCCCACGCCGATGCTCGACGTCATCGAACGCTCCTTGTACGCGCTGGGCGTGCCGCTGAGGCGCGTGCATTCTGAGTTGTTCGACCTCGTGTAGGGCGAGGACGCGGAGCCCCGGAGAGCCACAACATGCGCGAGAGACTTGCGAAGCTCCTGGCGGCCCTGACGGGCGTGCTGATTGTGCTCCTCGCGGCGCTCTTCGCGTGGATTCAGGGTTGAAATCCCGCCGCTGCGTGCTCCGCGTGTCTCCGCGCCCCGTGCTGACCGTTGTCGTCAGAATGGTTTCTCGAGGCTCTCCGACTGCGGCGTGAACAGCTTCGCGCCGTCCGGGGTGATGTACATATCGTCCTCGAGCCTGACGCCGAATTCCCCCCGGATGTAGATCCCGGGCTCGTCCGAGAACGTCATCCCGGGCGCGAGCGGCAGCGTGTTGCCGCGAACCAGGTACGGCCATTCATGGCCGTCCATGCCCATGCCGTGGCCCACGCGGTGTGTGAAGTACTTGTAGTCGGGCCCGAATCCGGCGTCCACGATGACTCTGCGCGCGGCGGCGTCCACGGCCTCGCAGGGGACGCCCGGTCTGGCCGCCGCGAGCGCCGCGTCCTGCGCCTTGCGTTCGATCTCGAACACGCGTTGCATCTTGTCGGTCGGCTTGCCGAGCACGAACGTACGGCTGAGATCCGACGCGTAGCCTTCGACGCTGCAGCCGCCGTCGATCAGCAAAATCGACCCTTCCTTGATCACCTGCGGCTGCACGGAGCCGTGAGGGAGGGCGGAGTACTCGCCGACCTGCACGCCCGCGCCGCCGCTGAATCCCAGTCGGGCATGCGCGGCCGACACCAGCTGAGCGAAGTCGTTCTGCGTCATGCCGTCGGCGAGCGCCTTCCAGGCCGCCTCGTACGCCTTCAAGGTGACCGTCGACGCAAGCTGCATCAATTCGAGCTCGTGCGCGTCCTTCACGCCGCGGCACCCCGCGGTGACCGGCGTTCCGCTGACCGCCTTCACGGCCGGCGCCGCCTGCGCGAAGCCGTCGCTGAACACGAACTTCACCGTTTCTTCAATCCCGAGACGCCCGCTGGTGATGCCTCGATCTTTCAATCCTTGTGCGACGCGCTCGTACGGATTCTCGTGCTCGTGCCACGTGCGGACGTCCGCGTTGCCGCTGAACGGTCCGAGCGCGATCTGCTCCCTGGCGCGATCCTCCTCGAACGCCGGACAGACGAAGAACGGCTCGCCCTTGACCGGGACGACGCACGCGAAGAGGCGTTCGGCGCCGCTCCAGCGGATATTGGTGAAGTACACCAGCGAAGTGCCGCTGCAGAGCATCAGGGCGTCCAGCTTCTGCTCCGCCATCAGCCGCCTGGCGCGCTCGATGCGCGCGCGGCGCTCGTCGGCGGTGATCGGTCGGGCCTGGCTTCGCATCGACGTCAACGCCTGGATGGAGGGCGGCAGCGGCCGCGGATCCTGCCCGCCTCGCTGGGCGAGCAGGGCGGGGGCGTTGGCGAGGGCGGCGGTTGCCGCAGAAGCGCCGAGGAATGCGCGTCGCGTAAGCATGGGCGATCTCTCCCGGGAATGATGCGGTCAGATCCGCGCAGCAATCATACCCGCGGATCGGGAGGGCGCTGACGGTCGGCTGCCGCCTCGCTGTCGCGGGGCTCCCCTGCCGGGGCGAAGCGGCAGTTCTACGCGCGCGTTTGCGGCGCGGCCTCCTGACCGAAATCCCGCGCCGCCCGCGGGCGTTTCAGCCGTTCGATGCCTTCCTCGGCCAGCGAATAGCTGACCGGCACGAGCAGCAGCGTCAGGAACAGGCACAGCGCCTGGCCGCCGACGATCGTCACCGCGATGTCGGCGCGTTGAGCGGCGCCGGCGCCCACGCCGAGCGCCGTGGGGACGAGGCCGGCAATGATCGCCGCCGTGGTCATCAGGATGGGCCGCAGGCGCGTCTCCGACGCCTGCACGAGCGCCTCGCGC
Organism: Vicinamibacterales bacterium; assembly: GCA_035711845.1. Classification (GTDB taxonomy): domain Bacteria; phylum Acidobacteriota; class Vicinamibacteria; order Vicinamibacterales; family 2-12-FULL-66-21; genus DASTBU01. The sequence goes on from DASTBU010000139.1 coordinate 7,619, forward strand.
AGCGGCATGCCCTGCTTCCGCAGCACGTTGGTGTAGTCGACCTGCAGGATCGAGTTCTTCTTCACGATGCCGAGGAGCAGCAGCACGCCGAGCGCGCTCCACAGGTTCAGGACGCGGCCGGTCATCCACAGCGTCAGCAGCGCGAAAGGAACCGACAGCGGCAGGGCGGTCATGATGACGAGCGGCTGCACGAAGCTCTCGAACTGCGCCGCGAGCACCATGTAGATGAAGATGCTGGCGAGCGTGAGCGCCAGCACGATGTTCCGCGTCGTCTCGTCCAGGAGCTTCGCCTGGCCGCTCAACTTGAACGCGTAGCCGGGCGGAAGGTCCAGCCTCGTCGCAGCGGCCGTGATCTCGCGCAGGGCCTGATCGAGCGGGTGCCCCGGCTTGATGTCGGCGAAGATCGACATCGAGAACTGGCGGTTGAAGCGCTGGATGATCGTGGGTCCGAAGCCGCGATCGAGCACGGCGACGTTGTCGACGCGTACGGGCTCGCCACGGGACGAGGGCACCATCAAGCCGCCGATGCTGGCCATGTTGGAACGCTGGTCCTCGCGCACCCGGATCTTGACGGGGTACCGCTCGCCTTTTTCCCGGTAGCTCGAGATCTCGTCCTCGCCGCTGACCATCAACCGCAGGGCGCGGGCGAGATCCGCGGTGCGCACCCCCAGATCCGCCGCGCGCTGACGATCGACGGCCACCCGCAGCTCGGGGTTGCTCAAGTTCACGACAGCTTTCGAGTCGCTGATGAACGGCATCTTCTGCACGTCGCCCAGCATCCGGAGCGCGTAACCCGAGATCTGACGGAGGTCGGGCCCCGTGAGGCTCAGGTTGATCGGGTAGGACGCCTGCTCGCCGCCGCCGATCGGCGTGCGCATGACGACGGTGGGCTTGTAACCGGGATAATCCGCCATCAGCGTTCGCACCTCCTCGGCGACCTGCTCCTGCGTGACGTCCCGTTCCGCGAGCGCCGCCAGCTGGATGAGGATGTGCGAGTGGTTCACACGCTCGAAGATGGTCGGCATGACGTGGGCGACGCCCGGAAGCGCCCGCAGCTTCGGCGTCAGGCCGTTGACCACTTTCTCCATTCCTTGAAGCGAGGTCCCCTCGGGCGTATCGATGACGAGCTGGAACTCGCCCATGTCCTCGTTGGGCAGGAACGATCGCCCGATCGTCCGGCTGAGCGGAAGGCTCGACGCGAAAACGACAATGCTGGTCGCGACGATCACGAGCCGGTGGTCGAGCGACCATTCGAGCGAGCGCCGGTAGAACGCGTCGATCCGTCCCAACACGCCCTCACCGTGGCGGTGAATGCGGCCGTCGGTACGCACGATCCGCGCGCTCAGCATCGGCGTGAGCGTCAGGCTCACGACGAGCGACACCAGCACGGCAAACGCCATCGTGAACCCGAACGGATAGATGAAGCGCTGCGTGTAGCCGGTCATGAACGCGACGGGCAGGAAGATGACGATGAGCGACACCGATGTCGCAATGACCGCGAGCGTGACTTCCCGTGTGCCGTTGATGGCCGCCTGAAACGCCGGCGTGCCTTCCTCCTCCATGTGCCTGAAGATGTTCTCCAGCACCACGATCGCGTCGTCGATCACGATCCCCACGGCGAGCGTGAGGCCGAGGAGCGTCATCGCGTTCAGCGTGAAGCCCGCGGCGCGGATGAGCGCGAAACTCGCGATAATCGAGGCCGGAATCGCCAGCGATGCCACGAAGACCACCCTGAAATTCCGGATGAAGGCCATGATCACGAGGCTCGCGAGGAGGCTGCCGACCAGAAGGTGCTCCTCGAGCGACGAAATCGAAGCGTGGATGAACTCCGAGTCGTCGCGCGTGACCGTGGTGGTCACCTCGGGCGGCAGCGCCCGCTGGAGCTGCGCCAGCTTCGCACGAACGCCTTCGACGACCGCGACCGTGTTCTGACCGGACTGCCGCCGGACGTCGATCACGATCGTGCGCTGGCCGTCGAAGAACGCCGACGAGCGCGCCTCCTCCGTGCTGTCCTCGACCGCCGCCACGTCACGCAGGCGGATTGGTGTGCCTCCGGCGTTGGCCACCACGACGTTCGAGAATTGTTCGGACGATTCCAGCCGGCCGAGCGTGCGCAGCGTGAGCTCGGCATCGCCCTGCGGGATGCGTCCCCCCGGGATCTCGACGTTCTCCGACACGATGGCCTCGCGCACGCGATCGACGGTGAGGCCGTGAGCGTTCAGCTTCTCGATATCGAGCACGACCTGGATCTCGCGCGCCCGTCCGCCGGAAATGGTGACTTCTCCGACACCGTCGACGGTTTCAATCGCGCGTCGGATCTGCTTGTCGGCGATCTCGGTCAACGCGCGGATGCTGAGCGGGCCGGACAGCGCGAAGCTGATGACCGGATCGGCTTCCGGGTCGACCTTCGTGATGACTGGCGGCTCGACCTCCGGCGGCAGGTTGCGAATCGCCTGGGCGACTTTTTCGCGCACGTCCTGGGCGGCGTCGTTGATGTCGCGCTCGAGGACGAACTTGAGGATGATGCGGGCCGATCCCTCCCGGATGATGGCCGTCATCTCGTCGATCCCGGAGATGCTGCTGAGGGATTGCTCCGTGGGTTCGACAACTGCGCTGTTCAGCTCGTCGGGACTGGCACCCGGCAGCGTCAGGAAGACGGCCACTGTGGCCGGGTCGGCCTTCGGCAGCAGGTCGACGCTGAGATCCCGGAACGAGAAGATGCCCGTCACGACGAAGACCATGACCAGCATCGTCGTGAACGCCGGCCGACGGACGAAGAATTCCGCTGGAGACATTGCCGTTATGTGAGAGGGGAGGCTACTTCACTTTCATCCCGTCGTTCAGCAGCTCGACATCCGCCGCCACGATCGTCGTGCCGGGGTCGAGGCCTTGCAACACTTCGACCCTGTCGCCGAGGCGATCCCCGAGGACCACTTCCTTGCCGGCGATCTGACCGTCGTGCACGACGAAGACGCGATTGGTGCCATAGCGGCTCTGGATCGCGCCGGCGGGAATCGTGAGGGCCCGGTCGATGTGGTCGGTCGTGATCCGGACCCGGGCGAAGGTGCCGGGTTTGAGCCTGCCATCGGGATTCGGAACCTCGCCTTCGATGGCAAAGGCCCGCGAGCGAAGGTTCACGGCGGGGCTGATCCGCACGACCGTGCCCTCGAACACGTGGTTGGGGTAGGCATCGGCCCGAACGGCCACCGCTCGCCCTGTTTCAATCCACGGTGCCAGCCGCTCCGGCACTTCCGCCGTCAGCCTCAGCGGATGGAGCCGGACGATGCGCATGATGGGCGCCTGGAGGCGAACGAACTGACCGGTCGAGACCAGGCGCTCGGCCACGAACCCTTCGAACGGTGCGCGGATGATGGCATCGCGCAGTTCGCGCTCGGCCAGCGCGAGACCGGACTGGCGGGCGGCAATCTCGGCTCGAAGCTGGCGCGCCGATGCGAGGGCGGACGCATGGGCCGCCGTCGCGGTCTCGACTCGCGTCTTCGCCTCGTCGAGTTGCGACTGGGGCAGCAGGCTGCGCGTGGCGAGCGTGTTTGCCCGATCGAGCTGCTGACGGGCCTCGGCGAGCTGGGCCGCCGCGCTCGTGACGTCGGGCATCCGTTCGAGGGGTGGGAGTTCGCCGTCGTCGTCTGCGCCGTAGCGGGCTCGGGCCTGTTCGAGCGCGGCCCGCTGCTCGTCCAGCTTGTAGCGCAGCTTCTCCTGGTCCAGTTCGACGAGCGCGTCTCCCTCCGCCACCCGATCGCCGAGGTCGTGCGCCAATCGCGCGACCCGCCCTTCGACTTCCGCGGCGACAGTCACCTCTTCACGCGCCGCGAGCGTGCCGACGACATCGACCTCGCGGCGCACATCGTGCAACCGCGCGGGTTCCGTCCTGACGGTCCTGACGGGCCCCGCCTCGGACGCTTCTGCATTGGGGCCGCCACGGGAGCAGCCGGCGCCGCCAGTGGCAACCGCAACGACCAGGACACCGTGGAGAGGAATGCGCATAGTACTGCGGGAATGAGAAAGCAATATAAGTATCACAGAGGATGGGGTGTGGGGCGTAGGCCGTGGGCCGGCAGCTCCCGCGGGCCGGCGCGGGTCCGAAAACTGCATCGGACAGCCGCTGTGCGGTGGTGGTGTGATTCCCGCCCTGGGCCAACCAGCCGCGGCTACGACGACCTGAGGAGCGCTCGCTTCATCTCGTCGACTGCCGCCCGATCACGCGTGCGTGCGCGACCTCGATTGCGGATTCGAACGCGAGCCGGCACGGAACCACCTCGAAGCGCGTCGCCCAACTTCCGTCCCGCCAGGCGCCGGCTCGGCTGCATCGTCGGGCACGCGCTTGGGGAGGTGGATCTTGAGCGTCATGTTGCCGGATGGTTCCGCCTCCATCCACAGGTGCCCGCCGCAGTTGCCGATGAGACCGAGAAGAGCACCGAGATCCACGCCGGGCCTGTCGGCCGGGGGCGGGGCCCCTGCCACCGCATTGTCGCCGCGGAGCCCGGTCGGCATGCCCGCGCCCGCGGCTCTCTGTACCTCGCTGACGGTGATGAGCACGTGCGGACCCGGACGGACGTTGGCATACCGGGCGATGAACCTGCGTCCGACGACGGTGGTCGCAACATCGATTCTGACGCGCCCGCCGTGCGGCATACGCTCGCGGGCGTAGCTGGCGACGTTCACGAGGATCCGCTCGACGCGCTCGGCGTCGACATCCACCTCGAGCGGGGCGGAGGTCTTCGGAAGCACCAGTTCGATGTCGTCGCCGGCGACCCGCCTCAGTATGGGTTCGAGGTCCCGCAAGACGCGCTGCACGTTGACCGGTTCATGGCCGTTCATCTGTTCGTTGCCATACACGGCGAACTGCCGCAGGAAGCTTGCAGCGCGCGTCACTTCACCGAAGAGCAGTTCGCCCTGGCGTCGCACCGGTGCGTCGGCGCCGATCGCGGCCAGCCATTGCTGTCCGCTCTGCGTCACATCGCGGAGCAGCGTGTCGCAGGTCACCGCGACCTCCGATGCCAGGCGGCCGACCGCCTCCATCCGCTGCGCCTGGCGGAGCCGTTGTTCGACCGCGCGAAGGTTGGTGATGTTTTCGATGACTATTTCAACGGAGCCGTTGGCGCTCGTCAGCGCCTGCAGCCTGACGAGGAGGCGTCGTCCGTCTCTCGTCTTGCAGGTGGTTTCAACCGATTCCGTCCTCCCCGTGCTTGCCGCCTGCTCGATCAGCGAGCGCAGATCGGCAGCGGACTCGAAGACGGCCGCCGCGAAATCCATGCCCCGCAAGTCTTCGGCCCTTCGATAGCCCAGCAGCCTGACCAGCGAGTGGTTGACGTGAGTGATTCTGCCATCCCGAGTGCACTGACACAGGCCGTATGGTGCGCGCTCGAACTGCCGGCGTATCTCTTTCTGGCTCTCTTCGAGCTGCAGCTGAAGGACCGGCACCCGCTCGGCGGTGGTGCGCAGCGACTCGGCTTCGCTGCGGGTGCTCCCCAGTTCCTGACGGAGGTGGCCGATCTCTCCTTGAAGGCGTGCGATGCCGGCGCTGCTGGTTTCGAGGGCCAGCCGGAGCTTCTCCTGTACCCGCGTGAGGGCTTCCTGCGCCGCCTGTTCCGCGACCTGGTGGCGTGCCGCCTGTGCGCTCAGCGAGGTCTCGCGCTCGGCGACTACGCCTTCCAGCCTGGTGCGTTCCCTCGCGTGGTCGCCAGCGACCTGTTCGAGCGTCTTGAAAGCGGTCCGTACCTGATTGAGCGCCTGTCGCAGCTGATCGTATTCGGCGGACATCCGCTGGAGCTCCGCCTCGTTCGTCCGCCGGGTTCGCTCGTGGGCCTGTCGCTCGTCGTCCAGAGTGGCGTGCAGACGCTGCAGCTGATCCTCGGTCGCGGCCAGCGTCTGCTGAACCGCGTCACGCTCTGTTTGGCCCTGTCGGATGTCTTCGTCCTTCGCGGCCAGCGCTCGCGTCGAATCCGCGCGCTCGCGCCCGAGTTGAGCCTCGAGGTCCGCCATGTGTTTGCGAGCGCGCCGTCGGAGGGCGGCAATCAGTTCGAGCGAACGGCGCCGTCCGCGGGCAGACTCGCTGCGGGTCTCGGCGAGATGGCGTTCGAGCGTCGCGCGCGCGACCGTTTCCTGAGAGAGGCGCGCCTCGAGGCCCGCCTGACGCTGGACGGCTGCGGCGAGGTCGGCTGCGGCCCGCTCCCGGGCGTGGTGGCTCGCAGCGGCCGCGATCACAAAAGTGAGCTCGATCGCGGCGCGCTCCTGCCTGGCTTCTTCGAGAACCGCCCCAGCATCGGTCAGCTGCTGCTCGTAGTCGGCGCGTGTGGTGGCGTGCTCGCCCAGCGCTGCGTCGTGCTGTGCCTGAAGATCCGCGAGGCGCCTCGTCGACGTCGCGATCTCCGTCGCGTGGCGGTCGTCGGCCTCCCGTCGAGCGGCCTCGGCTGCCGCAAGTTTCTGTTCGAGGCTCCTACGCGCGTCCGATTCCTGGGTCAGCCTGCTCTCGAGCGCCGCGTGACGCTCGGCGGCGGCGGCGAGATCGGCGGCCGCGCGCTGCCTGGCCTGCTCGTGCGAGACACCTGCTTCGGCGAGGCGCTGTTCGAGCGCCGTCCGGACGGCGGCAGCCTGCGCGAGGGCGTCGCCGAACTCGGTTTCGCGCCGGGCGAGATGCTCGGCGGCGGCGGCCGCGTCTGCTGCGCGGTCCCGTGTGGCTTGCCCGAGGGTGGCTGTGGCGTCAGCCAGACGCTGCTCGAGGGCAGCGCGTGCGGCCGCGTGCTCGGTCAGTGCTGCGTCGTACCGCGCCTGCACGTCGGCAAGCTGCTTCGCCGCTGCGGCCCGTTCCTTTGCGTGGCGATCGTCGGCATCGCGCCGCGCGGATTCTGTCGCGGCGAGCGTCTGTTGAAGGTCCGCGCGCGCGGCGGCTTCCTGCGTCAGCCGCGCCTCCAGCGCTGCGTCACGCTCGGCGGCGGCAGCCAGATCGGCGGCGGCGCGCTGCCTGGCGTGCTCACGCGCGGCCTCGGCTTCGGCGAGCCGGTGCTCGAGCGCCGTCCGGACGTCGGCGGCCTGTGCCAGCGCGGCGCCCAGTTCCGTTTCGCGCCGCGCGAGATGTTCGGCTGCGGTCGCCGCGTCTGCGGCGCGTTCCCGTGTCGCTTGCTCGAGGACGGCGGCGGCGTCGGCCAACTGCCGATCGAGGGCAGTGCGCGCGGCCGAGTGCTCGCTCAGGGCCGCATCGTACTGGGCCCGAACGTCCGCCAGGCGCTTTGCCGCCGTCGCAAGTTCCGCCGCGTGTCGATCGTCGGCTTCCTTTCGCGCGGTCTCCGCGGCGGCAAGCTTCTGCTGGAGAGTTGTCGTCTGCTGAGAAAGCTGCCTCTCGAGCGCCGAGTGACGCTCGGCGGCGGCTGTCAGATCGGCAGCCGCACGCTCTCGGGCGCGCCGATGCGCAGCTTCTGCTGCCGTGAGACGGTGCTCGACCGCAGTGCGGGCATCAACGGCCTGTGCCAGGGCGTCGGCGAATTCCGCCTCGCGCCTGGCCAGGTGTTCGGCTGCGGCGGCCGCTTCCGAGACACGTTCTTGCGTGGCTCGCTCGAGGGCGGCGGCCGCCTCGACCAACTGCCGATCGAGCGCGGCGCGCGCGGCCGCGTGCTCGCCGAGCGCCGCATCGTACTGCGCCTGAACGTCCACGAGGCGCTTTGCCGCCGCCGAAAGGTCCGCCGCGTGCTGGTTATCCGCTTCCTTTCGCGCCGCCTCTGCGGCAGCAAGTTTCCGCTCCAGGGTTTTGGCCTGCTGATCGTGGCGCTCTTCGATCGCCGCCTGACGCTTCGCGGCAGCGGCCAGTTCGGCCTCCGCGCGCTCTCGCGCCTGACGGAGCGCTGCTTCCGCGCTGGTGAGACGGTGTTCGAGCGCTGCCCGTTCGTCGTTCGCGTGCGCGAGTGCGGCGCCGAGCTCCGTTTCGCGCCGCGCGAGGTGCTGGGCCGCGGCGAACGTTTCGGACACGCGCTCCTTCGTGGCCTGATCGAGCGCCGCTGCGGCACTGGCCAGCCGCTGGTCGAATGCGGTGCGCGCGGCAGCCTGCTCCGTCAACGCGGCGTCGTACTGCTGCTGAACCTCGCCGAGGCGCTTTGCCGCCTTTGCGAGATCCGCCGCGTACCTGCCGTCAACGTCTTTCAGTGCGGCCTCTGCGGCGGCTAGTCTTTGTTCGAGCGCGGTGCGGGTGGCCCCCTCCTGACTGAGCAACTCCTCGAGCGCCGCGTGACGCTCGACGGCCGCGGCCAGATCGGCCGCAGCCCGCTGCCGTCCGTGCCGATGCGCCGCTTCAGCTCCGGTGAGGCGGTGTTCGACCGCGGTCCTTGCGTCAATGGCCTGCGCCAGGGCGGCGCCCAGCTCCGCTTCGCGCCGGGCCAGGTGCTCCGCTGCTGCGGACGCTTCGGCCGTCCGCGCCTCGCGTTCCTGGTCGAGCGCGGCCATGGCCTCGCTCAATTGCTGGGCGAGCGTCTCCCGCCGCTGGGCAGCTTGCGTGAGGCTGGCGGTGAATTCGGCGTGCCGTTGCGCGAGCTGATCGGCCGATGCCACAGTCTCCGAGGCGCGCCGCTCGTCGGAATCCCGGAGAGCAGTTTCGAGCTCGAGAAGCCTCTGCTGGAGCGCCGTGCAGACCCGGTTGGCGCGAGCCAGCGAGGCATCGTGCTGGGCCTGGCTCTCTGCGAGCCGCGCCGCCGCCGCGGCCAGCTCCGACGCCCGGCGCTCTTCCGCTTCCTGGCGGGCCTGGTCCGCGCGGGCGGCTCGCAGCCCCGTCTCCTGCCGCAACGCCTCGGCCTCCGCGAGTTTCGCTTCGAAGGACTCCCGCTCGGCCCGGCCGTCGCTCGCCGCAGCTTCGCTTCGAGGCGACGCGGTGGCCGCCGCAGGCGCCAACTGGAGCATCCGGAGCAGGATCCGGGGCAGTTCAGCCTCGAGCGATGGGCCATCGACGACATAGTTGTCGGCCCCCGCATGGAGCGCGGCGAACGGCGTTCCCAGGTGCTCCGGCGTCACGACCGCAATCGGAGTCGTCAGGCCGAGGCCTCGGACCTCCTTGATAAAGGAGGCGCAGCCCTGCCCCTGAACCTCGCCCTCGACGACGAGCGCCGCCGCGTCGCGGTTTCCGCGAACCCAGTGCAGCGCCGAACCCAGGGTCTGGGCCCAGGCAAGCGTGACATTCGGTGCAATTCTGCGAAGCGCAAGCGCACCCTGCTCCGCGGCTCGCCGTTCGTTTGCAATGTAGAGAATTTTCATGCAGTCGACCGACCGGGAATCTTGCCTTCTCTATCGGTCAACAGCCACGAGAAGTGCACTGTGGCTCGTTCGGTTTCCGCGATCCGCGGACAGGGGTGGGCGCATTTTTCGCATCGCCGCGGCATGCGCGCAACGGATCTGAGTCGATGCGAAATTATGCGGGTCGCTTTGGGTCTGCGTCAATCAACGTACGACAGGTCCGATCCTTGGTCCGTTATGCGGCTCGAAACGAGAGCTTCGTACGCGTTGCGGAGCCGCACAACGGACCAGGGCGCACCACGGGCGCGCCACGCTGGCCGCCTTCGCGCCGCAGGCGCTTCGGCGAGCCTCGCCGGAGCTTTGGCGAAGGCGGGAGCGGAGCGGGGCTTTTGGGGCCCCGCGAGCGACGGGAATGGGCGGTCGGGCCCGCGGTCGCCCGACGCGTATGGGACCGGGCGTTGGCGAGTCTCGCCGGAGCCTTGGCGAAAACGGGCGGGGCGAAGCCCCCTGGTCCAGTTCGTGCCGGGCGCAGCGCTCGCCCCGCCAACACATGCGGGGTCAGCAAGACCGCGCGCGCACGCGCGAGTCATTTACGCGAGCCTTCCTGGCATCCGTAAGCATCTGGCTAATAAGCACTTGACGGTGTCAGTAGGCTTCTGTGTTCGATAACACTTCGCCTTGCGAAAAAACAGGGGCATCGACAGCGAGGGCCTCATCGCGAGTGAGCGATCAGCGGATCATCGGCGACAGCCGCAAGCCCTCGTGGAATCCTGCGCCGCTCGAGCGGACGGACACATCCACATCAACGATGTCATCCCCCCTTCGTTCAGGGTCCATGGCATCAGTCGATCGTTGTCAAGATGCCAGCGGCACCTGGGTCGAGGGGCGTTCTATGGGGGCGTCGAGTGACGCACGTCGACATCGACAATCGCCAGTGGGCCGCTCACTTGCTCCACGGAGGTGTGACGTTGTTGCTGCGCGCGTAAGCGATCAGTTGGCCGAGGTGCTCGTGCAGGTGCGTCGTCGCTGCGATCCACATGCCGCGGTTCGTCATCTTCTGGCCGAAGACGTCGACCGGCGCCCCGAGCTTGTCATCCGGGAAGGTAGTCATCAGGTTCTCGAGGAACGCGAACGACTTCTCGAGCTCGGAGATGACCTCATCGCGGGTCCGGGTCTTTTTCTCGAATGCGACAGACGACTCGTACTTGTTCGTGATCCCCGTCTCTGCGGGAGCGCCCAGACCCATCGCCGCAGGAATGAAGTAGTTGTCGGCCGCGACGTGCATGAGTGTTTCCTGGGTGGAGCGGACTCCCGCCCCGGGCCGCCACTCGTACGCCTTGTCGGGCATCGCCTTGGCCAGCTGCATCATCTTGGAATGAACCTGCTTGACGTCCCGGGTGAGATCGCTCATCAGGCTGTCGGACTGCTGGGTGCCGACCGGCTGGATCAGAGCGACAAGCAGGGCGAGGAAGGTACCGAATCGGGCAATTGAGCGCATGACAGTCTCCTGGCGACACCGCGTTGAATCGCGCAATCGAACCGATAGCATGACGGCAGTCGAGACCTTCGTCAATCCGGCTCGAGGATTCATCGGGAACGTCCGTGGCGCCCTATCGTGAGGCCGCGGACGCAAGGCACACGTATAATTCCCCGTGCCTCGGGGTCGACCCGTCACGCGCCTTCGAGAAACTCTGCAGGAGAGGCACACCGGGGCTCCCTGGAAATATGAGGTGACACATGCGCGCAGCCCGGCACGGCTTCGTACTGGCGGTTCTTGCGGCGACGTCGCACCTCCCGTCCGCCCAGCAGCGCGGGCCCGCCGTTCCCCCGCAACAACCCACCGCGATTGTCAATGCCAACGTGGTCAGCGTGCGCGAGGGACGCATTATCCCGAACGCGACCGTGGTGCTTCGCGAAGGGAAGATCGTCACCGTCGGCACGGGCGCTGCGCCCGCGGGGCTCACGGTGATCGACGCCCGCGGCCGCTACGTCGTGCCAGGGCTGATCGACGCGCACACGCATATCGCCAACCTGCGCGCGGCGCGGACGGCGCTCGAGTCGGGTGTCACGACGGTGCGGAGCGCCGGCGTGTCGGCGTTCGTCGACGTCGGGCTGCGCGAGCTCGTGAAGAAGGGCGCGGTCGCCGGTCCCGACGTGCTCGCCGCGGGCTACCACGTGCGGCCGCAGCTCGCGGAAGACGCGTTCCTGGTCGAGCCGAGCCTGTCAGCGTTCCTCGACGGGGGCGTGACGACGCCCGAGGCGATCCGCGAGGTCGTCCGCGCGAACCTCGCCCGGGGCGTCGACTGGATCAAGACGACCTCCACGGAGCGCGCCGGATTGCCGGACACGGATCCGCGTCGGCAGCTCTACACAGACGACGAGGTCAGGGTGATGGTGGAGGAAGCGGCCGCGAAGGGCATCCCCGTGATGGCGCACGCACACGGCGAGGAAGGCGCGCTCGCCGCGGTGCAGGCCGGCGTCAGGAGCATCGAGCACGGCACGTATCTCTCCGAGGACGCGCTGCGCCTGATGGCGGAGAAGGGCACCTACCTCGTCCCGACCTACGCGACCGTCGTCGATCTGGTCGAGCCCGGCGGCGACTACGACAACCGCGACCTGCGCCTGCGCGGCCGGCATCTGCTGCCGCGGCTGCGCGAAACCGTCCAGCGCGCGATGAAGCTGGGGGTGAAGATCGTCACCGGCGCGGACACGGGCTATGGTCCGAACAGCGTCACCCGGGTGTCGCACGAGGTCGCCGCCTTCGTGGAGATGGGCATGACGCCGCTGCAGGCCCTGCAGTCGGCTACGACGCGCGCCGCGGAGCTGCTGACCCTGACCGCGCGCACCGGCGCGATCGAACCCGGCCTGGAAGCCGACCTGCTCGTCGTCGAGCGCAATCCGCTGCAGCACGTCGGTACACTGGACGATCCGCTCCTCGTGATGAGCAACGGCCGGATTGTGGTCAACCGCCTATCGTTCGGACGCCAGGCCGGAACGAACGGCGGCCGTACCGGCACCATATCTAAAGAGCAATGGCGGCCTGAGTGACATTTGCAGAATGGGCTAAACAACCTGAACGTGAAAGCGGTGTACTCCAACGGCGGCCGCCTGACGGCGCCGCGCTCGCGCAGATCGACGACTCACCTGCAAGAGGGGTCAGATCTTGTTCCTTGCACGAGTGTCATCTGTGTGCGACGTCTTCCAAACGGGACACTCGTGCAAGGAACAAGATCTGACCCCGCCAGGCCCAATCGGTGGGCTCCGGCTACAATCCGCTGGTGGTCTCCGGCCCCGAGCGCTCTGTGACGATTCGCGCGGACGGCCGTCCACGCTGAGAGGCTCGCGACACTCGGAGCGAATGAGATGAAGTACCCAATCACGCTGGTAGCCGTGGTTCTCTTCGCGGCGGCCGTGTCTTCCACGCCGGCAGGCCCTTCCTCGGTTGCACAGGATACGTCCCCGGCGGCGATGATGACCCGCATCGAAGGGCGGCAGGTCCCCGATCGTCAGGGCTTCGACGGCTTCACGCTCGAGCAACTCATGGAGAAGATGCGCGTCCCGGGCGTCAGCGTCGCCGTGATCAAGGACTTCGAGATCCACTGGGCGAAAGGCTACGGCACCTCTGACGTGACGACCGGCGCGCCGGTGACGCCGGATACGATTTTCCAGGCCGCGTCGATCAGCAAACCTACCGCGGCCATGGGTGTGATGCGGCTGGTGCAGGATGGCAAGATGTCGCTGGACGCCGAGATCAACACCTTTCTGAAATCCTGGAAGCTGCCGGCCAGCGAGCATACCCGTGATCGTCCGGTGACGTTGCGCGCGCTGCTGAGTCACACCTCCGGGCTCGGAGATGGCTTCGGATTTCCCGGTTATCCGCCGAACGCGCCGTTGCCTTCCGTCGTTCAAATCTTGAACGGCGAGAAGCCCTCCAACACGGGGAAAGTGCTGTTGGATCGTCCGCCGTTCACCGCCTACAAGTACTCGGGCGGCGGTGTGACCATCGTCCAGCTGGCAGTGACCGACACGACCGGCCGTGCGTTTCACGAGCTGATGAAGAGCCTCGTGCTCGATCCGATTGGAATGCGCCACAGCGCGTTCGAGCAGCCGCTGTCCGCCGAGCGGGACTCCACGGCCGCGCGCGCCCACTCCGGCCGCGGTGCCGCGATGGATGCGAAGTGGCACGTCTATCCGGAGCTGCAGGCGGCCGGATTGTGGACGACGCCGAGCGATCTGGCTCGCCTCGCCATCGAGCTGCAGCGGACGCTGCAAGGGCAATCGACTCGGGTCCTCTCCCTGGCGAGCGCCCGCGAGATGATTACGCCCGTGGGGGTGGGCGACTTCGCTGTCGGATTCGGCCTCCGCAAGCTCGGCGAGGGGTGGTACTTCGGCCACGGCGGGAGCAACTGGGGCTTTCAGTGCGACCTGGTAGCGCACGTGCGCAAGGGTTACGGCGTGGCCATCATGACCAACGCGGACAGCGGCGGCGTCGTGGTCAACGAAATCAGGAACAGGGTGGCGGCTGCCTACAACTGGGATTCTCTCGACAAACCGGTGCCTCGCTGACGTCGCGGTCCCAGCCGGGAAGCGAACAGTGCGCCAGCTCTGAACTCGTCGGCGGTCTCGCTGGATCCGCGAGATGCCCTACTCACTGCGAAGGGCGCTCACCGGATCCACGCGGGTTGCCCTGCGGGCCGGCACGAAACAGGCCAGCATCGCCGCCAGCGCGATGACCGTCCCGAACGTCACGAACGTGACTGGATCAGTGGGCGGTGTCTCGAACAGCATCGTCTGTATCACCCGCGTCAGCCCGAACGCGGCAATCAGACCAATGAAGACGCCCGCCGCGGTCAACCGGGCGCCGTGGCGCAGGACCATCCTCAGCACATCGCCCGGGTCGGCTCCGAGGGCCAGCCGAATGCCGATCTCGCGCGAGCGGCCGCCCACCATGAACGACATGACGCCGTAGACGCCGATCGTCGCGAGGACCAGCGCCATCGAGCCGAATGTTCCGACGATCACGAGCCCGATCCGCTCGCCGCCGGTCGCTTCGGCGCGCAGCTGCTCCATCGAGCGGACGTCGTAGAGGGGCAGCTGATCGTCCACGGTCCACACCGCCTGGCGAATTGTGCCGGCTGCGGCTGCTGGGTCGCCGTTGGTCCGTGCGAGCACGATCATCGATCGCTCCAGCCATTGCCAGTGCATCGCGGTCGCCTGTGCCAGGGGCACGAACACCTCGGGCTCGGTCGATTGCGCGAGACCAAAGTGCTTCACGTCGGCTGCCACGCCCACGATCTCGACGGCGCCCCGATCGTCGTCGAGCCTGAATCGCTTGCCGATCGGGTCGTCGCCGGGCCAATACCGTCGGACGGCTGTCTGGTTCACGATTGCGACGGCCGGAGCGTTCGCACGATCGTCGTGCGTGAAGTCCCGGCCGCGCGTGATGTGCACGCCGAGCGTGGGGAAAAAGCCTGGCGAGACGAACCGCAGAAACACCATTGTGTCGTCGTCGGGCGCCGGCTGGGGACGTCCTTCGATGGACATGGAGATGTTGAACCCGCCTCCGGCGAGGGGAGCATGAGACGCGACAGCGGCAGCGGTGACGCCACGCTGCCGACCTACGCGTTCGACGAGCTCGTGATAGAACGCCGCGACGCGCGCCGCCGCGCCATATCGTCCTTCCGGCAGCGACATCCGCACTGTCAGAAGGTTCGCTGGGTTGAACCCCAGATCGACATGTTGCAGCCGAACGAAACTCCGCAGCAGCAATCCCGCCGCGACGAGCAGCACCAGGGCCAGGGCGATCTCCGCCGCCACGATGGTGCTGCTCAAGCGTCGTCGACGTACGCCGCCGGAGCTGCGCGACTCCTCCCGGAGCGCCTGCTGGACACTGGACCGCGAAGCCTCCAGCGCAGGCGCGACGCCGAAGACCAGGCTGGCAGCCAGCGAGATGGCCAGCGTAAAACCCAGGACGACCGCATCCACGCGCGTCTCCTGCAGTCGGGGAATATCCTGTGGCAGGAGGCCCTTGAAGAGTTCGGCGGTCCAGTACGCAAGCGCCAGGCCGACGACCCCTCCGACGACACCGATCAGCGCGCTCTCTGTCAGGAGCTGTCGCGCGACCCGCGACCGCGAAGCGCCGAGCGCCGCTCGCACACTGATCTCGTGCTGCCGGCCGGTCGCGCGCGCGAGCAGCAGGTTGGCCACGTTCCCGCATGCGATCAACAGCACGAAGCCGACGGCCCCCAGGAGGATGAATGCCGGATCCTGCACCTGCGCGACGACGCGCTCGTGAAGGCCGCGCACCCGTGCCGTGACATCGGTATTGGAGTGGGGTCTGACTTCCTCGAGCCCTTTCGCGATCACCGCCAGCTCCGCTTGGGCCTGATCGGCCGTGACACCGGGCCGCATGCGCCCGATGACGCTGAGGAAGCGAGAGCCGGTCGCCTCCAGTTCCTGGGGCGTCAGGTTGAGGGGAAGCCAGAGCTGGGCTCCAGTCGCACGGAGGGTGAGCTCCGGCGGCATGATGCCCAGCACGGTGTGCGGCTCGCCATCGATCGCGATCGTCTGGTCGACGATGCCCGGGTCGGCACCGAAGCGGCGCCGCCACAGGCCGTAGCCGAGCACAACGACGGGAGGTGCGGCGTGCGGTTCGTCGCTCCAACGGAACGCGCGGCCGTATGTCGGAGGGATCCCCAGCATGTCGAAGTAGTTGCCCGAGCCCCGCGCGGCGACGACCCGCTCCGGCTCGCCGCGCCCGGTGAGGTTGACCGTCGTGCCGGCCGTGGCCGCGAGCTGCTCGAACGACGTCGCGTTCGCGCGCCAGTCGAGATAGTCGGGCGCGGTCACGCCCATGTCGCGACCGTTGCGGTGGCCGACGACCGAGACCAGCCGTTCCGGCTCGTGATAGGGAAGCGGCCGGAGGACGACCGCGTACAGGAAGCTGAACATCGCCGACGTCGCACCGGTCCCGAGCGCCAGAGTGAGAATCGCCACCGCGGCGAATCCGGGGTTCTTCAGCAATGTGCGCGCGCCAAACCGCAAATCCTGCGACAGAGCCTCCAGGCCGCCACCTCCCCGAACTTCATAGGCCAGCTCCCTGATCCGGCTCGGATTGCCGAAGCCCCTCATTGCGGCTCGCCGTGCATCGTCGTGTCCCATTCCGCGCCCGACGTTGGCCTCGGTAGCCAGCTCGATATGGGAGCGCATCTCCTCTTCGATATCGGAGATGACGGCATCCCGCCGCAGGAACCCACGCAGCCGTACTCGGAGAATGGTGAGCCACGTCACGGCTTGCCCCTCACATGATCCCCCTCACCTTCGCGATAGCGAGGGCGAGCAGGTCCCAGCTTTCTTCTTCGATCGAGAGTTGCTTGCGGCCCGCTGCTGTCAGCTTGTAGAACTTGGCCCTGCGGCCCGTCTCGGTCACATCCCACTTCGAGGTGACCCAGCCTTTGTGCTCGATGCGGTACAGCGCCGGGTACAGAGCGCCCTGTTCGACCGAGAGCATCTCTTCAGACATCTGCCGGATGCGCTGGATGATGCCGTAGCCGTGGAGCGGCCCCAACGAGAGCGCCTTGAGGATGAGCATGTCCAGGGTACCTTGCAGCAGGTCGGCTTTGGGCGTGCTCATCAGATGTCCACGAACAATAGCGGCCTCACCGGGACAGACACCTAAAGTGATTAGGCATATTGAACCGCCAATGCCTAAGATGTCAAGGCATGATGACGGGGCGAAGTCCCCGGGTCTGGAGACGCGCTACGCCGGCCGCCTTCGCGCCGCAGGCGCTTCGGCGAGCCTCGCCGGCGCTTCAGCGGAGGCGGGAGCGGAGCGGGCCTTGGTGTGGTTAGTGCCGCTTCAGACCGAGCGCGCGGATGCGCTTGTGGAGAGCGGTGCGTTCGGTCCCGAGGAGCCGCGCCGCGCCCGAGACGTTCCAATCGGTCTCTTCCAGAGCCTGGCGTATGCGGTCGCGCTCGGCGGCGTCGCGCACTTCCTGTAAGCCGGCGGCCGCACGGGCTGGCTGGTGCAAACGGACCTCCACCGGGATCGACTCCGCGGTGATGCGGTCGCCCGGGGTGAGAATCGCCATCCGCTCCACGACGTTCTTCAGCTCGCGCACGTTCCCGGGCCACGCGTAGCGCTCGAGCTGCGGGACGACGTCGGGATCGATCGTGCGTGCCCGGAAGTTGTTCCGCGCGCAGAACTCCGAGAGGAAGTAGGGAACGAGCTCGGCGACGTCCTGCAGGCGCTCGCGCAGCGGCGGCACGCGGATCGGGACGACACTCAGGCGATAGTAGAGATCCTGCCGGAACCTCGCGTTGGCGACGAGCTCGTCCAGCTGGCGGTTCGTGGCTGCGACGACGCGGGTGGCGACCCGGATGGAACGCTCGCCTCCCACCCGCTGCAGCTCGCCGTCCTGCAGGATGCGAAGCAGCTTGGCCTGTGACGCCTCGTGCAGGTCCCCGATTTCGTCGAGGAAGATGGTGCCGCCGTCGGCCAGCTCGAACTTGCCGCGCCTCGAGGTGGCCGCACCGGTGAACGCCCCCTTCTCGTGGCCGAACAGTTCGCTCTCGATCAATTCCGTGGGTATGGCGGCACAGTTGACTTTCACGAACGGACCGGCGGAGACCGGGCTTTCGCGATGGATGTGCGCCGCGAGGAGCTCCTTGCCGGTGCCGGATTCCCCCGACAGCAGCACCGTCACGTCGGACCGCGCGACCCGCGTGGCCTGCTGCACCGCCTGCTGGAAGACGGGGGCTGCCCCGATCATTCTCGGCGCCTCGCCGACCAGCTCGCGGAAGCGCTGGTTCTCGCGCTGCAGGTCTGCCCACTCGAGTGCGTTCTTGACGACCAGGAGCACCCGGTCGCGGGCCAGCGGTTTCTCCAGGAAATCGAAGGCGCCGATCCGCGTCGCCTCGACGGCATCGCGGATGGTTCCGTGCCCCGAGATCATCACGACGGCGGACCGGTCGTCCTCCTGCCGCAGTTCCCGCAGCACGTCGATTCCGCTTCCATCCGGCAGGCGCACGTCGAGCACGTGGACGTCGGCGCGGGCGCGCAGCCGTTCGGCTCGCCACGCGGCCACCGAGTCGCAGACGCTGACGCGGTACCCTTCACCTTCGAGGATCAGGCGCAGCGAGCGGCCGATATTCGGCTCGTCGTCGACGATGACGATATGCCGCTTGCGCGTCATGCCGACCGCTCCTGGTGCTCGGCCCTGGCGGCTGGGAGGGTGACCCTGAACGCGGCACCGCCAAGTTCGCCCTGGACGACCGTCACGTCCCCGCCCGACAGCAACGCGTTCTTCCTGGCAATCGAGAGGCCAAGCCCCATGCCCTCCTTCTTGAACGTAATCGTCGGCTCGAAGAGGGTAGCGGAAGCCTCCTTGCTCAGGCCCGGTCCGGAGTCGTGCACGTCTATCACAACGCGATCATCCTCTTCGTGCGTGCGCGCGAGGAGAGTGCCCCCGGGGCCGGCCGCTTCAGCGGCGTTCTGGAGCAGATTGGTCAGGATGCCTTTCACCAGGTCCGCCGACGCGAGTATCCGTGGACGGCGCTCGTCCAACCTGAGATCGCAGGCGGTCTCGGGATGCACGCGCTGCAGCAGCGCCACGCGCTCGGTGACGAGCGCGTTGACGTCCAGAACCTCCGGGTTCACCGGCGGCTCGCTCGCGAATTCGGAGAACGCCCGCACTCGACGCTCGAGGGACTCGATTTCGTTGATCACGATCTGCACGGCCTGGTCGATGAAGGTACGGTCGGGCGTCGGATGCCGCGCCTGCATCTCCTCCACGGTCAGTCGGATGGGTGTGAGCGAGTTCTTGAGCTCGTGGGCGGTCTTGCGTGCCAGCGACTGCCAGCTGGCCATTCGGGTCAGGTGAACGAGCCGGTCGCGGCTCTCCTCGAGCTGGTCCGCCATGCGGTTGAACGCATCCACCGCGCGGCCGACTTCGTCGCGCGGCGCGTGTCCGGCATCCCGCGGTTCGATCCTTCGCGACCAGTCACCCGCCGCGAAGGCTGTGAGCGCCGCGGTGAGCTGCTGGATCGGCTGGCTGATCCGATGGGCGATGATCACGAGCGGCACGAGGGACGCCAGCCAGGCCGCGCCGAGGAGCACGAGAAGGGCGAGGGTGAATCCACGCCTGAGATCCCGGGCGTCGAACGCGTCC
The DNA here is from genome assembly GCA_035711845.1 of Vicinamibacterales bacterium. Taxonomy (GTDB): domain Bacteria; phylum Acidobacteriota; class Vicinamibacteria; order Vicinamibacterales; family 2-12-FULL-66-21; genus DASTBU01. The sequence goes on from DASTBU010000139.1 coordinate 27,016, forward strand.
ACGAGCCGCCGGGTCTTTCGAAGCTCGGCGGACAGATACTCCATCCTGATGCCGCCCAGGTCGCGGCTGTACGTCTCGACGCCCCTCCAACCGCCGGAACCATCGGCACGCCGCATGTAATCGACGCGATCGCCGCCGGGCCCCGACACGCCGAAGCGCTCGGGCTCGCCGCTGTCCCAGAATGCGCGGACGGGCTCGGGCCAGCGTGACTCGTCCGCAAACGCGTACGCGGTCGGGCTCGCTCGTCCGGCGAGGGCCTCGTCCTTCAGCGCTTCGCGTTCGCGCTGGTAGAACTCGCGCACGGTCGCTTCGAGTGTTCGCGAGAGCCGGTCGAGCTCGCCCGTCGTCGCGTACCGCAGGCTGCGGTCGAGCAACGACGTGGTGATCCAGACCGTTGCCGCCAGCGGCAGCAGCGTCGAAGCGAGGAAGGCGGCGATAAGGCGGTTACGAAGTCGGTTCATCGCGGGCGAGCACGAGAGCCGCCGCGCCGCGGCAGCCGGAACGGCCCGGCTTCGAGCGCGTCGGTCGACGACTCGGTCCTGCGGCGACGGCTCAACGCGTCGATGAGCGCCTGCAGCGTGAAAGCCGAACCGTCGTCCCCACTGGCTGCGCCCTCGCTGTCCAGTATGCGGTACTCGAGGCGAATGAAGAACGGAGCGTCTGCGGCGATCGCGCCCAGCGCGCGGAAGGGGACCGTCACCTGCTCGAGGCACCACGACACGGCAGCCCCCGCCGTCAGGTGCGAGATCGACCGGGAACGCGATTCCAGCGTGGCCACGGCAAACCGTTCTTCCCAGAGATCGTAGCTCAGGGCGAACAGCTGTCGGGCGGATGCCACCGGCGCCCGGTCCGGCCCCGGCAGCACCATCAGTGCGAGCTCCACGCGCACCGATCGGCCGTCCGTCAAGCGGGCCAGGGGCTCCCCCTTGAGGAAGGTGAACCCGGGCGCGCGTATCTGCAGCGCGTCGCCGGCCGTGGTCACGCTCACGGCCTGCGCAGCAGCCCGCGTCGATGGGCACACGATCAGCGCGAGCACGAACAATCCGGCCCCACGGGGTGCGCAGCGCGCCGGCACGCTACCTCTGTACTCCCAGGCTGCCCCCCAGCCGGAGTCCCAGCGCGATGGCGGCGCCCAGGTTGTCGGTATTCAGCGGGAAGCCCACGGTGAGGAACGCCGGGCCCGCCTGGAAGCCGAGACCGGTCGAGACCCGCACATCGCGCGTGCGGCCCTCGTCCCAGACCGACCCGACGTCGAGGAAAACGGCGATCCCGCGAAACGCGTACTCGACTGACGCATGGACCATCCGATCTCCACCGGCGGGCGCGATGTCGTACTTGTCCCAGCCGCGGAGCGTGGTGGAGTCCCCGAGCGCAAAGCGCTCGAAGAGCGGCGCGTCACCCGTGATGCCGCCTGCCATTGCCGTGACGAGCACCCGATGATTCCCCCACCCATAGCGGTACCAACCTCGTCCCAGATACCTCGTGTACGCAAGGTCGCTTTCGAGCGCGCGCGACCCGGCGCGCACTCCGAAGCTCGCGTGGACGTCGTGAGTCGCGCTGCCGGTGTCCTTCCAACGGCCGCCGTACGCAATCGACGCGACCGCCGCGTTGGCCATCTCCGAGCCGGTCGCGGGTGGCAGCGCATCCAGTTCAGTGATGGAGACACCCGCCGCCAGGGTGACCTGGGGCGTGACCGCGAACTTCACCAGTGGCGTGATCGTGGAGCGGTCGTCGTACGGGCGGGCAATCTCCGGGTTCACGGCGAGCGCATCGAGCGTGGCGCTGCGCCACGTCGGGTCGAACGCCGTCCACTCGAGGCTGGCGCCCAGGCGTTCCGTTCCCAGCCGTCTCGTTTCGAAGCGCAGCCCGAAGCCCGAGTATTCCTCGATCAGGTCGTCCCCGTTGTCTATCGCGACGATCGGCGTGAAGCGGAGATCGCGGCCGCCGACAGCGAGCTCGAGGTAGCTGCCCCAGCCCTGTTCCGAGTGGAAAACGACATTCGATTGCCGGGTCTCGAAGCGAAGCCATCGTGACTGCTCGCTCCGGCGCGCCTCGTATATCAGCCTGATCCGGCCGGGTTCGCTCCCGCGGGCGATGCGGCGGCTGATGTCGTAGCGGGGAAGCGCCTGCCTGATCCGCTGCTCGATCTGTTGCGCGTCATCGGAATCGAGTCGCTTGTCGACGAGCGTCAGCAGGTCGTCGCGCAGCGCCTCCGTGAGCTCGCTGTCGGGAACGCCGTCGATCTCGGCCCGCTCGACAACGTACCGGGCGTTCACGTTCTCCTCTTGATCGCGGTGATCGTGCTCGCGTTGCCGGACCATGACGAAAATTACGCGGATCTCGCCGCCGGAATCCCTGACGGCCCGCCAGGCCGCGACATACCCTGGCCGTTCCGCCTCGATGCGAGCCGCCAGTTCGTTCAAGCGCTCCTGAGTCAGCGGCGTGCCGGCCAGTTTCCGGAACTCCTCTTGAAGCCCGGGACTCAGACGATGGGCGTCGAACCCGGATACCTCTGCTGAAGTGATGAGCGTGCCCTCCGGCACGGTGGACCTTTGTGCCGGGGACGCCTGGGGCGCCAACGCCAGCAACGTGACGAACAATCCAAGTGTCCTCATGCCCACCGTATGAGCAAGTGACGGGCCGACAATCAACTTCTTCAAATTCAATGACATAGCCGTTACCGGCCCGTGCCTGTCGCTCACACCTGTGCGCCGGCACCACACCCGGCAGGCAACGCGCGGTCTCCCGACAGGCGGCGCGAACTGGTACGGTGAATCTAGCCGAAACGGCGATCCGCGAGGCCGAAGATTGAGCGTCGCGCAAGTATCAGGACAGGTGTGTGCCCGAGGTGGGGAATATCGCCTCGAGGCAGTGAGTTATCGAGACCATGCCGATACGCAACAATCTGACGGCCGCGCTCTCCGCCCTTCTCCTCTTGGCTGCATCAGATATGCACGCGCAGCCCAACGCCTGCGGCGCCAGCCATCTCGTCACCGTCGAGACGGATGGAAAAGTGTCCAGCGGTTCGAAGGATCGCCTCCTCCGTGCCGTCGAGCTCGGGACGCCTATCCGCGTCGGGTGGACGATCGATGCAAACAAGGACGGCATGCCCGACCTGACACACTGGGCCGACGCCGGGTTTCTCTCCGTATTCGAAGGCGAGGTGTTCGCGCAGCTCGAAGACATTCAGCGGCAGACACCGCTGGCGGGCCAGGCGCGGATCCGGATGCCGGCGGGCCGGCACCGATGGACCGGTCTGATTGGCACCACCGGCGCGCTCGAAAGTCATTTTGACGATGGCGCCGAGCCGACGGTGGCGCGGGTACGAGGCACGTGGTGCATCGACCCGCGCGTGGCGACCGATCGCCGACTGCCATGAGCCTTGAACGGTGACGCGCGAAGAGCACGCGAACCGGGTTTCTGCGCCGGCCCGTGCCCGGCGACGGTTCTCAGTCCGTCTTCATCGAGAAGCGCGTGCTCTCGAGCGCCGACGTGGCTCGCGAGCCCGCGCTTGGTGGACTTCATTGACAAACTGCTTCCCCGTCGACCCTTCGCAAGCAGCCCGAGGCCGTTCGTTCCGGATAGCCGCCCGAGAATCCATCCCGGCGTCCGTGCTACTTCAAGCCGAGCTTTCTTCCCGCCACCAGCAGTGCGATCGAGTCGCGAATGCGCTTTGCACGCGTGTCCGCTCGTTTAGCCGTATGAATCCACACGACGAAGTCACGCCGGTAGGTGGGCGCCAGCTCCCGAAAGAATGCCCACGCTTTGGCATTTGCCTTCAGCGCCTTGGCAATGTAGACCGGCAGGTCGGGTACCACCGGTCGTGGCGCATAGGTGGTGTTCGTGGGTGCAGCCGCGAGACCGGCTGACGTGAGCAGGCCGGCCGCCTCGAGCTCCGCCCACCGTTTCCGATTGACGTCCGACCACTTGCTCGTGGGCTGTCGCGGCGTGACCTTGCGAGCGTATCGGTCAACATCGAGACGTTTGACGAGACTGTCGATCCATCCGAAGCACAGCGCTTCACGAACCGTGTCTTCGTAGGAGATTGACGCTACGCCTGTGTGGGACTTGTAGAACACGAGCCAGACTCCCGGGCTCGACGTGTGGTGCTTTGCCAGCCACGCCCGCCATTCTCGACGACTCCGAACCTGCAGCGGCGGGAGTTCCTTCGTCATCCCCGCTGTGCCTCCAATGGACGATATGGCCAGGCCCACAACTGAACACTAAGATGCTGTGTCCGCTATCGCCGCGGGCCGACATCCCACTGGCGCGACCAGTCACGCGACCCTCATAGCCGAGGCTATCATGACAGACGCTGCTCTAAATGACCTCGCGATACGCTCGTTTCGCGACATCGCGGACGTCGACCACATCGCGCACACGGCGTGGCGCACCGCTGGTCTATCTCGATTGAACGGTCCGTCCGCCGACGACCGGTCGATCGGGTGAACCCTCCCGGCCGCGATGACACTGGGGGCGTCGTGATCGTGTCAGGCTGGCGCCGGCGGGTTCAGCGCATCTACCTCGTCTTGCTCCTGCGTCACACGCTGGCGACGTCGTTCATCTGGGGGATCAACACGCTCTTCCTCCTCGACGCCGAGCTCACCAACGATGGAAATCGAATGGCCGGCAAAGTCATGTTCGCGACCGCAACCGGACGAATCGTCCGCTGCGAGATCGACGCGCGCGTCGGCGCGAAGTTCACGACGCCCGAAATCGCGGTTCATCTTGGCGGGGCTGCTCAGCTCGAGCTTGCGTCGAAAGTTCCGAGACGAGCATGCGGGCAATGTCGCAGTTCATAACTGGAGCGCGTTGCCATGACGCGTGATATCGGCGTATCATCCACCGTGCAGAGGGCCATTAGCTCCTTACATCGAGGAGCCGAGTTCGCTTTCCCCGCACGACGGTAGCATCACTTCATCGCTCGTCGTTGTTTCACTACGTGGGGGAATCATGAGATACGCTCAACACCGCATCAAAGATGTCGCAGTTGTCGCGCTCGTTGTACTGGCGTCGATCGCTTGCAGCAAGAACGCGGAAGCGCCGCCCCCGGCGCAGGCCGCCGGTGCCCCAGCACCAGCCCCAGCACCAGCCCCAGCGGCCGTACCAAGTCCGACGGCTGGAACTCAGGCACCCGCACCTGCCGCCTCGCAGGTCATTGCCAAAGGCGAAGGGAACGATCCCGGCTTTCGTGTTGAGATCACGGAACTCAAAAGAACCGGGAACGATATGGTGACCTTGAAGATGACCTTCATCAATGAAAGTCGGGAGACGATTCAACAGAATTTGTACGAAGCCGGCCTGCTCGATCTCGTGGAAAAGCGACGGTATAGTCCCGTCAACAAGGGGAATGCCTATGAATGTCTGTGCAGCGGCGCTCATGTCTCTGTTGCCGCCCATGAGCGCGCGAACGCCTGGATCAGGTTCCCAGCACCTCCAGCGACCGTCGAGAAGGTAGGGATCGAGTTAAAAGGATTCCAGCCGATCGATGACGTGCCCATCAGCCGGTGACTGACTAGATGGAACCCCGGGGCATTCGGCCGGTACTCGCGATGTTGGCGGCCATCTGCGCAGGCGTCGGCATCAGCACCGCACAACCGCCGGAGGTCATGTCAGGCTGGCAGTTCCCGAAAGCGGCCGACTTGGTTTTTCCGAAGGCAACAGACCTGCAGTTTCCGCAGCCGACGGATTTGGCTGCTCGAACGACAGCCTTACAAGTCCATGAATCGAGTTCGGAGATCCGAATCGAGATGTCCGCCGATGTGCTTTTCGATTTTGACAAGGCGACACTCTCGGCAAAGGCCCAAGACTCGCTGGAGCAAGCCGCCTCCATCATCCGTGAGAAAGCGAAAGGGCAAGTCAGGATCGATGGCCACACCGATTCGAAGGGTGACGAGCGATACAACCTCCGTCTCTCCGAACGTCGCGCCAGTGCGGTCAAGATGTGGTTCGTCCAGAAGGCAGGGTTGGCGGACAGTCGATTCGTGACGCATGGCTATGGCGAGCAGCGGCCGGTGGTGTCAAACACCAAACCAGACGGCTCGGATGATCCGGACGGACGCCAGAAGAACCGACGCGTGGAGATCGTGTTCAGTAAGTAAGGAAGGCCGCTCGACGATCGGTCGGAAGACAAAGGGACGCTGCTCGGCGTGATGCCGCGCGCCGGCAGGAGCCAGATCGGTATGGCCAGCAGGTGACGTCAGTGTACGGTCCGTCCGCCGACGACCGGTCGATCGGGTGAACCCGCCCGGCCGCGATGACACTGGAGGCGTCGTGACCGTGTCATGAACGCTGGCGCCCGGCGCGTTCAGCGCGTCTATCTCGTCTTGCTCCTCTTGCACACGCTGGCGGCGTCGTTCATCTGGGGCATCAACACGCTCTTTCTCCTCGACGCCGGGCTCACCAATGCGCAGGCTTTTGCCGCCAACGCGTTCTTCACCGCCGGGCTCGTCCTCTTCGAGGTGCCAACGGGAGTCGTCGCCGACATGCGCGGCCGGCGGCTCTCGTACCTGCTCGGCACGCTGACGCTGGCCCTCTCGACGCTGCTCTACCTCCTGATGTGGCGCATCTCGGCGCCATCTGGGCCTGGGCTCTGGCGTCAGTCATGCTGGGGCTGGGCTTCACATTCTTCTCGGGTGCCGTTCAGGCCTGGCTCGTCGATGCGCTGAGAGCACACGGTTACGACGGCGCGCTCGACCCGGTCTTCGCCCGCGGTGAGATCATCGAAGGCGTGGCGATGCTCGGTGGGTCGGTGCTGGGAGGCTACCTCGCCCAGGCGACCAATCTCGGCGTCCCGTACGTGCTACGCGCCGCCGCGCTGGCGCTCAGTTTCGGGACCGCGTTTCTTCTGCTGCACGACGTCGGATTCACGCCCAAACGCGACGGCGGCGCAGTGCGCCAGGCGAAGGCGGTGCTGCGCGGTGCGATCCAATACGGGTTCGCCAACCGGCCGGTGCGCTGGGTGATGATCGCGAGTGCCTTCACCGATGGCGTGTCGATATACGGGTTCTATGCGATGCAGCCGTATCTGCTCGACTTGTACGGCGATCCGAAAGCATACGGCATCGCCGGGCTATCGGCGGCGGTCGTCGGCGGCGCGCAGATTGCCGGCGGCCTGCTCGTCTCGCCGCTGTCGCGCGCTGTTCCGCGGCGTACGACCTTGCTGCAGGCGGCAGTGGTGGCGAGCGGTCTGACGCTCGTGCTGATCGGACTCGTGCCCCGCTTCCCAGTCGCAGTAGGACTGCTCGTGGTGTGGGGCCTTGTATTTGCCACCGTGGCGCCGATCCGGCAGGCCTACCTCAACGAGCTGATTCCGTCCGAGCAGCGAGCGACCGGGCTGTCGCTCGATTCGTTGATGGGGTCGGGCGGCGGCGTGATCGCGCAGCCACTCCTCGGCAAGGCCGCGGACGTCTGGGGCTATCCGGCCTCCTATGTCTGCAGTGCCACGATCCAACTGATGGCGGCGCCGTTCGTCTGGCTGGTCCGACGTCAGCGGCCTGATCTCTGAGGTCCGTCATCGCGAGTCGCCGGGCGGCGGAATCGCTGCGTGAGTCCGGGCGGAGCGCCTGCAGGCGTGCCGCTCGCGCCCCGGGCATCAGGGAGGGGACGACGGCGGTGCCGGCGAGCACGGTTGCTGCGGCGAGAACCGGCAGTGCACCGGGAACGCGCACGTTCGCGAGATAGCTGGATGCGACGCCGGCAATTGCATAGCCGCCCGCGACGCGGACCGGGATGCCGACCGCCACCGTGGACCGCCCTTCGACACGACGCACACCAGCAGGTGCCGCGGGCCTGAGCGCGCGCCTGTCGAACGCTGGGCGAGTCATTGATAAAACTGTTTCCACCGCCTGGTGGAACGTGTTAACGAGACGTAAAGCGGCAGCCGTGGGTGGCCGCGGTCGGGGCGCCCCGCCCGCCGCGCAGCCGCCAGTCCCGTGACAAGCGCGCTTGGCGGCGAGGACGGGTGGGGCTGTCCGCGGCCAGGACCCGCGGTCCATCGCTTTACATCTCGCGGAAACGCCCCACAGCCAATGTCGGCACCCCTTGCCGTCCGACGTCGGGCCGAGCGATTTCGTCGGCCGCTTCTACCTCCGCGGCGTCCATGGCGCGCCGGCCGCGTCGAGCGCGGCGCGCAGCTTCGCGATCTCTCCCTTGATCAACCCGTCCAGATCGCCTGACAGCGCCGTCAGATCCGCGGTGGCGACTTCGGCGTCCCGCCTCTGCGTGGCCGTTGGCGGCTGCCGTGTCTCGAACGCGCTCATCGCGGACGACACGCGGCTGTCGATCGACGGCGCATCCGGCTCGTTGAGACGCTGCCTCGCGGGATCGCCCTCGAGACGCCGGCTCAGCTCCGCGAGCGTCCTGTTCGCGGCATCGACGCGGCCGAAGAGGGAGGGATCCGCCTTCGGCGCCGCCAGAAGCGAAGCGCGCATGCGGCGCAGCTCGTCGCGCAGGCGTTCGACCTCTTCGCTCACGCCAGCGGCACGGCGCCGGAGCTCGGCGACTTCCTGCTGGAACGCCGCGACGGCCGTGAGATCCGTCCCCGCAGGGAGGTTGTTCACCGCCTTCACCTCGAACGGCTGCGGTTTGCCGAGCGTGCGGACGCCGCCGGACGACACGATCGCCAGCGTGGCCGTGTAGCGGCCGGGTGCGACGAGCGGGCCCTTCGCTGGGTCGGCCCACGGCGGCCGGAAGCTCGGCGGGTCCAGCTCGACTGGATCGGGGCTCGGACCACGCAGATCCCAGCTCACCCGGTGCAGGCCGGCCTTCGCGGGCCCCTCGATCCAGCGGATCGACCTTCCGTTGGCGTCAGCGATGGTGACGATGACCTTCGGGCCCGCGTCGAGCGATTCGGTGAACAGACGGTCGAAGCCTGGGAACGGCACGTCCGCTCCCTTCTCGCGCAGGGCCTTTTCCTGTGCCTGCCGCGACTCCTTCGCCGACGTCGGCGCCTCCTTCAGGTGATAGGTGAGGAGCGCGCCGAACGGCGGGTTGCCGGCGGTGAAGTCGTCGGAGCCGAGCTCGGGGCGGCCGGGCGCCTGGGCCACCTGGTACGGCACGTACCACCACGCATCGCGAACCGGGAAGAGCGCGGCCTCGTCGGTCAGCGCACCCGACGCCAGCGCGCGCAGCGGAGAGTAGTTGTCGAGCACGTAGAACCCGCGGCCGAAGCTGGCGCCGACGAGGTCGCTGTCGCGGCGATGGATCTTCAGGTCGCGAAACGAGATGGTCGGCACACCGCCAGCGAGCTTGTGCCAGTTGCGGCCGCCGTTCGGCGTCCAATAGATCCCGAACTCGGTGCCGAGGAACAACAGGTCGGGCTGCACGTGATCCTGCTGGATCGCCCACGCGATTGTCCCCTTCGGGAGGTCGCCGGCAATCGAGCGCCACGAGCGCCCGAGATCGGTGCTCACGAAGACGTAGGCCGAGAAGTCGCCGATCTTGTGCGCGTCGGCGACGGCGTAGATCGTACGCACGTCGTGCACCGACGCCTCCACGTCGTTGACGAACGACAACGCCGGCAGGCCCGGCAGCGCCGCGGCCCGCGTCCAGCCCTGTCCGCCGTCGGACGACACCTGCACGAGCCCATCGTCGGTTCCGACGATGAGGACGCCGGCCTGGAGCGAGGACTCTGCGATCGCGGTGGTGGTCGCGTACTTCGACATGGCGCCGGTGTCGTGCAGCGCGTCCACGCTCCAGGCGCGGCCGAAGAACTGCTGCTCGTACCGGTTCTGGCCGAGCGTGAGGTCCCCGCTGATTGACGTCCAGCTGTCGCCCCGATCGTCGCTGCGCCACAGGCGCTGCGACCCGAAATAGATGCGATCGGGGTTGTGCGGGCTGACGAGGATCGGCGAGTCCCAGTTCCAGCGCTCCGGTGGATCGTCCGGCGCCGCCTGGGGCGTGATACTGATCGCCTCCTCGTTGCGGCGATCCTTGCGATAGAGGTTTCCTTCCTGCCACATGAGGTACATCACGTTTGGATCGCGCGGATCGAACGCCACGCCATATCCGTCGGCCCCCATCGGCACATACCAGTCCTGGTTCCGAATCCCGTCGCGGTTCATCGTCCTGGAAGGCCCGTGCAGCGTGCCGAGGTCCTGCGCTCCGCCGAGCACGTCGTAGAACGGCTCGCGGTTGTTCAGCGCGACCTTGTAGAACTGCGCGATGGGCAGGTTCGGGAAATGGCGCCAGTGCGTGCCCTCGTCGAAGCTCTCGTACAGGCCGCCGTCGGTGCCGACGATCATGTGGCGCGGGCTGGCGGGATCGATCCAGAGCGCGTGGTTGTCGCTGTGCTTGTCGTGCGCGGTCTCGAGCCGCGAGAAGGTCGCCCCGCCGTCGCGCGTGACGTGGAGGAACACGTCCATCTGGTACACGAGGTCGGGGTTTGCGGGCGAAGCCTCGATCTCCTGATAGTAATGAGGACCCGTTCCGCCGGAGATGTAGGTGCTGCCCCGCGTCCAGCTCTCGCCCCTGTCGCGGGACCGATAGAAGCCGCGCTCCTCCTCGTTCGCCTCGATCGTCGCGTAGACGATGGATGGATCGGCCGGCGTGACGGCGAGGCCGATCTTGCCCATGTCGCCCTTGGGGAGCCCGTTAATCACCTTGCGCCAGGTCTCGCCGTTGTCGGTCGATTTCCAGATGCCCGAGCCCGGGCCGCCAGCCAGGAATCCCCAGACGTGGCGGCGCCGCTGATATGAAGCCGCGTAGACGACGCCGGGATTGGAAGAGTCGAACTCGAGGTCCGTGACGCCGGTGTTGTCGTCGATCTGGAGGACCGGCGTCCACGTGGCGCCGCCGTCATCGGAGCGATACACGCCGCGCTCGCCGCCCGCCGACCACAGCGGCCCCTCGGCGGCGACCAGCACGACGTTGCCGTCGCGCGGATCGACGAGGATGCGTCCGATGTGCTGCGAATTCTGCAGCCCCACGCGTTCCCACGTGCGTCCGGCGTCGCGGCTCCTGTAGAGGCCGTCGCCCCAGCCGACGTGCCGTCCGCTGACGTTCTCGCCCGTGCCGACCCAGACGACCTCGGGATTCGTGGGATCGATCGTGATCTCGCCGATCGAGTAGGAGGCCTGGCTGTCGAAGATCGGCGTAAACGTGGTCCCGGCGTTCGTCGTCTTCCAGACGCCGCCTGATCCGACCGCGACGTACCACGTGCTCGGATCCTTCGGGTGCACCTCGACGTCGGCGATTCGTCCACCCATGATCGCAGGGCCGACGCTGCGGAACGTCAGGCCGTTGGCCGCTGCAGCGATAGCGGGCGGCTGCGGCGCCTGCGCGGCGAGGGAGGCGACACAGAGAGCAAGGACGATCGCGGCGTGAGATTTGCGCAGGGACATATGGCTCCTGGATGCGAGTTCGGGAGAGTGTATCGCTGATTGGGCGCGAGCCTCGCGGGACGAGGCGCTCGACCCTCCGAACGCTGGAAGACCGCGACGCACGAGAAGGAGGCAGCGCGGATCCCGTCAATTGATTGTCGGGATTCTCCCGCCTTCTCGATTCTCGAATCAGAGAGGTACATGATGACAATTTCCGCGTGCTTCGTTATCCCAGCTTTCGTTCTGCTGTTCGCGCTCGCGCTTGGCGTACCCCATGGCGGCGCAAAAGCCGGCAGCCTCGGCGTCGGGGACACCTGTCTTCTTCAGGAACCGCTACGAGGTGCCCGCTGGAAAGAGGCTGCTGATCGAGGACGTCTCGGTGATGTGTGGCGCTGTAGCGGCGCTCCCGTTTCTCGCGGGCAACGTCACGAGCGGGGACTTCGAGAAGTACGGTATTTCGGGCATGGCGAAATTCGGGATCCACTACGCACCCGCAGACTGCCCGGAAGCGCTCGATGGTGAGAATAGTGCCCCGGGCTGCAGCATGTCGTCGGAACCGTGCAGATCAACGGCACCAACCCCATCTCGGTTACGAGCGAAGGGCGGCCAAGTGGCCGGCATCGGGGCGGGTCGTCGCTTCGCCACCTTCGCCGAGCAGGGCGGAATTCTGAGCGGATTCTGTTATGGTCCGACCGGGGACTTCCCATCAGCCGAGCTCACGGGAACGGGCCGGCTGGTTGACCGCTAGCCACGGCTGGGTCGTCGTCAGTTAGCTGTGGCCCGCGACGCGGTGAAGAGCGCTTTCGCCGCCTGCCAGAACGTCGAGCAGCAGGTGATTTGCTCTTGCCAGCGTCGAATGGCACCTGCGTACTTCCTGGGAACCCCGCCGGCGGCCTGTACGCGCTGCAATCCCCTCGAGAAGTCCGGCGAGAAATAAATCGTCCCGCGAGATGGCGACGTTGCGAACGCGATGGGGAGCTGGTGCGCGAGCGCCGGCTTGAGACCCCGCCAGGCGTGGCCGGAAAGCCGGCGCGAGTGTCCGCTCGACACGGCTCACTGGGTTTTCGCCAGACCTGGCCCCCATATGCGGCCGTGCAGGCCGTGGCAGCTCGCGCAGGCGCCGATGATGGATCCGTAGATCTGCACGCGAGCGCTTTTTTCGGCCGCGCCGAGCGCGCGGTCCGCCAGCTCGTGGACCCGCGCCTCGGCGGCCACGACCTCCTTCGAGACGTCCGCAAGCGCTCGGTCGCGGAGCGGCGCGGCTTTCAATGCCAGCGCGCCGGTTCTCCACTGCTCGCCCGTGGGGTCGATGAGGCCCCTGTACATGCGGTCGATGGCATGCTGATGCTCCAGCATGTGGCGCGCCCGCTCGGTTCCAGTGGCGTCCTCGGAAACCGGAGGGAGTTTCGGACGGACCTTGGCCGCCGCGTGGCAGCTGCCGCAGGTACCGACCATGGTCGCTGCCGCCACTGCGGCGTCGCCAATGTCTTCGCTATTCGCCACGGACGCGGCGGCGGCTTTCATCTCCGTGGTGTACCGCTCGGTGTGCGGGGGGAGCCCCGCCGTCTCCTGGTGGTCCGCAATCCACCGCGCCGGCGTCCTGGCGGCTTCGACATCGCCACGGATGATCGCTTCTTCGACCTCACGAACCTTTCCGAAGTGGTCGGCCATGTGAGCGCGCACGTCGGGCGGGGCTGCCCGAGGGGTCTCTTGCGCGCCTTGCTCCGCCGGCTTACCGCAGCCAGCGAAGAACAGCCCGACAGCGACAGTGACGACCGGGAATAATCGCGGGGGCCTGGGCATGCCGCACCTCCGATGAATACCTGATTGTCTCGCCGTGGCGGTGCCAGGTCAATGTGGATGGGCTCAACACTCCGATGCTTCTTCCGCAGGTCTGGCGCCCGCCTTGACGGTGTCGCGGTAACCCTCTACGACTGGACCTCGAGCTGATCGAGGTGCAGGCTGTACCTGGAGCTGCCGCTGACGGCTCCGACGATCCCGACCGTCGTCGCGTCGAACGCATGAATGAAGGCCTGACAGGGAAGACTTGTCCACCCCGCTTGCCGTTACGTTCCTGTCTGCCTCGACGCGCGGGTGAGCAACGCACGTGCACGTGCACTCGCATCATCTTTGTCCTAAGGGCGCTCGAATTCCCAGTGTAATCAAGGCGCGGGAGCAGCAGGCTGGACGCCTACGCCGGTCCGCCCAACGCTTCGCACACCTCGAAGCCGCTTCCGCGAAGTTCGTGCATTTTCGTGTCGCTGCGCGGCGACCAGCGTTTCCAGGAAGTGCTGGATCGTATGCGGCGCGACGTGACGGCTCAGCGCCAGCACGCTCGGGAAAGAGGATTGCTGGACCTCGAAGTTCTCACGGCGCCGCCGAAATAGGGCCGTGAAGCCGGCCCGGCAAAACCAGGTGGTGTACTGCTTCAAACGATCTCACCTCCTGAAGGCGATTGGCAAGGCGGTATAACAGGCCGACCATTCTCAAGCTCGGTTATTGGACCCGTACGAGTCGCTTCAGGAAACGGAGTCGAGCGCAGCCTCGTTTTGGGAGCCTCTAGAGTGTCGCGTCTCCGAAGTCCTGTTACATTCGGCCGGCGCTGCATCCCGGGGCGCTGCGTTGCTCGTCGGTTGCATACTCCCGGTATGCGCCCTCCTCGCGCCTTGCGCGCCGGGCGCATCGCCGCCCTCGATGTGAACAGGACTTCGGAGACGCGACACTAGCGAGAAACGGCGGGCTCGATTCCGTCGCCGCGGAGCTGCTGTGTCAATTCGCGGCGAAGCGGCATCTCGATCACGGCGACCGACCTCATGGCCCTCACACATCATAATCAGCCAGGTCGCCATTTCCCAAGCGCGAGCAATCCATACAGGCGCTCGACAAATACCTCCGCGAGAGAAAATCGTGATGTGGCACCACATTCTCATCAACTATCTCGGCGGCGACGAGCCGCTCAGCCCGGCTTGCGCGGCTCATCTGACAAGCTCGTACACAGTCGAACCGCGCCACCACGGCGAGTGGCGCGTGCGCGTCGAAAGCACGACTCCATCGTCGTCCGTCACCAGGTCCGCCGTGTTCTGCGGGACGAGGTGGCCGGCGCCGGCGATCGCGATGACCGTGTTCGGGCGTCGCGTTCTACCGCCGGGTCTTTCCCGAAACGGGAACAACTGTCGGCCCGCCGTCGTATTCGACATTGTCGAACATGTTTCGACATTGTAGAATCATCCCGACACCGCAGAACACATGGCGCTCGACACAGACACGCTTCCCCGGATCGCGGCGGCGATCTTCCGCAAGCTCCTTCCCCAGGCGGAGCGCGAGGAGGTGCTGAACGATCTGGCCGCGGAGCACGCCGAGCTGGCGCGCACGGCGGGCCGCATTCACGCGCGCCTCTGGGTGTGGCTCCAACTGCTCGGATCGATCCCTGCGTTGGTCCGGCGAATCTGGTGGCGCGGGTGGACCGGGTTCGAGCCTCGCTCGAGCAGGATGGAGCCCGGAGGATCGGTGTTCGAGAGCTGGATCATCGATGTGCGCTATTCCGCCAGGCGCATTGCCAGCCGCCCGGCCTACGCCGCCGCCGCGATTCTCACGCTCGCGGTGGGGGCGGGCGGAACGGCCGCAACCTTCAGCGTCGTGCGAGCGCTGCTGATGGAGTCGCTGCCGGTCGGGAACGAAGAACAGGTGGGCGTGCTCTGGTTCGATGGCAGCTGGACGGAGCAGGAATTCGTCGAGCTGCGGCCGGACTTTCCCGGCTTCCGGCGGATGGCCGCGTATCGTCCCGCCGACGACACGCTCGAGGTCCCCGGCGAGCCGCTTCGCCTGGTGCGCGGGATCGCGGCCTCCGCCGAGCTGTTCGAGGTACTCGGACGCGGTCCATTGTTCGGGCGAACGTTTCAGCCGGGCGACGATCTGAAGGGCGCGCAGCCGGTGGCGGTTCTCAGCCACTCGTTGTGGCGGGAGTTGGGCGCCGATCGATCCATCCTGGGACGCCCACTGCAGCTCGGCGGTCTCGCGTGTACGGTAATCGGCGTGATGCCGCCCGGCTTCTGGTTTCCCGATCCGACAATCGAGGTGTGGACAGCCACGCCCCTCGACGCCAGCCGCCGCGCTGGCGTGTACACACTCATCGGGCGTCTCGCCGACGGCTACCGCATGGACGCGATGCAGGGACCGCTCGGCGCCCTTGCGCGGTCCCTCGGCGAGCGCTATCGCTATCCGGCGCAGTGGGACAAAACGAAGGCGCCGGCAATCAGGCCGCTGCGTGAATTTCTCGTCGGTGACGTGCGTGCAAGCCTGATCGCAACGTTCGTGGCCATGGCGCTGATCCTCGGCATCGCCTGCGTCAACGTGGCGGCGCTGATGCTCGGCCAGCTCGGCGGCCGATCCACGGAGCTGTCGGTCCGCGCCGCGCTGGGCGCCGATCGCCAACGGCTGATCCAGCAGATCGCGATCGAGTCGCTCCTGCTCGGCGCCCTCGCCGGAGCCGCGGGCGCCCTCGTGGCCGCGGCCGGCTTCACGGTGCTCGTGCGGTCGTTGCCGCTCGGTGCCCTGGCCGAAACGGCCATCCTGGACTGGTCCCTGTTCTGGGCTGCCGGCATCGTGGCGCTCGCTGCCGCGATCGCCGCGACACTCGTCCCCGCGGCGGCCGTGTCCCGCACCAGCCTCCAGGCCGGCCTGGCAACCTCCCGCACCGGGGGGATCACCGTTCGTGGTGGACGCCTCGAAAGCGCGCTCGTCGTGGCGCAGATCGCGCTGGCCGTACTCCTCGCCGGAGGAACGGGCCTTCTTATCCGCAGCGTGGGGAACCTGCGAGCGATCGATCCCGGCTTCGACATCCGCCAGATCGCGGTCGTGGACGCGACCCTGCCGACGCAATTGACCAACCCCGAGAAAGCGGGAGCCGTGACGGACGCGCTGATGCATCTGCAGGCGCTGTCCGGCGTCAAGGCCGTGGCTGCCACGCAGAAGCTGCCCCTGCGCGGTTCCGGCGACAACTGGACGATCGCCGTCGAGGGCAAACCGGATCTGGAGCGGACGACCACCGCGTTTCGCATCGTCACACGTGACTACTTTCGAACGCTCGGCGTGGACATCTTGCGCGGTCGCAGCTTCCTGCCCGAAGACCGCGCGACGACCGAGCGTGTCGTGGTGATCAACGAGGCGCTCGCCGCGAAGTACTTTCCGGGAGAGGACCCGCTCGGCCGAGTGCTCCACAGCGGAATCGGCGACAAAGGAGAGCGCATCATCGGCATCGTCGCCAACATGGCCGAGGCGGACCTCACCGACGCGCCCGTCCCGGCGCGCTACATGCTTTTCCAGCAGCTGCCGTTTACCCCTTGGGAAATGTCGTTCGTGCTCGCGGCGCCGGGACGCGAGGACGAGGCCCCTCTGCTCCAGGCTGCGCGCACGACCCTGCAGCGCGAATCGCCCAGACTGGCGATCCAGCGGACGACCACGATGGAATTCATCTTCGACGAGGCCGTGGGCCCGGCGGGTCGGGTCGCGACGCTGCTGATGCTGCTCGCCGGGCTGGCGCTGGCGCTGGCCGCGGTCGGTGTCCATGGGGTGATCTCGCACCTGGTTGGCCGTCGCACCCGCGAGTATGGGATCCAGATCGCGCTGGGGCTCCGGCCCTCCCGCGTCGTTGCGGAGGTGGTCACCCGGGGCGTTACGTTGGCCGTGCTCGGCAGCGTGATTGGAACGGCGGCGACCACTGCGCTGGCAGGATCGCTGTCGTCCCTGCTCTACGGCGTGGACGAAAGCGACCCTGCGGCGCTCGGGGGTGCAATGCTCGTCCTGGTCGCCGTCGGCGCGCTGGCGGCGTTCGTGCCCGCGCACCGGGCGAGCCGGACGGATCCGGCCGTGGTACTCAGGCAGCCGTGATCCGGAAGGTCGTCCGCGTTCACGGTCATGGCCAGTGTAACGAACGCAACGATCACGACGATCCCGACGTCAGGGGTTTCTCATTCGTGGCCGTCGCGATCGTGCTGGCCGTCTACTCGAACCCCTCAGGCGGCGCGGCCCCCTCGATACGACCGCGGCATGGGTTTAAGGAGCACGTCGTATGAAACACCGTGAAGCTGTGGAATCCGTTCCCCTCGGCACGTTCGAGGAACAGGTAATGCTGGCCGTGCTTCGCACGGATCGCCAGGCGTACGGCATGGCGATCCGCCGCGAGCTCGAACAGGTCACGGGCCGCAGCCTCACGATCGGGTCGGTCTACGTCACACTCGATCGCCTGGAGTCGAAGGGATTGGTCACGTCCACGCGCACGCCGCGCGAGGAATCGGGCTCACGGCGACTGTTTGCCGTGACACCGGCGGGGGCCCAGGCGTTGGCCGACACGCGAGCGATGCGCGATCGCCTGTGGCGGGGCATCGAACTGCGGTCGCTCCTGCGCGATGCGTGACCCGGGCAGGCGGCGGAGCGTAGGAGAGAGCGTCGCGGAAATGAAACGAGATGGCGCCGCCGGGTCGTTTCGATGCAGCGGGCTATCTCGTAGCCGTGCCGCGCCCGTTCCCCGTTCTTCGACGGCGCCCGGGATCAGACAAGGCAGGAGATCATCGACGTGGTCGCGAGTATTTTCCATCACACGCTCGATGCTTGTTCACCGACGCGACGGATACGGCGGCTCTTGCGCACAACCGCTGGAGCGCGCCGTCGCCTTCCAGCTCGCGGCTCCGGTCGAGAAAAATGCCTTCCGGCTCAGGCGATCTGGTCCAGCAGCCGCTGCAGCTCCACGGCGGAGGACGGCCTCGCCTCGCGACGTTTGGCGAGCAGACGGGCGATCAGGGCCGAGAAGGCGGTCGGGACATCCTCGTACAGCGCCGAGGCACAGGGTGGCGACTCCTGCAGGACCCTTGCGACGAGCGCCACAGGGGACTCGGCCTCGAAGGGCAGCCGTCCGGTCAGACACTCGAAGAGCACGACCCCGGTCGCATAGAGGTCCGTGCGCTCATCGACGTCGTCGCCGAGCAGCTGCTCCGGCGCCATGTAGGCGGGCGTTCCGATGAGGAGCCCCGCTTCGCGGACGCCGCCGGCACTGTCGGCCAGGCGAGAGACGCCGAAATCCATGACCTTCAGGATGCCGCGCTCGTCGAGCAGCAGATTCTGCGGTTTGATGTCGCGGTGGATCACGCCCTGCGCGTGCGCGGCCGCGAGCGCCTGCGCGAGCTGCCCCGCGAGCGCGAGCACCGCCGCCACGCCGAGGCGTCCCCGGCTGTCGAGGAGAGCGCGTGCGGTCAGGCCTTCAACGTATTCCATCGTCAGATAGTGCAGGCCGTCGAACTCGCCGAAGTCGTGCGTGCGCACGACCGTGGGGTGCGAGATCCGCCGCGCCAGGCGGACTTCGGCCTTGAAACGGTCGACGACTGTCGAGTCGCTGAGCAAGTCGGGCCGCAGGACCTTGACCGCCACGGCTTCCGCCAGCTCTCGATCGAATGCCTTGTAAACCGTGCCCATCGCCCCGAAGCCCACGACGAGCTCGATCTCGTACCGGCCGGCCAGCGCATGGCCGATGGGCAGGCGCGTGTCTTCGGGCCCCGTCGTGACGACTCCCTGACGGACCGCTTCGATTTCCTGCCGCAGCTCCATCACCTGGCGCCGCAGTCGGTCTTCGCGTGCCTTGACTTCCGCGGCCATGCCGTCGAACACGCGCGCCAGCCGCCCCAGCTCGTCGGGGCGCATCGCGGCGCGAGCCAGCGATGCCGGCGCATAGCGGCCCTCCTCGACCGCGGTCGCCGCCTCGGCAATCGTTTTGACCTCCGCGATGTACTCCTTCTCCCGATCCCTCAGGCGTTTCTTCTCGAGCGAGGCGTTGATGCGCGCGCGGAGCAGCACTGGCTCGAACGGCTTCGTCAGGTGATCCTCCGCGCCCTGCTCGATGCAGCGGACGACGCTCTCGAGGTCGTCGAGCGCCGAGATCATGATCACGGGGATGTCTGCTGTGTCGGGAGCGTGCTTCAGGCGCCTCAACACCTCGAACCCGTCGATGCCGGGCATCATGATGTCGAGCAGGATTAGATCGAAGGGCGTCGCGGCGATGGCCTCGAGCGCGTCGCGGCCGTTTTCGGCGCACTCGACGAGGTGCCCCTCGCGTTGAAGCCGTCGCTCGAGGACCGTGCGGTTGTCGGCCACATCGTCCACGACCAGAATGCGAGACCCCCGGTCGAGGGAAGCGGCGGCTGGTGCGGACGCGGCGGGCGCCCGTGGAGCCTCGGCGATCACAGTCGGCGCATCAGCGGACGCGTCACCAGCGGGCGAGCCGACTCCGGGCGGCGCGGCGGCGGGCACGCCTGTCGCCACGAGCCTACCGGCCGCGATTCGTATCCGCGCGAGATCCGCGGCGATTCCGGACTCCCCCGGAGCAGCCTGCGCGGCAATCGCGTCGACGGCCCGGAGGATTCGCTCCTGGTGTGGCCGAATCGCGGCGTGCAGCGACTCGATGTCGTGATGATCGATTTCGGCTGCCGACGGCGGCAGGGCGCCCTCGATTGCCGCAAGCACAGCCCGGGCCGCGTCGACGGCTTCCTCGAGGTGGGCCCGGTGCTCCGGCGCGTCCTCGAGCAGCATCTCGCTGTAGCCGAGCACCGCATTCACGGGTGTCCGCATCTCGTGGCGCAGCTGCCCGATCTCGTTGCCTCGCAGGCCCGGGCGGATGAATCCCGGAGCTGTCACGGGCGGCGGTTCAGGAGGGCGTTCATCTTGCTCAGCAGCCGGTCGAGCTCGATGGGCTTGGTGTCGTAATCGTCGCACCCCGCTTCGAGCGCCTTCTGGCGGTCCCCGGCCATCGCATGGGCGGTGAGCGCGATGATCGGCGTGCGCTCGGTCTGCGGCGAGGTTCGAAGCCGGCGCGCGGCTGTCCATCCGTCGATTTCCGGCAGGCTGATGTCCATGAGGATGAGGTCGTACGCCTCGGCCAGCGCCTTGTCGATCCCTTCGCGGCCGTCCACCGCAACGGTGACGTCGAAGCCGCGCTTCTGCAACCGGCGCGACAGCATGTCGCGGTTCATCTCGTTGTCTTCCACCAGCAGCACTCTCGGCATCCTTCAGTCCTCCGAACGGGCTCGCTCCGGACCTGCCGCTGGCGCCGGCGGATTGTCCACCGCGCGAGCTCGGTGGGCGGCGATGGCGTGACGGAGTTGCGCGACGAGGAGGTCGGCGCCGGCGGGGTCCTTGCGCACGATGCGGGCGACGCCCCCGTTGAGCCGTCGGCGGTCCGCGTCGGTCAGGTCCTTGGCGGTCAACACCACCACCGGGATGGCGGC
>DASTBU010000140.1:0-46630 GCA_035711845.1 Vicinamibacterales bacterium
ATCGTTCTTGAGCACCGCCGCGACGTCGAAGCCGTTCATCTCCGGCATCATCACGTCGAGCACGACGAGATCCGGCCGCTCGCCGCGCGCAAGGGCCAGCGCTTCCCGGCCGTTTCCCGCGACGCGGACCTGATACCCGGCGTCGCTCAGCTCCTGCGTGAGCAGCTCCCGGATGTTCGGGTCGTCGTCCACGACGAGGATCCGGGGCTGACGATCGGCTCGCCGCGGTGTGGTGACGACCACCTGGTCGCGGAGTTGACGGATGAGCGCCGCGAGCTCGACCGGGGCCGGCACGCCGGAGGCTTTCTCGGCAGGCAACGGCAGCGTGAACGAAAACGTGCTGCCCCGGCCGATTTCACTCTCGACCCAGATGCGGCCGCCGTGATGCTCGACGATCTCCCTGCAGATCGGGAGCCCCAGGCCCGTGCCCTTCGGCTTGTCCGTGAGCGTGTCGCCCACCTGCTTGAATCGCTCGAACACCTTGGGTTGATCCGCGGGCGTGATGCCCACCCCGGTGTCCACGACGCTGATGACGAGCTCGCCGCGGCGGCGCTCGGCCCGGCAGATGATTGTGCCCACGTCGGTGAACTTCACCGCATTCGAGATCAGGTTGATCACCACCTGGATCAGCCGATCGCGATCGCCGGTGACCGGCGGCAGATCGGTCTCGACGTCCTTGACGAGCCGCAGACCTTTCTGATCGAGGAGGGACGAGGTCGCGGCGGTCGCGTGATCGATGATCTCGGCGATGCTGACCGGCCCCATGTGCCATTCGAGCTTGCCCGCCTCGATCTTCGCGAGATCCAGCACGTCGTCGATCAACTTGGTGAGTCGTTCGCCTTCGCTGACGACCACCTTGAGGTTCTCCTCGACCTGATGAATCGTCTGGGCGATCTTGCGATCCTCGACCGGGACCAGCGGGAAAATGCGGTCTTCGAGCCGCTTCTTGATGATCTTCGCGAAGCCGAGCACCGACGTCAGCGGCGTGCGCAGCTCGTGGCTGACGGTGGAGAGAAAGGCGCTCTTGGCGGCATCAGCCTCCTCCGCTATGGCGCGGGCGCGTTCGGCCTCCTCGAACAGGCGCCGAATTTCGTGCTCGTGCTCGTTCAGCTGCCGGTAAGCGTTCGCATTGTCGAGCGCGATAGCCGTGTACGAGGCCAGGCTCTGCATCACGTTCAGGGCGTGCGTGGTGTAGGCGTTCTTCTCGAAGCTCTGGATCGTGATGATCCCGAGCACGTGCTCCTTCGCCACGAGCGGCATGTAGATGACCGACTGCGGCTGCTCCGACATCGAGCCGTCTTCGAGCGGGAGGCTTTCTTCCTCGTATGCGGTGATGTACTTGCCCGACTCGGCCCGCAGGTCGTTGATGAAGACGGGCGCGCGGTGCTCGATGCACCAGACGGGCAGCTGGTTGCGGTTCGACGTGTCGCGCGTATACGGGGCGTAGCGCTTGCCCTTCTCGATGGCCAGCCGGTACTCGATTTGGTTGCGCTCTGGGTGATAGAGACCCACCCCGAACACGTCAGCATCCGCGAGCTGGTTCACGCGCTCGTAGAGCGTGCCGAAGATCGTGTCGAAGTCGAGCGAGGACGTGATGTCCCGCCCGATCTCGCTCAGCAGCTCGACGTTCTTCTTGCCCTCGCTTTCCGACTGCGCCAGCGCCTCGGCCGATTCGGCGCGGAGCTTCGCCTCCACGAACTGCGCGCGCTCGCGCTCCTTGCGAACAACCCGTCGGCGCATGACGCGGTCGGCGCCGAACACCGCGAGTCCCGCAAGCGCCAGGTATCCGAGGTAAGCCCACCACGTGCGATACCAGGGCGGCAGGATCGTGAAGGCGTAGGTAGCCTCTTCGCCGATCTGTCCTGTGACGCTGCGCGCGCGGACGCGAAAACGGAAGTCGCCGAAGCCGAGATTCGTGTAGTCGCGGCGCGCCTCCCGCGTCCACTCCGACCACTCGTCGTCGAGATCATCGAGCCGTGATTGATACGACGTGGCCGTTTCGTCCACGAAGCTCGGCGCCGAGAACTCGAAGCGCAGCGCGTTGGCCGAGGCGGGGAGCTGTGGGGATGGGATCGCTGCGGCGGCTCCCCCGAAGAGGGGCTGTGCATGGTTGCTCGTGACCCGGCGGATCAGCGCTGGAAAGGCCGGCGGCGTCCGCGATGCCTGCGACGTATCGAAGCGGACGAGCCGACCATCGAACAGTCCCAGCCAGACGACACCGTCAGGTTCGGCATACAGGTATGAGGGAGACATGCGACCGCTGAATCGCGCAAAGGTGTTCCGATCGACCACCCACGAGCCGTCCGGCTGCTGTTGAAGCGAGACGGTCTCACGGCCGAGATTCAAGTACCCTCGTCCGCCCGGTCCCCCCAGAAGCCCGGATCCAAGGACGATGGGGTCGACTCCCACGACATCGAACGCCTTCTCCCGCACGAACCGGCCCGTCGGCTCGTCGAAGCGCGCCACATAGATCTCTTCAGCGCCGACGGTGAAAACGGGCAATCCGCCCACCTCCTCGACGGCTGCCCCGCCTTTGGGCAGGCCGTGCGACGTACCAAAGCGTTCGACACGCGGCGCGGGGCGTGGAGCGCCCTGCGCAGGCCGCGTGTCGAACCTGATACGCAGCGCGCCTGTTGCCAGTGTGCCCGCCCACAGGGAGCCGTCGGCGTTCTCGAACAGCGAGCGCACCTCCTCGGTGACGCCATCGACCCTGCCCTCGTCGATCCACCTGCCGTCGTGCAGGCGGAACGATGCGAGCCCGTCGAAGAGCCCCATCCAGATTCGAGTCGGATCGAGCTTCGAGACGCGCAGCACGTTGGGGCGGAAGGTGATATCGGCCGGGGCGTGAATGGCGGTCGCCTTCGTGCCGTTGATTTCGTACAGACCATTGGTGCACGCGACCACGAAGCGGGATCGGCCGCTCCCGGCTTCCTTGATCGTCGTAAACCACCAGCACTGGTTGAGGACAGACGCGACTTGCTCGAAATGCGCGCGGCCGACCGGCGGCTCCGCCGGCACCAGGTAGTAGACGCCCGTTTGCATCGCGGTGTAGAGCCGGCCGTCGTGCCGGAACGCGCGGTTGACGCCGCTCGGCAGCCCCGAGGTCTGATCGAAGAAGGACACGGGCGCCGGGGTCTCGACGCGCGCGATGCCGCTGTCGAGCCCGAGCCACAGGCCTCCTTCCCGGTCCGGCATGACGTAGTAGATGACGTCCGTGGACAGGCCCTGCGGGCGCGCGACCTGGCTGACGCGCCGTCCCTGCCGGTCGATGATGCTGAGACCTCCCGACGTGGACGTGAGCGCGATGGTCTGGTCGGGCAGGGCCGTCCCGCGATAGATCTGCGATTTCTTCAGATGCTGGTCGAGTTCGGTGGGGAATGGAGCCAGCGTCGAACCGTCGTACAGGAACAGCCCGTCCGAGCGCGTGCCGATCAGCAGGCGTGAGTCGTCGTACCTGAGAATGACGGGGAAGGGCTCGCCCGCGAGCCGCTCCGTCCCGGGGAGTGCTCGGAGCGTTTCCCGCTCGAGCACGTTCAGTCCGCCTTCAGGCGTTGTGAGGTACAGCTGATCGTCGACCAGCGATGCGCGGTTGAATCGCGACGCGGCTGGAATGACGGTCAGGGTGTCGCCGGCCCACCGGTAGATCGCCCGCTCAGTCTGGAAATAGGTGCCGGCCTTCGTCACGAAGGTCCGCCACACATCGTTGAGCCCGCGGGCCTCTTCGGGCAGCCGCGTCTCGAGACGGACGTAACGCAATTCTCCGGTCGCATCGGGCGCAAGGTAGCCGAACGTCGTGACCCCGCCGACGTAGATGCGGCCGCTCGCGTCGAGCGCGAGTGAACGCACGGAGCTGGCGGCGTCGACGGGGATCCGGCGCCATGTTGCGCCATCGAACTCGAGGACGGCGCCGTTCGTGCCGGCGTAGATCACGCCGCGGTTGTCCTGGAGAATCGCCCAGGTCTGACCGCCACCGCCGACCTCGGTGGGCCGGTAGGTGCGAATAAACGGGCGGCCTTCTTCGGGATGCCGGGTGGACGGCGCCGGGCCCGACGTGGTTTGGGCGAATCCAGGCCAGGAAATGGCCAGCACGAGCCCCACGGACAACAGCACTGTTCGCAGCATCCAGCCTGCTCCAGGGAACCGATATTGATGGGACGGGTGACCGCAGACGGGGCCAGTCAGCTCCCTAGAGTCGCGAGTGCCGTTCCAGATGACGCGGATTGCGCAACAATCTTACTTCATCGGCCTGGCGTGTCCACCAGGATTGTGGCTCGCGCGGCTCAAGTGCTCCCGCGCAGTATTCCCATCGATCGCGGCGCTCATATCCTTCGCAGCGGCCGCGGCGTGTTGGCGCAGCCGGCGCGCGATCAGCGACAGCGAGCCCATCGAAGGGCCCTGTCTCCGCGAGGCCGTGTTGCGCTCATGTCATCACCCCCGGTCGCTCGCCATCTGCTGCCACCTTTGTGCCGCGAAAATTGGATCCTGGGCTGCTCGAACGATTCGACAGGAGGCGAGCCGAGGCCATGAGGCGGCGACAACGACGGGCGGCGGCGGCGAAGTCCATTCAATACACCGTGCGCTTCTGGATCTTTTGCTTCGTCGCGAGGCTGAACCTCGGATCCACCGGTTTGCCATCGGCAATGCGTGCCGCGACGTACTCGCCTACGACCGGCCCATGCTTGAAACCGTGTCCCGAGCCGCCGCCCACCAGCCACACGTTCGAGAGCGCGGGATGGCGATCGATCAGGAAATCGCCGTTCGATGTGTTCTCGTACTGACAGACTTCCGCCCCCACGATTGGCGCGCCCTTCAGCCCTGGGAAACGGCGTCCGACGAACTCCTGCACCTGCGCCATGATCTCCGCGCTTGGCACCCGTTCGAGCGAGTCCGGATCCGCCGGTGGCCCATGGCGATCGACTGCGACCTTGAACCCGCGTCCCCTGAAATCGGGGATGCCATAAATCTCTTCCCCGAAGTCCGCCCAGACCGGCATGGCCGAGCAGTCGAAGCGCGTATCGCCCGGGGGAACGCCGAAATAGAAGACCTCCTGCCGGCTCGGGAAGATGCGTTCGCCCACCACATCGGGGAACAACTTCGGCAGCCATGGTCCGCAGGCCATCACGAACGTTGTGGCCGAGATCGTCCGGCCCGAGCGAGTCGCCACGGCGGCGAGCTGACCGCGTCCCTCCGGCGGCAGTACGGCCTCCTGCATGTAGACGACGCCGGCCGCCATCGCCGCCTGGGCAACAGCCTGGACGACGTGGAACGCGGCCAGGAAGCCGCTGTCCGGTTCGTGAATGGCCCAGGTGATGGGGCCGAAGTCGATCTGCGGCCAGCGCGCGGCGAGCCGGGATCGATCGAGCCGCTCGTGCCGGACGCGCAGTCGTCCGAGAGTCTCGAGCGTGCTGGTCGTCAGGGGATCCTGCTCCCGCGCCATCCAGAGGACGCCGCTGCGCTGGAACTGCGCCGCTCGACCCGTGCGACGGAGGAGCGCCTGCCACAGGTCGAGCGATCGCATCGACCATCGGGTGTAGATCTCCTGGTCGCCGTAGCCCATGCGGATGACCCGGCTCTGTCCACCCGAACTGCCGCGCGCATTGGCGGGTCCGTAGGCGTCGATCAGCGCGACGCGACGGCCGGTTAGCTGAAGCTGATACGCCGTCCAGACCCCGAAGACGCCCGCGCCCACCACCGCCACGTCGAACCCGCTGTCCCGGCCGCGCAGCACCGGAGCCTGGACGCGGTCCAGTGCCGCGCCCAGCGCGCCTGTACCCGCCACCTGGACGAATTGTCGTCGCGTCGTCTTCATGTCGCCATCGCTCGATCATTCGATCATTCGATCATTCAATCATTCGATCATTCGATCATTCGATCGCGCGATGAAACGCTACGCCTCCGTGCCGGGGCTGTCAACGTGGCGAGCGCGGAGGCGCCCGCAGGGCGCTCGCTCGGGGCCGGCGCACGCGTCCTGAACCCTCACAGGTCCGCAGGCGAGATGCGGTATGCTGCGCCGGGGGGAAAGCGCATGCGTCAGTTCCTGGTCTATTCCGTCATGATCGTGTGTATCCCGGTGGCCGCGTCTGCCCAATCCGCTTCGGAATCGGGGGGCGATCGTGACGCGATTCTGGCGACGGTCCAGAAGTTCTTCGACACGATGTCGTCTCGAGACGTCGCCGCAGCCCGTGGTCTGCTCATCCCCGAGGGCCGCATGTTCGCCGTTGTAGACGGGAAGACCCCGGTGACGTTCCGCAGCCGGATGCTGCAGGAACATCTCGACAGTATGGGGGCGCGGAAGGAGGACTTCCGCGAACGGTTCTGGAACCCCGACGTCCGCATCCAGGGCCCGATTGCTGTCGTCTGGACGCCGTACGACTTCTGGATCGACGGCAAGTTCAGCCACTGCGGGGTGGACGCGTTCGACCTGGTCAAGACTCCCGAAGGATGGAAGATTTCGGGCGGCGTGTACACGGTCCAGCGGGACGGGTGCCCGCCAAGTCCGCTCGGACCGCTGAAGTAAGCGATCCTGTTGCCCGGTGCCAGTCACCGGACAGGAGCCGACCGCTGCTCGAAGCAGCGAGGCGAGGCACACGAATCGGGCGGTCAACCGGTTCCTGACGCCTGTTCGACCGGCATCGATTCATGCGGGAGGAAGTCCATGAGGAAGGTTGCTACCCTGGCGCTCGGCGTCGTGGCCGCCTGCGTCACGCTCGCCGCACAGACGCCACAAACGCCCCTGGGTCCTCCTCCCGAGCGTGACCCGCTGAATCCGGCGCCGGCCCGCCGGTCGGGCGAAGGGCTCGGGCCGTTCAAGACACTCGTGATTCGCGGCGCCATCCTGGTGGAGGGATCGGGCGCGCCGCCAGTCGGCCCCGTAGACATCGTCATCGAGAACAACCGCATCCAGGCGATCCGGAGCGCGGGGACGCCGGGGCTGCCGCTGCGGCAGAACCGGCCTCCCGAGATGCCTGATCACGAGATCGACGCGACGGGCATGTACGTGCTGCCCGGCTTCGTCAGCCTGCACGAGCACGCGGGTGGCGCGCCGAAGAACCCGGATGCGGAATACCCCTACAAGCTGTGGCTCGCGCACGGCATCACGACCGTCGTGGGCGTGCCGCTCACGAATCATGCGCTCACCGTCAGCGAGCGCGAGCGCAGCAATCGCAACGAGATCGTCGCGCCGCGGATCGTCAACTTCCAGCGCGCCGGCGTTGCGTGGGGCAAGGGACCGGTCGACACGCCCGAAGCGGCGCGCGCCTGGGTCCAGTGGGGCGCCGCGAATGGGCTCGAGGGGCTGAAGCTCGGTGCGCACCGCCCGGAGATCATGAAGGCGCTGCTCGACGAGGCGCGGAAGCACAACCTGGGATCGACAGCGCACCTGCAGCAGACCGGCGTAGCCCAGATGGACGCGCTCGATGCGGCGAAGCTCGGGCTTCGGACGGTAACGCATTTCTATGGCCACTTCGAAGCGCTGCTGAAGGATTACGTCGTCCAGCCGTGGCCGGCGGATCAGGTCAACGACAACGAGCAGATGCGCTTCGGCCAGGTCGCGCGGCTCTGGGACAAGATTCACCCGCCCGGCAGCCCGGAATGGAAGGCCTACCTCGAAGAGCATCTGGAGCTGGGGACGACGTTCGATCCGACGATGACGGCCTATGCGGCCGGCCGCGATCTGATGCGGATGCGCAACGCCGACTGGCACGGCCGCTACAGCCTGCCCTCGCTGATGGATTTCTATTCACCCAGCCGCGCGAACCATGGCGCCTACTGGTACTACTGGACGCTCGAGGACGAGATCGCGTGGCGAAACTTCTACCAGGTCTGGTTCCGTCTGCTGAACGATTACAAGAAGATGGGCGGCCGCGTGACCGTCAGCGCGGACGCCGCCTACATCTACAACACCTACGGCTTCGGGAACATCCACGAGATGGAGCTGCTGCAGGAGGCAGGTTTTCATCCTCTGGAAGTGATCCAGGCGGCCACGTACAACGCGGCGAAAACGCTGGCCGAGAGCTGGGGCAAGCCGATGGACCGCGGGCACGTCCGCGCGGGCATGCTGGCCGATCTTCTGATCGTCGATCAGAACCCGCTGAAGAACCTGAAGGTGCTGTACGGCACGGGCGCGCTGCGCCTCAACGACGACACGGGCAAACCGGAGTGGGTCGGCGGCATCAGGTACACGGTAAAGGACGGCGTCGTCTACGACGCGAAAAAGCTGCTCGCCGACGTGGCGGGGATGGTGGAGAAGCAACACCGCTCGCGCGCTGCGAAGACCAGCGCGGACAGGTGACCGCACGCCCGGATCGCTGTTGCGGTGGCGGAGGTAGGCCTTGGATCCGAGCCTTCGGCGATGCCGCGTCCGTTCAGCGTCGCGCCGGCATCGCACAGGGGGGTGTAGGCATCTGCTGGACGGACCGCAGACGTCGCGGATAGCGGAGAGGGGTTTCTTCACCGACACTCAAATCGGCCCTTAAGGAGGGTGGCAGTTTCTGCCATCTTGACCACATCCAAAGACGATGGCATCGTCGTCGTCAGGAGGTGGCCGATGCCCGCGCCGCGAATGACGACGGAAGAGTACTTGAAGCTTCCGGAGAAGGTCGTTCCAGAGGAGTTGGTCTACGGGCTTGTCCGGAGCGCGGCCTCGCCAACGCCCGGCCATCAGTGGGTTCTCGGCCGGCTGTTTCTAGCGCTGACGAGGCATGTCGAAAAGCATCGGAGTGGCCGGCTGTGGCCGGCGCCGCTCGACGTCGTGCTCGATCGGGAGCGAGGTCTCATCGTGCAGCCAGATCTGCTGTACGTGAGCCTGGAACGCATGCGGCTGGTAACGGACCGGGTCTGGGGCCCGCCCGATCTGGTCCTGGAGATCCTGTCGCCTCGGCCGCGGATCGGTACGCTCGACGAACGGATTGCCTGGTTCGCGGAATACGGAGTTCGCGAGTGCTGGCTCGTTCACCAACACCCGCGCGAGGTGGAGGTGCTGCAGTTCGAACGAGGCGCCGTTGCGAATCGCACCACGTTCGAAGCCGATGCGCCCATCCGGTCGAGCGTGCTGCCGACCTTCAACGCCTCACTCGAAGAGATGCTGGGGAGCTGAGCGCCCTCAGCTCTCCATGGACATTGGCACGTGACAACCTGCAACTGGCAACTGGCACTCGCCTCACCAACGCCCGGCCACGACAATGACCGCGCGTGACGGGTCGTAGTAGCGCCGCGCGGCCGCGCTCACCTCCTCTCGTGTCAAGTCCAGCACGCGTCGTGCGAATACCTCGGGAGACGTTTGTTCGCCGAGATATCCCAGGTCCGCAAGGGCAGCGGTCGCCGACGCGGCGCTCTCGAACCGGAACAGGAGCCGGCCGAGCAGGAACCCCTTGGCCTCGCGCAGCTCCGCATCGGTGATCCCCTGCTTCGCGAATTCATCCAGCGTGGCCACGATACGATCGACGGCGTCACGCGCGCGCACCGCGTCGGTCGTGATGAGGATGGGGCCGGCCTCGCGATCGGCGAGCACGGAGGAGTAGACGGCGTAGGCCAGCCCCGTGTCGACCAGCCGTTCGCCGAGGCGGCCTGCGTAGCCTGTCTCCCCGAGCAAGTAGTTGAGGGCGGCGAGTGCGGCGAAATCCCTGTCGCCGCGGGCCACGCCGGGCAGAGCGACAGCGATGCTCGCCTGCTCCTTGTCGAGCGGTACGTGGACGATACGGTCGTCGAGTCGTGAGGGCGCCGGCGCGATCTCGCGGCGCTGTCGAGCAGAAGTCTGTCCGGCGGCGGCCGCCGGGCCGGCAGCGCTCCCGGCATCTGCGCGCCACCCTCCGAAGGCGTCGGCCACCTGCTCGATGGCCGCAACCGGGTCCATCGGCCCCGCGATCGCCACAATGGTCCGCTCCGGACGGTAGTGGGCCTTGTGAAACGCGGAGAGATCTGCGACGGCGATGCGCGCCCGCGACTCGTCCGTGCCTTCCGCGGGCCGGTCGTAGGGATCCACGTTCGCGTAGAGCCGATCGAATGCCGCACGACCGGCGCGCCAGCGGCTGTCCTCTTGATGCGAGCCCAGTTCATCCGCCACCGACACGCGCATCCTTTCCAGATCCTCCGTGCGGAAGGCGGGCGTGGTGATGACTGGCAAGAGCGCCGCCGCCACGTTCGTCAGCTCGCCAGGCAGAGACGTCGCGGAAATCTCGACGACGTTCCGCACCGTGAACGGATCGTCATCGTCGAAGGCCCCGAGCGACAGCCGGACATCGCGGTCCTCGAGCGTCGAGAGCGGCGAGGCGGCCCCGACGGTGAGGAGCCTGGCGGCGAGCAGGGCCGTGCCCTCGCGTCCGGGCTGGTCGAAGCGCGAGCCCGCCGCGATCCGGACGCGCAGGTGCGCGCTTTCGCCGGGTACGCGCAGCGCGAGGACCGTGAGGCCGTTGTCGAGACGGCGGATCACCGGTGCTGTCAGCGTCGGTATCTCGAGCCTGGGTGGAGGAATCGGGCGCGTCGTGCGCCGCTCGACCGGCGGCGCCGCCGTGGGTTCCGGCACGGCGGCCTCTTCGGGGGCGCCGCTTCGCGCCGATGGAGCCTCGGATGATGGGGCAGAGGATTCGGGAATGAGCAGCCCGACGGACCTGCGATCCGGCGCGAGGCGTTGCCGGGCGAAGGCGCGCACCGCGTCGGCGGTGAGGGCGTCCAGGCGCCGAGGTATCGACGCGAGCAGCTTGTACGTTCCCATCTGCTCGTAGACGGTCAGGAGGTTGGCGACCGCGCGATTGCTCGCGGCGGTGAAAGCCAGGTCAGCACGCACCCGTCGCGCGGCGCGGGTAACCTCGTCCTCGCTCATCTTGTCCATCGCATCCCGCAGCGCGGCGTCGAGTCCATTTTCGATGGCCGCCAGGTCGGCATCACGAGCGGCATCGATGCCGATCGAATAGAGACCGGGGTATTCACTCAGTTCGACTTCGGTGGTCACGCTCGTCGCCAGGCCAGATTCCACCAGCGCGCGGTGCAGCCGGCTGCCCGGGCGGGCGTCGTCGCGTCCGGGCGCCTTGCCGCCGGCCAGCACGCCGTCGAGTGCCAGCAGCGTGGCGAAATCTGGGCTCGATGCAGACGGTGCGTGGACGGCGAGCTCGACATGCGAGGCGCCGCTACGCGCCCGCATCACGATGCGGCGGGGCCCCTGCTGGACGGGCTCGACGGTCCTGATGGCGGTGGAGGCACCATCCCCTGGAGCCCCAGCGAAATGCTTCTCGACGAGCGCCAGAGCCTGCTCGGGATCGAAGCGCCCGACAACGGCGAGAATCAGGTTATTGGGCGCGTAGCCTTCGCGGTAGAACCGCTCCAGCTCGCGCGGCGTGACACCCTCGAGGTCCGACATGCGGCCCATGATGGGCGAGCCGTAGGGATGAGCAACGAGCGCCGCCCGCCGCAGCCGGTGCTCGACGAGCGTGTAGATGGGGGAGTTCTGATACTGCCGCTCCTCGGAAATGACGCTGGTCCGTTCGCGTGCGACCTCGTCTTCGTCGAAACGGACGTGGCGCATGCGCTGCCGTTCGAGATAGAGAAGCCACTCGAGGTATTCCGATGGCGTATGGGATCCATAGACGGTCTGATCGTACGAGGTGTAGCCGTTCCAGCGGCCGCCCCAGCGAAGGATCTGGTTGGTAAGGTCCCGTTTGGCGATCTCTTCCGTCGATCGGAACGCCATGTGCTCGACGTAGTGCGCTGCGCCCGTCTGCCCCGGGCGCTCGTTGCGGCTTCCCACCCTGTAGAGCGCCTGGACCGAGACGATCGGCAACTCCCCGCGCTCGAGCATCAACACCGTCAGGCCATTCTCGAGCAGGACGCGGCGCGTCGCGTCGCTCCAGTGAGGCTGGCCCTGGGCCGCGATCGCCGCCACAGCAACGGCGAGCAGAGCAACCGCAAGCCTCGTCCGCATTTCCTGATTCTAGACCGAGCGCGGGCGCCTTGCCTTTTCCCTGCGACGGTGGCATCGTCGTCGACGAACAGATGGCAATCCGCGTCGTTCGGCTTGGATCGGAACGCGTCCGTGGAGAAGGCCTCCGTATCGGCACGGTGCGTCGGCCGCCCCGTGGAGTTGCGAAGTCCGATCATGCCAGTCGCGACTTCTACGATGTCTGGCTGCCGGACCTCGCGCCGAGCGCCGAGGTCATCGCGGGCTACAAGAGCGCCCGGGAGACGACGGCAGCCTGGCGCCGCCTCGAACGTCTGTATCGGGCGGAGATGAAGCGTCCGGAACGGGAACGCCTCCTGAAGCTGCTCGCCGCGCTGTCGCACACCACGAACTTCGCCCTCGGCTGCTACTGCGCCGACGAGCGGCGCTGCCACAGGTCCATCCTCGCGTCAATCCTGCTCGAGCATGGCGCGCAGCTGGTCTAGTGTCATTAGAACCATCCCCACGATTCTGAATCGCGGAGTTGATCACGAATCGGCAGCCGCTCAGGCCGAACCCGCGAGCCCAGGGTCGCTGGTCTCGATGAGCTGCAGGAAGCGGCTCCGGCTCTCCACCAGATCCGACAGTTCGCGAAACATGTCGGGATTGACCGCCTGCGCGAAGGGGAGGATGCAGGCGCGAGTCTCGGCCACGTACCGTTTGACGAATGCCGGATCGGTGACGAACCCGAGCGCGGTCAGGTTGCTGATCCGGTCGGCGAGCTTCAGCACTTTCGCACGTGAGCTGCCGCTTTCCATCACCCGTCGCAGGTACTCGGTCTTGGGTTCCCTGACGCCGCCGATCACCCGCGGAGTCACCTCCATCACGAGTGCATAGACCGCTGGCCCGTCGGCGTCGATCCGAACGATCTCGTCCTCCGTTACACCGGGCATCGTCGCGGCATCCTCGAACAGGTCGTGTATCACGGCCGCCTTGAGCAGCACCGGATCGATGATCTTGTAGTCGAGCAGGATGCCCATCGTGCTGATTTGATGGCGGAACATGTTGCTGCCGCCGCGGCGCTTCACGCCAATGAGCGCCATCGCCTTGACGATGTAGGGCGCCATCGTGATGTGGCAGAGTAAGTGTTCGAAACTGTCCATCTGTCTGCGGATTATACGGGCAGAGACACTCTTGCGGATCGTCGGAGCCCGAGCGCATCTGTCCGGATGGTGCGCCGGGTCCGGACCGATTACGATCCATCGTTCGACTTCAGGAGGGTGGCCGGGGAGGAGCGATGCCGCAGCAGAAGTCAGGTGCACTAGCGTGGTTGGGCGCGGCCGTGGTCCTCACCGGACTGGTCGCAGCGCACGTCGCGTGCCTTGGCAGCTACGGGTATTTCCGCGACGAGCTGTACTACGTGGCCTGCGGCCGGCGTCTCGCGTGGGGCTACGTGGATCATCCGCCGCTCGTGGCGGTGATGGCCTGGCTGGCCGAACACCTGTTCGGCACCTCGCCTGAAGGGCTCCGCGCGATCCCGCTGCTGCTGGTCGTTGCGCTGGTCGTGGTCACCGTCACGATCGTGCGCCGCCTCGGCGGTGGTCCGTTTGCGCAGGCCCTGGCCGCGCTCGGTCTGGCGATCGCCCCGCACTATCTGTTCGTGTTCCACTTCCTGTCGATGAACAGCGCTGAAGTCCTGTTCTGGGCGACGGCCATGTGGCTGCTGATGCTGGCTGTCGAAGGAAACCGGCCATCGGCGTGGATCGCCCTGGGAGGCGTGATCGGCCTGGGCCTTCTGAACAAGCACAGCATGGCCTTTCTGGCTGTCGCCCTGACGATCGGACTGTCGTTGACCGACGCACGACGGGTGCTCCGGACACCGTGGCCGTGGGCTGCAGCCGTCATCGCCGCAGTCCTTTTTGCGCCACACCTCGCCTGGCAGGCCCGGCACGACTGGCCGACGCTGGAGTTCGCGCGCAACGCGCAGGCCTACAAGCTCGCAGACCTGTCGGCGCTCGGCTTCGTGGGCCAGCAGTTCCTGCTCATGCATCCGCTCAACGCACTGCTCTGGCTCTCGGGGATCGGATTCTTCCTGATACGTCCGCCGCGGAAGGAGTGGCGGCTCTTCGCCTGGGCGTTCCTGTTGCTGCTGGCCTTCTTTCTCGTGCAACGGGCCAAGCCGTACTACCTGACGCCGTACTATCCCGTGCTGCTCGCAGGCGGGGCCGTTGCGATCGAACACCTGACCGCCGCCCGCCGTCTCCTGCGTTCGGCGCTCGTCGTGGCGCTCGTCATGGGCGGAGCAGCACTGGCCCCGCTGGCGCTGCCGATCCTGCCGATCGACGCGTTCGTGGCCTATTCGCACCGACTGGGCATCACTCCCTCGTCGGGAGAGCGACACGAAATCGGCGTGCTTCCGCAGCACTTTGCGGACATGTTCGGATGGGAGGATCTCGCCCGCCAGATTTCGGGGGTCTATCAGTCGCTGCCGGAGGATGAACGATCCACGGCACGCGTCTTCGCGCGCAACTACGGGCAGGCGGGCGCCCTCGAGCTGTTCCGAGACCGGTATCCGCTGCCCCCGGTGATTTCACCGCACAACAGCTACTGGCTGTGGGGGCCTGGCGCCGACGGCGGGACGCTGATCGTCATCGGCGGCAATCCCTCGCAGAACCGACAGGCCTTCGAGCACCTGGAGGAGGCGGCCCGAACCGGCTGCCGGCTCTGCATGCCTTATGAGAACAACGTGCCGATCTACGTCGGCCGAGGGTGGCGCGTCTCGCTCAAGGCGATCTGGTCCAAGGAGAAGCGCTTCATCTGACGGGGAGTAGAGGGCGCTGATCCCGGTGCCGGACGCACGTGTCCCGACTGACTGTAAGATCGAGCGGTCATGACCCTGGACGATCTGCGAGCCACTCTGAGCGCCTCCACCCCGCCAGCCACGGTCCGGGGGGCGGTTCTCGCGCTGTGGCACGATGCGAAGGGCGACTGGGATGCCGCGCATCGCGTTGCCCAGGATGTCGAGGGCCCCACCGGCGCCTGGGTCCACGCCTACCTGCATCGGAAGGAGGGGGATGCGGGCAATGCGGCTTACTGGTATCGGCGGGCGGGTCGTTCAGTTGCGGCGACCTCGCTGGAGGAGGAATGGACGCAAATCGCGGCGGCGCTGCTCGCGACAGACGCCTGACCCGCTGAGCACAGTACGCCGAGCACGGCGGCCGGCGCACATCTCCGAAGCCCGCGCCCTCCTCCTGATTGACGCACCCACCCTCGCTGGGGGCGTTCTATACTTGCCCGGCAGGCACGGCCGCGAGCCTTCAATCCGTCCATATCTTCAGCCACTCGGGGGGTCCCAGTGATACCTGTTCGTCTGCTACTCACCACCGTTCTTCTCGCGGCGGCCGGGCTGCCGGCCCAGGAACCGTTTGCGCGCATCGAGCAGGAGACGGCCCGCATCGCGCCGGCGATCATCGACATACGGCACCAGCTCCACCAGCATCCTGAGCTGTCGAACCGGGAAGAGAAGACCGCGGCCCTGGTGGCCGATTATCTGCGCACGCTCGGTCTCGAGGTGCAGACCGGCATCGCGAAACACGGCGTCGTTGCCCTGCTGAAGGGAGGGCGGCCAGGCGCGGTGGTGGCCGTGCGCGCGGACATGGATGCGCTTCCGGTCACGGAGGACCCGAGCCTGCCCCACGCGTCCAAGGTGCGCGCCACGTATCTGGGCCAGGAGGTCGGCGTGATGCACGCCTGCGGACACGACGTGCACACATCGGTCCAGCTCGGCGTGGCGACGGTTCTGAGCGCGATGAAGGCCGAACTGCCCGGGACGGTGAAGTTCATCTTCCAGCCAGCTGAAGAGGGCCCTCCGCCTGGCGAGCAGGGCGGCGCGTCGCTGATGGTCACAGAGGGTGTGCTCGAGAATCCGCGTCCGGCTGCAATCTTCGGACTTCACACGTTTTCGGAGATGGCCGTCGGGGAAATCGGGTACTCCGAAGGGCCGGCGCTCTCGGCGGCCGATACGTGGGAGGTGAAGATCGGCGGACGGCAGTCGCACGGCGCCAGGCCGGAACTGTCGATCGATCCGATCGTCACGGCCGCGCAGTTCATCCAGGCGCTCCAGACCATTCGATCCCGATCGCTGTCGGGTCACGAGCCGGGTGTGGTGACGATTGGCACGGTCCACGGCGGACAGCGCCACAACATCATTCCGGCGGAAGTCACCCTGACAGGCACCATCCGGACGTTCCGGCCCGAGATGAGCCAGCTTGCCGAGCAACGCCTGCACGCGATCCTGAAAGGCGTGACCGAAGCCGCGGGCGCGACCGGGGAAGTCGTCCGCTACGAGCGCGGGGCGCCGGCAACGATCAACAACGTCGAGCTCACCCGCGCGACGCTCGCCGCGCTCGAACGTGCGACGGGCCAGGGGAAAGTCCAGCTGATCCCGCCGGCGATGGGCTCGGAAGATTTTTCGTATTTCGCGAACGAGGTGCCGGGCTTCTTCTATCGCCTCGGCCAGGTCAAACCCGGCACCAGATCGGGCGACCACCACACGCCGACCTACCTGGCAGACGATGGCGCGGTTCCGGTGGGTATCAGAGTCATGAGCTACGTGCTCTTCGATTACCTGTCGCGGCACAAGTAGCTCGAGGCAGCATGAAGGTCGTCAGCATCGAGGATCTGCGGCAGGTGGCCCGGCGTCGCGTGCCCAGGGTCGTGTTCGACTACATCGATGGCGGTGCTGACGCCGAGCTGACCCTGCGGGAGAACTGCCTCGCGTTCGAACAGGTCACGTTTCGCCCGCGGTGCGCGGTGCCGCCGGGAGCTTGCGAGGTGGGCGCGACCGTTCTCGGGGCCGAGCTGGCGTTCCCCTTGATCCTGGGACCTGTCGGCAGCAGCAGGCTGTTCAACCCGGGAGGCGAGGCCGCCGCCGCTCGCGCCGCCGGCGCCGCCGGGCTTGCCTACGCGCTCTCGACGCTGTCGGGAACCCGCCTGGAGGACGTGAGGGCGGCATCGGCCGGCCCGGTCTGGTATCAGCTCTATCTCGTCGGCGGGCGCGACGTCGCAAGCGCCGCGATCGCCCGTGCGCGCGCGGCGGGATTCAGCGCGCTTGTCGTGACAATCGACACGCCGGTGGCGGGGTTGCGCGAGCGCGACTTTCGAAATGGGACGCCCGAGCTCCTCAGCGGCCGTCCGCTGCACATGCTTCGGCATATTCCGCAGTTCATCGCGCGTCCTCGCTGGCTCGCCGGGTTTTTCAGGGACGGCGGGCTGATGAACTTTCCCAACATCGTGCTGCCCGGCGGCGCGATGGCGTACGCCGACGTGGGGACCGCGCTCGAGCGATCGGCGGTCGGCTGGGACGACCTGCGCTGGATTCGCGAGCAGTGGCAGGGGCCTGTCGTCATCAAGGGCGTGCACACCGCCGAAGACGCGCACAGAGCCGTCGATTCCGGCGCCGCTGCGCTGGTGGTCTCCAATCACGGCGGCCGCCAGCTCGATGGCGTGCCGGCAACCTTGCGGGTGCTGCCCGAGGTCGTGTCAGCGGTTGGTGGCCAGATCGAGGTCCTGCTGGACGGCGGAGTGCGCCGCGGCAGCGATATCGTGAAGGCGCTGTGCCTGGGCGCGCGGGCTGTGCTCATCGGCCGGGCGTACGCGTACGGGTTGGCGGCAGCCGGCGAGGCGGGCGTGACACGAGCAATCGAGATCCTGCGCGCCGACCTGCTCCGCACGCTCAAGCTGCTCGGCTGCCCCTCGATTGGATCGCTGGACCCGTCCTACGTGGACGTGCCCGCGGCGTGGCGCTGCCGCCGCGAGCACTAGGTGCATCTTCCCTTACCTCGGCACGATCAACAGGAACTCGATCGGATCCCCGCCAGCGTTCCCGAGCGGATGGAACGTGTTCGCCGGAATGACGTCCACGTCACCGCGCCGCACGCGGTTGGCACCCCAGCCGCCCGAGAGCGGCCAGCTGGAGCCCCCGCTCAGATACACGACGAGCACGTCCTGCTCGTGAAAGTGCGGCGCATTGTAATAGGTGCCGGGAGCGTAGCGGTGCCGGGTGACGAGGACGCGCGGGTTGTCGACGAGCGTCCAGACCTTCATGTCGTCCGTGGCCGGAAGCGCTTCCAGAGGCGTCTCGCCTGCCGACGCCGCCGGCGCATCCTTGACGTCGATGGCGAGCGCTTCGAGGCGGACGCCGCCGCGATTCGGCGCCTCGCCTTCGCCCGCCGACTGCCACACCGCCTCCGGGGCCATGACGCCGTCGGGGCCGGCGGTCAGGTACACCAGCACGCGTCCAGCGCCCGCGCCGGCCGGCACGCTGCGCCCTGGATCCACGGAGATCCAGCTCACGCCGATCCGATCGTTCTCCCACGGCAGCGGCAGGCCGGCGCGCTCCGAGCGCCCGTACTGGGCCGCAGCCGGCTCGACAGCGATCGCGATTAGCGCGAGAGCCGCAAGGATTCCAAAACTGTAATTCGGGGAGCCTGTCTTCATACTGACCTCCTGCGTCAGTAGCTGCGGCCTTTCCGTACATTCGCCGGGTCGACCGCGCGGAGATACGAAGCAGAGAGCAAAGCATGCCACACGATGCGAGCGCGCCACAACGTGGAGCTTATGGCGCCGGCGGAATTCAGAGGGGAAGCAGCTTGCCGGGGTTCATCAGGTCCTGAGGGTCCAGCGCCGCTTTGATCGCGCGCATCACGTCCACCGCCTCCCCGTGCTCGACGGACATGAAGCGCTGCTTGCCGAGCCCGACGCCGTGCTCGCCCGTGCACGTGCCGCCCAGCCGCAGCGCGCGCTCGACGAGGCGATCGGTCAGCCGCTGCACTTCCGCCAGTTCGGACGGATCCTCGGGCCGCACCGGAAAGATCATGTGGAAGTTGCCGTCTCCCACGTGGCCGACCAGCGCGGCGACGAGGGAGGACGACGCGACGTCCTTCTTCGTCTCCACGATGCACTCCGCGAGTCGGGAAATCGGCACGCAGACGTCGGTAGTCCATCCGCGCGATCCGGGACGGAGGGCCAGCGCCGCGTAGTACGCGTCGTGTCGCGCCTGCCACAGAGCGGCGCGCGCCTCGGCCGTGACCGCCTGGTCGAAGCGCCGGGCGCCGTGTTCCCGGGCGACCTCCTCGACCGCCGAGGCCTGCTCGAGCACGTCGCGTTCGCTCAAGCCGTGGAACTCGAAGAAGAGCGTGGGCGCGACCGGATAGTCGAGCCGCGAGAAGCGGTTCACGGCCTCGAGCTGCACCTCGTCGAGCAGCTCGATCCGCGCGACGGGAATGCCGAGCTGGATCGCGGTGATCACGGTCTCGACGGCGGCGTCGATCGTGTCGAAGTGGGATGTCGCTGCCGCGATGGCCTCGGGCCGCCCGTGCAGCCTGAGGGTGACCGCGGTGATCACGCCGAGCGTGCCTTCGGCGCCCACGAACAGGCGCGTCAGGTCGTAGCCCGCCGACGACTTGCGCGCGCGGCCGCCGGTCTCGATCGCCCGCCCGTCCGGCAGTACGACCCGCAATCCCAGCACCACCTCCCGCATCGTCCCGTATCGAACCGCGGTGGTCCCCGACGCCCGGGTCGCCGCCATGCCGCCAATCGTCGCGTCCGCTCCCGGATCGAGATGAAAGGTGAGGCCGGTGGACTGTAGATGTTTTTCGAGCTGCTTCCGCGTGACGCCCGGCTCGACGGTCGCGTCGAGATCCTCGACGCTCACGCGAAGGATGCGGTTCATTCTCGAGAGATCGATCGTCACGCCGCCGCGCACCGGGATCACGTGTCCCTCGAGCGAGGTGCCGGCCCCGAACGGAACCATCGGACATCCGTGACGGGCACAGGCGGACACGATGGCCTGGACCTCTTCCGTGCTGACCGGGAACACGACCGCATCGGGCAGGCGCCAGGGGTGATACGACTCGTCGTGGCTGTGGTGATCCCGTACGGCCGCTGATGTCACGAGACGATCGCCGAGGAGTCTGTGGAGCTCCTCCAGCAGGACGGAGGGCAGCGTTGGGGAATCCGGCACGGGATCGAAGACCTATTTTAGCGCGACGATCGGCGCAGTGTGGCCGGCCAGTTGACGATGAGCGTGATCGGCGCCGAGGTCGCTTCTTCGACGTGCATGTTGACGAGGATGCGCTGCGAGTCTGGCGAAAGATCGTACTGATACGCATCGAGCCTGGAGCCGCGCCTGGGCTGTATCCTGAACAGCTTGCGCGCCTCGCCCGGGATGAAAACCGACCCTCGCGCCGACACGGGCACGGACATCAGCGTGTTGTCAGGCGCGAGGTACACGATTTCCGAGCCGTCGTGGCTCCATCTCGGCCAACCGCCGCCCGCCGGCGAGACCTGCGTCTTGTCGCCCGGTCCAGGAAACGGCCGGACATATACCTGGAACTGGTCCGACTCGTCGGCCATGTAGGCCAGCCAGCGGCCGTCGCGTGAGACCTGGGCGTGCGACTCCACGAAGGCGGAGTCCAGGATCGGGAAGGCCTTTCGATGCTTGTCGAGAGAAACTGCCCACAGATCGCTTCGCCGAATGATGCCTCCACCCGCGATGTACACGAGGTGACTGCCGCTCGGGGAGACATGGCTCGCGAATTTGCCCAGCGCGTCCTCGTACAGCAGTTCCTCCTCGCCGCCACGCGAAGGCTGTTGATACAGGTGAATGCTGGCCTGACGACGGGAGCTGAAGAAAATACGGGCGCCGTCGGGCCTGGACCAGACCGGCGCGAAGTCGTCACCCGGATTGAATGTGAAGCGCTCGCGCAGCTTGCGAACGACGTCATAGATCCAGACGTCGCGTGTGCCGAGCGCGGGATCGAGCACGCTGACCGCCGCCCTCGAACCCTCGGGCGAGAGCGACACATCGGCGTAGTCGGCGAGGTCCCCGAGCTTTCCGATCTCGCGGCCTGTTCGATCGAACCAGGCGAGCTGTGAGCGAACCTGGAAGCCGGTCTGATACGCGAGCAGCCCGGCGTCCGAGACGGAGAAGGCGCCCGCGACGCCCGTCGTGCCGGCGCCGGCAATCTGCACCTGCTCGACGATCGGCAGGGGCTCGCCGGTGAACTCGAGGCGATCGGGATCGAACGGCCGCGCCACGAGCGTGCCCTCGCGGAGATACACCACGTGCCCGTTGGCGTATACGGCATTCGATCCGCCTTCGACCAGCAGCTTCGGCGCCTCGTCAGGATCGAGCGAGCCGATGTAGATCGCTCGCGGGTCCGTCATGCCGCGCGCCTTGCTGCCGACCACGAAGTAGAGGAAGTGGTGTCCGTCGGGGAGGAAGGACGGATACCAGTGTTGGGTGTCTCCGGCAGCCGCATCGAGCGTGGTGAGTTGGGCGGGAGTCCCGCCGCTGGCTGAGACCCGGTAAATCGGCGAGCCCCCAGCAGGCGTGAACAGGATCACGTCGTCTTTGTTCCACGTGCCCCTGGACGGGAGCGCGGCGTCGGCCAGCGTGACCGGCGCGCCGCCGGCTACGTCGATCTTCTTCAGCTTGCCCGACGCGAGGAACGCAATGGACCGACCGTCCGGCGACCAGAAGGGAAACGAAGCATTCTCGGTTCCCGCCAGCGGTTGCGCGAGCCGCGAGTCGAGCGGACGGATCCACAACGTGGTCCGATCCGGCGCGTCGGCGGCAACGATGGCGAGCTTCGAGCCGTCGGGCGACAGCGCTAATCGTCCGGGCGGGTTGCCCAGCGATACGTTCAAGCCGTCCTGGAGCATCACTGCGG
Source organism: Vicinamibacterales bacterium (assembly GCA_035711845.1). Taxonomy (GTDB): domain Bacteria; phylum Acidobacteriota; class Vicinamibacteria; order Vicinamibacterales; family 2-12-FULL-66-21; genus DASTBU01. Next base: position 21,601 of record DASTBU010000140.1, read on the forward strand.
CGGTGACCGGGGGCGTCTCGCCGGTCGCATCCGCGTCGCGCGTCCCCAGGACGCTCCAGAGCAGCACCAGCAGGCCTGCGCCTGCCAGGCTCCACGCGACCAGGTCCCGCTTCCAGGCGGCTGCTGACGTCGGCGGGCCGCTGCTCGTGGCTGCACGCTGATCCGATCCAGCAGGCTCGGCTGCCGCGTCTTCCAGCTCGATCCGGGCATCGGCGATGTCGTGCAGGCGGCGCCTGGGATCCTTTTCGAGACATCGGCGCGCCAGCCATCGAATTTGCCGGGGTGTCTCCGGCGGCAACGCCGTCCAGTCCGGGTCCGTGGTGACGATTGCGGCGATCGTGTCGGTGATCGTGCGGCCTGGAAATGGATGACGCCCGGTGAGCAGCTCGTAGAGGACACAACCGAACGCCCAGATGTCGCTTCGCTTGTCGATCGAGGCGCCTCGCGCCTGCTCGGGGCTCATGTAGCCGGCCGTACCCAGCACGACGCCGGTCTGCGTGGCGGCGAGCGCCGTCACCTGATCGTCGGGGTGACGGTCGAGGGCCTTGGCGAGCCCGAAGTCGAGGATCTTCACCTGGCCGGAGCCACTGAGCGCGATGTTGGCGGGCTTCAAATCGCGATGCACGATGCCCTTGTCGTGTGCAGCCTCGAGCGCCTCCGCCACCTGGCGTGCGATGCCGAGCGCGACGGGAAGCGAGAGTTTCCCACGCGCCAACCGATCGGCGAGCGTACCGCCGTCGACCAGCTCCATGACGAGGAAGCGGGCCCCGTCCGATTCCTCGAGGCCGTACAGCGTGGCGATGTGCGGATGATTGAGCGAGCCGAGGATCTGCGCCTCCCGCTCGAAGCGGGCGATCCGCTCCGGATCGCCGAGGGCGAGATCGGGCAGGGACTTGATGGCGACCTCGCGGCCGAGCCTCGTGTCGCGGGCCTGATAGACCTCGCCCATGCCACCGGCGCCAAGCGCGGCCACGATCTCGTAAGCGCCCAGTCGATTCCCCGCTGTCAATGGCATGGGTTCGGGTCAGCGGCCTGTATCAGCGGACACATTATCGCAGGAGAAGGCCCGCATTCGAACGGGGAGGGTCCGTCCCGGCGGAATCGTGCGATGATGGAGGGGCCTGCCATACTCGCGGCCAGACGTTCAGCCGCAAGGGAACGACCCTCATGAAGTTCGTCGCGTCCGGCGGTTCCATCCTCGCTCTCGCAGCAGCGATCACGCACCTCAGCCTGGCCGTCGCGGCCCAGCAGCCGCAATTCGGCAGTGGAGCCCGGACGGTCGCGGTGTATGCCACCGTGACCGACAAGGACGGGCGCCTCGTTCCGGACCTCGCGCGCGACGCGTTCGAGGTGCGCGACAACGGCAAGGCTCAGCCGGTCACCGTGTTCTCGAACGACATCCAGCCGATCACGGTGGTGATGATGCTCGACCGAAGCGGCAGCATGCGCGGCAACTTCGGGCTGGTGGAGAAGGCCGCGGGAGAATTCGTCCAGCGGCTCCAGCCCGAGGACAAGGCACGCATCGGCAGCTTCGCCGAGCGTATCGAGATCCAGCCGGCAGAGTTCACGAGCGACCAGCAGGAGCTGATGCGGGTTCTGCGATCGGACTTGCCCGTAACAGGGCCCACACCTCTCTGGAACGCGGTGGATGGCGCCATCGAGGCGTTGCGAGGGCAGGATGGACGCAAGGTCGTCCTCGTCTTCAGCGATGGCGCCGACGCGCCGATGAACTTCCGGCTGGACAACCGCAGCGTGATGGACGTCATGCGCGGCGCCCAGCAGGAAGACGTGATGGTGTACGCGATTGGCCTCGAGTCGACGCTTTCCGGGGGCCGGCCGGCAGGCGGGTTCGGCGGCATGGGATCGCAGCGGCCGGATCCCGCCCTCGCGACGATCGCCGAGGACACCGGCGGCGGCTACTTCGAGCTGACCCGCGCCGACGATCTTCATGCGGCGTTCGCTCGAGTCGCCGAGGAACTGCACCGCCAGTACGCCATCGGCTTCGAGCCGCCAAAGCTGGACGACAAGATGCACAAGATTGAAGTGCGCGTGAGCACACGAGGCATGAAGGTCCGTGCGCGCAAGGAGTACTTCGCCCGCCGTTCACGGACATCGTCAGAAAGATCCGGGCCGCCTGCACACTGAGCGCTGCCGGCGGTTCTCCTATGAGCGCTCGTTCGCCGACAGGATCTCACCCCGCGCGTATAATCACCTCGGGAGTGTGTCATGTGGTTCGAATCGCTAATCCGGAGCGAGACCGGCTGCGCAGCGTACATGATTGGCGCGCTCGAGAGCGGAGAATGCGCCGTGTTCGATCCGCTCTGGGACATCGAGCCCTATCTCCTGACCGCCCAGCGCAAGGCGTCGCGGATTCGGTATGTCATCGATTCGCACAGCCACGCCGACCACGTCTCCGGAGCACGCCGGCTCGCGCGCGCCGCCGGGGCGGAGCTGATCCTGCCCGCGCTCGCGTCGATCGAGTACACGGCTACCCGGGTGAGGGGCGGCGATCGGATCACGATGGGCGAGGTCACGCTGGAGGTGCGTGAAGCGCCCGGGCATCGACCCGAGCAGATCAACCTGCTGGTGTACGACCATAGCCGTGGCGATGACCCATGGTGCCTGCTCACCGCCGATTTTCTGCTCGTTGGCGACATCGCGCGGCCGGATCTGGCGCAGGACGGCGTCGAAGGCGCGGAGACGCTGTTCGACGTCGCGATCCCGCGCCTGCGTACGCTGCCCGACTTCGTGGAGGTCTATCCCGGCCATGTGGCCGGCTCCACTTGAGGGCGCGTCACGAGTGGCAAGGTTGCCACCACGATCGGCTACGAACTCCGTAACAATCCGGCGCTGAAGCACACGGACCGCTCGGCGTTCGTTCGCTTCATGAACGCCGAGCAACCCGTCCGCCCCGCCAACATCGTCAACATCGTCGCGATCAACCAGGGGTTGAGGCCGCTGACGATGGAGGAACCGACGGCGGCGGGGCTCGATCCGGGGGCCTTCGCCGATGCGCTGGCCCGGGGAGCGATCGTGATCGATTCACGCCCGAGCACGGCGTTTGGCGCCGCGCACGTCCCCGGCTCGCTCAACGTGCACCTCACCAGCCCGGAGTTCGAGCAGCGGGTCGGATGGGTCACTCCGATCGATGTCCCGCTGCTGCTGGTCGTCGACACCGACGATCTGATGCCGCGCGCGATGCACGCGCTCGCGTTCGTGGGACTGGACGGGAGGGTTCGGGGGTACCTGCAAGGCGGAATCGAGGCCTGGCGGAGCGCCGGCAAGCCCACCGTCGCCGTCGATCAGATCACGGTCGAACAGCTTCGCGCGCAGATGGCCAGGGGAGATGCGCCGAGGGTGCTGGATGTTCGTGAGGCAACCGAATGGAACGCCGGCCACATCGAGGGCGCGCACCTTCAGAGCTACCGGCAGCTGGAACAGCGGATGGCGGATCTTCCTGTCGAGCGTGAGACGCCGATCGCGGTGATCTGCCATTCCGGAGCGCGGTCGAGCACCGCCTCGAGCGTGCTGCGGCGACACGGCTTCACTCGCGTGTCGAATGTTACCGGCGGCATGGCCGCCTGGAAAAAAGCCGGCTTCCCGATAGTGGACTCCGCGGGCTGTCTGCTTGGAGGATGAGGCGGCCCCCGGCCGCCGCCGCCCACCGTCGACCTTCAGCGGCGAGCCGGCGCGTCGGCGCCGGCCGACACATGCCTGCCGCTTCGATCAACCGGCTGGCCTGATCTCGGCGTTCGCGCGATTGTGAATGGTGCGGACGTTCTCCACGATCCGCTGGGCGATCTTGCGCTCCGCCTGCAGGGCTTTCGTCGTGCCCTGCGCCTCGGCGATGACCGCATCCAGCCCGCCGAGCCGTTCCGATACTTCATCGAGCATGGCCTTCTGAGTGCCCAGGGTGTCGAGCGTGACGTGGACGTCCTCCAGAAGGTGGGCCACCGCATCCGCTTTTCGCCGCACCTCGTCGACCGTGCGGCTCCGCCGCTCAATCTCTCCCACTTTCTGGTCAGCGGCCGCCAGGGCCTGGAAGAGGCGGTCGACCTCGGCCCGATCGTGGGAGATCTCGTGACGGCGGTCAGCGACAGCGGCGAGATCCTCGTGGCTCTTCCTCGCGATCTCGTGGATGGTCTCGATCTCCCGCTTCACGGCGACGACGATCCGCTCCCGTTCCGCGAGCGACTCGATTTTGCCATCCAGGGAGTCGGACAGGCGCTGCAACTGCTCGACCCGGCCCTCGATCGCGCGGAGACTGCTCTCGACCGCACTCAGATCGGCTCGCCGCCGATCGATCTGTTTCCATCCCGCCGTGAGCTGCTGCAGGTGGTCGGCGGCCTCTTTTCCGCTGATCACGGCCTCTCGCTGCGTACTCTGAATCTGGGCGAGGTCGGCGCGGAGATTGTCTTTCAGCGCGCAGAGATGCTGGAGCTCCGCCTCGAGGGCCTGTGCCGTCTCCACGCGGCTGGCGATATCGTCGGTCAGCCCCTGCGCCGACTCGTTGAGTGCGATCAGCCGGCGCTCCTGGGCGGCCAGCGCCTCGCCGTCCTGGCGCAGGGCGTTCAGCGCGTCGCGCGTCGCACTCAGATCGTGTTCGACGTTCGAGACCTGCTCGGGCAGCGACGCCAGCCGCATCTGGAACGCGGCCAGCGCGGCGAGCTTCTGTTGCGCGTCCGCGATCTGGCCGGCCAGACCGTCGTACGTCACCCCTGCGCTCACCAGCTCCGCCTGGCGGGCCAGCTGCGCCGCGAGCTTGCTGTCGACCTCGACACTCAAGGTATTCAGCGCGTTCAGGCGCGCGTGGAGATCCTCGACGGCCGGGAGCCGTGGACCGAGCAAATCGAGCTGGGTCGCGATCTCCTCGACTTTCGGCGCCAGTCCCGTTACCCGCGCCGCACGAACCTCTACCGCGGCGACGCTGCTCGTCAACCCCTCGATGCGGCGCTCGATCTCGTGCGCGCTTCCCATGAAGCCGCGTGTCTGCTCGACGAACTGCGCGAACTCGTGCTTGTCGGATCGCAGCTGATCGACCAGCGCGTGCGCACTCACCGAGGTCTCATCGAAGGCGGCGAATTGAGCCTTGATCGCCTCGAGCTCACCACTCCGCGTGCTGATGCTCTCGAACTGCCACAGGGTGCGCTTGGCGATGACGTCGAGCTCGTTCAGCCGATCCTCCAGCGTGCTCAACGTGGCCTGCCGCTGCTGCAGCGCCTCGACCTGGACCGACGCCTCGCGCAGACGCGAGGACACAGCGTCGACGGTCGAACCGAGGCGCACGATGGTCTCCTCGGTGCGCGAGACCGCGCCGAGCCGCGCCTCGGTGTCGTCGAGGGCGGCCTGCGCTGACGCAATCCGCTCGCGAACCGTTTCGAGCTCCTCCTTCTTCAAGGCGAGGCGATCGAGGTGGCCCTGGACGGCTTTCATGACCTCTTCCGCATCTTTCTGCCGTCGCGCGTACTTCTCGGTGAACTCGTCGCGGGCGCGGATCGCCTCGTCGAGCTGCCCGGTCGTGTCCTCGCGCAGCCGATCGAGCCGCGCCAGGTTCTCCTCGATTCGAGTTGCGGCCGCGGCGCCGTCGGTCAACTTGAGGATCTGGACCTCCATGTCCCAGACCATTTCCTGCACTCTGCGGGAATCGACGAGCGCCCGCTCGACCGTCTGCTGCTGCGTGTCGAGCGCCTTCATCTTGGCGGACACGTGCTCGGCCAGCGCGTTGAGCGACTGAAGCTGCTCGTCGGTGTCATGCTCGAGGGCCTGGCAGTGTGAAAGATGCTCGATCTTCTGTTGAACGTCGCCGATCGTCCGCGCGGCGCTGTCGGCGTCCTCTCGCGCCTCCCGTGACGCCTGCCTCGTCATGGCCGCGTCCTCGATGAGCGCGGCGGTCATTTTGTGGAGCAGTTCGATGTCGCCTGCGAGTGTTGTCTGCTGGTCGAGGACACGTCTGCACTCGTCCCTCACCCGGGGGAGTTGGTCGTCGAACCTGGCAATCTCCGCGCTGTCCTGCTTCGCCGCCTCCAGCCTGGCGAGGGTCTGCAGGGCCATAGAGACCATCTCCTGCAGCGACTGGCACTGATTGTCGACCTCCGTCGCACGCGTCTCGGCCTTCCGGATGCTCGCGTCGATGGCGGCGGTCCGCTTGTCCAGTTCGGCGATGCTTCGGCTTGCGTGCGTGAGGGTGTCGACCGAGGCCGCGATCGTGACGAGGCGCTCGGCGAGCTCCGAGGCGCGGCGATCCACCTCGTCGAGGCCGCGGCGCACCGCAGGAATCTCGGTCACGCACCCGTTCACCGACGACAGCATCTCCTGGAGGGTCTGTCGTTCGCTCTGGGCACCTGCCAGCAGCCGCTCGAACTCGGCCATGTCGGGATGCGGACCGTCCAGTTTCGCAGTCAGTTTCTTGAAGAGTGTCATTACTGGCCTCGAGCGGCGGGGGGTACGAAGCAGCCTGCCAGCAACCTGCGTGCCTTCCGAGAACAGGCGCCACGGCCGCTGGAACCGAGTTCTCCGCCCCGCCGGCGTCCGATTGCCGCCGGGGCCCGTTTCAAAGTTGAATTTTCGTTTGCACAACCGTGAGCGGGCGGAGCCCCGTCGCGGCGGGCGAGGTGGAGGCCAGGACGGGAGGCGCGTCCAGCGGGGGGCCTAGCCTTTCCGTCGCAGGCGGTCGTCGAGCGCCTTGCACGCGGTCCGGAGAATCTCTATCCGCGCGAAGTTCTTGTCGTTGCTCGGGACGAGCGTCCACGGGGCCCGACGCGTGCTCGTCCGGGCCACCATCTCGTCCACCGCCCGCTCGTATTCCTCCCATTTCTCCCGGTTGCGCCAGTCGTCGTCGCCGAGCTTCCAGCTCTTGTAGGGCGACTTGGCGCGCTCCTCGAACCGCTTCAGCTGCTCGGCTGGCGTGATGTGCAGCCAAAACTTCACGAGAACGATGCCGTGGTCGATCAGCTGCTCCTCGAACTCGGTGATCTCGGCAAAAGCGCGGCGCCACTCGGGCTCGGCCGCGAACCCTTCGATGCGCTCGACGAGCACACGCCCGTACCAGCTGCGGTCGTAAATCGTCACCCGGCCCGCGCGACCCAGGTGTCGCCAGAATCGCCAGAGATAATGGTGCGCGCGTTCTTCGTCGGTCGGCGCGGCGAACGGAATCACACGGCACTCCCGGAGATCGAGCGCGGAGGTCACGCGCCGGATCGCGCCCCCCTTTCCCGCGGCATCCCAGCCTTCGAACACCAGGATGGTCGACACGCGCCGCCGGAGCGCCTCACGCTGGAGTCGATTCAGCCGCCCCTGCCACTTTTCGAGCAGGCGATCGAATTTGCCGTCGGGGATCGTCCGGGACATGTCGAGCCGGGCGAGCACCGTCGGGCCGCGCTTCCGCCGCGTCAGGGTGCGGGCGGACGGTGCGCCGCCGACCGTCGATGTCTCCAGCGAATTTCTGGCGCTCTGCGACTCTTCCAGCGCGGCGAATGCCTTGTAGAGCGCGTCACGGATAGTCGTCCCGACGACGAGGCTGCGGTACCGTTCGTCGGCGCCCTCGACGATCACCCACGGCGCCGAGGCGGTGCTCGTCTGGCTGATCATTCGTTCTGCCGCCGCGGTGAAGCGTTCGTACAGCTTCCAGTCCTTCCACTGGCGCTTCGCGACGCGCCACCTGGTGAGCGGATCCGCTTCGAGCTCGGTGAGCCGCCGCTTCTGCGCACTTTTCGACAGGTGCATCCAGAACTTCAGGATCACCGCCCCGTCGTCGGCCAGCACGCGCTCGAAGGTCGAGATCCGCCTGGCCGCGGCATCGAGTTCGGCGGAGCCCGTCCTGCGATGCACGCGCTCGAGGATGGGAGCGGAATACCATGAGCTGAGGAAGAGGCCGATCTGTCCCCGGGCAGGGAGATCGCGCCAGAAACGCCAGTGCGGCGGCCGCTCGCTCTCTTCCTCCGACGGCTCGTCGAACGCGCGTGTGACGATCCACCGCGGGTCCATCCACTCGTTCAACAGCTGCACCGTTTCGCTCTTTCCAGCACCGTCCACGCCGCCGAACACGACGATCAGCGGGAACGGAGCCGTGCGAAGCTGCCGCTGCGCGTCGAGCAACTGCCAGCGGAGCCCCGCGACTTCGGAGCGGTACTCCTCTTTTGAAACGGTGCGGCCCAGCTCGGCGGCTTCGAACACGTCGCCTACTGCGCGACCGCCTTGACCAGGCGGTACAGGAACTCGCGCCCCTCGTAGAAGGCCGTCACGGCAAGCCGCTCATCCCGTCCGTGCGCCCGCACGTCGTCGATGTCCTCGAAAAGCCCTGAGATGCCGTACGTCGGCATCCCGGCGATGCGGAGGAACACACCGTCGGTGCCGCCCGTGGCCATGACGGGGACGACCGGCACGCCCGGCCACATGTCGTTGGTGATGTGCTCGACGGTCTGCATCAGATCGGGCCTCAATGGAGAGACAGGGCTGGGCGGGTAGTCGCTGACAGCGCTGACGGTCAGCGTGGGATCGTCGATGACCCGTTCGAGCGTGTGCAGGATATCCGCAGGCGTTTCGCCGGGGATGACCCTGCAGTTGATCGTCGCGCGCGCCATCTGTGGGAGCGCGTTCTCGGCGTGTCCCCCCTCGAGCAGTGTGGCCACACAGGTGGTGCGGAGCACCGCGTTGTAGAGCGCCGTCCTGGAGAGGCGCTCGACGGCTTCAGGGTCGGGCGTCGCCGATGCCGTCAGGGCCTTCATGTCGGTGCCCTCCTGGCCGCCGACGATCGACGCGGTGCGCTGGAAGAACGAGGTCGTCACCTCCGTCAGGTGAACGGGGAAGTCGTAGCTCGCCAGCTTCCCCAGCGCGGCTGCCAGGCGGTAGATCGCGTTGTCCTTGACAGGCAGGGAGCTGTGGCCGCCCTTGTTCCTGGCTTCGACGCGGTAGGTCGCGTAGTGCTTCTCGGCGGCCTGGATCTCGTTCAGCACGCGGCGCCCACCCTTGATGTGTCCGCCGCCGCCCTCGTTGATGCAGTACTCGGCCTCGATGAGCGCTCGATGGTTCTTGATGAGCCAGTCGACACCATTCGCCGGGCCCCACCCTTCCTCGTCTGCCGTGAGCGCGACGATGAGGTCTCGCTTCGGGATGAATCCTTCCTGTTTGAAACGAATCAGCGTCGCGACCCAGATCGCGGCCTGCGCCTTGTCGTCTGTCGTGCCGCGGCCGTAGAAGTAGCCGTCCTTTTCCTGTAACACGAACGGGTCGACCGTCCAGTCCTCCCGGCGCGCGTCCACGACGTCGAGGTGCGCGAGGAGGAGAATCGGCTTTTCCGCGCCCGTTCCACGGAGCCGCGCGACGAGGTTGTGCTGGTCGGGTGCGGCTCCGAGGACCCGCACCTCGGCAGCCGGAAATCCGGCGTCGAGCAGCCGCTTCGCCATGGCCTGAGCCGCTGGCGTTGTACCCGCCTTCGAGCTCGTGTCGATGTTGATCAGCTCCGCGTAGATCTCGCGTGCGAGCTGATCGTGGGCGGTTGGGGGCTGGGCCGGGGCGACAGACGCGATGGTGATAGAGAAGGCCGCGAGGAGGCGGGTGCGCATGAAGGGATTATGGACCGAACCCATCCGGTTGGCCCAGACGCCCAATCACCCGTTCCCGTGACGTCCGAATGCGTTTGGCGGCCTCAATGGCTGCCTGTTGCGGCGACGGCCACTGGAGCTGAGATTGCTGACCGCGGTTCCGCCCGCCGAATCACTTACGATTGTTGGATGGTCCCGTTCTCGGTTCTCGATCTCGCCCCCATCACGCGCGGCAGCGACGCCGCGACGGCGCTTCGGAACACCGTCGATCTGGCTCGTCATGCGGAGCGCCTCGGGTTCACGCGCTTCTGGCTGGCCGAGCATCACAACATGCCGGGCATTGCCAGCGCGGCCACGGCGGTGGTCATCGGCCACGTGGCGGCCGGCACGGACACGGTACGCGTCGGCGCCGGCGGAATCATGCTGCCCAACCATGCGCCGCTGGTCGTGGCGGAGCAATTCGGCACGCTCGAGTCGCTCTTCCCGGGACGCATCGACCTGGGGCTCGGCCGTGCGCCGGGCACGGACCACGCGACGGCGCTCGCGCTCAGGCGCACGCTGGTCAGCGACCCCGAGGCGTTCCCGCACGACGTGCTGGAGCTGATGGCCTGTTTCGAGCCGCGCGACGGGCAGACCGTCAGGGCCGTGCCGGGCAGCGGGTTGCACGTGCCGATCTTCATTCTCGGCTCGAGCCTCTTCGGCGCCAGGGTTGCCGCGGCGCTCGGCCTGCCGTTCGCGTTTGCCTCGCACTTCGCGCCGGCGATGATGATGGACGCGCTCGCCACCTACCGCTCGAGCTTCCGCGCCTCGAAGCGGCTCGCGGAGCCTTACGCCATTCTTGGCGTCAACGTCGTGGCCGCCGGAACCGACGGGGAGGCCCGCTTTCTGGCCTCGTCCGGGCGCGAGGCGTTCGCCAGCCTCAGGAGAGGGATGCCGACGACGCTGCCGCCGCCGAGCAGGGAGTACGAGAAGGACGTGGTGCCGTACGGACAGCTGCCGCTGGCCGAGGTCACGTCGATTGCGATGGTGGGATCGCGCGAGACCGTGCGCGACGGGCTTCATGCGTTCATCGAGGGGACCGCCGCCGACGAGATCATGATCGTGTCGCACATCTTCGATCACGCAAAGCGCGTGCGATCGTACGAGATCGCGGCCGATCTCCGAGCGGAGCTCTCCCAGGCCGGCGGCTGAGAACCCAAGCTCACTTCCAAACCCAGGACACTACTCCGCGATTCAGAATCGGGCGAATCGTGGGAATAGCTAGAACCCGCCCCCGCCGCCGCCTCCGACGCCGCCGCCGCTCGACCCCCCGCTGAACCCCGAACCGCCGCTGCTCCTGGGCGCCGAGGCCATGACCGACGCGGCCTGCGAGGACATCGCGCCGAGGTTGCTGGTGAAGGTGCTCGGCCGGAACGTGTGCACGCCCGCCGGGCCCGTATACCACTGCGGTGGCTGCGTGTAGATCCCTTCGAACGCCTTCGCCCAGTTGTCCTCGACCCCGAGCGCCATCGCGAACGGCAGGTACTTCTCGAACATCTCCGGCGTCTTCACCGTGCGCTCGATCCGGTCAGACTCGACGCGCGAGAGAAACTCCTGGAAGCCGAGCACTTTCTCGAGCTCACGCGTGCCACGAACGGTACGCGAGGGCATGAACCACCCGAAGAGCAGCATGATCAGCCCCGAGAGGATCCCCGCCACGATGCCCGCAGCCGGCTGCATGCCGAGTGCGGCCATGACGGTGCTGCTCAGCACCACGAGGAGCACGCCCACCACGATGGCGGCGATGATGTAGAGCGCGCGCACGCGATCGGGCCGCCCGGTGTAGAAGCCGTCCTTGACGAGCATGCCGTACAAGCTGTTCTTCAAGCCCGGCAGGTGCTTGTAGAACTTGTTCTTGAGGTCGGACAACGTCACCGATTCGGAGCTCCCGAAGATCGACCCGAGCAGATCGCGCTCGTGGGTCTTCAGCGTGCCCCAGCTGCTCCGCGGCTGCTTCAGCGAGAACGTGTAGTCCCTGCTCGAAAGCAGCCCGAAGAGGTGTTCGTCTTTCACTTCCGTGATGTGGAGGTATCCGCGCACGGCGAGGTCGACGATAGTCGCGGTGATGTCGCGCATATCCGGCTTGCCGTCGGCAAGCGTGCCCAGCTCGGCCGGCGACAGGTGCGAGGGTGGTTCGTACTGAGTGGCGATGGGCGCCAGCTCCGGGTCGCGTCCCTTTGCGCGCCAGAGCCACAGCATCCCCACGAAAACCAACGGCGGAATCGCCAGCGGCAGATTGCTGTAGAGCGTGCTGACAGTCCGCTCGGTGGCGGTGGGCCTGTGAACCACGCCGGGATTCCAGCCGACGACAACGGTCAGACCCTCGCGGAAGGCCAGCCCGCCCGTGGCGTCGACCCGCACGCCGGAGGGCTCGATCGAGACCGCTGCCTGCTCGGTCGATCCGTAGACGCCGCGAAAGGCCGTCGCGCGGACGCCCGTGACCTCCCCGGGCAGTGTCACATGGGCGGACGCCGCTTCGATCGGCACGTCCCACTCGTCGCCGGTCACGTTCCAATAGAGCTCGTCGTGCTCCTCGAAGAATCGCAGCGCATTCGCCACCCGGTAGCGCAGTTTGACGGTCTTCGTCGTATCCGACGCGTCCGGGACCCAGATCCTCAGCTTGCGGTAGTGTCGTTCGCGGCTGCTCTCGATCCGCAGCTCGCGCTCTTCCTCGTCGGTCGCACCCTCCACGTCGAGCCGCAGCGTGTAGTTCAACCCCTGAGGTGTGCGGTACTGGACGGGGATCGTGCGATAGATGCCGTTCCAGGATCCGGTGAACCGCGGAACGATCACCTCCTCGACGAGGATCGACCCATCGGCCGAGACCTCGATTGTCGCGTCGAAGCTCTGGATGACGAGGGTGCGCTGGGCGGCAGCAGGCGCCGCCAGGAGGAGCGACACCGCAAGGACCGTCAGGCAGGCCGCCGCTCGATGATGCATCAGAACTTCACCTGGGGGACGGCCCGATCGGCGTCCGGGATCTCGAAGAACTCCCGGTTCGTGAAGCCGAACATACCGGCGATCAGGTTGGATGGAAACTGCTGAATCCTGGTGTTGAGGTCGCGCACGACGGCGTTGTAATAGCGGCGCGCGTTCTGGATCGCATCCTCGATCTGCGCCAGCGTACCCTGGAGCTGCGTGAAGCTCTCGACCGCGCGGAGCTGCGGGTACGACTCGGCGAGCGCGAACAGCCCTCGCAGGGCGGTCGTCAGCGCCCCCTCGGCCTGGCTGCGTTCCGACGGCCCCGCGCTCTGAGCGGCCACGGCCCGGTTGCGCGCGTTGATCACCGACTCGAGCGTCTGCCGCTCGTGGGCCGCGTAGCCTTTGACGGTTTCGATGACGTTGGGAATGAGATCGGTGCGGCGCTTGAGCTGGACGTCGATGTCCGACCAGGCATTGGTGGCCTGCACGTTCAGGCGCACGAGCCCGTTGTAGATGCCGATGACCGCCAGCGCAATCACGGCGAGGACGACCAGGAGGATAATCAGTGTCATCAGTCTTCTCCGTCGGTCTGTTGAGGTAGAGGGCGATTATAGTGCCCTTCGCCGAAGCTTCGAGGGGGCGGCGCAGAACTGTGGCCGGGTTTGGCCCAGTCTGGGATATTCTTTGACGTTCGGTTTTCGCAGAGGAGGAATTTGATGAAGAAGTTTAGTCTGGTTGCAGGGTTGTGCCTGGCGCTGCTCGTGGGCACCGTCGGCGTGCTGACAGCGGTCGCCGAAGAGGTGACGCTCAGCGGGAAAGTCGTCTGCGCGAAGTGTTCGCTGAAGAAGGCGGACGCGAAGGAATGTCAGGATGTCCTCGTGGCAAAAGACGACAAAGGCGCCGAGGCTCAGTACTACATCGCCGCCAACGAGGTGACCAAGAAGTTCGGCCACACCTGCAAAGGCGAGGCGGCGGCGACTGTCACCGGTACGGTGACCGAGAAGGACGGCAAGATGTGGATCGCGCCCTCCAAGATGGAGAAGGGCAGCTAGCCGCCACGCGATCGACCGCGCTCGGCAGCCGGGGATTGGCCGGCCTGACGGCTCGGCTCAGTGGAGCGTCGCTCCGACGCTGGGCCTGAGCACCCGCACTTCGCGGATCCGCGTCGTGCGGACATGGTTGGCGAACTCCAGGAACATGCCGGGCGCGGCAATCATGCGGGTCAGGAGCGCGCTTCCTCCCCACGTGCAGCCGGCCACCCGCACTTCGAGCCCCGACTGGGCCTCGCGCGTGAACCAGCCGCCGGAGGCTTCGAACGTGTCCCCGCCTTTCAGGAGCAGCGAGTAGACCGAGTTCCGCGTCCGAACGATGATCCGGTCGCCTGGTTCGAGGTCGCCGATCCGGACGCCATCGATGGCAGGCGCTGCCGCAGCGAGGCTGTCCAGTGAATGCATGATTCCCGCTTTTGCCGTCGAACCCGGCCCACGCCAGGACGGCGGAATTATAGCGCCCGGGCCAAAGGTCGGAAAGCCGGACATTTGGAGGCCGCGGCGAGCGCCGTTGACAGGCGCATTCGATAGCAATTATACTCCTGATCAGGAGAACCCTTTCATGCCCAGCCGCGCCCCGGCCTACCCGGCGTCCCGGCACCTTCCCGCGGCCCCCGTCGATCTCGCCGATCGGGCCACGCGCGAACGGCTGAGCGGCCCGGGCTTGAAGGCGTTCTTCAACATCATGGCCCGATGGCAGGTACGCGACCAGGACGCGCGGGTCCTGCTCGGCGGCGTCACCAACGGGCCGTACTATCAGATGAAGCGCGATCCGGATCGGCTGCTCGACGCCGACCGCCTCACGCGCGTGTCCCTCCTCATCGGGATCTTCAAGGCGCTCCACGTCCTCTACTCCGGAAAGCTCGCCGACCGCTGGGTGCAGCTGTCGAACACCAACCGCATCTTCGCCGGCGCCACACCGCTCGAGTACATGATGCGCGGGGGCCTTCCGGCGATCCAGACCGTCCGCCGCCTTCTCGATGCGCGCCGCGCAGGCTGATGGCGGTCCTGCCCTCCCGGCGCGTCCGTCAGGCTGGCACCCATCGGCTCATCCCGACGCGCTACCTCCCGCACGGCGACAGCGTGCTCACGCGGATCGCGGACGACGATCGCCATCTGGCGGCGATATTCGAGCTCGACGGCGCGACCAACGACAGGTTGAGGGGGGAGGCCGGCCTGCTTCCGGGCATCGGCCCCGACGAGCTGCTCTCGGGCGTGCCGCACGCGTCAATCGTGAACGCGACGTTCTGCCATGCGCACCCGCTCGGTTCACGCTTCAACGGCCCCGACCGGGGTGCGTGGTACGCCGGATTCGAGCTGGCGACGTCCCAGGCGGAAGTGGCCTTCCACAAGTCGGTGGAGCTGTCCGAGATTGGTTTTCCGGACGAATCGGTGAGCTACGCGGAATTCCACGCGGATTTCGATGCGGACTTCCACGATTTGCGCGAGGCGCGGGGCTTTCGAGCCTGCCTGGCGCCCGACAGCTACGTGGCCTCGCAGGCGCTGGCCGAGTCGCTGCTTCGCGATGGCTCCCTCGGGGTCGTGTACCCGAGCGTGCGGCGGGCAGGTGGCACCTGCCTGGCCTGCTTCCGGCCGGCGCTCGTGACAAACGTGCGGCGTGCCGGCACGTGGCGATTCACGTGGACCGGCGGCAGAGGGCCGAAGATTGAGGCGGGTCGGCCGACCCGCGGCGGCAGGACCGCGGAGCCCTCATGACAGGACCGGCACGATTGCTGATCGAGGCGTTTTCCAGCCTGACGCGGACGATTCCCGCCGGCGAGAACACCTTCGGCAGCCCGAGCCTCCAGGTCGACGGCATCTGCGACGGTACTGCCGGCGTGCAATGGAGCGCGTGGGTGGAGTGGCACCGACAGCAGCAGCTGGCCTACGCGAGCGTCAACCTCGAGGGTCTGGTCTACGACGGCTGGCCCATCGCCAGGTTCATCGAGCGCGAGCTGGAGCAGCACAAGCTCCTGGAGGTTCGATCGGAAGTCCGGGATCCGGCGCGGATCGAGGTGATCTGGTACCGGGATGCGTGGCAGGTCTCGGCCCGCCCGCCGATTCGAGAAAAGCGGATTGGGCCATCCCCCTGCCTGCTGCACGGCCTGTCGCCGGCGGCGTGGCAGGCGATGCTCCAGGAGGCGTACGACTGCCTCGACGCGGCGCACGGGCATCGCGGACGCGCGCACCAGACGGTCACCACGTCCGACGGCAGACGGCGATCCTTCAGGGTCAGCCCGCACTTCCAGTTGCGCCAGGGCTTCTGGCCCAGGGACCCGTCATCGCGCGCCGGATGGCGTGCCGCGCTGGACCAGGCGATGGGCAATCTCCGGCCGCTGCATCGGATGGTGCGCGAGCAGGCCCGACGCCCGGCCGGGGCGCGCCGGGGCAGGTCTCGCGCGTGAGTGTGCCGCCGTTTGTCTCCCCCGCGGTGGGGGCCTGGGCGAGGACGTGCTGAATGTCAGGCGGATGCGAGCTCGCCGAACGTGTGAGGGCCGACATTGAACGCGCGAGCGAACCCTTCGATGTAACGGCCGCGCCCCAGTGTCAGCTCGTAGAGGTTGAAGTCGCCCAGGGCGAGCGTCACTTCTGCTCCTGGGAAGCGCTCGATGAAGCGCGCGCTGGCCGATCGAAAGGCCTCGCTCGACTTGTCGAGGGCGCTGACCGTCGCCTGCACGGTCAGTCGAGGCAGCTGCATCGGATCCGCTTCGGGCGTGTCGTTCGCGTGCACGAGCACGCCGACCTGCGCGCGCGGCTGAAGCCCTCGCGCGTGGCGCGCCAGGCCCGACGCCTGAACGTAGACCGCCCTGTAATCCGCCCGCAGCGCAAACGGGAGCAGCGCGGCCTCGGCCTCCCCATCGACGATGACGGCCAGGCTCAAGACGCGGGATCCCTCCAGCAAGTTGCGAATTGCTGCCAACACATCGCGGTCCATCAGCCCTCCAGTGCTACGGCTTCAGGATAGCCCCAGGAAGCGCCGGCCGGAAATGCGGGTGGTGTAGAGCGAAGTCTTGAGTTCTGAGTTTTGAGTTCTGAGTTCTGAGTTCGAGCCTCGTAGCTCGTAGCTCGGGGCTCGTAGCTCGGGGCTCGGGGCTCGTAGCTCGTAGCCCGTGGCTGGAAGCTGGAAGCTGGTAACTGGTAACTGGTAACTGGGTGCGTCCGAACGACTACGGACCACGGACCACGGTTCCTACTTCTTGTTGCGGTAATCGAGCGGCGGCTTGCGGTCGCCGACGAGCGGTCGGTAGCTCCAGCCTGGCGGGAGCTGCTTGCGGTATGCGGCGGTCGCGTCGGCGATCAGCGTCGGGTCGGACAACAGGTCCACCGCCGTGAGCGCGAGCGTCCTGGCGGCGACCAGCATGCCTTTCAACCCGATTGTGGTGCCGCCTGCGGCGATGGCCTGCCAGGAATGCGCGGGGGTGCCCGGCACCCATGTTGCGGTTCGGAGGCCGCCTGTCGGTACGACCCAGCTGACGTCGGCGACGTCTGTGGATCCGCCGCTGCGGTAGAACTCGATCGGGCCGATCTCGGCCGCCTGGTCGAGCGGCGGTGGAGTCTCTCCCAGGCTCCTGCGCAGGGTTTCGGCAAACGCGCGCTCCTTCGCGTCGTACTTCACGCCTCCCACCCGCTTCATGTTCGCCGTCATGACGTGCGCGAGCGGTTCATTCGGCAGCACCGCGTAGATGCCATGAATGATCTCACGCTCCATGCGGGTGCCGGTGCCGAGCGCCGCGCCCTCGGCTGCCTTTTCGACGCGCTCGAAGATGCCCTGCACCTGCACCGGATCGGGGTGGCGGACGTAATAGAAGACCTCGGCAAAGTCCGGAACGACGTTCGGGGCGGACCCACCCTGTGTGATGACGTAATGCAGGCGCGTTTCCTGGGGCACGTGTTCGCGCATCATGTTGACCATGTGGTTCATCGCTTCCACAGCGTCGAGTGCTGAGCGGCCGCGCTCGGGCGCGCCGGCGGCATGCGCGGACACGCCATGGAAGCGGAACTTCGCCGACTTGTTCGCAAGCGACGTCGAGTGGCTCGCATCGTTGCGGTCGGCCGCGTGCCAGTGCAGCACGATGTCCACGTCCTGGAAGAGCCCCTCGCGAACCATGTAGACCTTGCCCGCGCCCCCTTCCTCGGCGGGCGTCCCGAAAAGGCGGATCGTCCCCGGCTGTCGGCGGCGGGCGAGCCAATCCTTCACAGCGATCGCGGCGAGCGTGGACCCCGCGCCGAACAGATGGTGGCCGCACGCGTGCCCCGCGTCCTTGTCCGCCGCTGGAGCGCGCTCGGGCGTCGCCTCCTGCGTGATCCCGGGCAGCGCATCGAACTCGGCCAGGATCCCGATGACCGGTCTGCCCGATCCGAAGCTCGCGACGAAGGCGGTCGGCATTCCCGCGACGCCCGCTTCGACAGAAAAGCCCGCATCGCGAAGCTGCTGCTGCAGCAGCGCCGAGCTCTTCTCCTCCTGGTACCCCACCTCCGCGTACTCCCAGATCTGCAGTGCGGCTTTCTCGGCGCCGTCGCGATGCTTCTCAACGGCGGCGAGAACATCGGACTTCGGGTCCTGTGCGGCGGTGACGACGGGGACGATGGCAATCGCGGCGACCGCCGCGACCCGTCGCATCGAGACTCGGCCCACTTCAACCTCCAGATGGGTCGGAGTATAGCGCGGGAACCAGAGACGCTGAACGCAAGTCACGACCTGGTAGTGGTCGCGTCCAAGATTGACCCCCTACCCACCACCCCTGCGAATACCTCTGCCCCCCAGCCATCCGCGCTATAATCCGCCGGTTCAGACGAAGGAGTAGCTCATGTGCTTCATGCAGACGGTCGGTAGCTTCGTGCGGCTCGGCGTGCTGGCGGTCGTGGCGGCATATGGTCCGGCGGCGGGCGCTCAAGAGATCCCGATGCCCAAGCCGGGACCGGAGCACGACGTGCTGAAGGCCGACGCCGGCATCTGGGACGCCACTGTGGAAGTCACGCCCGCACCCGGGATGCAGCCGATGGTCTCGAAGGGTGTGGAAACCAGCGTCGTCGGCTGTGGCGGTCTCTGTCTGATCTCCGACTTCAAGAGCGAGGTCATGCCGGGAACGCCGTTTCACGGGCATGGCATCACCGTCTGGGATCCGGCAAAGAAGAAATACGTGGGGAGCTGGACCGATTCCATGTCGACGGGGCTCGCCATCGGCGAGAGTACCTACGATCCGGCGGCCAAGAAGGCGACCGGCTGGATGGACGCTGCAGACGCGTCCGGTCAGCGGGTCAAGGCCCGCATGGTCGTGGAATATCCGACCCCGGCAACGCGCGTCATGAGCAGTTACATGACCGGCCCCGACGGCAAGGAGTTCCTGAGCTTGAAGATCAGCTACACCCGGCGCAAGTAGCGTCGCCGCGAGGTCCATTGGCTTCACGGGCTGTTCGGTTCTCGTCGGCCGCTGCGCTGCTGGCGCTCGTGGCCTCGCGCACATTGACGCTCGAGGGTCAGGACCAGCCAGTTTTCCGCTCGGGCGTGGATCTCGTCACGGTGGACGTGTCGGTGGTGGGTCCCGACGGCCGTCCGGTCGAAGGTCTGACCGCCGAACGGTTCCAGGTCGTCGTCGACGGCATCCCTCGCCGCGTTCTCAGTGCGGTTTACGTGCCGCACAAGTCGGCGGCGTCGCGGGCCGCGGCCGGGCCGTCGCCGCACTTCACTTCCAACGAGGAAATCGAGCCGGGCCGTCTGCTGCTGATTGCCGTCGATCAGCAGCACATCCGCCGCGTGGAGGGGCTTGCGGCGCTTCGTGCCGCCGCAGAATTCGTCGATCAGCTCGATCCGTCCGATCGGGTCGCCGCGGCGCCGCTGGACCATATCGGTCCCATCCAGTTCACCAATCACCATGCCGGCGTGAAGTCCTATCTCCAGACGCTCGTCGGGACCGCGTCATCGTTGCGAGGCCAGTTCAATCTGGGTCTGACCGAGGCGCTGGCGATCGGCGACGGGCAACGCACGTGGCTCGATCGCGCGGTTCTCCGCGAGTGCGGTCAGCCGCTGTCCCGGTTCGAGAGCACGGCCAGGGCCGCCGAGGCCGAGGGTTTTCGCGATCCCTGTCCCGTGCAAGTCGAGCAGGAGAGCCGCGGGCTGTCCCAGGAGGTACGGGCCAACGCCCGGGCGTCCCTGAACCAGCTGACCGGGCTCATCGCCCGCCTTGCGGAGATCGACGGGCCGAAGACGCTGGTTCTCGTATCGGAGGGGCTCGTCGCCGAGCCCCAGCTGATCGATCTGACGTCGCTCGGCGCGGCCGCGCAGGCGGCGCGCGTGACGATCTACGTGCTCCAGCTCGAGCAGCCCATCTTCGACGCGTCGGAGTCGATCGTCTCTCCGACGCTGTCGCAGGATCTGCAGGTGAAAGGTGATGGCCTGGCACGACTCGCCGGTGCGGCCCGCGGCGCCCACTTTCGCCTGGTCGGCGCCGATTCACATCCTTTTCAGCGAATCCTGCGGGAGCTTTCGGGTTACTACCTCCTGGCGTTCGAGGCGACACCAGCCGATCGCGACGGCCGGACCCGTCGCATCGATATATCCGTGGCGGGTCGCGGCGCCATCGTGCGCGCGAGGCCCGCGTTCCGGAGGCCCGCGGACCCGGCGAAGAACGAGGAGCAAATCGTCCGGCTCCTGCGCAATCCGCGGGTCGCAACGGAACTGCCGGTCCGTGTCACCACGCATGTCTTCCGCGAGCCGGCCGACCATCGCCTCCGTGTGGTCATCAGCGGCGAAGCGGAAGGTGGATCGTCGGACCAGGTGACCTTTGGATACGTGCTGGTCGATGACGCGGGCGTGATTGCCGCGAGCGGCCGGGACCCGGCCCCGGACGGCCGGTTCTCACAAGCTGTGGCCATTCCAGACGGGCGCTATCTCCTGAAGGTGGCCGCGGTCGATTCGACCGGCCGGGTCGGCAGCGTCGAGCGCCGGTTTGCCGCGCGGTTGAGCGGCACGAGCGCCATTGGCATCAGCGACCTGGCCCTGACCGAGACCGCACCCGGCCAGCCACTTCGCCCGGTCGTCGCCCGAACGGTGGGCGACCGCCTGGGCGCCGTGCTCGAGCTTTACGGTTCCCCCGGCTGGAAGGTCGAAGGGCTCTCCGTTCGCGTCGAGGTGCAGCCGGCCGACGGACACGCCCCGGCGATCAGCGTTCCGGCGACCTTCAGCGCAATCGGTGCTGCCAGCTGGCGCGTGCGCGCGGAGGTGAACCTGCGCGACCTCGCGCCCGGCTCGTACATTGTCCGTGCGACGATCGCGGCGGCTGATGGGGGAGTGCAGAAGGTGGAGCGGGGGTTCTTACGTTGACAGCTGCCAGTTTCCAGCAGCCAGCTGCCAGTCCCGAGTCCGGAGTTCCGAGCCTCCAATCCACCAGCCCCCAACTCCCGGCAAGTAGCCGGAAGCTGGAAGCTGGAAGCTGGAGACTTTCTTAGAACTCGAACCTCAGCGCGAACTGCATGCAGCGCCCGGCCTGCGCGTCGCAGGTTGCGAGCGTCTCGTTGTAGCGGCCGAATCCCGACCGATCGCGAATCATGGTGAGGCTGTTCACGTCGAACTTCGGGGTATTGGTCACGTTGAAGACGTCCCAGCGGAACCGCAGCCGGGTGTCGGCGAACAGGTTCCATGCCTTCGTCACGCTCATATCGATGTTGAAGTAGCCGTCCCCGCGGAAGATGTTGCGGTCGCCGGCCTCGCCCGGGAGCGAGAAGCGGAAGAAATCGCGCGCGTTCTCCGGATCCGCCCAGGCACTGGGCCGGTTGTCGATGGCGTCCTTGACGACTTCCGCCTCGGGCCGCCGGTTTGGATCGACCAGCGTCGCGTTCCCCTGGAGGTTCCAGTTGGTCGCCCAGCAGGAGCGGCAGTTCTGCACGCTGAACGGGAAGCCGCTCGTCCAGCGGGTCAGGCCGGAGAAGGACCAGTCACCGATGATCTGGTTGACGAACCCGTTGGCGTTGCCGCCGAACCGGCGTCCCTGGCCGAACGGCAGGTCCCAGATCCAGTTGAAGTTGATTTGGTGTGAGACGTCGAAATCGGAAATCCCGTAATTGATCTCGGGATCCCACGAGTTGATCAGGAACCCGCTGTAGCCGCCGGCGCCGAAGTTTCCGAACGCGCTTCCGCGCTCGACGTTCGAGCCCATGTCCTCCGACTTCGACAGCGTATAGTTGAAGTCGAACTGCACACCCTCCGCGTAGCGCTTGCGGAGCGTGAGGATCATGGCATGGTAGTTCGACCGGCCGATCGAGCTCAGCGCCGCAACCGAGTCGTACTGCCGGTTGAAGTAGGTGTAGGGCCCGAACTTACTGCACGCGGGGCTGCAAAACTGATCCAGCAACCAGAGCGACGTGATGTAGTCCGGCGCATTGCGGTTGAACCGGCGGGCGATCGCCTGGGTGGCCGAGAACCCCCCGGACGCCGCATCCGGGAACAGATTCTCCCAGTACGGGATTGCGGCGAGGCCCGCGTAAGCGTCGATCGTCGCCCCGTTTGGGATGTTAGCGGCATCGGTGGCCCGGATCAGCTGCTGCACCGCGGTGAAATAGTCCATCCCGGACGCCTGATCGATGAAATTGAGCGGCATGGCCAGGTCGCGTCTGATCAGCAGGTCGCGCCCGAAGCGGCCGATGTAACCGGCCTCGACGGCAAACTGCCCGCGCAGCTCGCGACCCACCACGAAGTTCACCATGTGGGCCGACGGTGTGACGAGCGTGTCGTCGATCGTCGATTCGATGGCCCCGGCTTCTATCGGCGGCGTCTGCGGGAAGCCGCCGGGCGGCGCCGTCGGCATGGTGGGCGGCATCGTCGTCGTATTCACGAAGCGGGCGTTGGGGTTTTCCTCGTACGGATCGCCGAACGGGCTGCTGATGCCCGTCGACATGCCGAATGCGGCGTTCTCGTCGAAGTTGAGCGCGATGCCGCTTCCGATCCGGTCGAACACCTTGGAATAGCCGCCGCGCACGACCATTTTGTCCCCGCCGGTCAGCCACTTCGCGAAGCCACTCTCACCGCGCGGGGTCCAGGCGACCGAGACGCGCGGCGCGAAGTTGTTCTTGTCCCATTCATAGAACCCGCGGCCGCCGTTCTTCGGACCCGCCAGGTTGAATGTAATGATGGGGTCCTGATAAGACGGAATCCCGGCGAGCATGTTCTGCCGGCGCTGTTCGAACAAGTCGCCCATCCTGACGGTCGGCGCCACCTGCAGGCCGTTCACCTCGTAGGGCGGCGAGTAGAGCCCGTACCGCAGGCCGGCGGTCACCGTCAGATTCTCGGCAAGGCGCCAGGAGTCCTGCACGTAGAACTCGTACTCATCGGTCGCATACTTTCTGGTGACCGGCTGTCCAATGGGCAGCTGATTACCCTCGCGGTCGTAGTTCGCCCTCAGATCCGCCTGGGACAGCACGCCGAGTATGTTCAGCCACGCATCGGCGTAGCCGGCCTCGAAATTCTCCCCGACCGCAGGAACCTGCGAGCACCCAGGCGTAATGCAGTCCGGCCCTCCGGGCATGTAGGTTCGGCCGATGCCGGAGACCCAGGAGGGATTGACCGTAACCGAGAGGAACGACCCGCCGTTCCGCGAGCTCGGGATGCGCGTGAATCTCAGGTTCGTTCCGAACTTGACCGTATGATTCCCCTTCAGCCAGGACAGGTCGTTGACGATGTTGTGCGTCGGCGTCTGGCGCGTCGACGTCTCCGTGAGCGGATCGATTTCGTCGATGAACCGGAAGTTGACGAAGTTGTCGTCGAGCGTGCCGATCGTGCCCGTATCGATTCTGGTGAAGCCGTAGCGGAAACTGTTCACGAGGCTCTCGCTGACCACCATGTCATGGCCGATGGCCATCCCGAGATTGTCGAAGACGGTCTGCTCGGCCGGATCCCCGCCGGGAAACTGCGGCGCCGAGTTGATGGTGTCGTCCTGCCAGTTGCCGCGGACGAACAGGCTCTGCTTGTCGGTCATCCGCCAGTCGTACCGGCCGATGAAGGTGTTGAACTCGTTCTCGATCGGCGCCGCGAACCGGAAGTCCATGATGTTCCGCCCGTCGAGTCCCGGCTCGTTCGGCGAGGGATACTGCTTGAAGTACTCCGATGCGGCCAGGCTCGGCCCGATGCCGAGCGGATCGATGGCCGCAATCTGGGCTGGCGTCAGGCCATGCCAGCCCGCGGGGACCGAATGCGGCGACTGCAGGCCCTGCACGCTGCCGCCCGGACATGCCGAGGGCACCGCGCACTCGTACATGAGGATGCCGTCCCGGAAGGAGTCCGACGGCACCGCACGGACGACCGGGGATTCGCTCTTCTCGCGCAGCGCCTCGTAATTGCCGAAGAAGAACATCCGGTTCCGCCGAACCGGTCCGCCGAAGGAGCCCCCGAACGTGTCCTTGTCGAGCTTCGGCGCCTGGCTTTCTTCCTCGGCCAGCACCTGCGTCAGCTTCAGGAAGTACTCGTTGCTCGACGTATCGGTTCTGCGCAGAAACCAATAGGCGGAGCCATCGAACTGATTGGTGCCGCTGCGCGTGACCAGCGAGACCTGCGGACCGCTCGACCGCCCGGCGTCCGCGCCGTAGTTGCTCGTGCTGACGCGGAACTCCTGCAACGCCTCCTGCGTCATGCGGACGGCCGACGTGTACGCCGCCTGCAACTGGGGATCGTTCACGTCCACGCCGTCGAGCGTGACGTTCTGCTGGTCGGCGCGCGCGCCGGCGACCGATCCATATCTCGGGTCCACCGTGTTCGGATTCGTCGTCGGAATGAACACCGCGCCCGGCTGAAGACTCAGGAGGTGCACGACGTTGCGAGCCTCGACGGGCAGCCGCGAGATCGTCTCGCGGTTCATCGTGGCGCCGATGCTCGCGTCGGTCGTGTTGATGATCGGTGTAGCCTCCGTGACGGTGACCGTCTCGGCCAGCCCCCCGAGCGCGAGTTGCGCGTCCACCTGTGTGGTCGAGTCCACGCGCAGCAGGACGTTCTCGCGGATGTAGGGGCTGAAGCTTGGCAGCTCGATCTTCAGGACGTACTCACCAGGCGGCAGGCCAGGCATGCTGTAGCTGCCGGTCTCGTTCGTGACCGTGCTGCGCACGGCGCCCGTTGACGTCTGGGTGATCGTGATCGTGGCGCCAGGGAGAACGGCGCCCTGTGTATCTCTGACCGTGCCGCTTACCGTGGCCGTTCCGGCCTGCGCCCACAGGATGGCCGGAAGGGCCAGCAGCAGGAATGCGGGGAGCACAGCCCGCATCGCCGACCTACGCACAAAAACTCCCACGCTCCACCTCCTCCAGGTGGCGCCTCCCCCGTGCGGCGGCCCGGCCCCAAACCCCCCCGGTCAGCTAGCGACCATGGTCCGGGACCGAAAACGGCCTCCGACGCGCCGAGGCGTCAAAATTGGACCCGACGATCCACACCGACATTCGTGTAACGATTCGGGGCAGTATAGTGACGAGGCTGAAAGCCGTCAACGCTCGTGATCCCCGCCT
>DASTBU010000141.1:0-33357 GCA_035711845.1 Vicinamibacterales bacterium
TTGCCCGCGTCGTCTGGGGCGGCAGCGCGAGACGCGTAGTCTCGCCGCTAGCAGGTGCCATTTGGCCTCAGGTCGACGACCCGCCGCCTCGATCGCGGGCTATACTGAAACGTTCCGTTGGCCGGCTCTGGACTGGTTGGCGCCGAACTGTGTGGACTTAGCAACAGGCCGTCCGTGCCGGTAAGTGATCGGGAGATTAAGAGGTCTGACGCAATTTCTGACACAATTCGGGTTTACGGACTCATCCACTCTCCTGCAAACTATTGATTCTAAAGACACGGAGAGATGTTGGAGTGGTCGATCGAGCACGCTTGGAAAGCGAACCGCGCGAGCGACACCAAGCCACTCCGAAGCGCGTTAACACACCCGATCAGCGACTTAACCTACCAGAACTCTCGCTCGGTGTCCGGTCTCCTTTTGCGACACGTAGTGTGGTCGCGTCCGCCGCGGCCGGCTTCGATTCTCTCCCTTCACTTGCCCGTGACAACGAACTGCTGGCAGTCGCCCTGATTCTCAAATAGGCGGGGGAAGGTGAAATTGCTCCACCCACCGTTCCGGCAGCTGCCAACATTCGCGGGCGGGCCGCAAAGGCGGTCATTGTTGGGCGTCGAGATGGTGTGCGGCTGTCCTTCTGGAATCATGAATACGTCGTACACCACAATCCGCTCGGACGTCAGATTCTTGGCTCTGTGGACATCCCGATCGAATTCTTCGAAGGCCTGACCGGCTGTGTATGTTGTCTCCCCGCCGCATCCAACTTCGCGCGTCAGCGCGCCACTTTTCACAGCGACCAGTACAACGCCGGGATGATAGTGCCAGGGAGTCATCTCACCGGGCTCAATGGTCAATTCCCGCACGGACATGGTCGCCGGACCGTCGAAAAATTCCGAATGTGCGACCGCCGCGTTCGCCACAAGGAAGTTGGGAGTGAGCGCGTACGCGCCCACCCCCAGGACAACCAGGGAGACCGCGAACGCGGAAGCGAATCGTTTCTTCAATGTCATGGAGTCCTCCTGTTGTGGGCTTCCGCGGGGAATGAGCTTGAACGCCACCGCCCCTGAGCCGTTGTGTCCGCAAGGACCACTCCGTCGATTTCTCCCCTGCTCCCCCGAGCAAGGAATCGCTGATGGCATGCGCTCTCCGTGTGTTCAGACGTGATCCGTCTGCCTCCTTTGCGATCCCTGTCGCTCAGTAAGGCGTAGTCCCGTGTGGAAACTCGCAACCGTTCGCCATCGGCCGCTCGCTCGCACGAATGGCCACTCGGGGAGAAAGAGGACGCTGCTTCAGAAAGACCGGCCGCTGATGGATGCGCAGCATGGGCCGTCACGCCCCAGCCGCCGGGTGGCCGTGGTTGCCGGAGGTTCGGAATCGCTGATGAGTTTGGCCTCACGCGTAGCCGCACGGGGCCATTCTTCGAGGACAGACCACCCGGAAAGCGCACTCGGTATCAGATCAAGTCGAGGGGTGAGACGTTCAATCAGAAGGCGCGCTGGCGCGGCCACGAAATACTGGCGGAAGTCGAACACACGCCCATTGGCCCGGCTTTGGGAGCGACGGCCGGCAGGCTACAATTCGGTCGACTGAGGCAGTCTCCCCGTCGCGCCTGCCATCACGTGTGAGGGTCAGTGCGGTCCTGGGACTGTTCCTCGCGTCAACTGGTAAGGCGTAGTCCAGCAGGAAAATTCGCAGCGCGGTCCCGATTCGTCGGTGTGTCGTCGTCCGCCAGCGGAGTGCGGTGATCCGGACACTCGCGACGGCTCGTCGGAAAGAAGGTTGACGTGGCTTCTTCATCTGACGACATCACAGGATGGCTCGCCCGCTGGAACA
Organism: Vicinamibacterales bacterium; assembly: GCA_035711845.1. Classification (GTDB taxonomy): domain Bacteria; phylum Acidobacteriota; class Vicinamibacteria; order Vicinamibacterales; family 2-12-FULL-66-21; genus DASTBU01. Next base: position 1,828 of record DASTBU010000141.1, read on the forward strand.
ACGGCGATGAGACGGCACTGGAGAAGCTGGCTCCGCTCGTTTACCAGGAATTGCACCGGCTCGCTTCCAGGTACATGTGCGGCGAGCGCTCGGGGCATCTGCTGCAGACCACAGCGCTGGTCAACGAAGCGTACCTGCGGCTGCACGAAACCAACCGCATTCATTGGCAGGATCGGAATCATTTCTATGCAGTTGCGGCACGGGCCATGCGGAGGGTCCTGGTCGACTTTGCGCGTGCGCGCAACCAACACAAGCGAAATGGTGGGCGTCAGGTCTCGTTGGATGAAGCACTGGCGATTGGCAGCGATCGCAGCGCAGATATCGTCGCCCTCGACGACGCGCTGACGACGCTGGCGAAGGTCCATCAACGACAAAGTCAGATCGTGGAGCTGCGGTTCTTCGGGGGCCTGACCGAGCCGCACATTGCCCGAGTGCTCGGCGTTTCACCACGGACCGTGAGCAGCGATTGGCGCATGGCGCGTTCGTGGCTGCTGCGCGAGCTCAATGGAGACGACGCTCGTGACCCCTGAACACCATGAGCGGGTCGGCCGGCTGTTTCGGGATGCGCTGGAGCTGCCAGCCGGCGAACGCTCCTCGTTTCTGTCCACATCGTGTGATGGTGACGCTGCCCTGCAAAGGGAGGTTGAGTCCCTTCTCTCCTACGAAGCGGTGCGTCACGCGGCGATCGACGGATCTGCCATGGAAGCAGTCGGGCGGGCGATGGCCGTCGAGCAGTCGCAGTCCTGGGTCGGCCGGCAGGTGAGCCACTACCGCGTCTTGTCCCGACTGGGTGGCGGGGGCATGGGCGAGGTGTATCGCGCGCGAGACACTCGACTCGGCCGGGACGTTGCGATCAAAGCGTTGCCATTGGCGTTTGCGGGCGACAGCGCGCGGATGAGGCGATTCGAGGAGGAAGCGCGAACGGCCGGACAACTGAATCACCCGAACATCGTCGTCGTACACGACATTGGCGTACACGACGGCGCACCGTTCATCGTCACCGAAATGCTGGAGGGCGAGGACCTGCGGCAACAGTTGAACCGCGGGGCGTTGCCACACCGCCGCGCCATTGACTATGCCCGACAGATTACGCAGGCGCTGGCCGCCACGCACGCGCGCGGCATCGTTCACCGCGATCTCAAGCCGGAGAATCTGCTGGTGACCCGCCAGGGCTGCGTGAAGATTCTCGACTTCGGTCTGGCGAAACTGACGGACAGGACGGATGTTCAGCCGTCGGTCGCGACGGAGCGGCTCGAAACCTCGCCCGGCTTCATCGTCGGAACCATCGGCTACTTGGCTCCCGAACAGCTGCGCGGCGAGCGCGCGGATCACCGGGCCGACGTGTTCGCCTTCGGGGTCATCCTCCATGAAATGCTGACCGGAAGACGTCCGTTCGAGCGCCCGTCGCCAAGCGAGGTCGTCGCGGCGATTCTGAAGGATGAACCACCAGACCTGGATACCGACACGGGCCTGATCTCGCTCAACAGGATTGTGAGACGGTGCCTCGAAAAGGACCCCGAGCAGCGATTTCAGTCCGTGCGCGATCTTGGCTTCGCGCTGGACACGCTGTCGCCATCAGGAGAATCGGCGGGGGTACATGCTCCACTGTCGACTCAGGTCGGCCACGCGGATACACGCGGGATGCGCCGCTGGGCTACGGCGGGCGCGCTGCTGCTCACGTCGCTACTGAGTGCCGCCATCGGTGGGATGGCCGTCTGGAGCGCGCGGACGGTGCAGGCACCGCAACACGAAGTCGCGCGCTTTGTGCTGCCAGTCCAGCGCGGGACAATCCTGACTGGCGACCTCGAGCTCTCCCGCGATGGCGCATTTCTCGCGTACTCGATCGGCCGGCCCGGAGCAAGGACACTCTTCGTACGAAAGCTGGCGACGCCAGACGCCGATCCGCGCGCGGTGATCGAGGGAGGAGAGGGTCCGTTCTTTTCGCCGGATTCACAGTGGCTGGGATTCTTCGCCGACGGGAAGATGAAGAAGATCTCGATGCGCGGGGGCGCGCCAGTCACACTTGCCGATGCACCGAGCCAACGTGGTGCGGACTGGGGTGAGAACGGGTCGATTGTGTTCGCTCCCATCGCGCGCGCGGGCCTCTTTCTCGTCTCCGAAAATGGTGGCGTACCCGAAGCGCTCAGTGCCCCTGACGAGCAGCGGCTCGAAACAAGCCATGTCAACCCACGCTGGTTGCCTGGCGGTCGCCACGTGATCTACGTGGCGCGTGGGGAGACTCGAGCCGATCGACGGATCGCGGTGTTCTCGTTCAAGGATCGTCGAAGCCGAACGTTGCTCGCCGGTGATGCCGTTCCAAGGTACCTCTCCTCCGGCCACCTCACGTTCCTCCATCGGGGCAACCTGATGGCCGTGCCGTTCAGCGTTGATCGGGTAGAAACGAGAGGTACTCCGACGCTTGCGGTCGAGCGTGTCGGCGCATATGGCGTGTCCGACACTGGACTCCTCATGTATGCGCCTGTCAATTCTGCGCCAGGAGAGAGGCTCGTGTGGGTGGATCGCCGGGGACAATCTACCGATATCGCCGCGCCAGTCAGGAGCTATAGCAACCCGAGGCTCTCTCCTGATGGGGGCCGCGTTGCCGTGACAGTTACGACTCTCGAGCAGAGCACCATCTGGATCTTCGATTTTCTTCGTGACGCGCTCGTGCGCCTGACGTTCGAAGGCCAAAGCGGGTGGCCGGTCTGGAGCCGCAACGGCCGCGAGGTAGTGTACGCATCCAACCGGGCTGGAACGTCGTGGGACATCTACAGGAAGTCGGCCGACGGAACCGGCGTCGAGGCGTCAATCCTGATCAAGCCTCTCCTGCAGATCCCCCATGCCGTCGCAACCGAGAGCGGCCTGCTCGCGTTGACCGAAATCGGGCCTTTGTCGTTCCACACGGCGATGATCTCGATGCGCGATGGAGCGCTGAGGATGAAAGCCAAGAACGCATGGACGCCAAGCCTGTCACCCGATGGCCGCTGGTTGGCGTACACGTCGAACGATGCGGGCCGCTACGAAGTGTACGTGCAGCCGACGTCGGGCGCTGAAGGACGATGGCAGATCTCGATGGAGGGAGGCGTCGAGCCGGTCTGGTCGGCGAGCGGCTCGGAGCTCTTCTACCGTCATGGCGATCAAGTGCTCGCCGTCGATGTGGCGACGAATTCAACCTTCGAGTACAGAAAGCCACGCAAGATCTTCGAAGGCCGATACGCGCTCGGCGAAGTCAAGGACGACACACGCGCCTATGACGTCGCCCCGGACGGCCATCGATTCCTGATGCTCAGACCGGAACCCGAGCCCCCGACCGACCTGAAGGTCGTCGTCAACTGGTCCGCCGAACTCCAGCGTCTCGGGCACACGAGAGAATAGTCAGCGTCGATGGACCTCACTGCCGGTCAGTGCATCGGCCCGTACGAGATCGCCTCGCCCCTCGGGGCTGGCGGCATGGGCGAGGTGTATCGGGCGCGCGACACGAAGCTGAAGCGCGATGTGGCGCTGAAGATCCTTCCCGCCCACGTCGCACGAGACGCCGAGCGTCTGGCGCGCTTCGAGCGCGAAGCGCGTGTCCTGGCGTCCCTCAATCATCCGCACATCGCGACGATTTATGGCGTCGACGAGACCGATGGTGTGCGGGCATTGATCCTCGAGCTCGTGGAAGGGCCGACGCTGGCCGAGCGGCTGGGCGGCGGTCCGATGCCGGTGCGCGAGGCGCTGTCAGCGGCGCGCCAGATCGCTGAAGCGCTCGATGCGGCGCACGAGAAGGGCATCGTCCACCGTGACGTGAAGCCCGCCAACATCAAGGTGACGCCGGATGGCATCGTGAAGGTGCTCGACTTCGGGATTGCGAAGATGCGTGCGCCGGACGACGCGGCGGTGGAGGCGTCCACGGTGACGACGGTCGGGACGCGCGTTGGGTCGCTGCTGGGAACGGCAGCCTACATGAGCCCGGAGCAGGCACGCGGGCAGGCGGTCGACAAGCGCAGTGACATCTGGGCGTTTGGCTGCGTGCTGTACGAGATGTTGACCGGACGCGCCGCGTTTGCCGGCGAGACAGTGACCGACACGCTGGCGCACGTGCTCGAGCGCGAGCCAGATTGGGACATGCTTCCTCCAGCGGCGCCGCCCCAGGTTCGCCGGCTTCTGCACCGCTGTCTCGAGAAAAGGCCGAAGGAACGCCTGCGCGACATCGGCGACGCGCGGATCGATCTGGACGAACGGTCGGGTATCGCGCCGGCGCTGTCCCGAACCGGGTTGTTGGCCTCCCGCCGCGTGATCGCGCTCTGGGCTGTCATCGGTGTAGCTGTTACCGCCGCTGTCGCGGGAGCCATCGGTTGGATCCTCAAGCCCACCTCCACTCCCGCTGTCAGCCGGTTCTCCCACGTCCTCGATCAGGACCTGCCGTTTACGAACGTGGCCAGGTCACTCGCGGCGGTCGCGCCCGACGGATCCGCAGTTGTCTACACCGCAGGCGGTCGACTGTTTCGCCGCGCACTCGACGAGCTGGAGGCGTACCCTATTCGCGGGACCGACGGGGTACCTTTGGCGCCCTTCTTCTCGCCCGATGGGCAGACGCTCGGCTACTGGGAGCAAGCGGCCGGCGAGCTCCGTCGGGTTGCGGTGGCGGGAGGAACACCGGTTTCGTTGACGCGAGCCACCGCCCTCTATGGCGCAAACTGGGAACGCGACGGCACGATCGTCTATGGCCAGCAGGACGGCATCTGGCGTGTGTCGGCGAACGGCGGCGAGCGGCAGCAGATCGTGCGAATCGAGGCGAACGAGCTGGTGTACGCGCCACGGATGCTACCAGATGGCAGAAGGGTTCTCTTCAGCCTCGTGAAGCGCGACGGAATGGTGGGACAGCCGACAGCCTGGGATACCGCGCGTGTCGTCGTACAGAGGCTTCAAACCGGCGAGCGCCGCGAGGTTGCGCGCGGCGGGGATCCGCGCATTGTGCAGAGCGGCCATCTCGTCTACGCGCTCGGCACCGTGCTGTTTGCAGTCCCGTTCGATCTCGAACGGCTGGAGGTACGCGGCGCGCCGACGCCCGTGATCGAAAACGTGCAACGTGGGGTGCGAGGCAGCGCCGGCCATGGCGGCAGCGCGAATTATGACGTCAGCTCGAACGGAACGCTCGTCTATGTCCCTGACTTCGCACTCGCAGCAGGTGTGCCTCGTCGCCTGCTGGCAGTGGACTTCTCAGGCAATTCGGTTCCATTGATCGACGATGAGCGGGATTTCTGGCGGCCGACAATCTCACCCGACGGCGGCCGTGTCGCCGTAGAGGTGGTTCAGCCAAATTTCTCGCCGCAAGTCTGGATCGTCGATCTGAAGCACCGGACGTTGAATCCAGTTGGCGGCGGCGTGACGGCTACTCCGGCCTGGACGCCCGACGGCACGTCGGTCATCTACAGGCGCAACGTAGGCGGCTTGTACAGACAGCCGGCCGACGGAAGCGGGGGCGCCCAGCTCCTCGTTGATTATGAACAAGCGGGTGGTGCGCGAGTCATGGACGTCTCTCGCGGAGGGGTCGTCGCGTTTGCGACAGGGCTCCCACAGGACGACATTCAAACGCTTCGCGTCGAGACCGGAACCGTGTCCGAGTTTCTGGCCACACCTGCTCGGGAGTATATGGCGAGCTTCTCGCCCGACGGTCGCTGGCTGGCGTACACCTCGAACGAGTCTGGGCGCGACGAAGTCTATGTCCGGCCGTTTCCACGAACTGAAGGCGTCGCGCGGCTTGTGTCGATCGGCGGCGGGTCCGGGCCGGTGTGGGCACCGAAAGGGTCCGCACTGTACTATCGAGGCGCGTCTGGCGACATGATGGCCGTCCCGGTGACGTTGGAGCCGACCTTTACATCCGGACGGCCGCGCACGTTATTCCGGTTTGCCGGCGTCTATCGAATGTCGGGCACCGCGACGGCGTACGACATCCATCCCGATGGCACGCGCTTCATCATGGTGTCCGAGCGCAAGGACGCCGCTCCGACTCCGCGTCAACAGGTCAACATCGTGCTCAACTGGTTCGAGGAGCTCCGCCGGCTCGCGCCCGCGACACGCTGATAGTCGTCTTGGCCGGTCGCGGCCGCCTGTCTCCCTGAGCGGCCACGGGGCCGTGCCGACGGCACGAACCTGAGCCGGCGCATGCCGCGCGCCTGCTCGGGGGCCATGTACGCCGCGTGCCGAGGATCACGCCGAGCTGCGTGTTCGTCTGCGCGAACGTCGATGACTGCGCGAGGTCGATCGACGAAGCAGCGCTGGCCTCTCCCGGACATTCGAAAGGCGCCGTTCGGGATTCATCAGCACGGTGGAGGCATGGTCAACGCCGCGCGGGTGGTGCGTAGAGCTTCAGTCCGGACATGCCCTTGAAGTCCGCGGTATTCAACGTCCAGAGGTACGCACCGTGTTCGAGCGCGCAGGCGGCAATCGCAATGTCCATCTCGCGGCCGCGGGCGCGAGGGAGCGCGCGGTAGAGTGTGGCCGCACGCGCCGCCTCCGCTGCCCCGAACGGCCGAGCGTCGCTCGACGGGAGCAGCGCCTCCTGATCCTCGATATCAGCAGCGGTCCGCGGACCCCGCAGCCACTCGTACAGCGCGAGCGCGGAGGTCGCAATCACGTGACCGTCCGCAACGGTCCGCTCGAGCGCCCAGAAGAGACGGCGCGGGCCGGTGAGCGCGTCAACGATGACCGCCGTGTCGAGATGCACGATCATCGGCTCGGACGCGTCCAGCCCGAACGGCGCGAACGACGGACATCCCGCAGCTCACGGTCCACGTCTGCCTCCGAGCGCGTCGCCGGGCGCGACCCGATCCTGCGGAGGACGCCGAGCAACCGATCGCGCTCGGCCGGTGATAAACGCGCGTCGCGCGCCGTGTACTCCGCGATGGCTTCGCGGACGATGAGGCTTTGCGGTTTCCGCGACCGCTCCGCCGCTTTCTTCAACGCCGCGACGGTGTCGCTGTCGAGCGAGAACGTCACCTTGGGCATACGGCAATACTACCATACTACCGTCATGGCCTCCGGCCCGGCGCGGCTGACGCGCTTCCCTCTACACTTCGGAATTCAGGACGCGATGCACGGCGAGCACCGCGCGATCCCAGCTCTGTCGTTCTGCCTCACAGCAGCGCTTGACACTTAATGTTTTACTTATATAATTGTGCGGAGGGAGATTCGCATGTCGGTACGCGCAGTGGTGCTCGTACTCGTCGGGCTTGGGGCAGCTGCACCGATGGCTCCCCAACAGGGCGATCAATCGGGTGGGGCGCTGGCCAGCGCGTTCAGCGAGATATCGCGGGACCTGCTCGGGGCAGCAGAAAAGATGCCACCTGAGAGTTATGCATTCCGTCCCGCGGACGGAGTTCGCACCTTTGGCCAGATTATCGCCCACGTTGGTGGAGGGAACTTCCTGTATTGCTCCCAGGCCTCGAAACAGCGCCTTGCCTCAGTGCTATCCAGCCGATTGAACGAGGTCAGACCGTTCTCGGATGTTGTCACCGCCGCCAATGCCAGGGTGTTCAAGAAAGAGGAACTCGTTGCGCTGCTTTCCGAATCGATTGCCTTCTGCGAGAGGGTCTACAACGATCGCGGCGTATCGGCTGGTGACGGAGTACGGGCACTAATCGGCAACATCGCTCACGACAATGGACACTACGCTAATCTCGTGACGTATCTTAGGATGAAGGGGTTGGTGCCGCCCTCGACCGAAAGACGAAAGGGCGGCCAGTAGCCTTCCGCCGCCACATCCGGCTAGCGGGAGAAGACGCGATCGAACAAGCGCCAGAACAGCGTCTTCTCACCGCATCCGGCGCCGGAAGATTCTTCTCCGTTGGCACGGTCGAGCAGTGAGGGTAGCTTGCCTGCCAACATGCCCTTCCAACCATTGCCGAGCATGTAACTAAGCAGTACACCCTTCGGTCCGCTGAACCCGTCGTGAGAGAGCCTCAAGATTGTTCCGCCGGCGGCGGGCTGCAATTCGAACCGGACGATGGTGTTCAGCCCACCACCAACCCAGGTGAAAGCGAGCCGGTTTGGCGGATCGATCTCCAGCACTTCGCAGCGCACGATGCCGTCGAATCCGGGCGCCGGCTTCGTCCGAAGCTCAAAACGATATCCGAGTCGGGGCACGAAGGTGTTGGGCATGAGCCATTCGGCCATTGATCAACGACAATTAGATTTGCCGGCCGACGACAATTAGATTTGCCGGTCCGCTACCCGCCGAATTCCGGCGTTGAGGCTGTCCGTCACGGAGGACGGATTGGTCACCGACGCGCAGGTTCGGCGGTTAAGGGAGAAGCGGATGGACGGCAATACGGTAGGCGCGGCCGCGGCGGCGGCCGGCATGTGCGAGCGGACGGCTCGGCACTGGCAGGAGGGGCCGTTCCCCTCGGCCACCAAGACGGCGCGGACGTGGCGGACGCGCGACGACCCCTTCGAGAGCGTCTGGACGACGGACGTGGTCCCCCGCCTGGCCGCAGACACGGAGCGGCGGCTCCAGGCGCTCACCTTATTCGACTGGTTGTGCGACCGATATCCCGGACGATTTCAGCCGGGCCAGGTGCGCACGTTGCAGCGGCGCGTGCGGGACTGGCGGGCGCAACACGGTTCGGATGTCGAGGCGTACTTTGAGCAAACGGCCGTCCCCGGCCGCGAAGGTGCACTCGATTTCACCGATGCCAGTGGGTTGGGCGTCACCATTCAGGGCGAGCCCTTCCCGCATCTGTTGTTCGAATGGGTCCTCAGCTTCAGCGGCTGGACCTACGTGGCGCTGGCGGCGAGCGAGACGTTTGAAGCGCTCGTGGCCGGGCTGCAGGGCGCGATCTGGACGCTGGGCGCCGCTCCTGCCGTCGTGCGCCACGACAATCTCTCGGCCGCGACGCATGAATTGAAGCGGAGCGGCGGCCGTCAGCTGACGGAGCGCTTCCGGGGCGTCCTCGATCACTACGGCTTACGCTCCTCGCGCATTCAGCCCGGTGAGGCGCACGAAAACGGCGTGGTCGAGCAGGCCCACTTCCGCACGAAGACCGCGGTGGAGCAGGCGTTGCTGCTGCGTGGTCATGCGGAGTTTGTTGATGAAACGACCTACGAGGGTTTCGTGCGGGAGGTCATTGAGCGCAAGCGGAATCGGCCGGCCGCGGCCCGACTCGCCGAGGAGCGTCCGTACTTGCGCGCGCTCCCGCCGGCGCCCGTGCCCAATTACACGACGTTTACGAGCGTGGTGCGCCGGTGGAGCACGATCCGCGTCGGCGGGCGGACGTACTCGGTGCCGTCGCGGTTGCTCGGACACACCATCGAAGCGCGGCAGCATCCAACGACCGTGGAGGTCGTCTATCGCGGCCACGTGATCGAAACGATGCCGCGGCTGCGAGGCGAGGCCGAGCACCGCATCGATTACCGCCACATCATCGGGAGCTTGGTCCGCAAGCCAGGCGCGTTTGCGCGGTATCGCTATCGGGAGGAGCTCTTTCCCTCCCTCACGTTTCGTCAGGCGTACGACGCGCTGGGCGTCACGCACGGCGAGCGCGCCGACGTCGAGTATGTGCGCCTGCTGCATCTGGCCGCCACCACGAGCGAGCGGCACGTCGAGACGACGTTGCTCGCCCTGCTTGAGGACCGGCAGGCGTTCGACTATGCCGGGGTGCAGGCGCTGGTGACCCCGACGCTCCCGCGCGTTCCCGCGATCCACATTCCGACGCCTGATCTCGCCCAGTACGACGCGCTCCTGGCCGGCGGTGGCCGATGCTGACGCCCAGCGTGCCCCCGTCGACGGAGCACTTGACCGCACTCCTCACGACCTTCGGCTTGACGACCGCCGCAGAGGAGATCGTGCCGCGATTGACGCAGGCCGGCCACGCGGCGAGCGTGCCGGTCTTGGTCGACGTGTTTGACGCGGAGGCCGAAGCCCGGCGCCAGCGCCGCATTACGCGGTTGCGTCGGGCCGCGCGGCTGCCGCCGGGCAAAACCTTCGAGACGCTCGACACCGGTCGGCTGCCGCTGCCGATCATGCAGCGGTTGCAGGAGCTCGCGACGGGGACGTTTCTCGAGACCGCGACCAATATCCTGGCATTCGGGCTGCCCGGCGTGGGGAAAAGTCACGCGCTCTGTGCCGTCGGGCATGCGTTGGTCGAGGCGGGGCACACTGTCCTCTTCACGCCGGCCTACAGCGTGGTGCAGGAGCTGCTGAGCGCGAAGCGCGATCTGGAGCTGCCGCGTGCCCTCCGCAAGCTCGATCTCTTCGAGGTCATCCTGCTCGACGATCTCGGCTACGTGCAGCAGAGTCCCGAGGAAGCCGAAGTCCTCTTTACGCTCCTCGCCGAACGGTATGAACGCCGATCGGTCATGGTCACGAGCAATCTGATCTTCAGTCAGTGGGACCGCATCTTTCGCGACCAGATGGCCACGGCCGCCGCGATCGATCGCCTCGTGCATCACGCGGTGCTCCTCGAGTTCGATGTCCCGAGCTATCGCACCGATCGGTCACGGCCATCGCCGCCGGCGCCCGCACCGAAGCCGTCACGGCGGGGGCGTGCCGCGGGGCCCTTGCTGCCAAAACGGCGCCGATGAGCGATTCGATCGTTCGGCTGATCAGAAACGCCCGCGTAGGAGGCGCCAGGAACGACGATCGACAGGCCGGCAAGGGTACAGCATCCCCGGCAGGTTGGCCCCGGAAACCGCGAACGCGAAACGGCTGTGGAAATGACGTCCCTATGGAAACCCAAAAACGGTTTCCACAGGGACTTGGAAATCTCGCACAGAACGCGAGATTCCCACATTCCCACAAGCCATCCTCATCCTTCGTATGGAAGGGAGAGAAGACACAGAGACGGCGAGAGCGACCTCGTCCTCACATCAATCGGCCGCAGGATCGTCGCAGCCTCGGCCACATTCAGGACCGGCAAGCCGGCAAGAATAGTTGTCCCCAAACGGCAAAAGTAGTTGACGTCGATCAGGCCATCGCATCACTAGTCGCAAACCAGCGCCACACGGCCTCAGGCGGTGGGTATAACGCCGTTCGATCTTGACGTGTCGTTTCATTGGCGGGTGCCTTTCCGTCTTCGACTCCGTCGCTGACTGACCTTCGCTGCTCGTGCAGCGAGGCCGGGCTGACCTCTGTCGAGCAACTCGCCCAGACGATCGAGTCGCGTGCTCCAGAAGTCTTCGTACTGTTTGACCCAGTCCGCGACTTCACGCAGCGGCCCTGGGTTCAAGTGATAAAGACGCTGGCGTCCGACACGTCGCTCTCCTACGAGCCCGACGCTGCGGAGGATCTTGAGTTGCTGCGAGATCGCAGGCTGCGTCAGATCGAATCGCGCAGCCAGTTCCGTTGCCGGCGTCTCGCCACCCCGAAGAAGCGAAAGAAGCGAGCGCCGTATCGGACTGGCAACGGCGGCGAAGACGTCAGGCCTCGCTTGAAGTCTGTTCACGCCAGTAATATATAAGGCAATGCTAATCAAATGTCAAGGCGTGTCGGCCCCCACGCGACCTGCAATCGGAGTGTCATGAGGCCTGTGAAAGGCGGGTCGCATTGAGACAGTCCGGCTGCGTTTTCGTACACTATCGACGTGCAGCCCACTGCGCGATATTGGCCCACCGTGACAGTGCGTGCTGACTGGATCTCCTCCGCAGCCGCGCAAGTGCTCGAGAGCCCGATTACGCATGTGGCACGCCTTACCGGTGGACTGGTCAACACAGCCTATCGCGTGACGTCAATGAACGGACGGTCCGTATGTGTGCGCTTACACGCCTCGGGCTTTGCCGCCTGGAGCCGCGAGCAGCACGCAATCGCCAGGGCCGCGGGCGCCGCGCTGCCGGTGCCTCGTGTGCTCCACACAGACGCCAACGACTGGCGAATCGGCTGTCCGTACACGGTGTACGAGTGGATTCCGGGAATGACGCTCAACGAATGCCGGCGCGCATACCCCGACGCGCTTACCCTTCTCGCGGCGCCTCTCGGCCGCCTTGCGGCCGCCGTCGCCAGCGTGTCGTCGCTTGACGAGGCGTCGTCCGCCGGCCCACCCGCGGAGCCCAGCGAGATTGCGCTCGGACGCCGTATCGTCGCTGCTGCGACCGCTTTGAAGCAAGGCGCTTCTCGACTTGAACCCGCCCTGGCTGCCGATCTTGCTGGACTACTTGACCATTCAGCAGACCTGTTCGCCGGGCAGGAGGGGGAGATGGGCATGCTTCACGGTGATTTCGGCGGGCGGAACATCTTGGTATCGCAGGATAGCGAAGCCTCCTGGCGTATTGCGGGTCTGATCGACTGGGAGGCGGCCGGACGAGGGTGCCGCCTGTGGGATGTCGGCAGCCTCTTTCGTTACGGAAACCGCTACTCGGTGGACTTCCGCGATCGATTCGAAGAGGGCTACAACGCAATGGGTGAACTCCCCTGCGACTGGTACCGGATGTGCCGGCTCTTGGATTCGCTGCGACTCTTGGACATCGTCAACGGTGAACGGGAGCTGCCAGATGTGTTTGCCGAGTGTCGTGGGCTGATCAGGAGCGTGATCGACGACTGGTCCTGATCGGTTCGTCCGCTGTTTGAAGGTTGGCCTTTGAAACCGGCCGCTTGACTTCGACGGTCATCACCGCCGATTCCCTCATCAGGTTCTCTTGCTCCCGGTGCGCTTGGCTGATCGATCGAGACGATCGAGCCGCTTTTTGCCGTTCAGCCGAATGTGTGAAAAGTGCTCCAGCATCCGCCGCGACAGATGACCGGTGATCGACTCAACCACGTGATCGGGTTCGCCGGCCTCCAGCAAACGAGTCACCACGGTGTGCCGCAGATCGTAGAACCGCAATCCAGGCAGCCCGGCGGCATCCCGCAGAGCATGCCACGCCGTGTCCACTTGCTCGCCGGCTGTGTCGGATCGTGCTTGTGGTGCTGGCTCGCGCACCAAAGGTCGAGCGTCGGCTCCGTATGTCCGAGCAGATCCGCACGCCGAACCATCCGCTGCTAGCCTCGAACGCGGCGTCGTTCAGCAGGATTATGCTGGGAACACTTTGTCCATCAGCGCTCGCCCCTTTTGTGGTGAGTTCGCCGAAGACGACCCGCTGGTCTTCGGGGGCCGGTCGCCGCAGCATCAATCCGCGTTCTTCGAGCTTCTATTTTCTGAGGCGTCTCAGACGAATCTGCGGGGCGGTCGGAGCCCGTGGCGGTCCCTTGGCGCCTGCGGACGCGCGGCTTGAAAATAGCTATTCGATATAGCTATAATTCGTTCATGAAGGTGAGTGTCGCAGAAGCCAAGAACAGGCTGACTCAGTTGATCAAAGCGGTGGAAGACGGTGAACCTGTGACGATCTGTCGGCACGGAACGCCAGTCGTGGATATCGTCCGGACAACGAAGGCCGATTCGGAGAAGCCGAAGTTTGGCACACTGAACGGCAAGGTGGCGGTTCTCGATCCCGATTGGTGGAAACCGATGACGACCGAGCAGGTCGACACGTTCCTCGACGGCCGCTGACGCATGCGCCTCATCCTCGATACGGTTGCGTTCATCTGGGCGGCGAGCGCTCCAGAGCGCCTCTCTCGTGCAGCGATGTCCGCGCTTCGAAAGGGGACTGCGGTGCGTGAGATCAGCGTCGTGTCCCTGACCGAGATTGCGGTGAAGCAAAGCCGAGGGAAGCTCACGTTTAGCAAAGCACACGTGATGACCGGCGTGGGTGATCTGCGATTGCGGATTTTACCCTATGCGCCAGAGCATGCCTTCCGGCTCTTCGACCTGCCGACACAGCATCCCGATCCATTCGACCGCCAGATCATCGCGCAAGCCCTCGTGGAAAACGTCCCGGTCGTGACACCGGACGAAGCCTTCAACCTTTACGAAGGCCTCAAGGTCATTTGGTGAGGCCCAAACAGTTTCGCTGCAAGGACCCACGCATCTTGACGTGGCACACGAAGAAAGCCGCCTCTCGCACTTAAGCGCACCGTCACCGTACTGGGAATTCAATAAAGGCGGGCGGAGCCAGCGAAGAGCTGCGCCGGAATGCCGCGCGTGACAACAGCTGGCGCCGCCGGTGCTCCAGTTTCCGCGTCGTCGAGTTCGAGCCGCGCGTCGGCGATGTCGGCCAGGCGTTTCTTGGGGTCTTTCTGCAGACATTGCCGCCGAAGAAGCCGGAGAATTGCCAGCGGCGCGTCCGCGGGGAGCGCAGACCAATCGGGATCGCTCTCGAGGATCTCGACCAGCGTATCGGAGATCCCCTCGCCGCCGAACACACGCCGTGAAAGCAGCATTTCATAGAGCACGCAGCCGAACGCCCCCAGATGTCGGTGCGTTTGTCCGCCGGCCTGCGGCGCGCCTGCTCGAGGCTCATGTACGCCGGGGTGCCCACACCGTCCCCGCTCGGCTCAGCAGCGGCTGGCGCGGCGCACGCTTCCGTAGACTTCCCTCGCGATCAGCATCACTGCCGACCATCTGCATGTGGCGGGGTCCCTTGGAACAGGAACGTGGACCCTACAACAGAATTCTGACCGCACTCAGTGGTAAGGTTCCATGACCATTTTCAGAAAATCGCGCATGGCCAATTCGGTGAGCTGCTGCCGCTATGAAGCCGCACTGCAGAGCTGCGTTCAATAGCCATTTAGCGGTCGCTGGCTTGCACCAGGCACAGTTCACCCGACACATCTGTCTGGAAGACTCCTGGCGTCGGGTTGATGCCGTTGAAGAAGATCGTGCCTGTCGCGCCGGCGAAGCGACCCGTGCCATTGATCACAGGCGCGACGCTCGACAGCATACGACCACCAGCAGGGCGTGGAGTGTTGATGCCGGTTTCACGGAGCGTCAGCGTGCCATCCGCAGCGACGATCTCGAAAATTCCACTGTATGACCGACTGACGATCGGAGCGGTCGCCGGTGCTGGCGCGGAGCTGTCGAGCACGAACCGCGTGGTGCCATTGAGGCCGTGGTTGCCATCGATCTCGCCGGTCGCGCAGAAGGTGCTCGGGCAACCGGTCGTCACTTGCTGCTCCCGCAAGGATGCATGAACCGACTTTGCAGCTCGACTCCGACTCGGTTGCTCGAGTGTTGACGGCAGCGCACGAGAGTAGCAATACAGGCAAGGCCCATTTCAGTGTCATCGATTCCCTCCGTGCGATCAGATGACCGCGGTCCGCGACCAGCACACTGCGAGCCGCGTGAATGACGTGCCCACTCCGGCCCTCACGATGCGTCAGCGACCAGCATTGTTGTAGAGGGGCGGTTCAGCCGAGTGCTCTTTGACGAGACGGCTCCGCGGTGTGACGAGCTGACCTGCCCCTTCTAAAATCGCCATGCGTAGAATGTGAGTCTTCCGTTTGGTCAGAGCCAGTAAGGGCGAGAAGGTTTGACGGAACCCCGTGGTCACCAACCCGCGCGGATGCAGGACGAGCTGCTCCGGCTTGGTTCGGGCGCTGACAAGACCAAGAAAGGAACCGAGGAATGACGACCAAGCAGACCATCGAGCGCTACTTCTCGGCGCTATCAAGCAAGGACCGGTGGGAACAGCACCTTGACGACGAGATACGATTCGTCAGCCACGTGACCCCGCCCAAGGAGGTCAGCGGGAGATCCGCCTACGTCGCCTCGACTCGAGGATTCTATTCGATGATTGAGTGCCTCAAGCTGGAAGGATTGATCGTCGAAGGCGACCGCGCGTGTGCCCAAACCCGCTATCGGTTGCGCCCACCATAAGGTGAAACCTTCAACTGCGACGTCTCAGAGGTCTTCTCCGTCAAGGGCAACAAGATGTGTCGTTTGAGATTTACTTCGACAGCGTTCCCTTCGGGCGGCGAGCCGAGTCATGAGCGACGACGAGACGCTCCCCGCCGATGGCATGTAGCGATGGCATGTAGCACGCGCATGGCGATCGCGCTGAGTGTGGAAGCGACCAAGCACAAACGTCGCGTGCTCTTTACCCGGGCGGCCGATCTCGTGCGGCAGCTCCTCGAAGCGCGCGATGCCCGTGAGCTGACGCGGCTGCATCAGCGGCTCCTGCGGGTCGACGTCCTGCTCATCGACGAGCTGGGCTTCGTGCCCTTCGATCGAGTCGGCGGGGAGTTGCTCTTCAATCTGATCACCGACCGGTACGAGCGCCGGGCCACGGTGGTGACGACGAATCTCACGTTTGCTGAATGGGTACCGTGTTTGCCGGCGACGAGAAGCTCACGACCGCCTTGCTCGATCGGTTGGCCCATCACGCGACGGTGATCACCACGAAGGGCAAGAGCTATCGTATGCGGAAACGGCGCGGTGGGGGCTCGTGATGCCGATCCACCCGACACTCGACCGCGTAGGATGCCCCAGGACCGACGATCGAGACGCCGCCCAGAGTCCGCTATCCCTGGGATTGAGGGCAGAGGAGGTGACCAAGACGAAAGTCGCGCGGCTGTGGAAATGACGCTCCTGCGGAAATCACAAAACGATTTCCACAGGAGCTTGGCAATCTCGCTCAGAACGCGAGATTCCCACATTCCCACAAGCCGATCCTCTTTGTTTCAGAGGAGAAGAACGTAAAATAGACCGCCCTCAGGTGGATCAGTTTCCGAGCGGCGTACTGGTCTACTTTCCGAGCGGCGCCTCCAGGAATTCCGGCCAGGTCGGGACCGTCGGCACCGGGTCCGTCCGATCGGGCAGAAGTCCCCACAACGCGGGGTGATGCCAGCAAAGCTCGTGGCCTGTGCTGTCGCGGTGCTTCCGGATTCCGGCGCGGAGTTTCTTCACCTCGTCGATCAGTTGCTCCCGCGATATCTTTCCGAGATCGTCGTCCATATTCTCTCTGCAGCCGTATCCGGCAAAGCCGATCAGCGCTGTTTCGCGTGCTCGCCGCGCAGAACGACACAGGTGCTCGTCGCCTTTGCGATCAGCTTGCCGTCCTGGTCGGTCACCTCACATTCGACGTAGCCCACGTTCTTTCCACGGTTGACGACACTCCCTTCGGCGCGCAGGTCTGCCTGCCACACGGGGCGGAAGAAATTGATGCTGAGCGCGATCGTGGTAAAGGATTCGTCGGGCGACAGGGTCGAGACGAAGGCCATGCCCATGGCGCGTCCGCCAGATCGCACAGGACGCCGCCGTGAAGCGTCCCCATCGGGTTCGTATGTTGCGGGCCTGCGCGCATCGAACCGACGGCGCGCCCTCCAGCTACTTCTTCCACGCGAAACCCAAGAAGCTCCGCGATCGGAACTTTCGCTGCTCGGGCTTTTTCAATCAATGCGTGAACGGCATTCTTGTCCGGACTCATCGAATTACGCATTGTACGGCACGACGAATTTTCGCACGCGTTGTGCCGTTATCGCGTTCTTCCCACGAGCACGGGCGTCGTGCGATAGACGTCAGGAAAGAGCCGTTTCAGATCGCTGATCTTCGGCAGGTCGTTGATGACGATGTACGGGTGGGTGGGATTGCGGGTGAGAAAGTCCTGGTGGTAGCCCTCGGCCCCATAGAACGGCCGGTTCATCTCGATTGTCGTGACGACCGGGCTTTGAAGACGCGCGACTCGTTGAGCTGCCCGATGTACGCTTCGGCGACTTGGGCCTGTTCGGCGCTCGTTGGAAAGATCGCCGACCGATATTGCGTGCCGACGTCCGGCCCCTGTCGGTTCAGCTGAGTCGGGTCGTGGGCGACAGAGAAGAAGAGTTGCAAGAGCCGCCCGTAGCTGATCTGACGCGGGTCAAAGGTCACTCTCACCGATTCTGCGTGGCCGCTCTCACCGCCACCGACGGTCTCATAGTCAGCGGTGCTCTTCTGCCCTCCGGCGTAGCCTGAGACGGCGCCGGTCACGCCCCCCACGTGTTGAAAGACGCCCTGCACACCCCTTTTCGGCCTGCGGTGCCAATTCGCCACGCGACGCCCGCGAGTGCGATCGCTCCGATGATGACGGCCGCCCGGCCCATCACGTTGGCCGTACCTCCACGAACGCATCGTAGAGGCCGCTTCCGCCGCCCCAGTCGGTCGGCTCCTCCGGGGTAAGAACGTTGACCGAGAGGCGCTTGCCGCCCGCATCCGTGAATCCGCCGAATGGCATCCAGGCCACGCCCGGCCGGACGCGGTCAGACACACGGCAGACGGCGCGCACGTCACCGCTCCCGTTCCGCACGGACACGTAATCCCCGTTGGCGACGCCTCGCGTCCGCGCGTCGTCGGCGTGGATCTCGATGAACAACTCACCTGCGCGGCGGCGATGCCGGTCCTGATTGCTGTATCCCGAATTCAGGAAGTGCAGCTGCTTCCCCGTGATCAACTGCAGGCCGCGGTTCGATCGAATCTCGCCGGGCGATGGCAGCGGGTCGTGCCCGGCCTCGCGCAGCGGCTCGGAGTACAGCTCCGCCTTTCCACTCCGGGTCGGGAACCCGCCGTTTGCAAATGGGCGCCAGTCTTCCGGACGGTTCAGACGCGCGTATCCCTGTTCCCACAATCGTTCGTAGGTGATCCCGTCGAGCCATGGATGCCCGCTCGCCAGAGCCGCACGCAGCATGGACTCGTCGCTCTCGAACAGGTACGCCTCCGTGCGGCCCAGCGCCCGCGCCAGCCGTCGGAAGAGCTCGGTGTTCGACACCGACTCGCCGCGCGGCGCCATGGCGGGCCGATTCAGCGCCAGATACAGGTGGCCCCAGGCGGGTGACAGATCCAGATGCTCGATCTGGCTCGTGGCCGGCAGCACGTAGTCGGCGTAGAGCGCGGTGTCCGTGATGAACAGCTCGTGCACGACCGTGAACAGGTCGTCGCGCAGGAGGCCTTCCCGAATCCGGCTCTGATTCGGCATCGACACCATCGGATTGGCGCCGTAGACGATGAGCGATCGGATCGGTGGCCGCAGGTCGCACAGATCCTTGCCGATATCGCGCATGTTCAGCACGCGGACCTCCGGCTTATGCACCTCCGGCATCTCCACGCGATCCTTGGCCAGCACGGCGAACTGCAGCTTGTGTGTGGAACGCGCCAGGCCGCCGCCGCGATGCCTCCATGCTCCGGTAAGTGCCGGAAGACAAGCCATCGTACGGAACTGCATCGCGCCGTTGCGATGGTGCTCGGGGCCGATGAGCGGCCGCAGCAGGGACGGCTGCGTCGTCGCGTACTCGCGCGCGAATCTCTCGACGTCGCCCGCCGGCAGGCCCACCGTGTCCGCCACGCTCTCCGGAGCGTACTGCCGCACGCGCTCCGCCAGCGCCTCGTACCCGACCGCGTGCTGCGAGACGTACTCGTGATCCACCAGTCCGTCGCGGACGATGACGTGCATCATCGCGAGCGCCAGCGCCGCGTCGCTGGCGGGCTTGATCGGCAGATGCCAGTCGGCCGCCTCGGCGGTGCGGGTCCTGACCGGATCCACCACGACGATCTTCGCGCCCCGATGCTGCGCCTCGCGCACAAACGGCCAGAAGTGGAGGTTCGTGACGATCGTGTTCGTCCCCCACAGCACGACGTACCGGCTATGGACGACCTCCTCCGGATCGATGCCGGTGCCGGTTCCGATCGTGGACGTGAGGCCCGCGGAAGCGACCGCGCCGCAGATGTTACGATCGAGGCCGCTGCACCCCATCGACCCGAACAGCCGCATGTCGAGGGAGGCCTGCTGAATCAGGCCCTGCACGCCCGCCGAGCTGTAGGGCAGGATCGCTTCGGCGCCCGATTCCCCGACAATCGCCTGCCAGCGCGAAGCGATGTCGGTCAGCGCCTCGTCCCAGGTCACGCGGACGAATCGCCCCTCGCCTTTCGGCCCCACGCGCTTCAGCGGGTGCAGGACGCGATCGGGGTGGTAGACCCGCTCGAGATAATGGTTAACCTTGGCGCAGAGCGTGCCGCGGGTGAACGGATGCGCCGGGTCGCCGTACAGCTTCCCGGCGGTACCGTTCTGCACTTCTACAATCCAACTGCACGTGTCTGGGCAGTCGTGCCCGCAAGCGCCGCGAACCGTCTGGATCGACATGGCCTACTGCCATTGTAGTCCGCCCGTCGCCCCGGGGGGTCGACGCGCGCAGTCCTTCATCATCGTCCCCGACTTCCCAGTGACGTTTCAGCCGGAGCTGTCCCACACGGACTTCCCATGGCTCTGGGACGAGCGCCGGGAGTCCCGCATCGGCCTGCTGCCGCGCAACGGCGACGTGTCGCGCATCCAGTGGTTCGAAACGCCGCCCCGTCGGACTACGTTTGCCGAACTACTTTTGTGCTGAGGTCAGGGCGTCATCGGCACAGCCACTGCGAACTGTTGGATGTGGCTCCAAAAGTGACTGTATCGCGAACGGGGTAGACGCCCGGCGCCGGCTCGGTCGCTCGAAGAGACCAGCTCAACGAAATCACCGTAAGTGATCGCAGATGATTGGGACTTCTATCACAATCGATGCGATAATCCGTATCGACTGCTCGCAATTTGTTGATTCTAAATGGAGAGATGTCAGAGTGGTCGATTGAGCACGCTTGGAAAACGGTGCGCGGGGCTCATGTCGAGACGTACCGAAGCACATTTTCCGCAGTCCATTCAGCGAGTTAGCACCGGGTACAGCTCTCTCGCTGTGCTCCCATAAGTGACGGTGTTTATCGAGAGTAGCCACTCGTTAGGGCACAATCTGGGGCACAATTTCCGACACCACACCCGCCAGTCGGATTTCGTTGCGTCACGATCAGCGCGAGTATTTGCCGCAGGAACTCCTTCCGGGGGTAGCGGTTGGATTCGCGTCTGGACCACCATCTGTAAGCCGTTGATTCTTAACGACTGAAATCACCCACCCACTCCGTAGATCGAACCGCTGTTGTTGCGTGACGGTCGGTAACATCAGTTGTGCAGCGGTCTCGTGAACCGCTGAACACAGCGACGGCGACGTCAACGTTCAATGCGTGTCCGCTCACGAATCCTCCCACAGGCTCCGCAACGGCACCGCAAAGAGGTTGTCGCCGAAGCGCATCGCTGCCGTGCCGTCGTAGGGAGCACCACACCCGTGGCAAACCGCCGGCCGGCCGCCTCGCGCAGCTTGCGCAGTCCGCGGAAGTCCGCATCGTTCACGCTCGCGGCGGCCTTCACCTCGACACCGGCGACCGCCGTGCTGCCGCGTTCGAGCACGACATCCACTTCGAAGCCGTCGCGGTCTCGGTAGTGAAATAAGTCGATCGGGTCTGGGTGCCAGCTCGCCTGACGCCGCAGTTCCTGCAGTACGAATGTCTCGAGCAGCGGGCCGAGCCGATCGCGCTCCCGGGACAACGCGCCGCCGTCGATCCCCAGCAGGGCACAGGCCAGGTCAGTGTCGCTCATGTGGAGCTTGGCGGCTTTCACCAGCCGACTCAGGCGGTTGCTGTGCCACGGCGGCAACCGATCGACGAGAAAGACGCGCTCCAGCACGGTGACATAGTCATGAATCGTCTGGCGCGTCATCTGGAACGGGGCCGCGAGATCCGACACATTGAGGAGTTGGGCCGTGTACGATGCAGCGAGTGCGAGCAGCCGGGGCAGCGCGTCCAGCGAATGGATGCGGGCCACGTCGCGCACGTCGCGTTGAATCTGCGTCTCGACGAGGTCGCGATACCAGGCTCGCCGCCGGACTGGCGTGCGCCTCGCGAGCGCTGCCGGGTACCCCCCGCCGACAATGCGTTCGGCAAGGTCCGTTCCGAGGCGATCGGTGAGTCTGGTGCGGAAGCCGCGGCGAAAGAGCGTCTCGATGAAGCGTGGCCGCCTTCCCTGGAGCTCGCACTGGGCGAGCGGGTGCAGTCGCAGAATGCCGATGCGGCCGGCGAGCGAGTCCGCGAGACGCGGCACGAGTAGGACGTTGGCAGAGCCCGTCAGGATGAACCGGCCCGCGGTCCGGCGCTCGTCGATCGCCGCCTTCAGCGATGAGAAGAGCTCCGGGACGCGCTGAACCTCATCGAGGATCGTTCGCCGGGGCAGCCCTTCCACGAAACCGACCGGGTCGCCTCTGGCGGCGTCCTGGACGGCCTCGTCGTCGAACGACACGTAGCGGTAACCGCGTGGTTCGCCGACAATGCGGGCCAGCGTCGTCTTGCCGCTCTGACGCGGCCCGTGAATCAGGACGGCCGGCGTGTCCGCCAGGGCCTCGCGCAGGCGCGCGGCCAGGTAGCGGGGAAACGATCTCGTCTCGCGGGGCACGACACCGCCGATTCGAGCGCCATGGACGGCTGATTGCTAGTTTGGATGTCGGCTGATCGCTAATTTTATAAACGGCTGATTGCCAGTTTCAGGTCGGCTGATTGCCAGGATCGGCCTCGCGCGGGAGAGGCGGTTCACAGCTCTGATCCGCAGGCCTCATATTCCGCCACTTGACGGACATCACTCCCGCATCGGACCCTTTCGCCGAATCGAGTTTTTCAAGATTGAAGGCGAAGAGCCGGATGTGTCGCGGTCACGGCACCAGCTTGAAATCTCCCGGCTTCCAGGTTTTGTCGAACCAAGGCTGCAGCGGGCCGTAGAGCCGGAACATGGTGAACCAACCTTTGCCAGGTAGGGTCTGGACCCAGTTGCCTTCCTGCCCGGCGGGCGCGTTCGGACTGAACCACACCCTTGCCGACCCGTCGGCGTTTTTCTTCATGGCGGGAAAAGTGCTGTCGATGCCGGCCAGCTTCTGGTCGGTCTCGAGAAAGGAACGGTGGTTGTCATAGATCGAGAGCGACCAGAACAGAGCGGCCGGCACCGGCGCAGGAATCGTGACCTTGTAAGTCTTGCCGCCTTCAAAGTAGCGGCCGTTGGCTGGGCCGCGGCCATGCCGGTGAGATCCCGGTGGCGGCA
Organism: Vicinamibacterales bacterium; assembly: GCA_035711845.1. GTDB lineage: Bacteria > Acidobacteriota > Vicinamibacteria > Vicinamibacterales > 2-12-FULL-66-21 > DASTBU01. Next base: position 24,526 of record DASTBU010000141.1, read on the forward strand.
TAACAAAACAGCGCCGAGCATCAAGATCCGTTCGCCCTTGTGCTCGAACGCGGAACCGCCGCCGACGAATGGCGTGTACCACTGCCGGTGACCGCGCACCGCCTCCACGATCACGTCTGGCGTCACACGAGGCTCTGATTCCTCCGAAATCGTCACCACGACAACGAGCTGTCGTCTGTGAGGGATCTCTTGGGCCGCAGCCCAGAAGGTAATCGTCACCCGACCAGTTAGTCGTACCGCCCTCAGGTTCCCGCCCGCAAGGAGACTCGTCACGCGCGTCTGGCGCTCGGCCACGCGCTCGTCAGCGCGCCTCATGAACGGCGCTGGTTCTATCGGTGATGCCGCGCTATTTCTTCGGCAGTGAGGCCAAGGAACTTCGCGGCGTTGTCGTAAAAGATGTCCTCCTTCTCATCGACCGTCAGAAAACTCAGGCGATTGACGCGATCGATGGCCAGCGCGATCGCCTCGGGCCAGCGCATCTGGTCGCTCCCGAACATCACGCGGTCCAACAGCCGCCGCCTCTTCGCCTCGATGAGGAACGGTTCGAGCAGGTCGCCAGCGATCGGGGTCCAGGTGAGCGTACTGATATCCACGTAGACCTGCGGGTACATCGTCATCAGCATGAGAGCGTTCTGCGGAAAGAACCCGCCGGCGTGCATGACGTACACCTTCAGCTTCGGATACTTCACCAGCAGGTCCTCGAGAAGGAGCGGATCGCCGAGCGCCAGGCGAAACTTCGGACAACACGTATACGGTGTGCCCGGCGGCGCACCGCCGGTGTGGATGCCAACCGGTACGCCATGCTTCGCCGCAACCGCCCAATACGCATCAAACGCCGGGTCCGAGGGAGAGTAGCCTGCGTACTGTGCTGCCACTTCTCCGAACGCATCCAATCTCTTTTCCCGAAACAGTCGATCCAGGTCCTGCGGCGCGATGAATCGGGTCGGGTCATCGACGCTGAGGCCCTTGATGATGCGGTCCGGTGCTGCCGTGTCCCACGCCTCGACATCGGCGAGAGCCGATCCAGACACAATGCCGAGCACGACGTTTCGTTCCTTCATGATCGCCAGCGACCGCGTCATGTGCTCTTCTGCGGTCTTCGGCGACATCTCACCGGTCGCGGGATTCGGCACAGGCTGCGCGAGACTCTCCCGCGTGTGCGCGTGCAGGTGCACATCGATGATCGGTCCGCGGTACGGCCCGGTGCTCTGAGCGGTGGCAATCGAGGGCAGCAACGCGAGCACAATTAGCAGCTTCGTCATGATGAAGATCCCCTCCGATTAGTTGAACACCCTTGGGGGGCGGCCGGCGCTGCGAGAAGACGGTACGTTCTCACATCCGGGCTGAAACGCGTAATCACCGCTCAGGCGCTCGACCCGATGGAGCCAGCTCCTCAGTGAGTTCCACAGGTGAAAGTGGATCGGGCGTTCAGCGTTGCCGCGGCAGGTAGTACGTGTCTGTGGCCAGCGGCAGCGAGATCGGCGTCTCTCAGAGATCGGTCGACGGCGGGCGGATCACGGTCGCGCCGTCGCTCTGAAAGAACATGGCGGCCTGATGCTGGGCGCAAAGCATGACCCGGTAATAGTTCGGGTTCCCTGAATGGTGGAACTGGGACCTTTTGTTCACCAGCGATGCTGAATTGCGAATGGAGCAACGAGGCGTGACGGAGGTCGAAGTCCGCGCTGCGCATTCTCTCGCTGGCTATGGCTTCTCGAACAACACTCGATAATCTCGCTGATAGATGGCTGTTCCTGCCAAACGGAGCGCCAGATTGCGAAGCGAACTCGGCAGAGCCCGAATGCGGTCCCTGCGGTGTGTTCGCTGTTGCACCCATCGGATGCGAGTACGACGGCGTTTGGCGAACGCTGACAAGGCCTCCTCCGGCGAGGCATGGATAGCCAACATCTGGGCCAGCACCAGCGCATCTTCCAGTGCCATGGACGCACCCTCGGCCATGTTGGGCGATGTCGCGTGCGCCGCGTCGCCAAGAAGCACCACACGCCCACAAATCGAACTGTCAAGGACGACCTCTTCGATGGGAGAGAAATGGATTGAGTCGAAGTTCTCGAGCCTGCTCAGGATGCTCCGCACCGGTTCCCAGAAGTCCGCGAACAGCGCACGAAACCGATCCAGATCCCGTCCCGTGGGATCTTCCGTTGCCGGGATGACGAGATCCGCATAACAGTAAAGACGATTCGGTCCGACCGGCATCGCCAGGAACGCGCGTCGCGAAGCGAGCATCGCCGTCCACGTTTCAATCCCGACGGATTGATCGACGAGAAATCGCCAGCTCACCTGGCCAAGATGTCGCGGACGTCTGCCGCCAAAAAGGAGCTGTCGGATGGACGAATGGATCCCATCGGCTCCGACGACGAGGTCATACGTGCCCCTCGAACCATCAGCGAAGGCCACGTCGACCCGGCCATCCTGTTGACTGATCGTTGTCACTGTTGCGCCGAGCCGCATCGAGACGCCAGCGGCGCCGTCGAGAAGAATGCGATGAAGCTCACCCCGAGCGATGCCCACGCAGAGGCCGACCCGGTTCCAGAGCTTTGCCAACTCGATTTCTGCCAGCAGTTGTCCCGTGTGATCCAGGATTCGCTGATGGGACATACGGACACCTCGCGCGAGCACGGTATCCGCAAGCCCAAGCGCCCCGAGAGCGCGAATGCCGTTCCCGGGGACGTACAGGCCGGTGCCGCGCGTTGGCCACGACGCCGCACGCTCGATGATTTCCGGAACGACACCCTGCTCTCGCAGTGCTCGGCTGAGCGCGAGACCCGCGATTCCGCCGCCGACAATCAGGATGCGTAGCGACGGCATTCGCGTTCCAACTCGCTTCTACGGTTAAGTCCGCGCTTTCTTGAATTCCGCGGCCCGCGGCAGAACTCCGCTCCCCATGTCTGTCGGTATGGCTTGTGCCTCGGCGGCCTCCGCCTCAGCGAGAAGCCGTCGACGCAGACGCAGCTCGCGATCGATGGCTGACCCACGTTTTCCCTTCGCGATGAACTGTGGCAGGACGCCTGGCGATCCCCGGAATGCGGCCCCGAGCGCCCACCAAAGCACGTGTCGAACAGGGAACGTCTCAGTGGGCGAGAGTCGGTGCTCCATCGTGGCCGCGAGGCGGGCGCGAAGAGCGCGCACCTTCGCTGCATGAGCAAAGACGACTTGCTGAAGATCCGAGGGAGGCCCCAGCGCCCCTTCGTCCTGTCCGAGAAAGAAGTACGGCAGCGCCTCGACGTCCCGCGCCCGCCACCACCGAATCAACGCCGCGTCGGTTCCCTGGGCAATGGCCGCGGCGAGATTACGCGCCTGGAGAAGAGCCTCCGTGATGCCGTCTCCGATGACGAACTCCTTGTGATGGCCAGCATCGCCCACCAGCGTCCACCCGCTCCCGGCGCCTCTTCGAAAAAAGTACCGTTCCTTCAGCGTGCCGCGGACCGTCCCATCCGGCATTGTCCCGGCGATCAGCGGGCCGGTTGTGGAATCCGAGGCCAGATCGGCGATAAGGGCTGCGTCAGGATTGGTGCGCCACCTAATGGCCTGCTCCACCGGCGGCAGGCTGCCGATCAGCAGTTGATCGTGATCGGTCTGAAAGATCACGCGGATGTGACCCTCAGTATTTGCGACGTACATCCCGAATGGATACGCGGGATCCGTGCGCCAGAACGCAGGAGCGTTCCAATACCCCCAATACATCGCGCGCGGGGCATCGTAGGCGAGGTACTCCTCGGCATCGACCTGGCGCGCGATCGTGGAATGCCGGCCGTCGGCTCCCACAACGAGGCTCGCCCGAAACACGTGCTCCTGACCTGTCGGCGCGGCAGCTCGCACGCCGACAACGCGATCCCCGTCGCGTAGGAGCGATGTCACCCGCGTCCGGTCACGGACCTCGACTCCGGCTGACGCTGCCGCCTCCTGCAGGAGACCGTCGAGCCGCGCCCGGCGGGGACAGTACTCCGCTCTCTCGTCGGGAAACTCGATGTCGACGAAAGCGTCGTTTTTCCGCAGCCGCACGATGTGCGTCGGCGGCGCCACCGCGCGGACCGCGTCGCCGACACCCACCTCGTCGAGAACGTCTAGACCCGGCGGATGGATCGTGTGAGTGGAGAGGATCTGATCGCTCGGAAGCCGATCCTTGTCCACGAGTAAGACGGAAGCGCCGGCTCGGGCGAGGAACGTCGCGAGCGTCGCCCCGGCGCATCGGGCGCCGACGATGACGACGTCATAACGGGACTCTGTAGCCATGGTCGCGCTCCAGCGGCTGGTGTGCTCAGTTCATGCGACGCCCGCTCGTGCCGGCTGCCCAAAGGTGTTGCGCCGCGTAGGCGCGCCACGGCCGCCAGCGCTCGGCCATGGCGAGCAGTTCGCCGGACGTCAGCCTCTTGCCCTCCGAATCGGTCAACGCGCGCAGCAGGCCGATGTCGCCGGCCGGGAACGCATCCGGCTCGCGCAGTTCACGCATCGCGATGTACTGCGCGGTCCACTCGCCGATGCCGGGGAGTGCACGAAGCTGCGCCACACATTCCGTCAGAGTTCGTCCGGCGCCAAGAACGTGTGGATCTGCAGCAACGGCCGCCGCGAGCGACACCAACGTCGCGGCGCGCATCCGTGGCATCCCGAGCGCCGTCAGGTCCGCCGACGCCACCTGTTCAGGACGAGGAAAGACATGGGTCAGCCCCTCCGTGTTGAGGCTGCTGCCTGCCAGCGCCGCGCCGCAGCACGGCACGAGCCTCCCTACAAGGCCGACCCCAGCGGCCACCGTGATTTGCTGACCGAGCACGGCCCGAACGGCCAGCTCGAACCCGTCCCACGCACCCGGCACACGCAGGCCTGGCCGCGCTGCCACTAGAGGGGCGAGGACGGGATCCTCCGCGAGCTGCGCGTTGACCGCCTGCGGGTCGGCGGCGAGATCGAACACGCGCCGCACGCGCGCAATGATCGACGGCAGCGCCGGCAGCCGTGAGAATCGGATCACGACGCGAAGCGCGTGCCCGGAGGCCGGCTCCACCGCGACAACGCCGTGCACCCCGTCGATCTCGATCGTCCGCGCATACCGATCGTTCGAGACCACCTCGACGCCCGGGATGGCGCGAACCTTGAGGAACGTGACCATCGTGGCCCAGTCGTACGGAGGCCGATAGCCGAGAAGGATGGTGACTTCGCCATGCTGGCTGGATGATGCCGTGGCCTGGACGCGCCGCAGAGCAGAAGGCGGACGGTCAAACAGCCGCTGGAAGATTTCGTTGAAGCGTCGGATGCTGCCGAATCCTGACGCCAACGCCACTTCGGCCATCGGCAGCCGTGTCTCATGAATCAGTTGCTTCGCCAACAGAACACGTCGTGTTTGCGCGACCGAGACAGGGGACGCACCGAGATGCTGTCGAAACAGCCGGCGGAGTTGTCGCTCTCCGACGCCCAGGCGTTCGGCGAACCGATCGATACCGCCTGCATCGAGTGCGCCTCGGTCGATCAGCGCCAACCCTCTCGATACGGTGTTCGTTGTCCCGCGCCAGGCGGCAAACTCTGGCGCGGTTTCCGGCCGACAGCGCAGGCACGGGCGGAAGCCAGCTTCGTGCGCCGCTGCTGCCGTCGCGTAGAACGTCATGTTTTCCCGTTTCGGCATCGGTGCTGGGCAGATCGGACGGCAATAGATCCGAGTTGTCCTGACCCCGCCAAACAGCCGACCGTCGAAGCGCGGGTCGCGAGTACGGAACGCGCGATAACACGCGTCAACGTCGAGGTCCATGACCGATCGTTGCTCCCGGGCGCGCCGAGTGTCTAGCGGTTTTCGGACATCATCGCCAGGCGATGAGAACCGGGAACTGCCAGCATCGGCCGACGCGGTACGCCCCATCGGATCGGGCGGTGAAAACTGGGACCATGTGCGGTTGAGGACACCGGACCCGCATGGGACAATCGTCGCAGCGGAGGACCTTCGCCGACCATGACCGCCCGCGCCGATCGCTTGACCAATCGCGCCAAAACCCCCGACGAGGTGGCCGCGGTCCGATCGTCCTACCCTGCGAGCAGTGCGCGCGTCTTCTTCGATGCGCTCGAACGGCTGAGCTTCGGTATGGAGTCCTTGCTGGTCCAGGCCGGTATCAGTCGAGCCGATCTGGATGACCCGGACGCGCGCATACCACGTGCGGTCTGGGACCCGATGTTTCGCCGAGCGCTGGAACAGCGGCGGATCACCAATGTGGGCATGCGAATGGCGACGGTGACGCCGCTCGGCGCATTCCCGCTGATTGACTACGTGATCGCGACCTCCCAGAACGTGGGAGAGGGCCTCACACGCCTGGCGCGCTATCTGCGCCTCACCGAGGCTCGATCCGTTCCCTGCCTCCGTGAAGACGAGGAACCGATTCGGGTCCTACTCGAGCGTTGTCAATCCTCACTCTCGGCCGAGTTCACTGTGACACTCAACCTGCTGCACTTTCGAGAGGAAACTGGAGGCCGGCTCCGCGGCGCCTACGCGAGCTTCTGCCACACTCCGGATGACATCACGGAGATGGAACAGGTGCTCGGTTGTCCCGTGCACGCCGGGGCGTCGTGGAATGGGTGGGCGCTCTCGCGCGAGATGTCTCAACTTCCGCTCCGCCGGCGCGACCCCACCCTGGGTCGTCTGCTCCAGCAGCATGCTGACGAGGCTCTCGCGCGGCTTCCGGCAATGGACGGTATCGCTCTTGACGTGCGCCGAGCGCTGGCGTCGCGCATAGGAGGAGGCGACGCGTGCATCAGGGCGATAGCTCGAGACCTTGCGATGTCAGTGCGGTCACTCCAGCGCCGTCTTGCCGTAGCCGGGATCTCGTACCAGCAATTGCTCGACCGAGCACGCAAGGACGTGGCTGAGCGCCACTTGACACGCTCGAAGCTGTCGATCGGCGAAGTCGCGTCTTTGCTCGGTTACTCCGAGCCGGCCGCCTTCAACAGGGCATTCGCGCGATGGCACAACGAAACACCGCGGGCTTTCCGCCAGCGCCGGGGATGTCCCACTGACTGTTGAAATTTAAAGCGGCGGCTCCGTCACTGCTCGTGGTACACGAGTGGTGGCCAAACCCGAGGCGAGAGCCTCACAGAAAAGGAGCCGCCATGAAGGAGTCTCGCACAGGCGGACGTCCCTCCGCTGTTGAATCCCGCCACCTGCCCCTGGTCGACCTCCTGGTTGATGCCCGAAGCGAGCTGTTCGAGCTCGCGGTCCGTTCAGGCCTGAAAGTGTTGGAGACCATGCTCGAAGAGGATCGGACTGCGCTGTGCGGCCCGCGGTATGCCCACGTGCCGGAGCGGCGCGCATCGCGGGGCGGGACGGTGAGCAGTGAGGTAGTGCTGGGCGGCCGGAAGGTCGTCGTGCGCCGGCCGCGGGTGCGCGCCGGCGGCCAGGAGATGGCCTTGCCGACGTTCCAGGCCATGGCCGATGTGGATCCGTTGAATCGTCGCGTGGTCGAGCAGATGCTGGTGGGGGTCGCGACCCGACGGTATGCGCGGAGCCTGGAGCCGGTGCCGGCGACGATGCGCAGCCGGGGCACGAGCAAGAGTGCCGTGAGCCGCCGCTTCGTGGCGCAGACCGCCGCGCAGTTGGCGGCGTGGCAGACTGCGTCGCTCGATACCCTCGACCTGGTGGGCCTTCTCATCGACGGCGTCCACATCGGGGAGCACTGTCTCATCGTGGCCTTGGGGATCGCCGCCGATGGCCAGAAACACGCCCCCGGGCTGTGGGATGGCTCGACGGAGAACGCCCGCGTGTGCCAAGACCTGCTCGCGAGTCTCCAGAGCCGCGGGCTGCGCACCGACCGGAGCCTGCTGGTGATCCTCGACGGCTCGAAGGCACTGCGCAAAGCCGTGCGCGCCACCTTCGGCGAGGCCGCGCTGGTGCAGCGCTGCCAAGTGCACAAGACGCGGAATGTCCTCGAGTACTTGAGCGACCGCGATCGTCCCCGGGCCCAGGCGATCCTTCGCCGCGCGTATCAGGCCACCGACGTGAAGACGGCCCAGCGGCTACTGCTCGCTCTCGCGCGTCGGCTGGAGACCGAGTATCCCAGCGCCGCCGAGAGCGTACGCGAGGGCCTCGACGAGACGCTCCCGGTGCTCACGCTCAAGCTCTCACCGCGCCTGCGCCGCTCGCTCGCGACGACCAACGCGGCTGAGAGTCTCATCAGCCGGACGCGGTCGGTGAAGCGGAACGTCAAGCGCTGGCGGGGCGGGCAGATGATGCTGCGCTGAGTGGCGGCGGGCATTCTCGAAGCCGTGAAGGGCTTCCGTCGGCTGAAGGGGTATGCTGACATGCCGACGCTGGTCAACGCCTTGCGCGCTCGTGATCGCCAGCTCGGTCCTGTCGCTGCAACCGAGGATCGTCAAGTCGCGTAGGCCGCCGCTGAATTTCAACAGCCGACGGGACATCCCCGTCGATCGCCGTAAACCTCGGTAGATCTCGCCGAATCGACAGGGTCACGTCACAGTTACATCACAGTCGGGTCGGAGCGCTAAAATGACAGTTATGGCGCGCCGCGCCGAGTGGTGACCTGGAACGGGAAGGACGTTCCGCCCGAGTTCCGCGATCTGCCCGCGGGCCGCTACGTGGTCGAGGCCGTCGACGAAGAGGGGCCAACGCTGTCGCCCGAAGAAGAGGCCGGCATCGAGGCTGCGCTCGAGTCGTACCGTCAGGGTCGCGTCGTCGACGCGAAGCGCGCCCGCCAGATCATCGACGCAGCCCTCGGGCGTTGAAGGTCACCTACACCGAAGAATCGAATCGCCGATATCGTCGAGGCGATCACCTTCATCAACGAACGCAATCCAACCGCCGCGCGAAGCTCGACGAGGAGATCACGCGCT
>DASTBU010000142.1:0-27001 GCA_035711845.1 Vicinamibacterales bacterium
CGCCGTTCGGGCCGAGCAGGCCGAAGATCTCGCCTCCGTGCACGTCGAACGACACGCCGCGCAGCGCGGGCGTCTCGCCATACGCCTTGACAATCGTGTCAAACGCCAGGATGGCCATGCGCAGTAGAGATTACACCAGCCTCGGCAATGGCCGATTCGTCGATTGCAGAGTGCAGATCGATTGGGCATTGCTGAATAGTGATGGGAAATCTCGTGCGGGGATCGAACCGTGGCACCGAACTCGGCCTCAACGGCGCGAGCCGCTCCGACGTCTGCGAATTGCAGCTTCAACAATGAGACGAGGGCATGGGGCGCCTGGCCGGTCCGGCCGATCGGGATGGGACGAATCACGGTCGAGTGGCGAACCCTGGCCTCCGGATATCGGCGATGCAGGTAGTGTCCAGCCCTGCGACGCTGCCGGATTCGAGAAACCTGGCCTTGAGGGCCTGGAGACACTCGAGCCCGGACAGCCCCGACGGAGAGTGACCGCCATATGGCACCGTGAGGTGGAGACTGTGGGACAGGGTCTTCGCGACCGCGGCGCCGGCTTCCGGTGGCGTGACCGGATCCAGCGCACCGGAAATAAGGAGGGCGGGAACGCTCGCGGTCACCGGGCGCCCGAGCCAGTCCGGCGCTGCACCGCGAGGCCACTCGGCACACGCCGCGCGCTGCTCGCGCACGCGATAGCCGCTCATGTACGTCGCGGCTTCGCGGGTGTCCGCATCCGCCGATACGAACGGCACGTCCTCGGCGCAGGTGATCGAGAGGTAGAGCCCATCGAACGTACCTGGCGATCGTTCCTTGAAGAGGTACTCCGCAATTGCGGAGTAATCGCCCGTGTACGCCGCGTGCAGCACCAGCGGCACGCGCGCCGCAGTGTGCGACGAGTAGGTCATGTAGCGGATCGCTTCCGCCACGTGTTCCTTCCTGAGCACCACCTCGACGGGCCGGCCACCCGGGCTCATCACCCTCGCGCGGACGGGCCCTTCGGTCAGGCGCTCGAATACGGCCCGCGTCTCCGCGCGAATCGAGGGAAACGTCGTGGCGCATGGTTCCACGGACACGCACTCATCGAGCAGTGCGTCCAGCGCCTGCTGCGCGGTGATCCCGAAATTCTCCGGCATGTGTAGATCGGGCGGCGCGACACCCTCGAGTATGACCGCGCGCACGCGTGATTCGTGCCGGCGCACGTACTCCAGGGCGAGTCGCGTGCCGTAGGAGCCGCCGTCCAGGTTGATCCGCTCGTAGCCGAACGCGGCACGCACCTCATCCAGGTCGGCGACGGAATTCGTCGTCGTGTACTGCGTCAGGTCCGCCGCGGCGCTCAGGCGGTCCCGGCATTCCCGGACCCTCGACAGCGGCAGGAACGGCTCGAAGTAATTCGCGGGATCGGCTGGCGGTCCATAGAAGTCGCACGTCAGGCCGTTCGAACCGCCGGTCCCGCGCTGGTCGACGAGCACGATGTCCCGATGTTCGCGCAGCGATCCGTTCGTGATGGCGGGATCCGCCATCAGCCAGCTCGCCGCCTGGCCAGGCCCTCCGGCAAGGAAAAACACGGGATCGGGCGCCCGCCGAGCCCCGCGGGCGGGCAGCACGACAATCTGGAGAGGTATCAACCGCCCCGCGCGCGTGCTGCGGTTCTCGTACACCGACAGCCTCGCGCAGCGGGCGTCCGAGGGCGCCGACCGCGGACAGGCGGACGGCACGCGTGTGCCGTGCCGTCCGCTGGCTTGGGCAGCAGTGTTACGGCTCCCGCAACCTGCACACAGGGCACAGAGCAGGAGAAGGGCCGCCAGTCCACGTGGCTTCCGCATCCGATGCCCCGAGCGGCGGGCACACGGCCGTGGTCCGCCTAGAGGTGGATCCCGCAGGGGACCGAGGACCCGGCACCGTGCAAGGTTCCAGCCCCGTCTTGCGCCGTGTACTGATGCGTCCACGGTGCCGATCAGCGACGCGCCATTTCCTTCTGGTGCGCGCGGATGTACTCCCGCGCGAACTCCTCGAGGTGCGGCGCCTGCGTCAGGCCGACCTTGCGCGCTTCCTCGAGCGCCGCATCGGCCGACATGCCGTCGCGCAGCACGCGACGGATCATCCAGAACGCCCCCACACGGATCGCGGCGGTGCAGTGGATGAACATCGGCCGGTTCGCCGGATCGTCCGTGATTCGCAGGAACTCGTCCACGTTGGCGGGCGACGGCTCCTGGTAGTTCACCGGGATGTTGAAGTACTTCATCCCGGTCTTCTCGACGGTTTCCTGCTCCTCGGCCGCGCGATGTTCGCCCGGCCGCCGCAGGTTCAGCACAGCCTTCACGCCGTCCGCCTTCAGCTGCGCGAAATGCTCGAGCCGAGGCTGCCCACCGGTGCAGAACTCGGGCGTCACCTGCAGGAAGTTTCGGATCGGCGGCACGTCCGGCTGGGGCCCGGGCGACTGGACTGTCAGCAGCGTCAGGATCAGCACAAACATGGACATCATTGTGGCATATACGCATCGGTCCGTGTCCCGAGTTCCGAGTCCCGAGTCCCGAGTCCCGAGTCCCGAGCCCCGAGCCCCGAGTCCCGAGTCCCTGGACAGCCGGCCAGAGACTGTGGTTTGCGGTGTGGCGGAGTCGGCAGCGACGCCTCCGCGGTAGGATGGAATGGTGACGAAGCGACTCGCCATCCTCGTGGGGGGCGGTCCGGCCCCTGGCATCAACAGCGTGATCAGCGCTGCGACGATCCGCAGCCGACTCGAGGATGTGGAGGTCGTCGGTATCCGCGACGGCTTCGAGTGGATCATGCAGGGCAACATCGACCGTGTGGCGCCCCTCGAGATCGACCAGGTCAGCCGGATTCACTTCCGCGGCGGATCGCACATCGGGATCTCGCGCGCCAATCCCACGCGCGATCCGGAACACCTCGAAACCGCCGTCATCTCCCTGCTGCGACTGAATGTCTCGATGCTGCTGACCATCGGCGGCGACGACACGGCGTACTCCGCAATGAAGCTCGAAGAGAAAGCCGGCGGCCGGATTCACGTCGTGCACGTGCCGAAGACCATCGACAACGATCTGGATCTGCCGCCGCACGTGGACACCTTCGGGTTCCAGACGGCGCGGCATCACGGCGTCGAGATCGTCAAGAATCTGATGGTCGACGCCAAGACGACCTCGCGGTGGTACTTCGTGATCGCGATGGGCCGCAAGGCCGGACACCTGGCGCTCGGGATCGGGAAGGCCGCTGGCGCGACGCTCACGCTCATCCCCGAGGAATGGGCCGGCCGCCGCATCCGGCTGCGTGCCATCGTCGATACCCTGGTTGGCGCAATCATCAAGCGCCTGAGCTACGGGCGGCGCGACGGCGTGGCGGTGATTGCCGAGGGGCTCGTGCTCGACATCGAGCCCGACGATCTCGCCCAGATCAAGGAGGTCGAACGCGATGCCCACGGCCACGTGCGAATCGCCGAGGTGAATATCGGCGAAATCCTCAAGGCCGAAGTCCAGAAGCGCCTCAAGCAGTTCGGCATCAAGACCACGATCGCCGCCAAGAACATCGGCTACGAGCTGCGCTGCGCCGACCCGATCCCCATGGACATGGAATACACGCGCGATCTGGGCTACTGCGCCGCGAAGTATCTGCTCGGCGGCGGCAACGCGGTGGTGATCTCGATGCAGGCCGGACATTTCGTCCCGATTCCGTTCTCCCGGATGATCGACTCCGAGACCGGCCGCACCCGTCTCAGGCTCGTCAACATCCACTCCACGAGGTACGCGATCGCCCGCCGATACATGATCCGGCTGCGCCGGGACGACTTCGAGGATCCCCATGAACTGGCGAAATTCGCGGCAACGATCGGGTTGTCGCTGCAGGACTTTCGGAGCGAGTTCGAGTACCTCATCGAGCTGGAGCCGCCCCCGTTGTCGCTCGAGGTTGGCTTGGACGGCGTGTAGTTGATAAAGGGCACAGTCCAGGTTCCAGGTTCCAGGTTCCAGTTTCCAGTTTCCAGTTTTTAGTTTCCAGTTTCCGCGCGAACGATGGAGGTGAAGCCATGGGCTCTTCGGGCGTGTTCGCTTCGGGAACGCTTGCGCGCCGGCTCGAACGGGCCGAAGCCGGCCTGATCGAGGATGGCGCCGCGGCGGCGAGGCGGAGGCTCGGCGACGCGCAGGTCCTGACCGTTGCGATCGCGGGCGGCGTCGCCGTCTTCACCGAACCCGGTTCACCGTTCAACAAGTTTGCAGGCCTCGGCTTCGACGGCGTCCCCGACGAGCGTATTCTCGACCACATCGAGCGCGAGTTCAGCGCGCGCGGGACGCCCGTTCAGATCGAATTGTCGTCTCTGGGAGATCCGGAAATCGCGAGGCTGGCGACGCGCCGGGGTTACCAACTCGTCGGCTTCGAGAACGTGCTCGGCTTGCACCTTGCTCCGAATAACGCCGACGCGCCTGCGGCCGGATCGGGTTCGATCTCGATAGCCCCTACGACTCCCGACGACGACCGGGCGTGGCTCGACACCGTGACCACGGGGTTCCTCCACCCCGACGTGATCGACGGCCCACCCAGCCACGAATCGTTCGACCGCGAGACCCTCGAACGCGTGTACCTCGACACGATGGCGGCACCCGGTTTCGAGCGGTTCCTGGCGTGGCGGGCCGGCGAGATCGCGGGCGGAGCGAGTCTGCGCATATCGGGTGGGGTCGCTCAGCTCTGTGGCGCAGCCACGCTGCCGGCGCACCGCCGGCGCGGGGTCCAGAGCGCGCTGCTCCGTCATCGCCTTGCGCTCGCCGCCTCGCGCGGCTGCGACCTCGCCGTCGTCACCACGCAGCCGGGATCCAAATCGCAGGAGAACGTGCAGCGATCCGGGTTTTCGCTGCTCTACGTGCGGGCGATCCTCGTCAAACCGCCCCATAAGTAGCCGAATGGCTCCTTGACGCCCTTTTTCCCGTTCTACGGCTGGTCCAGCTTCGTGGACCCGGGCTTCTCGACCGGATACCCGCGCTCGTTCCAGTCGACCATGCCTCCGACGACGAGGCGCACGCTGCGGCCGTGCCGCCGGAGGATGGAGGCGACGAGCGCGCTGCGCACCTCGTCGCCGCAGATCACGGCCAGCTCGCCCGCTGGAGCCTCGCCTGCCCGTGCCCACGCCTCGGTCCAGGGGAGAAGCGCCGCGCCCGGCACATGGCCGTGCCTGTATTCGTAGCCGTCGCGCGCATCGATGGCCACGAGTCCCTCGGGGCCTGCCTTGAGGTCGTCCACGCCGATGACAGGGATGCTCTCGACGGGCAGGCCCGCGCTGCGCCACGCGCTCAACCCGCCGGTCAGCGAGCCGATCACGTCGAAGCCTGCCCCGCGCAGCAGATCGATCGCCGCGCCCGACAGCGCTTCAGGCTCCACGTGCACGACATACCGTTGATCGCGAGGCAGGACCATCTCCGCACGGTCGGCGAGATCCGCACGGTTGAATTGCAGGTTGATGGCACCGGGCACATGGGCCCGCGCGAACACGCGCGGAAGCCTCATGTCGAGCAGGACGGCGCCACCATCGCGTGCGGCCGCAACGTCCTGCGGGATCATGCGTGTGCCGGCTCCTGCTCGGTCAACCCCGTCAGCCCGAGGTTGTAGGATTTGAGGCGCGCGTAATTCTCGGGGAACGGCCTGACGTTCTCGCGGACGAAGCGCGCAAAGGCCGCCTCGTCGGGCTGCTGCATCGCGAGGTTGTATTTCTTCTCGAAGTAGATCGTCGAGCTCACCTTCCCGCTCATGTTCACGCCGCCGCAGGCCGATCCGCCGTAGTGGCCGGGATAGACCTCGACGTGGTCCGGCAGCGAGAAGAGGACGTTCCGGATCGACTGATACTGCAGCCGCGCGCGTTCGGTCTCGTCGATCACGTCCACGGCCTGGTCGCCGAGGAGCAGATCGAGACGTCCCACGTCACCGACGAACAGCGAATCGCCCGTCAGCACGAACCATGGTTCTTCGCTCCGGGCTCGATCGGTCACGAGGTAGGAGACGTGCTCCGGTGTGTGCCCCGGAGTCGCCAGAACCTGAACCCGCACCTTGCCGATGTCCAGGATCTCTCGATCCCGAAGCGGCGCGAACGAATACCTGACCGGCGCCGAGTGGAACAGGTGATGGTCGGCGCCCGAGGCCTCCGCCAGCTCGCGCGCGCATGAAGCGTAATCCGCGTGGATGTGCGTTTCGAGGACGTGCACGATCGCAAGACCCCGATCGGCCGCCTCCATCAGATAGAAATCGGCGCCGAGGTCCGCGATCGGATCCACGACGATGCCTTCCTTTGCGCGGACGCATCCGAGCAGATACGAAGCCTGGCCGAGCTTCTCGACCCGGAACTGGCGGAAGATCATGACTCGTCCTTTCCCCTGCGCAGGAAGAACACCAGCGCGCCCCCCTCGTCGTGCCACTCGAGCAGTTCGTTGCCCGTGTCCTCGGCCCACGCCGGGAAGTCGGCGATGGCCCCGCGATCGGTCGCGAGGACCTTCAGCACCTGTCCTTCGGTCAGCGTCTTCATCTCCTTGCCGGCCTTCACGATCGGCATGGGGCACAGAAGGCCGCGCGCGTCGAGCAGTCTGTCTTCCTTGATTACCGCCATCGATCGGTCTCCGGGTTCGAGCATGGCCGCGTGCGGCCCGGCTTAGATGAACAAGGTGACGTGCGACTTGCGGGCCTGTGACAGGAACGCTGCCGCGCCGCCGAACTCCACGCCCTCGAGAAACTCTTCTTCCTTCAATCCGAACACCTCCATCGTCATCTGGCAGGCGATGAGGCGGACGCCGGATTCCCGCGCCACGTCGAGCAGCTCGCGGATGCTGGCCACACCCTTCTTGCTGAACATCGACTTCATCATGCCGGTGGCCATCGACTTCATGCCCGGCAGCGCCGTGACGATATCGGGCATCGGCACCGGCATGGGCATCGCAGGGTTGCCGACGGGAGACACCCGCAGGACCTTCTCGAAGTCCTTTCTGATGATGTTCAGACCGTAAAAGGTGAAGAAGACGGTGGCGGACAGGCCTGCGGCCGCGGCCGCGGTCGAGAGGATGAGCGGCGGATACGCCCAGTCGAGGGTCCCCTTCGACGCGATGAAGCAGGCCTGCCGGGCAGCGGGATCCTTCTTCATCGCCCGCTCGACCTCCTCGCGGACGATCTGCCTGATTTGTTCGAGCGTGACGGGTTCTTGCTGGATCACGGACGGGCCTCCCCGAGCGCCACAGGCACCTTCCGGAAGCCTACACCTTTGGGGAAGCTCTGTCAGGTCCCTGGGTCCCTGGTCCCTCGGTCCTGGGTCCCTGGTCCGGGTCCCTCGGTCCTGGGTCCCTGGTCGGAGTCCCTCGGTCCTGGGTCCCTGGTCGGGGTCGCTGGTCCTCAGTCCCTGGTCCCGGCCTTGAACCGGACCTGGGCGATCCGGACCTGGGACCGAGGACCCGGGACCCGGACGCGAGGGACCAAGGACGAAGGGACCAAGGGACCAAGGGACCGTTCGGTCTTTAGAAGCGGAATCCGACGCCGAAGCGGACCTGGTTGACGCTGAAGTCACCGCCGGTGAGCAGGGATTGCAGCGACTCCCCGGCCATGATCTTCTTGTAGCGATATCCGAGGTCCATGAACACGGGGCCCCCCTGGACGATCACCCCGCCGCCGACGCCGACGAGCGGCTCGGTGCGATCGAAGAACCCGAGCCCGGCGTTGATCCAGTCGTCGGCGGACCCGGCGCCGTCGAACCCGGTTCGCAGGCGCGCGAAGCCGGCCGTAGCTTCCGCGTACGGGCGAACGGCGCGGTTCGACGAACCGATGATCCGGACGCCGCCTTCGCCATACCATGCGGACACCCGGAGATCGACCGGCGTGAAGTCGAGGATGTCGTCGATGAGCGACGGCATGACGTCGGTCATCCGGCCGCCTTCGCCGATGATCTGGAAATTGTCCGACAGCGGGATCGCGACGCCGCCGCCGAACGTGGAGCTGCTGGCCACATCGCCGAAGGTCAGCCCGCCGAAGCCCTGTATCTGACCGCTCTGCGCACTCGCCGCCGGCGGCAGTACGAGCGCGAGCGCGAAGGTCGATAGGACGATGGGGAATCGTCGCATCTCAGGCACCTTTCACTCTGCAGGCAATGGCACTGGTGGTTCGAGCAACGCCAGTGCCATCAAGACCATGACAGAATGGGCCTGTTTTCTACCGTTTCGTGCGCTCGGTGCCCTCTGGAGAGGACGGGCGGCGCGGCACCCGTAGACAGCCTGACGGCCTTTCGCGGCGCGGGCGTGAGGCTCGGTGTCACGCCTTCACGGCCATGCGACGCATGAACTCCTCCTCGGACACGTCTTCGATGTGCGTCGCGATGTACCAGTGATTGCCAGCGGGATCCTGCACACCGCATTCACGGTCCCCGTACGGCATGTCCTTGGGCTGATAGAGCGTCGTTGCTCCGGCAGCCGCGGCGCGCGCGTGGGCGTCATCAGCGTCTGGAACGTAGAGGTGCAGCGCGCACGGCATCGGCTTCCACGGCGGCGCGCCGTCGGCGATCTCGATCATCGAGTCGTCGATCAGCATCTCCGCGTGCATCACGCTCCCGTCCTCCTTCTCGAATCGGAGCTGCTCGGTCGCGCCGAAAGCGGCTTTCATGAAGGCCATCACCGCGTCGGCGCCGCGCGCGATCAGATACGGCGTCAGCGTGTGGAAGCCCTTCGGAATGTGGCCGTTCTCCAGGCGCGTCGCCAGATACCACTGATTGCCGGCCGGGTCCTGGACCGCCGCCGCGCGGTCGCCGTAGGTCTCGTCCTTGGGAGCCTGCAGCGTGCGCGCCCCAGCATCGACCGCCCGCTTGTAGAGTGCGTCCGTGTCCGGAGAATAGAGGTGGATCCCGCAGGGGCGCGCGGGGCACTCGGGCCTGGCTTCGCCGATCTCGACGAGCGAATCGCCGATCTGGAGGACGCCGTGGCCGATGGTGCCGTCCGCGTTCTTCGTGCACTCCTGCACGGTGGCGCCGAGCGCGCGCTCGAGGAACTCTGCGAGCCGGCCTGCGCCGCTGGCCGAGATGCCGGGCGTGACCGCACGATAGCCTTTCGGACGATAGTCGAGTTTCATGTCTGGCTCCTTCCTGGGTCGCACGTCGATTGACCTGACCAACCCTGCCCTCAGTCTCGTTCAGACCGGTTGACAGGGTCTTGGAAGTTTTTCCCGCCCTATTCGGCGACGCTGAGGCTGTTGGGGTATCGGAGGGACTGGAGATATTCTCCCGGCGTGAGGCCACTGAGCTCCTTGAACTCAGCCGTCATGTGCGGCTGGTCGTAGTAGCCGGCATCGAAGGCCACGTCGGCCAGCGATGCCGCGCCGCCGGAGAGCTGATCCAGGGCGCGCCGGAACCGGGTGATCCGCGCGTACTGTTTGGCGGTGACGCCGACCTGCTCGCGGAAGGCGGCCGCCATGCGGTTGCTCGACAATCCCGCGCGCTCGCGCAGCGACGAGATCGAAACGGCCCCGCCTCGCTGGCGGATTTGATCGACCGTCCAGGCCACAGCGGGGTCCGCCCTGATGCCGCGGCGCAGCCGCGACTCGATCCACCCCGCTGCCCGCGCGAAGCAGGCGCGCGGCCCCGTCGCCTCCGCGCACGCATCCTGGAGCTCGGCGGCCGCGTGACCTACGAGATCTTCCAGATCGACGGTCAGGCCGGCCACTTCGTGCATCGGCCGCCCGAACAGCGCGTACGCGCCTGCGACCGTCAGGCGAATTCCGAGGATGGTGGTCTCGTGGCCCGGCGCCTCGATGACGATGGGACCGAGCTGCACGCCGGTCACGCAGGTGTCGGGACATATCGAGCCGCGATCGCCTTCGATGACCCGGTAACGAGCGCCGAGATGAACGATGATTTCGAGCAGCCCGCTGGGGAAGGTCCGCTCGCGCAGGGAGATCATGGAGCCGTCGAAGTGCCACATGAACTCGACGATGCCCGTCAGGGGAGAGGGCCTGGCCTCGCAGAGAACCCAATGGCCGAGCGAGCACTCCACCTCGCGCGTGGACATATTCAGGCTTCGAGCCCGATCGGCCGGATCGACGGAGCTGAGCGCCGCAGCAGACTCCCCCATGGGTGAGGACCAGTCTACGCCGGTCTTCGGCCGAACGTCACCACGAACTCCCCGGGAATCCCGTAGACCGAACCGTTCCGGAACGGATCGATGGAGGCAAGATATTCGGCATGCGCCTGCTCGCGCACGTGGTCCTCGAATCGGGAATGCGCGAGCGCGACCGGGCCACCGGCAAACGCCGCACCCACGGCGTCGTCCGCCGACTCGTACCGCAGAATCGTGGAGATGCGTTCCGAGCGCACGTCGGAAAAGCCGGCTTCGGCCGCAACCTGGCTCAGGCAATCGCCGGTGCCGAGCTGGAAGAACATCGGGCATACTTCCGATTGAACGCGCGCGTCGACGATCGGGAAGATCTCCGCCCAGCCGCAGTTCTTCCGCGCGCCCCAGACCGCGGCGACCATACGCCCGCCGGGCGTCAGCACGCGGAGCATCTCTCGCAGGGCGGCCACCGGATCGGGAACGTACATCAGCCCGAGCGCGCAGAGCGCGACGTCGAACGTGTGGTCTGGTAGCCGCAGATCCTCGGCATCCGTTCGCAGCGTCGTAACGGTGCGCAGCCCGCGGCGTGCCGCCTCCGCAGCGACTGCGGACACCATCGCTTCCGAGATGTCGGTCGCCACGAGTGTGCCCGACGGTGCGACGGCTTCGGCTGCAGGAAAACTGACGAGCCCCGTCCCGCACGCGACATCGAGAACGCGCTCGCCCGGCTGCAACGCGGCCAGCGCGAAGAGGTGCTCCCGGGCGGGCGCCAGCTGCTCCTGCCAGTACCGTTCGTAGTGCGGCGCGGCCTTGTCCCAGCCGTAGCGCTGGATGCGCCGTTGCAGCTTCGCTTCCATCTCAGCCCTGCAGCGCCGAAATGCGCAGCTGGCGGCGAACGTCGTGAGCGCGCGCGAAGACATCCCGGTACGGGCTGTACCGATCGGCGGTGTCGATGACTCGGCGAACGTCTTCCTCGGACGCGGGGCTCGCCACGGTGACGAGGTAGCGCACCTGCGTGTAGCCGGGTGGCACGTCGTCTGCGACGCCGAGCTCCCCGCGGCTGTCGTAGTCCGCCTCCACCTCGACTTCCAGCGCGTCGATCCGAACCCCCAGCCGTGCCGCCCACATCGCGTAGCCGAGCGCCAGACAGGACCCGAGCGCGCCGCGCCCGATGACGCCCGGGTTGGGACCGGCACCCGTGCCCCCTGACTTCTCGCTCATAGCGACGGTGAGCGACCACGGCCCTTCCGTCACCTCGCATTCCAGCCCCGGCTTCAGCCGGACCGTAGTGCGCGCGGTGTTCTGGCCGACGGAGGGACGCAGGGTCACCGCCTTGACCTTCCGTTCGAGGATCGTGCGAATCTCTTCGTTGTCCATACTTGAACCTGGAATGTGAATCACCTCGGGATGATTGTAGTTCAGCGTGCGACGCCGGCCACCCGGCAAAACTGCTGCCCTTCCTCGCAGGCTGCGAGTACCATAGACGCGTGACGCTCCCCCGGCCTCCCGTCGCGGTGCTGGCGCTGGCCCTCTCGGCAGCTGTCACCCTTTCAGCCCAGGTTACGCGCGACAATCGCGTCCTGCGATCCGGGGTCGACATGGTGATGGTCACGGCAACCGTGCTCGACGCCGAGGGCCGCTTGGTCACCGGCCTTCCACGAGAGGCCTTCGAGATCTACGAAGATGGCGATCGGCAGGTGGTCAGGCAGTTCACGCACGAGCGGGTGCCGATCGGGCTGGGGCTGCTGCTCGACATCAGCGACAGCATGTTCGGGCAGCGGATCCTCGATGCGCGGGCAACTGTCGAGCGATTCCTGCTCGAGTTGCTCAGCAAAGACGACGAATTCTTCGTGCTGGCGTTCAACCACGAACCACACCTGCTCACGCGGTGGACCACCGAGGCCGACGTCGTACGCCGCGCGCTCGACCACGTCAGGCCGACGGGCGGTACGGCGATGTACGACGCGCTCGTCCACGCGATGCCGATGATCGCGCAGCGCAATCGCGAGCGCGCCGCGATCGTCCTCGTCTCGGATGGGGCCGACACCGCCAGCGACGCCAGCCTGAAGGACGTGCGAACGGCGCTGCTTCGGAGCGACGCGTTCGTCTATGCTGTGGCGATCGACTCGCCGAAAACGCAGGCGATCAACACCCGGGTGAACCCCGCAGCGCTCGGGGAGATCACGAGCCAGAGCGGCGGGCACACGGCCGTGGTCCGCGACGCCGACGAGCTGGCCGCCGCCACTGCCCGCATCGCGGAAGAGCTCAACAGTCAGTACGTGCTCGGCTACTCCTCACCCCGCGCCACCGACGGCAAATACCACAGCATCCGTGTCGCCCTGACTTCGCCCGGCCACCGCGTCCGCGCGCGCAACGGCTACGTTGCGACGATGAGGTCGAGTCGAAGCAAGTAAGTATCACGTACGACGTGCGATGTGCGACGGTGCGACGTGCTACTTGTCACGTGCACGTCGCACGTGGCACGTCGCACCTGACAAGTCGCACGTCGCACGTCGCACCTGACAAGTGGCACGTCGCACCGTCGCACGTCGCACGTCGTACGTGACAAGTAGCACCTTATCTTCCCACCCGATACAACAACAACACCGCCCGCTTCGTCTGGGTGGGGAGCGTCCTCAGATCCGCTGTCTCGTTCACGGTGTGGCCGCCGTCGCCCATCAGGCCGATCCCGTCGAGGATCATTGGCACGTGTCCCGCCACGAACGAGACGTCGGCGGCGCCGGCGAGATCGGGATTGACGGCCGTCACCGGCCCGGTGCCGGCGTCGCGGCTCGCCTGGTCGTACATCGCGAGCAGCCGGCGATTGCCGTCGGTCGGCGCCAGCGGAGGATATCCATCCTCGAATGCGATCGTCGCCGTCGTGTGGAGCAGCGAGGCCGAGACGATCTCCGCCATCTTCGCTCGGGCGGCCGCGAACTGCTCGACTGACAGCGCGCGAAGATCGCCGGACACGATGGCGTGCTCGGCAATCACGTTGTCCTTGCCGAAGGCCGAGCCGCGCGCCTGCACCGAATCGAACTCGACCTGCGTGCCCCCGAGAATGGCCGCAGGATTGAACGTCAGGTGTTCCTGGCCCGCCAGCGCCTCCCGGAATGCGTTGACGAGGCGGGCGGCCTCGAAGACGGCGCCATAGCCGATATCGCTGCGGAAGATCTGCGACGAATGCGCCGGCGTCCCCTTGACCCGCACAAGCCAGGCGCTCGTGCCCCGTCGGCCAATCACCGCTGTCTTCGGATCGCCGTCGCCGTCCTCGAAGCCGACCGCCGCGGCGGCGCCCTTCGCGGCCTCGACCAGCGCCTCTCGCGCCACCGACTGCGGGTCGCCGGCCGATTCCTCGTCGCCTGTCATGACGACCGTGACGTTCATGGATTTCAGCGCGCCGGCCGCTTCGAGGGCCTTCAGCGCATGAATCATGACGACGTTGCCACCCTTCATGTCGATGATTCCGGGGCCGCGGGCGGCCGTGTCTCTGATCCGCTCGAACTTCTGAAACGGGCTGTCGGGCTCGAAGACAGTATCGAGATGTCCGATGAGCAGCAGCTTGGGGCCCGGCCCGGCGTGTTCGGCCACCAGGTGGCCGGCCCGCTTGAAGGGCGTGCCGTCGATCCAGCGGGTCGCGAAGCCCAGTCGGCCCAGCTCAGCGCCGAAGAGCTTGGCGACCTCGCGCACGCCGGCGAAGTTCTGCGTCCCGCTGTTGATGTTCACCGCCCGCTCCAGCAGCGCCAGCGCCTCGGCCTGCTGCGCATCCACGTGCCTCAGAAGGGCCTGTTCTTCAGGCGACATCACCTGCCTCGCTTGTGATGGAACGACAATGCCGGCGGCCACCAGCGCCAGGACGGCAGCGATCTGCTTGAACACGGATACCTCCGACTGCGTGGGATTCGGTTGAGTCGCCGGCGGCGTGCTCCGGGCGGGAACTCTACGTCGCCAGCTCGCCCGCATGGCGACTGAGCAGCTCGCGCAACGCGCTCACCAGCGCGCGAGGCTCGACAGGTTTGCTCATGTGCTCGTCGAAGCCCGCGGCAAGCCAGCGGGCGCGAGCTTCGTCACCCGCCTGCCCGCTCAGGGCGACAGAGGGAAGGCGTGCTGCTCCGGCCTGCGCTTCGTGCGCCCGGATGCGGCCGATGAGCGTCTCGAAAGCGTCTCCGGCGATCCCGATATCGGCCACGAGGACATCGGGCCGCAGCCGCTCGAGCTGCTCCAGGCCGTGTTCGATGCGCGACACGGTCACGATCTCGGCGCCCGCCGAGCGCAACGCCGTCAGCAGCGCATCCGGCGGTTCGACAGTGTCGCACGCTGCGAGCACGCATTTGCCGGCCAACGACTCCGACGCATGTCCGATCGACGGTTGCGTGCCGGTCTGGGGCCGGCTCCCGGCGGGCAGCACGATGGTGAAGGTCGCCCCCTTGTCGATCCCCTCGCTCGCCGCCAAAATCGTTCCGCCGTGCAGCTCCACGAGATGCCGTGCGATGGCCAGACCGATTCCCAGACCGCCGTGCGCCCGCGTGGTCGTGCTGTCGGCCTGGCGGAACCGGTCGAAAACGTGTGGCAGGAAGTCAGGATCGATGCCGGATCCGGTATCGACGATGCGGATCTCTATCGTATCGGCCGCGCGGCGGGTTGACGCCTCGATTCGTCCGCCGGCGGGCGTGAACTTCAGCGCGTTCGAGATCAGATTGCCAATCACTTGGTGAAGCCGCCCGGGATCTGCCTGAATCTCGCCGACCCCGCCGTCGATCTGGACCGAGAGGTCCACACCGGCCGCTCGGGCGGTGGGACCGAACGATTCGACGGCAGCCCCGACAAGCGAATTGATCGACACCGGCTGCGGCTCGAGCCGGATCTTTCCGCTGATCGCCCGCGAGGTGTCGAGCAGGTCCTCGACGAGCTGCGCCTGGGCCTGTGCGTTCCGTTCGATGGCCTCCATGGCGCGCCGCATCTGCTCGGGATCGGCTGGCGCGCGGCGCAGCACCTGTGCCCATCCCAGCACCGCGTTGAGCGGCGTCCGGAGCTCGTGCGAGACGATGCCGAGAAACTCGTCCTTGGCCCGGCTCGCCTCCTGCACGTCCCGATAGAGCCGCGCGTTTTCCAGCGCAATCCCCGCGCGGTGTGCCAGCTCCTGGGCGACCGCCAGATCGTCTTCCGAATACCGGCGGCGCGGGTTCGTGCTGACGAAGCTCATCACCCCGAGCGTCTCGCCGCGCGCGACCAGCGGGAGCACCATCAGCGAGGCCGCCGCGATGGCCTCGATGAGCGCCCGATGCTCGGCTGACGCGGCGGCAGCGGCGAAGACGTCCTCGCCCACCTCTTCGAAGCGGAGCGCTCCCGACCTCAACGCGACGGCAACCGGGTGATCGCTCGCGGGGTCTACCGGAAAGGCAGTGCGTACGGCACGTACCATCGATTGCAGCTCTGGAGTTCTCGCTGCAACCGCGGCGCATCGCAGCGTCCCATGCTCGAGCAGATCGACGAGGCACGCGTCCGCCATGAACGGCACCGGCAACTGGGTGAGGGTCTCGACGATGCTGCTGTAGTCGAGCGAGGCTGTCAGCGTGCTGCCGGCCCGTGCCAGAAACCGCATCCGCTCTTCGTGGTGCCGCCGGTCGGTGATGTTGCGGATCAGAAACACCACCGAATCCGGACCGCTGGCCGACGCCCTCGCCTCGAAGTGCTTCAGGTCACGCCCCAGCTGCAGGCGGTACTCGAACGGTGGTACGGATTCGCCGGCAAGCGCCCGGGTCACGGCGGACAATGCCGGCAGCGATACGTCGGGCGGCAGGATGTCCGTAAGGCGCTGGCCCAGGAACCGTTCGGGCGGAATCGCCAGTTCGCCTTCCTTCGACGCAACGTAGTCGAGCAATCGGCCATCGCGGCCGACCTTGAAGATCAGGTCGGGAATCGCTGCAAGCAGGCCGCTCAACTCCGCGGTTCGGTCGGCGACGTGGCGTTCGAGCGAGTCTGCATGGTGTCGAAGCTCCGCGTCCTTGCGCGCCAGCTCGTCGGCCATCGAATCGAACGCATCGGCGACCTGGCCGATCTCGTCGGCCCGCCCAAGTCCCACTCGCCGCCGCATGTCGCCGGCGGCGAGCGCACGGGCAGCCTCGCGGATTCGATCCAGCGGCCGCGACAGCAGCCGCGCCGAAATCGTTGCCAGGCCAAAGGCCGCCAACGCGGTCAGCAGCGCCGCCGTGAGATTCCTGTTGCTCTGCTGCTGGAACTGGGCGAGCACGTCCCGTTCCTTGGCGAAGACACCGTAGGTCCACCCGCGGTCGCGCATCGCAACCGATGCCACCTGGGACAGCCCGTCGCCCAGATCCGTTCGCGAGATGGGATCGGCCCGCTCGTCATACATCCGCCACCGCGCGTTCTTCACGAGCTCGTCGGCGGGGCCAGGCGCGGCCAGCAGGCTCGCGGTATTCGGCCCGAACTGGCTCTCCGCCACCATGCGATCGCGGGCAGCACGGGCGAGCGTGCCGAGCGGCCGGAATCGCAGCCCCGGTGCGGCAGGGCTGCTGATCACGATCCCGTGCTCGTTCCAGAGCATCCCGAACTCCCTGAGGCTCCCGAAGTTCGTGTCGGCGGCGATCAGCCGATCGATCTCGGTCAGCGGGATCCGGGCGGCCACCACCCCGATGATCTGGTTCCGTTCGTCGCGCACCGGAACCGACGCGTGCATGTAGACCCCGCCCTCCTGCGGAACGAACCGGGGATCGTGCGTCTGGACCCGGCCGGCGACGGCCGAGAGGAAAAACGGTGTGGAGCGACGGCTGCTGCCCACCAGATCGGGGCGGGTGGCGACGGCAATCGTCCCCGTGTCATCCAGCACGAACAGCATCGACAGCCCTTTCGTCGCGGTGAAGTCGTCGAGCAGCTTCTGCAGTTCCGCGCGGCGGGCCTCGTCCCCGCGGAGAACCCCGATCGTTGGCAGGGCATGCGCGACGATCGTGAGGTCCGCCACCAGGTCCGCGAGATAACCGTCGAGGAGTGTGACCGTATTGCGCGCGCGTTGCAGGTTGCGCGCGCTTGCCTCCGACACCATCTGGTTGCGCAGCACCGCCACGCTGTAGATGGACAGCGCGCCGACCGGCACGATGGCAAGGCTGACGAGAAGGGTGACGAGCTTGAGTGCCCAGGGCCAGTCCCGCAGACGTGGTATGACGGCCATCAGCGCTGCGGCATGCGGATCAGGTTGTAGGTGAATTCTGGAACGAGACCGCGGGCATCCTCATGCGGCACCCCGCGGAGCCCCTTCCGGAATACTTTGACGCGCACGGACTCGATGAGCGGGGCAATCGGCAGATCGGCGGCGAGGATTTCCTGGACCCGGCGATAGGCGGCCGCGCGGACCGCCATGTCCGAGGAGCGCGCGCCGCGCGCGAGCGCCCGATCGACCTCGGGATTGACGTAGCCCATGACCTGGTAGGTGCCATTCGAGGCGAATCGCACCGCCAGCTGGTCGGGGTCTGGACCTTGCGCGCCGGACAAAAGGGCCAGGTCGAAATCCTTCTCCCCCATCACGCGCTTCAGGAACGCCTCGGGAGGCATGAGCTCGATGCGCACTCTGAGGCCTGCATCTTCGAGCTGTCTGGCCAGTTCGGCCGCCATCGACCTGCCGGATCCGACGTCGGCCGACACCAGCGCCGCCGAGTAATTGGACGGCAGGAGCGCCGAGAACGCACGCCTCGCGGCCGCCGGATCGAAATCCGGCACACGCGCCGCGTCGTTGTACGCCCAGCGGACCGAGGGAGTATAGAAACCCATGGCAGGCGCGCCAAGACCGCCGAGACCGTTTTCGACGAGCGCGCGGCGATCGAGGGCCATGTTCACGGCGCGCCGGATGCGCAGGTCTCCGAACGGCGTGCGGGTGAGGTTGAAGCCCAGATAGAGCCGGCCGTCGGCCGGCGACGTCGTCACGGTCAGGTGCGAAGCCTTCCTGAGCTCGGCCAGGCGCTCGGCGGGCGGCCGGCCAATGAGAAGATCCGCGCGGCCCTGGAGCAGCAGGTCTATCGCCTCGTTGGATGTCTTCACCAGCAGGTACTCGACGCGATCCACGTAGGGTCCCGGGCCGAAGTAGCTGTCATTCTTTTCGATCACGATGCGCCGGCCGGGCTCCCAGCTCATCAACTTGAAGGGTCCGGTGCCAATGGGTCGGAGGTTGGCTGGATGATCCGCCCAGGGGCTGTTGCCATAGATGTGCGCTGGCAGAATGGACGTCCCGTACCAGGCGAACGACGTCAAAAAGGCCGCCCAGGGTTCCGACAGGGAGACTTCAACCGTATGCGGGCCCTTGATGTCCACGCCCGCGATGTGTCGCGCGAGGTCGCGATTGGACGACTCGAGCACGACGCGCTCGAGGGTCGCCCGCACGTCTGTCGCCGTGAACCGACGTCCGTCATGCCACGTCACGTCGTCGCGCAGGTGAAAGGAATAGCGAAGGCCGTCGTCGGACATCTCCCAGCTGTGGGCCAGCTCGGGCAGGATGCTGCCGTCGGGTGCGAGCGAGACGAGGCGGTTGAAGATGTTCTGGCCGGCGACGAACGACAACTCGCCGGGACCGAGGTTGGGGTTGAGCGTGTGAGGTTCGCCGAGCAAGCTCAACCGTAATGTGCCGTCGCCGCCCTTCGCGCCCCGCGAGGCCGTTGTCTGTTCGGCGCAGCTGGCAACCAGGCTCGCAAGCGCGAGGACGACGAGAAGCGGCCCACGACTCACCGGTTCTGGTTATACCAGTACCAGCTTCCAGCTGCCAGCTTCGAGCTTCCAGCTTCGAGCTTCCAGCTGCCAGCTGCCAGTTTCGAGCTTCCAGCTGCCAGCTGCCAGTTTCCAGTTGCCAGTTGCCAGTTTCCAGTTGCCAGCTTCCAGGTGCCAGTTGTCAGCTTCCAATTGCCAGTTGTCAGCTTCCAGTTGCCAGCGGCCGACGGCGGGCGGGGGGACTAGTAAGGATCCAACGACCGCGCGTGCTCGCGCGCAATGGCCTCGCGCAGTGCCTGGAGGGTGGCGGCCGATCCGGTGAACAGGCCCTGGGGATAGCGGGCGTGCGCGATCATGTCCGAATAGATCCGATCGCTTTCGTACAGGTTGAGGCCGAGACCCGCCAGGTATTGCAGGCGGAGATTCCGATCCCGGTTGATCATCGCGCCCTGCATCCAGCCACCCATCTCGCTCCCGCGGCCGGCATACGTGGCGAACAGATCGACGGCCGAGTCGATGCCGACCTCCCTGAGGGACTGGGCGACCCGCACGTACTCGGGGCTGGTCAGCTTCTTCTGCATCTCGTCCACATCGATCGTCGTCGGCTCGAGCTGCGCCATCAGCACGAGATCGTAGCCGCGCCCCTCCTGCGTGTTGCCCCAGACGATGCCGTTGGGGAACGCCTCCATGAAGGTGGCGATCTCGCTCTTCACGGCCGGCGTGTTGCTCTCGTAGAGCTGCACGAAAAGCGTGACGACGCCGCCGGGATTGAGGTGGGCCTTGACGATCTCGAAGAACTCGCGCGTGTAGAGCATCGCCGCGCCCTTGACCCACGGATCGAGCGGATCCGACGTGATCGCGTCGAACTTCTCGTCCGTCGTCAGCAGGTAATGCCGCGCATCGTCGAGGTGGATGCGCGTCTTGGGGTTGCGGACGACGTCGAAGTTGTGCTCGGCGAAGTAAGTGGAGACGACCTGCGGCACGAGCGGCTCGATCTCGGCGATGGTAATCTGCTCGAGCCGCGGCTCGATCGAGACGGCGCCCGCGGTAACGCCGGCCCCGCAGCCGATGACGAGCACCCGCTTCGGATCCTTCGGGATGAGCGTGGTGAAGTGTCCAAGCATGCGCTGTAGCCGCATGTCCTGCGGCTCGCTCGAGGCCTGGACCTTGCCGGCGTTGTGGTAGTTCAGGACCCCACCGGGCAGGCGCGACACCGCAACCGACGCGTTCCAGCCCTCGCCCATGTAGATGATCTCCATCGGCTGGTTGGCGCGGGTGGCGGCGTAGCGGCCGTAGGCCACGAGAATCTTCGGGATTTCCGGCACGTTGCGCGCGAGCAGTGCCGCGCACACGGCGGCCACGACGATTGGCAGCGTGCCGGCGAACGCCACCTTCGGCTGCTCGGCCTGGCCGAGCGGCTCCAGCACGAGCAGCGCGGAGAGCCCGCTGATGATGATCAGCGCCTGCTGGCCGTGCTGGCTGCCGAGCCACGTGACGAGCAGGAGGCTTCCGCCCAGTGCGCCGGCGATCGCGCCCACCGTGTTGGCCGCGTAAACGCCCCCAACGAGCCTGCCCGGATCCTGTCCT
The DNA here is from genome assembly GCA_035711845.1 of Vicinamibacterales bacterium. Classification (GTDB taxonomy): domain Bacteria; phylum Acidobacteriota; class Vicinamibacteria; order Vicinamibacterales; family 2-12-FULL-66-21; genus DASTBU01. Next base: position 20,349 of record DASTBU010000142.1, read on the forward strand.
CTGGACGCGACCGAGGCGAGAGCCAGCGGGAAGCTCGCGCCCCAGAGGAGAGCAGCCGGGAGCAGGACCCAGAGGGCCCGCGCGAGATCGAGTTGGAAGTTGAACCACGGGTCGCGCGACAGCGAGGGATCGATCGGCCAGTACGGAAGCGAGAGCGACAAGGTGTAAGCGGCCCACGCAATGGCGCCGCACAACAGCATCTGACACCAGCCGAGCGCCAACCGAGGCCGTTCCATGTTTCGCGCGAGCGCCGAGCCGGCGCTGCTGCCGATCCCGATGCCCAACAGGAACACCGCCAGGATCAGCGAGAAGGTATAAGCCGTCGCGCCGAAGAGCAGCGACAGCAGCCTCGTCCAGATCACTTCAGAGGCCAGCGCGGTCATGCCTGAGAGCGCGATGGCCACATAGATCGTCCACGCCCCCGGAGCAGCTTTGACCCTCACGTGGTCGGCATCGACCGCCGCCTCGTACGGCGCGAGCCTCGCGATGAGGAGGGCGATCGCGGCGACCGCCACGTTGAACGCGACCGCGACGTAAGTCGCAATCGCCATGTCGTGCACACGCAGCAGGTAGAACCCGGCGAGCAGGCTGCCGATCACCGCGCCGACCGTGTTGCCGCCGTAGAAGAAGCCGAGCCACGAGACCCCTTCCGGTGTGGTCCTGACCCACCGCGACATGGCGGGCAGCGTCGCACCCATGAGCATCGTCGGCGGCAGGAGGCAGATCGCCGCCGCAACGGCGCGCAGGAAGATACTGATCCGGCCCGTGCCGGCCCATGCCGTGTAGATGCCGGAAATCAGCGGCATACCGAACAGAATCAGGACGCCGATGATGCCGATGCCCAGCTCGAGGTATGCGTACACCTTCAGCGGATGGTGCCCGGAGGAAACGAACCGTGGCAGGAGCAGGCTGCCGAGGCACATGCCTGCCATGAATGTCCCGAGGAGGACGCCCAGAGAGATGGCCGACGACCCGATGACGAGCTGGAGCAGCTGGAACCAGACGACTTCGTAAATGAGCGCTGCGCAGCCGCTGCCGACGAACAGCAGCAGCAACGCCGGAGTGTAGCGGCGCATCGAGCTCATGAAGACACCTTTGAGGACAAGGAACGACGGATGCTATCACACGGGCGGCGCCGCTGAGGGATGGGAGTATCATCGTGGGATGCTCCATCGACACGCTGCGGCCCTGCTGGCCGCCAGCCTCGGCATGACCCTCGTTGCAGCGGCCGCCCCCCGGATTGCGCAGTCGCCCGGGCAACGCATTGTCGCGGTGGGCGACATCCACGGATCGCTGGAGGGGCTCACCGAGATCCTGAAAGCCGCCGAGCTGATTGACGCGAGCGGGCAATGGAACGGGGGCAGCGCACACCTGGTGCAGACGGGAGACTACCTCGACCGCGGCGACAAGGTGCGTGACGTCCTCGAGCTGCTGATGCGCCTCGAGGACGAAGCCCGGCGGGCGGGCGGACGCGCCGAGGTACTGCTTGGCAATCACGAGGTCATGAACCTGGTGACCGATCTGCGGGACGTCTCGCCGAACGCGTTCGCAGCGTTCGCCGACGACCGATCGGCACAACGGCAGGAACGTGCATATCGCGACTACGAGAAGCTGATGAAGCGGACCGACAGGACGGCGATCCCCGTAGAGCAGTGGACCGCAGCCCACCCGCCAGGCTTCGTCGAGTACGTCGAGGCGCTCGAGCCGCGCGGGCGCTACGGCAAATGGCTCAGAGAGAGGAAAGTGGTCGTCGAGGATGGCGGCACGATCTTCATGCACGCCGGGTTGTCGGAAGACACTACGGGCAGCCTCGAAGACGTCAACAAACGGGTCCACGGCGATCTGGAGGACTGGGACAGGGCGCGCGACATGCTCCAGCGCGCGGAGTTGATCCTTCCCGTGTTCACGCTGCCGGAAACGCTGGACGCCATCGGAGCTGAGCTGAAACGGATCGCAACCGCGTTCGAGAGCAAGCAGCCTGTCGGCGAACACGTGACCCGGGAATTCGTGGAGGCTCTCCAGGCCGCCGGGCGGATCGGCAAGTCCTCGCTGCTGCGCGAAGACGGCCCGCTCTGGTTCCGGGGATTCGCCGAATGGCCCGACGACGATCCTGCGAAGGTGGAGGCCCTGCTTCAGCGCTTCAAGGCGGTTCGCTTCGTGACGGGCCACACGCCGATTGTCAAGGGCATCACGTCACGGTTCGATCACCGCATCTTTCTCATCGACACCGGCATGCTCTCCAGCCGGTACCCCGGCGGGCGCGCTTCCGCGCTCGAGATGGTCGGTGATACCGTCACGGCGATCTACTCGAACGGCCGGGAGGTCCTGGCTCAGCCGGCGGTGAAAGATTGAGGTGGGCCCAGGGGTGTGCACGAACACGACGAGCCGGCGATGGCGCCGGCCCGTCGTGATCAACGTTCAGCTGTCTCTTGCTCTACTTACCGCTCGCGCACGACGAGGCGATCTGCTTGATCGACGTCACGCGAAGAGTCGCAAGCTTCTCGCTCGCGGGTTCCCCCGGGGCGGCTGGCGCAGCACCCATGGCGCTGCTCTTGTCGAGCGTGCCGCGAATCTCGACCTGGCTGTTCAGATACTTCTGCAGGTCCTCTTTGTCGCCGCCGACGAGGCGATACTTGTTGCCCATCGACGAGCTGGCCGCGCCCGCCGCGCCAGCCGTGCCGGCCGTACCCGGGGCACCTGACGCACCGGTGCTCGGCGACGCGTTGGAGAGAACGAACTCCTCGCTGGCGCTCGCGCCGGCTGGTGTTCCAGTGGTACCGGCGACGCCCGACTTGGCGTGCTCCAGACATCCGGTCATCGTAACCTGCTGGCTGCTCTGCTTCTCCTGTGCCTGTGCGCCGGGGGCCGTACCGGTCTGCGCCGCCAGGCTCACGCCGAGCGCCGCAGAAAATGCCGTGGCCAAGTACATCTGACGTTTCATTCGGAACCTCCAGGAATCATTTGGTCATCGTCTCAAGATTCAAGATCTCGCCTTCGTGGCTGCAAGGCCAAGACCATCGGGGCCGATCGCCCGAAACGGCCCGTTCAACCCGCTCTCGCGCGTCCTGGCCGAGCGCGGCACGCGGGTCACCTCGAACAGCTGAGTACCGGATCACGACGCGGTCAGTAATAACGAAACGGCACCGCCAACGGTAGAGCTCGTTCCGGCTTGGCGGGGGCGGGGATGCTGGGGTCTGAGCTCGTCAGGCCGGAGGAACGCGGTTGCGGTACAACGCGGGATCGGCGACCTGCGCCATCTGCTCCACGTCCAGCGGACGGCCCAGGAAGTCGCGAATCCGTCTCGCCGCGTCCTCTGGGCGCTCGAGCGCGTCCCGGTAGTTCAGCTTCATGGTCGTAAAGCACCGGCGATTGGAGAGGAACTTCTCCACCTTGGCCAGGTGCTGCTGGTAGACGAGGCGTGTGTGGTCCTCACTGGCCGTGTCCACGGGCTGCCCTCGCTGGAGCAACATGGTGGTTTCCGAGGCGATGACCTCACGCACGTCGCGCTGCATGAAGATCACTTTGTAGTCGTAGGTCTCGGGGAGCCACGTCAGGAGGAACGAGACCACCTTGACGGCTTTGCCGCGCGCATCCTCGAGCCAGGATGTGTCGCTCTGCTTGTGAAGCTCCTTGACCGCCTCGAGCTCGTAGTATCCCTTCGGATTGCTCTCGTCGGCGGTCCTCACCCCGTCGGTGAGCACCGGCATGCCGCCGGCCGCGAGCATCTTCATCGCCATCGACGTCCCGGACCGCGGAAGTCCGGAGACGACGACAATCGGCTCCCGGCGCCGAAGACGCTTCAGGACTCGATGCGACCACGAAACCACGCCAGCCTCCAACCTTCGTTACACTTGAAAAGGATATCCCGCGCCCCTACAGTTGTACGTTCTCGATCAGCACAGCCGGATGGAGAATGGTGTGAGACGCGCTTATACCATAGCAGGCGGGCGCACGATCGCCCGACCTGCCCACAACAAAGGATTTCGTGTGCGCACCTTGCGGCAATCCGTGGCCCGGCCCGGGGCGATGGTCCTTGCGCTTGCGCTCCTGCTCGGCGTTCCTGGCATCGCCGAGGCCTATATAGGCCCGGGCGCCGGGTTCGCCCTGCTGTCGTCGTTCCTCGTGCTCTTCACGACGATCCTGATCGCCATCCTGTCGCTGCTCGTCTGGCCCTTCCGCGTGCTCTGGCGGGCGATGCTCGGCAAGAAGGCGCCCGTCGCGCAGATCAACCGGCTGATCATCGTGGGGCTCGACGGGCAGGATCCGAAGCTGACCGATTCGTACATGAAGGAGGGCCTGCTGCCGAACTTCAAGAAGCTGGCAAAGGCGGGCGCCTATCGACGGCTTCGCACGACGTTTCCGTCGGTCTCGCCGGTCGCGTGGTCGTCGTTCAGCACCGGCACGCACCCGGCCCGCCACAACATCTTCGATTTCCTGGACCGCGATCGCCGGACGTATCTCCCGATGCTGTCCTCGACGCGCGTGGGCACGATCGAACGGTTCTTCAAGCTGGGGCGCTACCGGATCCCGCTCGAGAAACCGGAACTGCGGCTGCTGCGCAAGTCCAAGCCGTTCTGGACGATTCTCGGCGAGCACCGCGTCTGGAGCACCGTGCTCCGCGTGCCGATCACATTTCCTCCGGATCGATTCTACGGCGCGGAGCTGAGCGCAATGTGCGTTCCGGATCTGCTCGGCACCCAGGGAACCTTCCTGCTGTTCACGACACGGCCGTCCAGCGAGCGATTCAAGGAAGGCGGCCAGCGCGTGCCGGTCGCCCTGCAGGGAGACCGGATCGATACGGTGGTCCAGGGCCCTGAAAACGTGTTCCTTGCCGGATCGCCGCCCCTCGAGATTCCGCTGCGCATCACGATCGACCGATCGACGCGGACCGCGCGCGCCGATCTCGGCGGCACGACGGTGGACCTCACCGCCGGCCGCCTGAGCGGCTGGGTCACGTTGACGTTTCCCGCAGCTCCAGGCATCAAGGTCGCGGGCCTCACGCGCCTGCTCGTCACCGAGATGCCGGGCGGCGCGGGAAGCGACGAGCGCTTCTCCCTCTACATGTCCCCGATCAACATCGACCCCGAGAAGCCCGCGATGCCGGTGTCGCACCCGTCCTACTATGCGACCTACCTCGCCAAGCGGATCGGGCCGTACTCCACGCTGGGGCTGGCCGAAGACACCTGGGCGCTGAACGAGGGGGTTACAGACGACGGGACGTTCCTGCAGCAGACCTACGACATCGATCGGGAGCGGGAAGCGATGTTCTTCGCGGGCATGGACCGGCTCCGCAAAGGCACGCTCGTCTGCGTCTTCGACGCCACCGACCGCATCCAGCACATGTTCTGGCGGTACCTCGAGAAAGATCATCCCGCGGGGCGCGGCCGGGACACGGCCGAACATCGCGACGCCATCCGGGAGCTCTACAAGCACAACGACGCGCTCGTCGGCCGCGTGATGGAGCGGCTGGAAGAGGGCGACGTCCTGATGGTGATCTCGGATCACGGGTTCAGCTCGTTCCGGCGCGGGGTGAACCTGAACGCCTGGCTGCTGCGCGAAGGGTACCTCACGCTCAAGGAGGGCGCCGACGGTCGGGCCGAATGGCTCCGCGACGTCGAGTGGAGCGGGACGAAAGCGTACTGTCTGGGCCTGACAGGAATGTTCCTCAACCTGAAAGGCCGCGAGCAGGAGGGCACCGTCGAACCGGGCGCGCAGGCTGCCGCGCTGAAGGCCGAGATCATTCGCAAGCTGACTGGACTGGGCGACGAAGCGAAACGCGAGGTCGGCATTCGCGAGGCGTTCGATACGTCGGCGCTCTATTCCGGGCCGTATCTGGAGAACGCGCCGGACCTGCTCATTGGCTACAATGCGGGCTACCGCACGTCCTGGGACTGCGCCACCGGCGTCGTCGCCGGGCCGATCTTCGAGGACAATATCAAGGCCTGGAGCGGCGATCACTGCATCGATCCGCGGCTCGTCCCCGGCGTGTTCTTTTGCAATCGACGCGTCGACACCGAGGATCCGGCTTTGATCGACATCGCCCCTACGGCACTGCGGCTCTTCGGCATCGAGCCGCCCGCTCACATGGATGGCCGGGCTCTTCAAGGGCTGGTATGACGCGACGCCTCACTGCGATCGTTGCCTGTCTGGTCGTGGCGCTATCGTGCGGCGGGCCTCGATCCGACGGCCCGCGCGTGATCGTCCTTGGCTTCGACGGGCTCGACTACTCGCTCACGCGCGATCTGATCCAGCGCGGGCGGATGCCGAACTTCCAGCGTCTTTCACAGCAGGGATCGTTTGCGCCGCTGGCCACCACGATTCCTCCGCAAAGCCCCGTGGCGTGGTCGACGTTCATCACCGGGCTCGATCCCGGCGGCCACGGCATCTTCGATTTCATTCATCGGGATCCGCAAACGCTCGAGCCTTTCCTGTCGACGTCGAAAACGGAAGCCGGCGGCAAGACCTTGCAGCTAGGGCGCTGGCAGATCCCCCTTTCCGGTGGCAGCGTCGAACTGCTCCGCCACGGGCAACCCTTCTGGGAAGTGCTCGAGGAACGGGGCGTCGAGACGACGATCATCCGGATGCCTGCCAACTTCCCGCCATCGGGATCGGCGACACGCGAGCTGAGCGGAATGGGTACGCCCGACGTGCTG
>DASTBU010000143.1:0-17776 GCA_035711845.1 Vicinamibacterales bacterium
GAGCTGCTCATCGCCAAGGATCCCAACGCGAAATGGGACGACGCCACGAACAAGATCGTGGACAGTACGTATCCCGGCCAGAGCCCGCGCGTGTTCCCCATTCCGCTCTACGACCCCACGTACTACGACGAGGGCAAGCGGAACGGCCGCTACGCGGACTTGAAGGTCGCGAACTGGATCGGATTCTTCGCCGAAGAGCTCCAAGGCAACGAGGTCCACGGGCGCATTATCCCGATCGCCGGCATCCGGGACGGCACGATGGACGCTCCGGACAATCTCTTCCCGAAGGCACTCAGGCTCGTCAAGTAAGAACCGAGGCGGCGGCACATGGCACAACTGGCAGCGTCGATCGTCAGTCATGACGAAGAGTTCAAGAGGCAGGCGTCGCAGCTCCTGCGTGCGGGTGGAGTCCCTATCGGGATCATCGAGGGAAGGGCGGGGGACTCTTCGGGCGCGGGGCCTGACATCGTCCTCGTGGACCTGCGCGCCGACGCCTCGTCGGGCATGGCGGCGATCGAGCGGCTGCGCGCGAATCATCCGTCGGTCGCCATTTTCGCAATTGCTGGGACCGCCGAACCCGACCTGATTCTCCAGGCCATGCGGGCGGGCGCCAACGAGTTCTTTCCCTGGGCGCCTGGCGGCCAGGCGTCGCGCACGATGGAGGAGTCGCTGCACGGCGCCGTCCGGCGCACGGCGGCCCGGCGCGACGCCGCGAATGCCGGGGCGCGTCAGCCCTGCGTCACGCACGTGTTTCTCGGCGCCAAGGGGGGGGCGGGCACGACGACGGTCGCGGTGAACTGCGCGGTCGAGCTCGCACGTCTCAGCAAGCGGCCGACGATCATCGTCGATCTGAAGCAATGCCTCGGCGAGGTGGCCCTGTTCCTGGGCGTGCGGCCGCGCTTTTCGGTGCTCGACGCAATCGAGAATCTGCACCGGCTGGACAAGGACTTCCTCAAGGAGCTCGTCGCCAAGCACAAGTCGGGCCTCGACATCCTGTCGGGCTCCGAGCAGTTCGATCGGCCCAACGGACAGGACTCGGGAGCGATTGAGGAACTGCTCCGCGTGCTCGCCCGCATGTACGACTACGTCGTCATCGACGCCGGCAACATGATCAACTCGGTCGTGGTGTCGGGGCTCTACGCCGCCGACACGGTGTTCCTGGTCACCAACCCCGACCTGCCGTCGATTCGCAACGCGCAGCGGCTGGTCGATCGGGCGCGGCAGCTGGGCGCCGGCAGCGAGCGGATCAAGATCCTGCTCAACCGGACGTCCGATCAGCTCCTGATCGCACCCAAGCAGATCGAGACGGCGCTCGGCTACGGCATTCACCACTCGTTCTCGAGCGACTACCGGACGGTGTCGACGGCGCTCAATTCCGGCGTGCCGCTCGCGCTCACGAACGGGTCGGAGCTGTCGACACAGTTCAGCAATTTCACGCGGCAGCTGCTCGGCCAGCAGGAAGAGGTCAGGGAGCCGGAAAAGCGGCGGACCTTTCTCGGTCTTCTCTAAGCAGGCGATCCAACCATGAGCTTCTCGTTGCCCACGACGCCCCCTCCGGCCGGTTCGCCGGGGCGAGCCGCGGCGCCTCCGCCGCCACGGCCGCAGTACATCGAGCTGAAAGCGAACGTCCACCGGAAGCTGCTGAACAGGCTGAACCTGGAGGCGCTGGCTTCGGTGGAGCGTTCGCGCGCCGAGGCGGAGATCCGCACGCTGCTCTTCGACCTGATCGCCGAAGAGGGCATGCCGCTGAGCATGACCGAGCGGGAGGCCATCCTCGGCGACGTGATCGACGAGGTCTTCGGCCTGGGGCCGCTCGAGCCGCTGCTGCGGGATGCGACGGTGAGCGACATCCTGGTCAATACCTACAAGCAGGTCTACGTGGAGCGGGCCGGCAAGCTGGAGCGGCTGCCCACCACCTTCCAGGACGACCGCCATCTGATGCGCGTGATCGATCGCATCGTCAGCGGCGTCGGACGGCGCGTGGACGACAGCTCGCCCATGGTGGACGCCCGCCTGCCGGACGGCTCGCGTGTGAACGCCATCATCCCGCCGCTCGCCGTTGACGGTCCGCTGCTCTCGATTCGTCGATTCCCGGCCGAGCGCCTGAAGGCGGAAGACCTCGTCGCGATCCGCTCGCTGACGCGCCCGATGCTCGAGTTCCTGCAGCACTGCGTGCGCGCTCGGATGAACATGCTGATCAGCGGCGGCACCGGCGCCGGTAAGACGACGCTGCTGAACGTGCTGTCCGGATTCATCTCCGAGCGCGAGCGCATCGTGACGATCGAGGACGCCGCCGAGCTGCAGCTCCACCAGGAGCACGTGGCCCGGCTCGAGACGCGCCCGCCGAACGTCGAGGGAAAGGGCGCCATCCGCCAGCGTCAGCTGGTGATCAACTCGCTGCGTATGCGTCCCGACCGCATCGTGGTCGGCGAGGTCCGCGGCGAGGAAGCGCTGGACATGCTCCAGGCCATGAACACCGGCCACGACGGCTCGCTCACCACCGTCCACGCGAACACCCCGCGCGACGCGCTGACCCGTATCGAAACCATGATTTCGATGGGCGCGATGAACCTGCCCGAGAAGGCCATGCGCCACCAGATCTCGTCGGCGATTCAGCTCGTCATCCAGCAGTCCCGCATGAGCGACGGCACGCGCAAAGTGGTCAGCGTGTCGGAGATCACCGGCATGGAAGGTGACGTCATCACGATGCAGGAGATCTTCTGCTTCGAGAAGCTCGGCGTGGCGCAGGAGGGCAAGGTCATTGGCCGCTTCCGCGCCACCGGCGTCAGGCCGAAGGTCTGCGAGCGGTTGAAGGCCTCCGGCATCCATCTGCCGCCCGACATGTTCGAAGGCGTGACGGAGGTGCGGTAATGGGCCTCATCCTGGTCGTTGTCGCATTCGCGTTCGGCGTCGCGCTGGTGCTCGGCCTGTACTACGGCGGCACGCAGGTGCCGGGGATGATGCTCCGGCGAAAGCTCGAGGCGCGCATCGAGGAAGTATCGCAAGGCCCCGAGGAGGCCTCCTCGCCAGCCGCCAAGGTCAAGGCGTTGCTCAAGACCCGGGAGGCGGGGCCGCTCCCCGGGATCGATCGGTTGTTCGGCGAGACGGAGCGAGGCTCCGCGCTCGGCCGGTGGATCGATCAGTCGGGCGTGAAGACGACCATCAGCGCGGTGATGCTGGCGGCGACCGTCGTGGGCCTTGTGACGGGCTTCTTGCTCAGCATCGCCATCCGAGCGCCCTGGGCGCTGCCTATCGGCTTCGTCATGGGGTTCGCGATTCCATTCGGCGTGCTGAAGGTGAAGCGCACCCGCCGGATGCGTGCGTTCGAGGAGCAGTTTCCGGAGGCCCTGGACCTCATCTCCCGCGCCCTCAAGGCCGGGCACGCATTTGCCACGGGTCTGAAGATGGCGGCCGACGAGCTGCCGGAACCGGTCGGGCCGGAGTTCCGGAAGACGTTCGACGAGCAGAACTTCGGATTGCCGCTGAAGGATGCGCTCGAAAACCTGACCTTCCGGGTTCCGTTGCTGGACGTGCGGTTCTTCGCCACCGCGGTCCTGATTCAGCGCGAGACCGGCGGCAACCTGTCGGAGATTCTCGAGAACCTGGCGCACGTCGTGCGCGAGCGGTTCAAGATTCTGCGTCAGGTGCGTGTGTACACCGCGCACGGCCGGTTGACCGGGTACGTGCTCCTCGCGCTGCCCGCGTTTCTCTGTATCACCCTGGCCTATATCAATCCGGATCACATGAAGCTGCTCTTCCGTGACTCGATGGGCCATATGCTGCTGATGACCGCCCTGGTGATGCAGATCGTCGGCTATGTCTGGATTCGCCAGGTCGTCAAGATAGAGGTGTAAACGTGACCAGTCTGCTGCCTTTGCTGGCGTTCGTCTTCGGCTCGCTCGTCGTGGCGGCCGCGGCCATGCTGCTCATCCCGAGCAAGGCGGCGGCGATCGACCGGCGGCTCGAGGAACTGATGCCCGAGCGGGACTCGTCGGGCGCCGAGCGCCAGACGTCCAAGGCGCTGGTCAAGATGTTCAAGCGGCTCGGCGAGAAGGCGCCCCGGTCGCCGAAGGAGCTGGGCCAGCTGCGCCTGCGACTCGTGCAGGCGGGCTTTCGCAGGGACGAAGCGCTGACGATTTTCTTCGGCATGCGGGTGTCGTTCGCCCTGGTCCTGTTCGCGATGTTCTCGACCTCGCTCATCATGCGGCCGAACATCACCGTCGCGCTGGCGGCGATGGCGCTCGGCTACGTGCTGCCCGGCATGGTGCTCGCGCGCCTGGCCAAGCGGCGCGCTCACAGGATTCGCTTGTCGCTGGCGGATGCGCTGGACCTGCTGGTCGTCAGCGTCGAGGCCGGTCTCGGGCTGGACCAGGCGATGACCCGGGTTGGAAACGAGCTCGCGTTCGCGTATCCGGATCTGTCCGCGGAGCTGCGGCTGGTGAATCTCGAGCTGCGCGCCGGCAAGGCGCGGCCGGAGGCGCTGCGCAACCTGGCGGATCGTACGGGCGTCGATGACCTCAGCTCGCTCGTCACGATGCTGATTCAGACGGACAAGTTCGGGACGAGCGTGGCGCAGTCGCTGCGGGTCTACTCGGAGACGCTGCGCACCAAGCGCCGGCAGCGGGCCGAGGAGGCCGCGGCCAAGACGGGCGTCAAGATGGTGTTTCCCCTGGTCCTGTGCATCTTCCCGGCGATCTGGGTCGTCACCATCGGTCCGGCGGCCATCAAGTTCGTCAAGGTCCTGTTCCCGATGATCAACAAGTAGGCAGGAGAGCCACGAATGACCCTCGCCGCCGCCACTGCCGTGACCGGTTCGGTATTCCCCACGCCGCCAGCGCCACCCGCGACGCTGGAGGAGACCGGGCTGCATCCGGATACGCTGTCGCAGCTGCTGCTGAAGACGCTCGTCTCTGGAGAGGCGACCGGCACGGCGCTCTCCGACCGGCTGCGGTTGCCCTACTCGGTGCTCGACGCGCTCATCCAGCATGCGCGCGTCGAGAAGCTCCTCGAGGTGCGAGGCACCGGCGGCGCCGGCAGCGCAGGGTATCGCTACGCGCTGACGGACCTCGGCCGCGACCGCGCGGGGCAGTTTCTGGAGGTGTCCCGCTACATCGGACCCGCGCCAGTGCCGCTCAGGCAGTACAACGCATACGTCCGCGCCTGCATGGCCGCGCGGCCGTTCGTCGACCGCGGCACGCTGGCGACCGGGTTCGAAAACCTGATCGTCAACAAGGCGATGTACGACAAGCTCGGTCCGGCGGTCAACTCGGGGAAGTCGCTCTTCCTCTACGGCTCGCCGGGCAACGGCAAGACCGTCATCGCCGAAGGGATCGGCCGCGCGCTCGGCGAGGACATGCACGTCCCGCACGCGCTGGACGTCGACGGCCAGACGATCACCATGTTCGACCCTGTCAACCACCAGGCGGCGGCTGGTTCCGACGCGGATGTCCAGAGCGTAATCAATGCCGCCGTTCTCGATCGACGCTGGCAGCCCATCCGGCGGCCCGTGGTCGTGGTGGGAGGCGAGCTCACCCTGGAGATGCTCGACCTGACGTTCAACCCCATCGCCAAGTTCTACGAGGCGCCGATTCAGCTCAAGGCAAACGGCGGGGTCTTCGTCGTCGACGACTTCGGCCGGCAGCGCATTCCGCCGCGCGACCTGCTCAACCGGTGGATCGTGCCGCTCGAAAGCCGGGTCGATTTCCTGACGCTGCACACCGGTCGCAAGTTCGAGATCCCGTTCAACGTCCTGATCGTGTTCGCGACGAACCTGAAGCCCGAGTCGCTCGCCGACGAAGCGTTTCTGCGCCGTATCCCGTACAAGATTCTGGCGAAGAACCCGACGATGGACGAGTACTGCCAGATCTTCGAGCTGAACTGCCGCAAGCGAGGGCTGACGTTCGATCCAGTGATGGTCGAATACCTGAACCGGAAGTACTACCAGCCGCGCAAGCTGCAGATGCGCGCGTGCCATCCGCGAGACCTCATCGAGCAGGTCGTGGACATGTGCCGCTATCACGGCAAGACCCCGTCGATCACGCGGGAACTCCTCGACGCGGCATGCGGCAGCTACTTCCTGGAAGAGACCGAGTCGCAGGGCAACGAGCAGCGGGCATGACATTCGATCGCGCGATCGCGCGATCGGGTGATCGGGCGATGGATCGCGCGATTGCGCGATCGGGCGATCACCCGATCGAACCGTCGCTCGATCACGTGGTCGAACCCTCGTGCGATCACACGATCGAACAATCGCGCGATCACCCGACCGCGCGATCACGCGATCTCAGAGAGCTTGTCAGCAGGGCCGCGATCGTCTCCCTGTTCACCATGCTGGCGGTGCGGCTGGGCGTCGACTACCTCGAGACGGGCCGGCTCACCGGACTCCTGCTCCTGGCGAGCGAGGCGCTCGTCGTCGTGTTCACCGTGTTCCGCCGGGCGCCGGCGCTGGTGGACCGCAGCATGCGCGCCCGGGCGCTCACGGGAATGTCGATCCTTGGGCCGCTCCTCCTGATGCCGTTCCCGCCCACGCGGCTCGCATCGGACGCGGTGACCGTTGCCGTGTCTGCGATCGGCCTCACCGTGGTCATCGCCGGGAAGATGTCGCTCGGACGAAGCTTCGGACTGATGCCCGCCAATCGCGGCATCGTGTGCACGGGGCCCTACCGGCTCGTCCGTCACCCGATCTACATGGGCTACCTGATCACCCACGTCGCCTTCCTCGCGGCGAACCCCTCGCCGTGGAACATCGTGGCCCTCGTCGGCGCCGACCTCGTGCTGATGGCGCGGGCGGTCTGCGAGGAGTGCACGCTCGGGCGCGCCGCGGAGTACCGCGACTACCAGACACGCGTGCGGTGGCGCGTGGTGCCGGGGGTGTTCTAGTCACGTACGACGTGCAAGGTGCGATGTGCGACGTGCGGCTTGTCAGGTGCGGCGTGCGACGTGCGACTTGTCACGTGCGACGTGCTGCGGACCACGGACTACGGACTACGGAGAAGATCGGTGAGCCGTGCGACGGTCGCACCGAGATGGGAATCGGGGGCGTCGTAGAACTCCTCGACGAGCGGGTGGGTGTCGAGGGCCGCTTGAACGATTCCCCGCTGCACGCCTCGCCCGCGGCCGTGAATCAGCCGCACCTCTCTCAACCCCGCCGCGTGCGCGGCGTTCACGTACTCCTCGACAACCGACCGGATCTCCCGCGGGTGGAAGGCATGAAGGTCCAACGCGGCTTCGATCGGGACCGGGTGCATCCGGCGCCTACGGCTTGCGATAGGTGGCCGTCACCGTCGTCCCGATCCCCCCTCGAACCGAGAAATCCCCCACGACCGACATGCGCCGGGGCTGGCAGGCGCCGACGAGATCGTCGAGGATCTGATTCGTCACGGCCTCGTAGAAGATGCCTTTGTTCCTGAACTCGATGATGTAGTACTTCAGGGCCTTCAGTTCCAGGCAAAGCTCATCGGGGACGTAGGTGATGGTAATCTCGCCGAAGTCGGGGAGTCCCGTCTTGGGACACAGCGAGGTGAACTCGGGGCACCGGATCTCGATGTCGTAATCCCGGCCGGGCTGGGGGTTGGGGAAGGTTTCGAGGGTGGAACCCGCCATGCAGAAAATTGTAGCATTCAGGCCGATTTCAGGCGGGTCTCCCGCGCGTCGTGATTGACAGCACAAAACACCGCGCGCTAGGATACCCGCTGATTTCACCGCATTTCTCCGCTGCCGCCGCACGCGCGCGCGGCGTCGCGGGCATCTGAGAGCGCGCCCAAGCAAGGGGAATAGCCGATGGCAGAGGCCCGCAGGATGGGCAAATCCGAACTGTTCTCGCACTTTGCGGACCGCTTCGACGTCAAGCGTACGCAGGCGCGGGAGTTCTTCGACGAGCTGACGACACTGGCCGAGAAGGAGCTCAAGCGGTCGGGCGAGTTCGTGATTCCGGGCATGGTGAAACTCGTCGTGCAGAAACGCAAGGCGCGGATGGGTCGCAATCCGGCGACCGGCGAGGCGATCAAGATACCGGCAAAGACCGTCGTGAAAGCCCGGATCGCCAAGCCGCTCAAGGATTCCGTTCTGCCGCGCAAGTAGGCCGCGGGTTCAGATCCGCCGCGAGGCCTCGAAGGTACTACCCCACGTCGCAGGCTGATCGGCCCCTGGCGCCCCTACCAGCGGGAGCACGCCAGAGGGCCGATTCGTTTGTTCAGCCGTGCCGGGTCGCGGCCGGACCCACGCGGCTACGCGCCGCGAAGCTTCCGCGCGAGATCCCGGAGGTCCAGCCGGGCCATCTTGTGCTTGAGCGTGCTCAGCGGGATGCCGAGATACCGCGCGGTCGCGGTGACGTTCCAGTCGGATCTCTCCAGCGCCCGCAGGATGAAGTTGCGCTCGAACGTGTCGCACGCCTCCTGGAACAACGTTTCGCCCGGCGATGGACCGGAGTCCAGTTTGGCGAAGTGATAGTCCAGTGGCAGGTCCTCGTCCGTGATCCATTCCTTGTCGCTCATCGCGACGAGTCGTTCCATCAGGTTTTCCAGCTCGCGGATGTTCCCGGGCCACCGGTGCGTCGCGAGAATCTTCAGAGCCGAGTCTGATATTCCCTTGACCGGACTGTGGAATCTCGTCCGGTAGCGTTCGATGAACAGCCGCGTCAACTCGGGAAGATCCTCGAGGCGCTCGCGGAGCGGCGGCATCCGTATCGGAATGACGTTGACGCGGTAGTAGAGATCCTCGCGGAACCGGCCTTCCTTCACCGCTTTCTCGAGGTCTACGTTGGTCGCGACGACAAGCCGGAAATCGGTCCGGATGGGCTTGGACCCGCCCACCCGCTCGATCTCGCCTTCCTGAATGGCGCGGAGGAGCTTGGCCTGCAGGTCGTGACGAAGATCGCCGATTTCGTCGAGGAACAACGTCCCGCCCGCGGCCAACTCGAACTTGCCCAGCTGCTGCTTGTGGGCGCCGGTGAAGGCGCCGCGCTCGTGGCCGAACAGGATGCTTTCCACAAGCTCGTGCGGAATGGCCGACACGTTGACCGCGATGAAGGGCGCTTCGCCGCGGCCCGATTCGCGATGCAGCAGTCGTGCGAGCAGCTCCTTGCCCGTGCCGCTCTCGCCCAGGATGAGGACGGTGGCCGAGAGCCGGGCGACCCTGATGACGACGTCCACGATGTCCTGAATCTGCCGGCTCGGTCCGATCAGGAACTCGCGGTCGCCCTGCTCGGCAATCTGCGCGCTGAGCGTCAGCACCTGCCGGCTCAGCTCCTGCCGCTCCACGGCGTTGTGCACGAGCGAGCGGAGCTCCTCGTGGTCGAAATTCTTCGTGACGTAGTGGTAGGCCCCGTACTTCATCGCCTGCACCGCCACCGCGACCTCGTTGATGGCCGAAATCATGATGCATTCGACCAGGCCGTAGTTCTCCTTGACGATTCGGAGGACGTCGAACCCGTCGATGCCCGGCAGGGTCAGATCGAGCAGGAGCACGTCGACGTGCTCCTGGCGCATGAGCGCGAGCGCGGACTCGCCGCTGGCGACCGTCAGCACACGGTAATCACGGCCGAGGATCTCGGCAATCGTCTCGCGCGTCCCCACGTCGTCGTCGCAGATGAGGACGGTCTTGGTGCTGTGAGACATCGGGGTGAGGGGATTGTATCAGCGGATGAAGTTACGGGGCGTCGTGCCGGGTGCGTCGTGCCTGGCGCCTCGTGCCGGCGGGCCCTGCACGGTGCCACGTACTGGGACGCCCGGTGCTGTGCCGGGTGCCTGGCACCCTGAACGGCACGCGAGACAGCGAGCACCGTACCCGACACCCGAGGCACGCTGGACCGTACCAGGCACCCGAGGCACGAGGCGCCCGGCACGATCTGGAGGCTCGAATTGACACCCCTCGAACCGAACCGTTAAGGTAGATCGGTTGTGGTCCTCTGGGGGCTCGTTGTACTTGCGGTGCTCGTGGCGGTTGTGGCGCTGATGCGTGTCAGGAGCCTGGCGCGCCGCCTCGAATTGCTGAACCAGTCGTACTGGGAGCTGCGGTACGACTATACCCGCCTGCGTTCCAGCGTGGCGCGCCTCGATCCCGAACAGGCCGACGCTGAACCCGAATCCCCGCCAGCGGCCGCTCAGCCGCCCTCCGTTTCCTTCGTTCCGCTGGCGTCCCTGAAGAGGAAAGAATAATAGCTCCCGATTATGGCCAACGAATACGACGTCGTGGTAGTAGGCTCCGGAACCGGCGGCTACGTCGCGGCGATTCGCGCCGCACAGCTCGGGCTGAAGACGGCCGTCGTGGAACGCGCCCCGGTGCTGGGAGGGACCTGCCTGAACTGGGGCTGTATCCCGACAAAGGCACTGCTCGAGCACGCGCATGCGCTGAAGGTGGCGCAGGACTGGAAGGAATGGGGGCTCACAATCGGCGAGGCGGCCGTCGGCCTCGACATGAACCAGGTGCACGCCCGAAAGGACCGGATCGTCAAGGGTTTGACCGGCGGGATCGAGCTGCTGTTCAAGAAGAACAAGATTGACTGGATCAAGGGCAGCGGCCGGCTGGCGGGCAGCGGCAAGGTCGAAGTTACCGAAGGCCAGAAGCAGACCCTCGCGGCTCGGAAAGAGATCATCGTCGCCACCGGGTCTGAGCCGCGCGGCGTGCCGGGGATCGAGATCGATCGAAAGCGGATCATCACGAGCGACGAGGCCATCCATCTGAAGGAGATCCCGAAGTCCATCGTGGTTCTCGGGTGCGGCGCCGTGGGGGTCGAGTTCGGATCGATCTTCCGCCGCTTCGGAAGCGAGGTCACGATCATCGAGCTCCTCCCGCGCCTCGTCCCTGTCGAAGACGAAGCCGTGTCGGCCGAGCTCGAGAAGTCCTTCAAGAAGCAGGGCATCAAGGTTCTCACGGGTACGAAGGTCACCAGCGCGAAGGCGGGGGCGGGTGGCGTCGGCCTCGAGGCACAGACCGGCGACGGCAAGACCACGAAGATGTCGGCCGAGTACGTGCTCGTCGCGACCGGCCGCGGCCCGGTGACGTCGGGCCTCGGCGCGGAGGATGCCGGCCTCCGGATGGATCGCGGCTACGTCCGCGTTGACGACAGGTTTCAGACGAACCTGCCGGGCATCTCGGCGATCGGCGACGTCATCACCTTCGAGAAGCCCGGCCACCCGCAGCTCGCGCACCTGTCGTCGGCCGAGGGAATCGCGCTCGCCGAGCGCATCGCGGGCAGGGAATACCGCCCCATCGATTACGATCAGGTTCCCGGCTGCACGTACTGCGATCCTGAAATCGGCAGCGTCGGCCTGACCGAGCGCGAGGCACGGGAGCGCGGCTACGACGTGCAGGTCGGCACGTTCAAGTTCTCGGTGCTCGCGCGCGCGCGGATCGCCAACGAGACCGAGGGGTTCGTGAAGATCGTCTCCGAGAAGAAGTACGACGAGATTCTCGGCGTTCACATGATCGGTCCGCGGTCGACAGAGCTCGTGGCCGAAGCCACCCTGGCCCTACGCCTGGAGTGTACCGTCGAAGAGCTGATCCGGACGATCCACGCGCACCCGACGATGTCCGAGGCCGTAGGCGAGGCCGCGCACGCCGCGCATGGAGCAGCGATACATGCATAGATCAGTTTCCAGTTTCCAGCTTCCAGCTTGGACGTTGCTGATTCGATGCCCCAGGGCAAACTGATCGCTGCAATCCAAACTGAAAGCTGGAACTGAGACTGGCAACTGGCAACTGGCAACTGGCAACTGGAAACTGGAAGCTGGTAACTGGTAGCTGGAAACTCGAAGTCCATGTCAACCACCTCCATCCGGACCTCCCGTCCATCCGACGCGCTGACGAGGAATCAGCGGCTCGAGATGTATTATTTCGCGCGCCTTGCCAGGGACATCGAGGAGCGGCTCGTCATCCTCTTCCGCCAGAGCAAGGTCATCGGGGGCCTGTACCGCAGCCTCGGGCAGGAGGGCGAGTCGGTCGGCACCGCGTATGCGCTCGAGCGCACCGATGCGGTCCTGCCGCTCATCCGCAACATGGGTGCGTTGATGACGATGGGGGTCCGTCCGAAGGAAATCTTCCTGCAGTACATGGCCAGGGACGAGTCCAACACGCGCGGGCGCGACCTCAACATCCACATCGTCAACCTTCCGCCCGACGGGGTGGAGGAGCCCGTGGTTGTCGGCCCAATCAGCATGCTGGGGGATTCAATCTCCGTGGCGGCGGGCATCGCGATGGGCGCGCGGATGCGCGGGAAGGATCTGGTCGCGATGGCATGGATCGGCGACGGCGCGACGAGCACCGGCTCGTTCCACGAAGGGCTCAATTTCGCCGCCGTGCAGAAGATCCCGCTCGTCGTCGTCGCCGAGGACAACAAGTACGCCTACTCGACGCCGATCTCCAGGCAGATGGCCATCGAGCAGATCGACGAGCGCGCGGCTGCCTACGGGATCCCGCACGAGATGGTCGACGGCAACGACATCCTCGCGGTCTATGACCTGGCGAAGCGCATGGTCGATCGCGCGCGCTCGGGGGCAGGGGCTTCCCTGATTGGGGTCGACACGATGCGGATGCAGGGGCACGCACAGCACGACGATGCGCGATACGTGCCGAAGGAGCTGATGGATCGTTGGTCGGCGCGGGATCCAATTGCGCTCTACCGCCGCCAGCTGATCGAGACCGGCACCGCGAAGGAGAAGGAGCTCGACGATATCGACAGGATGACGAAGAGCTACGCGGCCGAAGAGGCGGACCTTGCCGAGAAGTCTCCGATGCCGGATCCGGCCACCGTGACACGCGGGGTCTACGCCGGCGACGACTTCGCGGTGCCGCGGGTGGAGTTGGTCAGGTCGCCCTTCGCGGCCAGGTGACTCATGGCTGTCATCACCTATCTGGAAGCCATCCGCCAGGCGCTCTTCGACGAGATGGCGCGCGACGAGCGCGTGTTCGTACTCGGCGAGGACGTCGGCGTGTACGGAGGCGCGTTCAAGGTCACCGAAGGCCTTCAGGCCCGCTTCGGCGAGCAGCGTGTGATCGATACGCCGATTTCCGAAATCGCGATTATCGGTTCCGCCATCGGCTCTTCGTACATGGGAATGCGGCCGGTCGCCGAAATCCAGTTCATCGATTTCATCGCGTCGGGCTTCGACATGCTGACCAACTTCGCCGCCAAGAGTCGATACCGCAACGGCGCCGGTGTCCCCATCGTGGTGCGCGGCCCGTGCGGCGGCGGGGTCGGCGGCGGCCCCTTTCATTCGCTCAACCCGGAGTCGTTCTTCCTGAACACGCCGGGATTGAAGATGGTCGAGCCGTCCACGGCGTACGACGCGAAGGGCCTCCTGAAGGCGGCGATTCGCGACGACGATCCAGTGCTGTACTTCGAGCACAAGTATCTGTATCGCCGGATCAAGGACGAGGTCCCGGAAGAGGATTACGTCGTTCCGCTCGGCAAGGCGGCGATCAGGAGGGAAGGGAAGGACCTGTCGATCGTCACCTTCGGCGCGATGGTCCACACGGCGCTCGACGCGGCGCAGAAGCTGGCGGCTGAAGGGGTCGAGGCCGAAGTCCTCGATCTGCGAAGCCTTGCGCCGCTCGACAGGGAGGCGGTCCTCACCACCGTGGCGAAGACGAACCGGGCGCTGCTCCTGCACGAGGCGACGCTGAGGGGAGGCATCGGCGGCGAGCTGGCGGCGATCATCGCGGAAGAGGCGTTCGAGTACCTGGACGCCCCCATCATGCGCCTCGCCTCGGCAGATGCGCCCGTGCCCTATTCGCCGCCTCTCGAAGCCGCGTTCCTGCCCGGCGTTGACCGGGTTGTCACCAAGGCCAGGGAGCTGGTCCAATATTAGGCGCGACACTTTCACGCGAATGCCAATGTCTACAAACGTTGTGATGCCCCAGATGGGGGAATCGATCGCCGAAGGCACCATCGTCCGATGGATCAAGAAGATCGGCCAGACGGTGGATCGGGATGAACCGCTGTTCGAAATCTCGACCGACAAGGTGGACGCCGAGATTCCCTCGCCCGCGGCCGGCGTGCTGACCGACATCAAGGTCAAGGAAGGCGAGACCGTTCCCGTCAACAGCGTGGTGGCCGTGATTGGCGCCGCCGGCGAGGCGGTGTCGGCGCCGGCGGGCAGCACGGCAGCGACGACCGCGGAGCCGGCCATGGCGGCGCCCGCGCGCGCCGGGGAAGCCGGTGCTACTACCGCGACCACCGAGGCGGCGGTCGGGCAGCCCGAAACCGCGCCGGGAGCGGCAGCAGAAGTGGGCGGTCCTCCGACCAGGGAGGAGCTCCGACGCCAGAAGTCGTCACCGCTCGTGCGACGGATCGCGGCGGAGCACAACGTGGACATCCGCGGCATCCAGGGCACCGGCATCGGCGGACGGGTGACGAAGACCGACATCCTCGGATACATCGAGTCAGGTACGCCGAGGCCGGCGGCTGCCCCGGCTGCGCAGGCCAGAATCCTCCCGCCGCCGGGCCCGGCATTCCGCCCGGGCGAGAACGTCCAGATCGTGCCGATGAGCGTGATGCGCAAGAAGATTGCCGAGCACATGGTCCTCAGCGCGCACACGTCGCCGCACGTGTATTCGGTCTACGAGGTGAACTTCGGGCGGGTCGCCGGGCTTCGCGAGAGGAAAAAGGCCGAGTTCGAGGCGGCAGGCGCCAAGCTCACCTACACCGCGTTCATCGCGAAATCGATCGTGGATGCGCTCCGCCAGTTCCCCGTCGTCAACGCATCCATCGACGGGGACAACATCGTTTACAAGAAGGACATCAACCTCGGGATTGCCGTCGCGCTCGACAACGGGCTCATCGTTCCCGTGATTCGAAACGCTGACGAGAAGAACCTGCTGGGATTGACCCGCGCAATCAACGATCTCGCGGCGCGGGCGCGCAGCAAGAAGCTGAACCCCGACGAAGTGCAGGCCGGGACCTTCACCATCACGAACCCCGGCGTATTCGGCGCGCTCTACGGCCTTCCCCTCATCAACCAGCCGCAGGTGGCGATTCTCGGCGTGGGTGGCATCGAGAAGCGTGCCGTCGTGATCGACGATGCGATCGCGATCAGGCCGGTGTGCCACCTCACGCTGGGGTACGACCACAGGTTGATTGATGGCGCCGAGGCCGGCCGTTTCCTGTCGTTCGTGAAGGAGCGGCTGGAGAACTTCGAAGAAGGATGGATGTAGACCGCGAGCTGCAGATACGCCGGCTCGGCACCGTTCCCTACGCCGAGGCGCTCGAGCTGCAGAAAGAGCTCGTCGAGGCGCGGAAGGCGGGCGCCATCCCGGACCAACTCCTCCTCCTTCAGCACCCGCCCGTCATCACGCTTGGCGTGAAGGCACGCAGCGATCGGTCGCACGTGCTCGCCAGCCCGGAAGCGCTCGACGAGCAGGGCGTCGAGCTGTTCGAGACCGGCCGCGGCGGCGACGTCACCTACCACGGTCCGGGGCAGCTGGTCGGCTATCCCATCTTCGATCTGCGGCCGGACCGGTGCGACGTGCATCGGTACGTCCGCGATCTCGAGGAAGCACTCATCCGCGTGGCCGCGTCATTCGGAATCGCGGCTGGACGCGTGCCTGGTCTGACGGGTGTCTGGGTGGGCAACGACAAGCTGGCGGCGATCGGCGTCCGCATATCGCGCTGGATCACGAGCCACGGCTTTGCGCTCAACGTTGGTACCAATCTCGATCGTTTCGGTCTCATCGTTCCGTGTGGGATTACCGGCCGCGGAGTGACCTCCCTGGAGGTCCTGCTGGGCCGCACGGTGCCCATGCAGAGTGTGGAAGAGGCAGCCATCGAGGCTCTGGCCTTGGTTTTTGGACGCACGGTCCCTCACGACCGGCAGAACCGCGCCCAATCCGTCGAACTCTAAGCACAACCCCGTCAGCGAGTTGCCGCTGAACCCCTGGTCCGACCCCAGAAATGTTGACGCGCGGACGGAATAAGCATGCCTACCCTGGTGTTGTGTCCGATACGGAGGCCCAAGAGTATGCGTCAGCCAGGGGCGGAACGGGAGCTCATCGGCCGCATGCAGGCGAAGGACAGCTCGGCGGTGGCCGAGCTGGCGTCCACATACGGACCGAGAATTCAGCAGCTCGCGCTGCGATACGTGAAGAACTGGGAAGATGCCGAAGAGGTGACCCAGGATGTGCTCTTGAAGGTGTACCGGAAGATTGATGCGTTCCGCGGCGACGCGGCGCTGTCGTCCTGGATTTACCGGATTACCTTCAACACGGCGATGTCGCGCCTGCGCAGCGCGCGCGTCAGCAGAATCAACGAAGTACAGCAGCTCGACAGCTTTGCGGCGGACACCCCCGACCGCGCGGTGCCGGAGCCGGCAGACTGGTCGTCGCTCGCCGACGATCAGGTCCTGCGCAACGAGATGCGCAGCCAGCTCGTGGAATCCCTGAAGCACCTGCCGGCGGTCTATCGCATTCCCGTCATCCTGCGAGACATCCAGGGGCTCTCGACGGAAGAGGCGAGCGCCGTGTTGAGGGTCAAACCGCAGACGCTCAAGTCGCGGCTCCATCGCGGGCGGCTGATCCTGCGCCAGCATCTCGCGGACTTCGCCGGCGGAGTGATGCTCCACACGCGCGACGCTGTCAACTGATCACTCCTCGATCGCGTTCTCCAGCAGGGTGCGTTCCTGCCGCGTGAGCGCGGGCTGCAGGATTCTGCGGACGCCTTCCCGATTCAATTCAACAGGCATGGCGGTAACGGCGGCTCTCAGCGGGCCGGCGTCCATCGCCACGAAGCAGGTGAACCGCCGGCGGCTTCCGGCGGCGATCGCGTCGACCGTTCGCGCGCACGCGGCACCGAGCGCGTAGGGGCCGGGTGGCCAGAGCACCGGAATCCGCGCGTTCAGGCCCGCGATCACGTGGGCCGGCAGTTCACGCGACAGGGGTTGCCCGGCCACTGCCGATTCTTCCCACGCGACGACGGCGGAGCGCGGAGGCACGCCGACCAGCCGCAGGGAGATCTCGGCGCCGGATCCATCCATCGCGACCGCGACGAGCGCGCGCAGCGCCGACTCGAGCGCGGTGGGCGCAGAGCCAATGATGCGCGACGGCGGGACCTGCAGCTCGATCACGGCCCGCGCAATCAGCTCGCGCTGCCCGATTCCGGCGCAGACGATGGGCGTGCTGTCGCCGATGGCGATGAGGCGTCGGAGCAGTGCGAGCCCGGGCTCGCCGGCGTGCTCCGCGTTGCTGGCGGCAGCATCCGCGAGCACCACGACGCTCGCACCGGCCGCCGCCTCGATCGCGTCGGCCGCCGTCACGCGCGTGGCGAAGCTGGCAATCGCCGCCGATTGGGTGATGTCGAGCGCCTTTCCGCGCGCGATCGCGCCTTCCGAATCGATCAGCCTGACCTCCGGCACGCGGTCTCCGGCCGCGAGCGCGTGTGCCACGGCTCCACCGAGCGCTCCCGAACCGATGATTGCGACAAACGGCATCTAACTAGACCGGGGGGCTTCGCCCCGTCCGCCTCCGCGAAAGCTTCGGCGAGGCTCGCCGAAGCGCCTGCGGCGCGAAGGCGGCCGGCGTCGCGCGCCCGTGGCGCGCCCTAGTCCGTTGTGCGGCTCCACAACGTGTACAAAATTCTCGTTTCGAGCCGCATAACGGACTACGGACCCGTCCGCGAATAAGTGTGCCACTCTGACCGCCGATGCATCCCGCCTGGCTGCGTTGCTCGTCGCTTACATACGGCCGGTATGCGCGCTCCTCGCGCCTGGCCATGCGGGCGCCTCGACGCCCAGAGTGGCACACTCATTCGCGAACGGATCCTAACCGAGCAGCTGCTCCAGCTCGTCCG
>DASTBU010000144.1:0-18636 GCA_035711845.1 Vicinamibacterales bacterium
CGCGCCCGCTCAACGTCACGGGCCGCCCGTTTGCTGGTGCACGCACGACAGCAGCGGCCAGCTCTTATCAGGCTCTCCGTCTGGTACGTCCCCATAGGGACAGAAAAGGGACAATCCGGGACAGTTTCCGCTTTGAGCGAAAGCGAAACGTCCCGATTTGCTAATTAAGTTTGGAGGCGCCGCCCGGATTTGAACCGGGGATGGAGGTTTTGCAGACCTCACCAAGGCACCGATTCAGGCCACGATCGACGCATTCACTCAGCGTTTCCGCTGCCCTACTCCGCCCAAATCCGCCACAAACCGCCGCCAATGGTTAGCGCAACGGTTAGCGCCGCAAAACGAACTGACAACAGGACGAAGCGAGCGAAGTCACTTCAGACTCGTGAGCCAGGCGGTGATCGTCGAAAGCGCCGCGGGGTTGATGGTCTCGTCGATCTCCGCGTATTCCGATAAGGAGCCAGTCCTGGCCGCTTGAAACATGTGGTTCAGGCCCTCGAGCTCCACGAACGAGGCGCCCGGGTTGGCGGCCAGTTCCCGCTCGAGAGCGGGCCGGTTGACTGAGGGCAGTACCTGCAGATCCCGCGTTCCCCAGATCGCCAGCACAGGAACATCGAGTCGACGCAGCGCTGGCGCGGGATCGTAGTTCAGGAAGTGCCGCATCCACCTATCCTGCAGCCTGCCGACCTGTCCTTTGGCCTGAGCTCGAATCGCCGCGCCGGCGCCTTCGCGTTCCGGGCCGGGAATTGTGGCGATCACCTGATCGACTGCCTGCATCACCTTGTCGCTGATGTCCTCGCCGGGTGAGGCCTGCGCTGCGATCTCCGTCACTGCAACGTTGATTGCCATCGCGAGACGGACTTCTGACTCAGACGCGTTGGAGGCCCGCGTCATCGCCTCGGCCTGCGAGAGGAGAACGGCCTTTCCGTCCACGCCGGTCGCGCCCATCAGGACGAGAAACGCGATGTCGTGGCGCTGGTTGGCCACGATTGGAGCAACCAGCCCGCCTTCGCTGTGTCCGATGAGGCCGACGCGCCTGGCATCGATACGGTCATGGGCGCGCAGGAACGTGACGGCAGCAGACGCGTCGCGGGCGAAGTCCTCGACGGTCGCGCCCGCGTACTTTCCTGTCGACTGCGCGGTGCCGCGGTCGTCGTAGCGCAGGACGGCGATGCCATGGCGTGTCAGGTGATCGGCCAGAACCAGAAACGGCCTGTGCTCCCAGATGAATTCGTCGCGGTCCTGCGGCCCCGATCCGCTGATCAACACGACCGCTGGATGAGGACCATCGCCGACCGGCAGCGTCAGCGTGCCGGCAAGGGTGACAGAGTCCGCCGCGTTCTCGAAGCGGACGTCCTTCGCTTCGTAAGGAAAGGGCGGCCGCGGACGCTGCGGTCGGTTCGCCCAGACGCTACGATACTCGGTCGCGCGCTTCTCCAGCGTGAGTGGAATCTCGCGCCCTCCCTGCCGCCAGGTCCCCTTCGCGACGTCGCCGGTCACGTTCACGGTGCCGGTGAAGGTGAGCTTGATCGCCGGGATCTCGAAGATCAGCGTAGTGTTCTTGCGGCTCCAGGTGCCGCGGAACCCACTGCGGCCTTCGCTGATGCTGTCGAAGTAGACCACCGGCTCGCTAGTGGCGACGTCCATGATGCGGAACTGCATGACGGGTTCCACGACGCCCATATTCAGCTTGCCGATCCATGCTTCCCGCAGTGATTCGGCCGGCGTGGTCTGCTGGTCTTGCGCCGATGCCGATGCCGCCATGGCGGCCATCAGGAGTGCAGCGAGGCGAATTGTGGACATAGCTATACCTCTCTGTTTCGCGAACAGTTCTTGTGGCTTAATGAATTGGGCGAACTCGAAGCGGCTAACTCGAATCGGATTCGTCGATGAAGATGTCTTCGATGCGCAGGCCGAAGAGACGGGCCGCCCTGAAGGCCAGCGGCAGGCCGGGATCGAACTTCCCTGTTTCGATGGCGTTTATGGTTTGACGGGAGACATCGAGCGCATCGGCCAGTTGGGCCTGCGTCCAGTCGCGCTCGGCGCGGAGCACTTTGAGGCGGTTCTTCACCGGTAGCGCCTCAGGCCGAGGATCATCGACGTCAGGAACGTGATGCCCATGACGAGAATCAGGGCGGACATGTTGACGTCGGAGGAGGGAACCAGCTCGTAGTCCTCCATCATTGGATACAGGGTGCCGACCACGACGCCGACCCCGAGCGCGATTGCCATCGCCTCCAGGAGTACTTTGCGGTGGAGGTCGTCGGCGTTATTGAGAGCATCGCGCATGTGGAACAACATGCCGACGCCGACGACGAGGTTTATTACGGCCGCTAGGACTGTCAGCGGAAATTGGCCAGGCCACAGGGATTCGGGGCCGAAGGCGAAGAGGGCCGTGGCGAGGAGCCATGCTCCCGCCCAAATGGCGCTCTTACGAGTGACCCGCGTCATCCGCGACTGAAAACTGCTCCGTTGTCCTGTCGAGTCCATCTGTCGTCTGTCCTTGTCTTAAAGTCAAGTGTATTTGACAAACAGAGGATAGGATTGGCTGACCGCAGTGTCAAGTTTTATTTACACTATGGTTGGTTTTATTGACATTTGGTTAGCTTTGTCCCGCTGTGCTGTTCGATTCGTCACTCGACGCGACATCGATCAGGTTCTGGCCCTGGCTATGCCATCGGCCTCGAAGGCCGGAGGCAGATCCGCATCCTGCGAATCGCCAGGTTCCTCGACGAGCTTGTCTCGCGCGATGCCCGATCCTCGTGCGTAGCCAGACGGTGCGCACTGCGTTGGCCGATCTAGCAGGGGCGTTTACGATTCGCGACATGTTGCCAAGGGAAGGTATGTCGCCATCGCTCTGACTTGGATCGAGGAAGGTTCCGAAAGCGATTGTGACTCTCGGGCGGGAGCGCACGGTAGCCTGAAAACACTTGTTTTCCGCACACTCTCGCGGCCATCGGAATTCGGCGAGAATTCACGATTCTTTGACGCCGAAGGCAGGCGGGTTTTCCGAACGCCTCGCCAGCGCATCTCGAGCCGTCCCAATCCCTACCCTTAGCTCACGGCTGATCGCTCGCCAGGAGCGACCCTGAGCCCTCATTTCCGCCAATCGATCCAGGTCAATTGGTCGGCGAGGTCTACCCAAGCGCTTGCCGCGGGCACGCGCCGCAGCCAGACCCGAACGAACGCGCTCGCGAATCAGCTCCCGCTCGAACTCGGCGATTGTGGCGAAGATGCCAAAAACCAATCGCCCATTCGGCGTCGATGTGTCGACGCCTTCGTGTAACGACACGAACTGAATTCCCAGCGCGTCGAACTCCGCCAATGCGTTCACCAGCTGTCGTACGCTTCGCGCGAAACGGTCGTAACGGTACACGGCGACCACGTCAAAAAGGCGTTTTCGACAATCGGCGAGAAGTTGGTCCAACTGCGGGCGCCGCTCCTTGGTGCCGCTGATACCGACGTCCGTAAACACACCTCCAACGTCCCAACCCCTTCGTTCGCACAGCTCTCGAAGCTCACGAAGCTGAACGTTTGGGTCCTGGCCCACGTGAGTGCTCACACGCGCGTACAGCGCCGCCCTCATTGGCCGTTCGTCTCGCGCAGCCATCGGAGCCGAGCTGCACCTCGGTCGCTCAGCCGGTACAACAACAAGCCATGCTGATCGCGCGCTCGGTCGAGCAATTTCCAAGCGTGCAGATGCTTCAGATACGAATATGCCGCGCGAACGGGAGTGAACCTGGCGAGTGCCGCCCATGCTCGCGGAGATAGCCAACCGCGATTTTCGAAAGTGCTCAGCGCACGGAGTTTGAGCAAATTGTATTTCCCGCGCATCAATTGCAACTCCAAATCACATTTGCGAACGCAATGCGATTGCGTAGCAATGTCACGACGGCGACGGCGTCGACGTGCTAGCTTTTGCTCTCCCCGGAAAGGTCACGCAGGATTGCTTGCAACCGCTCGAGTTCGCGATCGATTGCTGCAATCGCATTCTCTAAATCAGCGTCCGAAAAAATGAACGGCCGCCGTCGTTCCAATTCGCTCTTCTGTGAACGCAATTGTTCGAGCTGGTTAAACACCGAAACGCTAGGTGCGACCGGACCACCAATTAAGCGCTCGTGTTCGTCCAGCAATTTGCGCAAACGTGAAATGCCCTTTTGGCCGCGGAAGAAAACTTGGATGCCGCACGAATTGCAAACGCAGTACGGCTTAACTCGGCGGGACTCGCGGAGTTCCAGCTGTGTCCCGCAGAGCGGGCACGGAAACGAGCGCCTAGGGTTCTGGCCTGAATCATCAGGCAACGTAACGTTAACGTTCGACATCGCCAGCTCCGTCTGAATCGAGCTCTTCGGCTGGACCCACATAGGAGTCCGCCCTAGGTCCGCCAGGTCCATGGCGATGGTCGTACCCGGGTGGTCCTAGGTCCGCGGGACCGCCGCCCTGATCCGGTGTCCGCAGTGCGATTCCGACGTAGGTCGGGATGCGGCCGTCTTCGCTGCGCGCCTTCACGCGCCGGACCGTAGGGACGGCGGCGCGCAGGTCTCGGCCGAATACTTCTCTGGTTCCGGCATGTCGGTTGTCGGATTCGCACCATCGCTTCCATGCCAGCCACAGTCGCTCGACTTTCACCTCGAATGGCCCGACCTGGCATGAGTCCCGGATGAATGCCAAGACTGGCGAAGAGAGATCTTCGAGTTGCTGAATGGCTTCCACACCAGCTTCAGGATTGACGAAATGCCCGCGTGCGTTGAGTCGGTCAAGCCCCTGCAAAGCCCAGTTGAAGATTGCAGGGGCCTCCGAGAGCAGCCGGTCTGTCAGCCGCACGTCTTCGCCGCCGTAGAACGACCTCGTGAGAACCAGCGCAATGAATCGAGAGGCCAGTGCGCCAGACGCGTCTGCGAGGCGCGGCAGTTCGTTCGTTAGAATGACGAATCTCGTTGGCAGTCTGCCCGTCCAAGGGTCGCGATACTTGCGGTCAACGGTCAGGCTGTCTTCACCCGAAATGGACAAGAGACGTTCGACGACGATCTTGCCGTCACCCCAACTTGAAAGCCGCGCATCCGCGATAAGGGCGAGTGGACAGTTGATTAGTGGTTGAAGCCCGAAATTAGTTGCTAGGTTCGCAAGCGTTGGAGCTGCTACGTTGTGCCCGCCGAGCAGGCCCGTCAGAACGCGTCCGATGGTTCCTTTGCCTGCGCGCTTCGGTCCCACCAGCAGGAAGATTTTCTGAAGCCGCGTATCGCCGCCAAGGATGTACCCCATGGCCTCCTGCAGAGTCGCAATTGAGGCCTCGTCGTCTACCCACAGTTGCCGGAGAAACTCGAGCCAAGCACTTGGTTCTGGCGCGTCCACCTCGAACGAAAACGGCAACGAATGGTGGTTAAAGACCCGCGGTGTATGCGGTAGGAGTGTGCGCGTCGGCACGTGCAGCAGGCCGTTCGCCATTGAGACGATCTGAGCTGCTGGCGGATCGTCGCTGAACGGAGGGGCCCACGTCGGCGCGTCCGCAGAACTGTCCAAAAGCACGATCGCGCGTAACGCATCGATGACGTCATCGACCTTCTTGCGGTTTGGCGCGAATGGTTTCACCCCCTCCGTCGGCTGAACGTACTGCGAGCGCTCCAGAAACTGGTATACGGCTGATCGCACGTCCCGCAGTTCAAGCTCGGGCCACGACATCCCTGTCCAGCGATGAAGATCGCCACGATGATCGCGAAGGACGACTCCTAGGGCGTCTGTGTAGAGCGCACGAATGACTTCGCGCGCCACACTCATGGGCTCGTTGGGCGCAGGCACGATGACGCGATCTGCCTGCGGGTAGCCAAAGATGTGCGCGGTCATCGTGCTCATCGCGAGCTCCGTGACGCCCTGGCTGTGCGGAGTTGTTCGAGAAGCTCTTGATTCCTTCTCCTTAACGCACGCAGTTCGATTGCCTGCGCGTGCAGCAGATGCAGCGTTTGTAGCGCGAGCATGCGGTAACTCTGTGATTCTTGAAGTGCCGCAACGGCGATGTCTTCGAGGTCCATCGCGCCGAAGGTCGTACTGGACTCCCGAACAGACTCCCAGGGGACGTCTTCAGCGCAGAGGAGTTGCGAGCGAGGCATTACGCCAAGCGCTCCGTGTACGCGATTACGCTCGCTTCTCTCGCCATTTCGGAATGAGTTCGTCGAGTTCGAAACGATCGATCAGCACGCGTCGAGAACCTCCGTCTCTGCCGCGTCCAGCTGGCAAACTCACGACGGACAAGTGGCCAGCATTTATCAGCCGATCGATCGCGTCGACGGAACAGCCGGCATAGAGACCCGCTTGCTCGCGGGACAAGAGGCGTGGAGTCACCACCTCGTGACTCACGCCAGTTCCCCTTCGGGGGACACCGGTTGCAGCAACGCTTCTGGGTCGATCTCGAGGGCGGCTGCCAAACGTCGCGCCTGGCCTGGATATGGCCGAGCATTCCCGGTTTCGAAACGCGAGATCTCGGCGGGGTGCACGCGCGAATGGTAGGCAAGGTCGATTTGCGTCCATCCGCGCCGAAGGCGCTCGGCCTTCAGGCGAATCATCCGTTGTGCAACGACATTCACATCGGCTATCCTCCGCCCACACCAAGTTTTGTTCAATCAACAAAACTTGCCAGTTCATCGCTGTTCTGAACGGGTGGAGAGACCTTGCAGGAAGGACTAGATGGGCAAACGGCGCGACAGTCCTACCGCAGCCACTGACGCGATTCTTCAGGTCCTAATCGAGACCATTTACGGGCCGCCCGAAGAGGCTGATATGCGCCTCCAGGCACTCACGGCAGCGCTTACCGCCGTAATGGTGCTGGCGCCGTTGCGACTGCCAGGTTCGGGTCTCTCGTTGTGGGGGTTTCCTGATGCTCTGAGAAACCGAGATGGAAGGGCTGATTGGAACCTCCCCGCCGCGGAGGTTTGCGCCGAGCTGCGGAAAGCATTTGATCATCTAGCTGGGTGGAAACGATCCCTGGAGGAACTCGGGGCGCCTAACGAGGGGGGGATCCGTCAGTCTGGGTCGCCGATGCCCGTGACGCTGCGAATGTCCCTCGGCAACGATTCGGCAAACCCTCATCGCCATTTCCTGGCGCTCCATGGTTCTCCGAAAGACGTCTTCATCGCCCTGACCTTGTTACTCCTCGCCCACGGTACCACTGCGAAGGTGCTGACCTGCCCGGGGTGCCACAAAGTGTTCTTCAGAGCCAATCGCCGCCAAACGCATTGCGGGAAGAAGTGCTACAACCGCCGGTACTGGCGCGAGAGCTACACGCCGCAGCAGAAGGCCAAGGCGAGGCAGGCTCAGTACAAGAAGAACGGCTGGTTATTGGGAGCGAAAGGCAGCCCGCTCGGGCAACTGAAGCGCTCGGTGAGGGCCAGGCCCTCGTCATCGAAAAAAGAGAGAGGAGATTAGCGCACATGGGAGTTGTTTACCGACAGAAAGGCCGTTCAACATGGATGTTGAAGTACTACCGCGACGGCCGGCCGATCTACGAGAGTTCGGGTACGGACATCAAGGACGAGGCGAAGAAGACTCTCAAGGTGCGTGAAGGGGACATCGCGAAAGGAGTGCCCATCACGTCGAAGACTGGGCGCGTGCGCTTCGAGGACGCGGCGAAGGACCTCGTTAACGACTACAAGGCCAACAACCGTCGCTCACTCGACGAGCTCGAGCGCCGGATCCGCCTGCACCTGACGCCGTCCTTCGGCAAGCGGAAACTCTCAACCATCACGACTCCTGACATTCGGGAGTTCATCGTGAATCGGCAGAAGGACGTCATCGTGGTCCGCAAAGCCGTAACCGAGGAGCGCGACGGCCAAACGGTGGAAATCACCCCGGCCGTGACGAAGCCGGTCTCAAACGCCGAGATCAACCGCGAACTCACGATCCTCAAGCGAATGTTCACTCTTGCGATGCAGGCCGGAAAGATTCTTTATCGACCGCACATTCCAATGCTGCAGGAGAACAACGTGCGCGCGGGATTCTTCGAGCCGCACCAATACGAGGCGGTCATGGCGCATCTTCCTGTTCCGCTGCAGCCGGTCATCGCATTCGCGTATGTGACGGGCTGGCGCATCACCAGCGAAGTGCTACCGCTTCAGTGGCGTCACGTCGACTTGAAGGCTCGAGAAGTGCGCCTGGACCCAGGCACGACCAAGAACCGTGAAGGCCGCGTGTTCAAGCTCACCACACAGCTACATAAGCTCCTCGAGGCTCAGAAGATCGAACGCGATCGCGTCGCGAAGGAAACCGGTCAGATATGCCCGTGGGTGTTCTTCCGGATGGTTGCCGAGGAACGCGGCGGCGATAAGAAACCGCAGCCGATCCTGAAATTCAATAAGGCATGGTCTAACGCATGCGTCGCGGCTGGCTGTCCTGGGCGAATTCCTCACGACCTCCGGCGCACAGCGGTGCGTAATATGGTGAGAGCTGGGATTCCGGAACGCGTCTCGATGAAACTGACCGGCCACAAAACACGGTCAGTCTTCGAGCGTTACAACATCGTCAGCGATGGAGATCTTGCCGATGCCGCAGCTAGACTGGATCAGGCGCCTCGCACATCTGACAGGGCGTCCATGAATTGAGCTAAGTCTCCAACCTCGCCATTCGGCATAAGGTAAACGAATTCGCCACCTGACCAGCAGTAGAACTCGATTGCACGCGAGATAGTGTATGCGTTCAGAGCCGCAACCCGTCGGCGGTCGGCAACGACAGCACGTCCACGCTCACGATGGTCAGCGGCCGTGCCAACTACCATCAGGTCCCGTGTGAGCGGAAAAGCGACATCACTCTGGGGCGACCAGAGGTCAGGCCGCGTAGAGAAACGCCCATGGGCTCCTGGGTCCTCTGCAAACACGCTCACGGGCCGATCACATGTGATGAACTCCGCTTCGCCAGCGCGGTACAGCTGCCAAGACCGAGCCGCCAACGGGGCTCGGACACTTTCCAGTCCGCGAAACAGCGCCTGCATGAAAACGAAGTTTGGAACGGTCACTTTGAAGTCCGCGAACCGCAGCGTTCGCAGCTGTTCCAGGGCCTCGGGGTCGGTTGGTAAATCCAACCCATGCGCCCTGGCGCTTTCGACCCTCTCACGGAACGTTTCTGGCGACGCGGTCATCTCCTTGAACGCCTCGTCAGCCATTCTCACCAACGAAGCGTTGATGCGCTCTCTGAGCAATGGTCCCCGCACAAGCGTGAGGGCTATGTACTCAAGGAGAATCTCAAACTCCTGGCTGGCAGGCGGCGGCAGGGCGTCGCTGGTTTCGATGTCGTTGCGCACTGCCACGAACGCGCCCTCAAGTCCCGAGAACCCCTTCTCGAAATCGTTCGGCTCGATTCCCTCGAAACCCTCGACGCGATAAAGGTCGCGCTCGAAGGCGATCGTGTTCGGCGTGACACGCTCGAGTAAACGCCCATCCACGCGCAGCACCGTCAGCCCTCCGCCTGGTGAGCAAAACTTGCTCAGGTAGGAGCGGGGAAGGTAGTGATGCCGTCGTGGCTCGGACAATTCAAGCTCAATGGTTAGCGCTACGGTTAGCGCAGCCGCGATCCTACCGTGTCAGTCGCGGCTGGCTGTCAGACTTCCTAAGGAATTTGGAGGCGCCGCCCGGATTTGAACCGGGGATGGAGGTTTTGCAGACCTCTGCCTTACCACTTGGCGACGGCGCCGGCTGGAACTGATCTAGTGAAGTAGAAGTCGTCCGGCCGCGTCTATGCGCACGGACAACAGCGACAGCGCGCCTGACGGCGCGGGTCCGCCTCGAGGCGGACACTACGGACGATCCGAGGTTGGTAATCCATTCAGGGCCTGGTCCGCCTGCGCCGCTGCGCGGCTTCGGCGGGACAACTTCCGCCTGCCTCCCGAGCGGAAGTTGGAGCGGGAAACGGGATTCGAACCCGCGACTTCGACCTTGGCAAGGTCGCACTCTACCACTGAGTTATTCCCGCCCGCGACGAAACCCTAGCGTAACACGCGGGTTTTGCTCGTTTCAACCGAGGCGGCCGACGTCTACGCTTTTATCGAATCGCGTCTTCGGGGCTTGAGAATCGCCCGCGCCGGCGCGCCATCGCCCCCGCCTATTCGCAACGGCATACAAATCAGATCGCACGGCCCCGCTGGGACACGCCGCAAGTCGAGCCATTCGACGATCCAGATCCCGCCCCCGAGCAGGATGCGGTGGGTTTCGGCCCCTTGCTCAAACGGACCAATCGAGGGGCCGTCGATCCCAACGGCGCGAAGACGACGAGAGGCGAGATAGCGTGCGGCATCGGGAGAGACCGACACGTAGTCCTTGAAAAACACGCCCTGCCGCCTGCGTGCCGAGTTCCGAGTCTTGAAGAGCAACCGCTCGCCCTTGCGTATCCGCTGCGACTGAAGCTCGTCGACCCCGATGGTGCGTGGATTTCGGATCGGGATGACTCGCGCTCGACCGACGGTCGCATCGAGCGGCCACAGGTCGACGGAGCGGCCACGCCGCAGGTAGTGGAGAGGCGCGTCGATATGCGTTCCGGCATGAGCGCTCATCGACAGAGTGGAGAACGTGCACACGTCGCCGCGCGCCAGGTCAGAGACTCGTTCGAGACGAAACGGCGGATCCCCAGGCCACGGTACCAGCCCGTCGTGCAACAGGACGGACACGTCGAGCCACCTTGAAGCGGGCATCTGACAAGAAGTCACAACATAGCTGGGTCGGCCCGGCGCAGCTGAACTCCAGGCGTTCCTGCCGGACTACTTCGCTCGGCCCATGTAGCCCTGCGCGATCGTCGGAATCGCGATGACCCGGTTCCGCGCGCTCTTCGTCCCCCACGTGCCGTAGAAGACGATGGCGTAGAGCGTCTTCTTGTCCCGCCCGCCGAAGGCCGTGCCGTGCAGTCCGCGCGGCCCCATGATGCTGCCCAGGAACTCGCCGTTCGGGGCGAAGACGTCCACGGACGCACCAGTGGCGACATAGACCCGCCCCTCCGCATCAACCGCCGAGCCGTCCCCGCCCTGGCCGCCGCGCAGCTTGCCGAAATCCCGCTGGTTCGTCAGTGCCCCGTCGGGCATCACGTCAAAGGCAATCAGCGTTCCGCCGTTCGTGACGTACAGCGTCTTCTCGTCGGGGCTCAGGATGATGCCGTTGCTCCGGATGCCCTGGCCATATCGCGAGACGACGCCCTGCGGGTTGGCGTAGTACACGCCGCCGGTCAGACCCGAGATGTAGACGCCGCCGCGCGCGTCGGCCATGAGGTCGTTGATGCCGCCGCCGACGCACTCGAGCGGTTCACCGTTGTAGGAGTTCGCCAGCATCTTCCGCTGCGGTTCCAGCTGCTCGATGCCCATGCCCAGACCACGCTGGGCGACGAACAGCGCGCCGTTCTTGCTGCGCGACAAGGCTCCGCCGGTGTTCGTGTTGCTGTAGAGAACCGTGGCCAGGCCGGTTGCCGGGTCCATCTTCATGACGTTGCTCGCGTCGTTGTTCGCGAACAGGATCGTCCCGTCGTTCGCGGCGATGGGCCCGTCGGCGTTATTGCCCTCCCACGACCAGACGACCTTCCAGTTCTGGCCTGCCGCGATCACCCCCGGAATGGCGGACGACGCGGGCAGCGGGGCCCACTCCGGCGGTTGCCCGGCGTTTGCGGGATCGGCGTTGGCCGCTGCGACCTGCTTGAGCCGTTCGGCGTTGAGAGGAGGTGGAGTCTTGCACCTGGCCAGGACGCCCGGCAGTCCGGGGTTCTGCCACGCTTGCAGGCCGCTGCCTCGTGGATGGCTGGAGGACGGACTCTGTCCGGCCGCGGCGACGGCGGCGGAGACGAAAAGCAGCGCGAGCGCGATTCGTGATCTCATCTCGATAGTCCCGGTTCTGAGCGGGGTGCTCGGTTTCGGCGAGCTTACTCGTCTCGGGGGGCCGCCGGCAACGGCCCGACAGCGGATGAGCGTTGCTGGCAGTCGGCGCGCCTGCTATAACGGCTGCGCACGCTCGAGTAGAAGCACCTTCGACAAGGAGCCCGAATGTTCCCGTGGAGAGTGAAAGTGTTTTTGGCCGTCGCCGCCCTCGGGTCGGCGATGGGACTGTCGGCCACCCTGGCGGGCCAAAGCGGTGCCAGCGCGTCCAAGAACGACATCGAGTGGCGGTTCTTCGGCGGCGACGCCGGTGCGACGCGGTATTCATCCGCAAGTCAGATCGATGCCGCGAACGTCCGCAATCTTCGCGTCGTCTGGCGCTGGTCGGCGCGGAACTTCGGTCCACGGCCCGCAACCACGATGCAGGTCAGTCCGCTGATTGTCGGTGGCGTGATGTATACGACGGCGGGCATCAACCGCGATGTCGTGGCACTCGATGCCGCCACCGGCCAACTGCTGTGGCACTGGCGTCCGACCGGAGAGTTGCTGCGCTGGTTCGACATCATCGATCCGCTCGCGAGAAGCTCCGGCCGCGGCGTCAGCTACTGGACGGACGGCGCGGGCGACGAGCGGATCTTTGTCGTCATGAACAGCTACATGCTCGTCGCGCTCGACGCGAAGACCGGGCGACAGGTGTCGAGCTTCGGCAAGGACGGCGTCGTCGATCTGGCCGCCAACCTGCGCTGGAACGAGCGGCCGGGATTGCCTCGCGAGGGCCGGGTGGCCAACACCTCTCCCGTGGCCATCGTCGGCAACGTCCTGGTGGCGCCGATCTCGATGCATACCGGCTCGACGCCGAACCTTCCCAACGCGTCCATCAACGAACAGTGGCCGATGAACATCCCGGGTGACGTGGTCGCCTACGACACCCGGACCGGCAGGATGTTATGGCGCTTCAACACCATTCCCCGCCCCGGGGAAGAAGGCGCCGAGACGTGGCTCAAGGCGGATCCCAAGGTGTGGGAGGTCCCTCGTGGTCTGAACGCCTGGGCGAAAGAGCGTCCAGCACTCCGCGAACGGTCGAACCTCTACACCGGCAACGCGGGCTTTTGGGCGCCCGCCACAGCGGATCCCGAGTTGGGCATGTTCTACATCGCCACGG
This sequence comes from Vicinamibacterales bacterium, assembly GCA_035711845.1. Lineage (GTDB taxonomy): Bacteria > Acidobacteriota > Vicinamibacteria > Vicinamibacterales > 2-12-FULL-66-21 > DASTBU01. The sequence continues at coordinate 12,987 of DASTBU010000144.1, forward strand.
AATCCGCGACGAGCGATTACTACGGTGGGTATCGCCCAGGGAACAACCTCTACGCGAACTCGGTGGTGGCGCTCGATGCCAAGACGGGAAAGCGCGTCTGGCACTTTCAGCTGACCCATCACGACATCTGGGACTTCGACCCGCCGACCGCGCCGATCCTGGCGGACATCACCGTGGACGGCCGTCCCGTCAAGGCCGTCGCCCAGCTCACCAAGCAGGGATTCGTCTTCGTGCTGGACCGCGCGACGGGCAAGCCGGTGTGGCCCATCGAGGAGCGGCCGGTGCCGAAGTCCGATGTGCCGGGGGAGTGGACGTCGCCCACGCAGCCGTTTCCCACCAAGCCGGCCGCCGTCGAGTTGCAGGGAGTGACCGAGAACGATCTCGTGGACTTCACGCCCGAGATCAAAGCCGAAGCGATTCGCATCGCGAGTCAGTATCGCCTTGGTGGTCTCTATACGCCGTCTTCGCTGCCAAAGACGGCCGACGGCAAACTGGGAACATTGACGGCGCCTTCCGCGGTGGGCGGTGTCAACTGGCCGGGCGGCGCGGTCGATCCCGTCGACGACGTGCTCTTTGTCACGAGTCAGAACACCTTGTTCCGCGCGCTGGTGTCCGAAGGGTCGCCGAACACGGGCGTCCTGTATCACGACACGCGTGGCCAGGCCGTCGGTCCGACTCCGACGGTGTTCGGCCTGCCGCTCCTCAAGCCTCCATATGGGCGCGTCGTCGCTATCGACTTGAAAACGGGTGAGCGCCTGTGGTCCGTGCCGCATGGCAACACGCCGGACAACATCCGGAACAACCCGAGGCTCAAGGGCGTGGAGATTCCGAATACCGGGGCACCGACGAGAGGCACAGGGCTCCTCGTCACCAGCACGCTGTTGTTCGGCGGCGGCGAGGGAGGCCCGATGCCAGTGCTTCGCGCGTGGGACAAGAAGACCGGTGCGGTCGTCGCGGAGATTCAGATACCCGGGCCGACCACTGGATTTCCTGTCACGTACACAAAGGCAGGACGGCAGTACATCGCCGTGGCCGTGCGCGTTGCCGATGCCGTGGAAGTCGTGGCTCTCGCACTTCCGGCCGCGGCGGCACCATCCGGCCGCGGGGGCGGTAAGTAAGAACTGCCGAATGTTGTCCATGCGCGCAGGGATGGCCCTTGTACTCCTCGTCGCGGCGTCACCAATAGCCGGCGGGCAGGCGCCGACGCCTCCCGCCGCCGTCGTTACGCCAGCATTCGAGGTCACGTCCGTGCGCCCCAACCCCAGTCGGAGCGCGATGCCCTACTCGATGAATTGGTTTCCGGACGGCCGATTCCGCGCGACGAACATGACGCCACGCCGGCTGATCAACCTCGCATACGACCTGCGTACTGATGACCAGTTGATGGGAGCGCCGGAGTGGATTGCTTCCGAACGGTTTGATATCCAGGCGAACCCTGCGGTGACATTGCCGCGGGCGGAGCAGCGGCTGATGCTGCAAAGCCTGTTGCGAGACCGATTCGGCCTGGTCATGCGCGCGCAGCCCGTGGACGTGCCCATTTACGCGCTGGTAAGGACCCAACCAGACGCGCCGCTGCCGCGGACGGTGCGTGAGTCGACGGCGAATTGCACCCCCGATCGCGTCGATGCGCCGGTCATCAACGAACGCGTGCCCCGGAACGAACCGCCCGCTGATTCGCCGTGCGGCGGCGTGCGCCTCGCCGCCGGCCGCTTAATCAGCCGTGCCGGGCACCTCTCTACCTTGGCCGCGATGTTGAGGAGCTACGCCGGACGCCGCGTCCGGGACCGGACGGGACTGACCGGCCGATACGACTTCGAGCTGACATGGCCTCTGGACCCGCTCGCCGGCACCGACACCGTCTTCGCAAATGCCGGGATCTTCACCGCCATCCAGGAACTGGGGCTGAAGCTGGAGCCGACCATGAGTCCGGAGGCGGGCTACGTCATCGAGCGTATCGAGCGGCCAACTCCGAATTAGTCGCCCGAGGCTACGCGCTGACCGCGGCCGCTTCGAGCGCGTGCAGCAGATCGTCGACGATTTCGTCGGTCGCCTCGAGTCCGACAGACATGCGGATGAGGCCATCGGTAATCCCTGCCTGGCGCCGTCGCTCGGGATCCATGCCGGCGTGCGATGTGAGGGACGGCCGCGTGAGCAGTGTCTCCGGTCCGCCGAGACTGGGCGCGATGATCGGGAGTGTCGTCCGGGCCATGAAGCGATCGGCCGCGGCGGCGCCGCCGCTGATCTCGAAACTCAGCATGCCACTGAAGCCGGCGAATAGACGGCGGGCACGCTCGTGCCGCGGGTGGCTGGCCAGGCCGGCGTAGTTCACGTGCGTCACTGCCGGATGACGTTGCAGCTGTTCGGCAATCCGCTGTGCCGAGTCGTTCTGATGCCGCACCCGGACGACGAGCGTCTTCATGCCGCGATCCAGGAGGAAGGCGGCATGCGGATCGAGCGAGCCGCCCAGATGGTTCATGCGGTGGGTGATGCGCTCGATCCAATCGCGCCCGCCGATCACCGCGCCGGCAACAATGTCCGAGTGACCGTTGAGATATTTCGTGGCGCTGTGCAGGGCCAGGTCGAAGCCGTGCCTGAGCGGCTGGAAGTTGACCGGTGTGGCGAACGTGTTGTCGATGAGAGACACGAGCCCATGCTGCCTGGCGAACCGGACGACGGCTTCGAGGTCTGCGATCTGCAGCAACGGGTTTGTCAGGCTCTCGACGTAGATCGCACGCGTGTTCGGCCGAACGAGCGCCGGCCACGACGCCGGAGCATCGGCGTCGATGAATGAGGTCTCGATGCCGAGCGCGGCAAGTTCGGTGTTGAGCAGATCGAGCGTGCCGCCATACAGGCAGTCCTGGGCGAGGAGATGGTCGCCGGGGGCGAGCACCGTCAGCAGCGTGGTCGAGATCGCCGCCATGCCGCTGGCCGCTGCAAGCGCGGCTTCGCCGTCTTCCATGGCTGCCAGCTTGGCGTGAAGGGCCGTATGAGTCGGCGTGTTGTTGAGCCTGATGTATTTGAGGTCGTGGTAGCTCGTCTCGCCCGCGTACTCGTACATGGCCGACTGAAAGATCGGCGTGACCACCGCACCCTCGATTCGGGGTGACGGCGAGCCGGCGCGCACGACCTTCGTTTCGAGGCGCTTGAACGCTGGCATCAAACCATTCTAGGCCGGCGGCGTGCCGCCGCATGACGTGCGTCTGCAGCATCGAGCCGTCCTGCCCGCGTTTTGCACCTTTCCTGTCAGGAGGACTTTATGCTCGCGTTTCCAAAGGTCGGTATAGTCGCGCTGGTCTTCGCCCTCGCCGCCAACGTCGCGTCGGCGCAATCAGTACCTCAGACGTCCGGACGGGATTCGCTGTGGAACGGCGCGTTGATCGGGGCCGGCGCCGGCGTGGCCTCGGTTGCCGCCCTCGACGCGGTGTTCTGCGAGAACGGATTCGGCGGCTGCGATTTTCCGTGGGCTGCCGTGATCACGCTCGGCGGGATTGGCGCCGCCGCGGGCGCCGGCATTGATTTTCTCATCGGGCGGGATTCCAAGCCCGGCACAGTGACCCTGCGGATGTCGCCGATTATTGGCCGCACCCGGAAGGGCGTGCTCGCGTCGGTGGCGCTGCCGTGGGGATCACCTCCTGTACCGCCCAGGGTCCGGGAATCTCGTCCGTCCGGTGTGCGGGAGTGGGCGTGGACACCCCGCAATTGACGGGCCGCTTCGCCGGCGGCGTGACTACCCGTCGCTGCTCAGACGACGCGCACGTACTCGCGGAGACGATGCACCGGTCGAGCCGTTCAACGTGCGTTCGAGCGCGGTCGCCTGCTCCTTCGGATCGGACCCGGGGCCATCTACATCGATCTTCATAACGGCCTCTCTTGATCGGGGTGCGGCGGGATGGTCGCGAGGTGGCATCTTAGCTGAGCGAGGCCCGAGAGGCCTCTAGAGGATAGGATGAACGGTGCGAGGAGAATGACGCCATGGCGGACGTGAACGGAGCGGCACCTAAGGCGCGCGCTCGAGTAGAAGCCCGCAAACGCGAGCAGGAATCTACGGCAAGGGCCGCCGCTGCAGCCGCAGAGCGGGCGAGCACGGCGAAGCGACTTCTGAAAAAGGCGAAGAAAGCGTCGAAGCAGGCCCGCAAGGAATGGCGCAAGGCGCGACGGGCGGCCGCTGCCGCCCGGAAGGCCCTCACCAAGGCGCAGGCGCGCGCGAAGAAGGCCGATGCTGCCGCGGCGAAGGAGAGCAGGAAAGCCGAAGCCGCCGCGACGAAGAAGGGCAAGAAAGCCGAAGCCGCCGCGGCGAAGAAGAGCGAGGCGCCAAAGGCGCCGCCTAAGAAAGTCGCGAAGCGGACGAAGCGCGCAGCCTCACCCGTGAAGCCCGCCGCGCGTCGCAGACCCATCGCGGACGCCGCCCCGGAGCCGGATACGTTCGTGCTGCCGCAGTCAGCGCAGGCCGAGTAGGTCCTTCCCGTCGGCGCTTTTCAGTGCAGCCGGATCCCGAATGCGGTGTATAAAGGCGCCGCACGTTAAGTTCGGGAAAGGATCGGACTCTGATGACGACCACCGAATCCCTGGACGAAGTAACCCCCGAGCCATCCTCGCCGGTCCTCACGGACGCAAACGAACAACACAAGGTCGATCTGCTGGAGCAGTTTTATCTGACCCTGAAGGTCACCTATATGGCATCGCCGCTGCCACCTTCCAAGTCTGTGATCCACGAGCGGATTGAAAGGTTGTTCAAAGCGCCGCATTCATGGCCGAACGCGTACGAAATCGAACAGCTGCTCTGCTTCGTCATCAGCGATCAGCAGCTGGAAACAGAGTTGAACCGGCGGTTGGCGGAAGCGCAGCAGCTGAAGCTGGAACACGTCGCCATCATCGACAAGGAGCTTCACCCGGATGGTCGCCCGCCGGCCGACAAGCGTATCGTGCTCCACCGGCTGCTGAACGATCTGCAGTGGTTTTACTCCAAGCGCGTGCAGCACCGTACGGCGAGCAAGCGGCTCCTGGTGCGCGTGAGCATGCTGTTCATGGTTGCCCTCGCGGCGTTTTCCCTGGTCTTGTTCATCCAGTTCTTTGCGCATCCGAGGGTCTCGGCCGGTGGGAATCAGGCGGGTGCAGGAGCCGCCGCAGGATCCGGTGCGGCCGCGACCACGCCTGCGCCTGATCAGACGAGCACGCCTCCAGCCGCTCCTGCGGCCGGTGCGCCTGCGGCCGCCGCGTCGAATCCGAGTACAGCGGGCAACGCCGACAACACAGCGGGAGGCGCGAAATGAAGAAGATCTGGAGATCGCTCACATCGGCGTCCGCGGTGAGTATTGCCTTGCTGCTGGTTCTCGTCGTGATACTGGTTGCCAACATCAGGGTCAGCGGGGAGGAGGCCGCCGGGTTCATCTTCCGCACCTATCCAGGCTTGATCGTGGCGCTCGCCTCCGGGTTCTTCGGGGCCACCTTCAGCATGCTGCTTCAGACCCAGCGACGTGCTGCCGCAACATCGCTCGACGATCTCAGCAGCGCATCGTCGTGGCGCACGCTCATGGTCCGCAGTTCGGTGGGTCTTGGGGGCGCCGCCATCCTGTATTTCTTCTTTGAAAGCGGGTTGCTCGAAGGGAGCCTGTGGCCGAAGCTTGAAGCGCTTGCCTACCAGCCTCTGGGC
>DASTBU010000145.1:0-30284 GCA_035711845.1 Vicinamibacterales bacterium
ACCTCGCCGAAGCTCGAAGAGCGAAGGCGGGCCGCTCCCGTGGCTCGCGTCGAGTTGCTCGCTCGCGCCGCACTTTGCGGCGCTCGTTTTTTCCTCGACCGGCTTGCCCACCGAAGCAACCGTACCCGCCGCTACCTACCTTGACGCACGAGGAGGCCCACTATTACTTGAGTGAACATGGCGGGATCATTCCGTCCGCAGTGCGATGACCGGATCCACGCGCGAGGCGCGCCGCGCCGGGACGTAGCTTGCCAGCAGCGCTACAGCGAGCATCACGGCAGACATCCCGGCGAACGCGAGCACGTCCAGCCGCCCGACGTTGAACAACAACGTCGTGATGTACGTGGTGAGCCCCACGGCCGCCAGCGTTCCCACAACGATACCGACCAGGGCGACCCGCGCGCCCTGCCACACGAACATCCGCCGCACGGTCTTCGCCTCGGCGCCCAGGGCCATGCGTACGCCGATCTCCTGGACGCGCCTCGTCACCCGATACGAGAGCACGCCGTACAACCCCACCGCGCCGAGGACGAGCGCGAGCACCGCTGCGACGCTCACCATGAGCATGGTGAAGGACAGGTCGGCCATCGCCTTCGCGGCCAGACGCTCCATGGTGAAGATGCGATACATGGGAGACGTCGGGATGGCGTCGCGAACGATCGCGCGAACCTCGGGCTCGAGCTGGTCCGCACGCGCCGACTTCATGACGTATGCCGGAGACGAGGACACGGCAGGCAGGTACACCATCGGCTCCGGCGATTTGCGGCGGAGGTCGTCGACCAGGACGTCCTCGACCACTCCGATGACGCTGTACCAGTTCTGGCCACCGCTCGCATTGCGTACCTGTTTGCCGATCGCATCCTCACCGGGAAACAGCAACTGGGCGGCCGACCGGCTGATGATCACGAAGGGCATCGCCCGTTCTTCCTCGACCCGCTCGAAATGGCGGCCGCGGAGGAGCTCGATACCCATCGTCTGGAAGTACGCGCCCCCGGCGCCCGCGACGCGAACGAGCGGCGCCTCGGCGCCGCTGGCCTGGAGCCTGGGCGTGGTGATGTTCGCACTGCCGGCGCCCTCGTCCAGGGGGAGAGTGGTGATGTAGCCCACGGATTCGACGCCCGGCAGCCCCTGCAGTCGGTCCATGAACGCGTACTGGAACCTCGACATCGCCGCCCGGTCGTTCAGGTCGGCGCCGCCCGCCGCGATCTGGAACGTGAAAATGCCGGCCGTGTCGTACCCGGCATCGACGCTGCTGAGCTGCCAGAAGCTGCGCATCAGCAGCGCCGATCCCACCAGGAGGATGAGCGCACACGCGGTCTGCGCGACCACCAATGCATCCCGCGTGAGATTCCCGCCCACGATGCCGCGCCCGCTCTGCTGAAGACCGCCAAGGCGCGAGCCTGAGAAACGCAGCGCGGGCAGCAGGCCGAACGCGCACGCCGCCAGAACCGAGATGCCGGCCGTGAAGAGCAGCGCCGTGAGGTCCAGGCCCGCGGCGGCGAGTCCGGGAATGGGCGCGCCGCCAAAGCCGCCCGCGACGGCATCGGGTGCCGCGCGAACCAGGACTGGGACGCCAGCCCAGGCGATGAGCGCGCCGGCCGCGCCTCCCGCCGCCGCGAGAAGCAGCGCCTCGGTCACCTGTGAGCGCACCAGGTCGCCTCGTCCAGCTCCGAGAGCGCGCCGTACCGCCAGGTCGCGACGCCGGTTCTCCGCGCGCACCGTGAACAGGCTGGCCACGTTCGCGCACGCGATCAGGAACACGATGCCGACCGTGCCGAGCAGGATCCACAGTGGCGTCGCGATATCGCCGACCAGGTGCTCCCGGAGCGGTTTCACCACAGGCCGGTGACGCTCCATGATCCGCACGTAGGGTGCGGGGCCGCCCAGCCGCTGCTGCACGCGACGCGCGAGCGGTTCGAGTTCGCCCAGCAGTGCCGCGCGGTCGGTACCCGGCTTCAGCCGCGCGACCACGCGCGGTCCGAACCCTCCAGGGGTCACCTGAGCGGCACGAATCGTCATCGGGACCCAGAACGCCACGCGCTCATCCGGGAAGCGGAACTCCGGTTTCATGATGCCGATTACGCTGCGCATCCCGCCCGCGAAGTGGTAGCTTCTGCCGATCACCTTCTCATCGGAGCCGAACCAGCTCCGCCACAACCAGTCGCTGATGACGACGACGGTGTCGTCGTCCTTATCGGTGGGCAGCCGCCCCTGCTGGGGCTGGACGCCGAGCGTCGTGAAGAACGACGGCGTCGCCCGGGTCACGAAGAGTTGGTCGACCCGTCCTTCCGCGCGCGTCGTCGACGACCCAGTGCCGTACAACCCAGCGTCTTCGAGCGCGGGAACGCTCTCCCGGTACTCGAAGTAGAGTTCATCCGCCACGCCGAACTCCTCGGGTTGATCCGTTCCGGGGGCCGCCCCGGCGATGTGGACGAGCCGGTCCGCATGCGGGAACGGCAACGGCTCGAGGAGCACCGCGTTGACCACGCTGAAGATCGCGGCGTTGGCTCCGATGGCGAGCGCGAGCGTCGCCACGACGACGAGCGTGAAGCCCGGCGCGCGGCCAAGACTCCGCGCGGCGTGCCTGAGGTCCGTGATCCACCGTTCCATATTTTCCCCGAGGGGCGTCGCCCCTCGGTCTCCCCTAGGCGCTCTCTCGCGCGCCGCTTCGCCGGCGCGCTTCCGCCTCCGCGCGAAGCGCTACGGCGAGACCTCGCCGAAGCTCGAAGAGCGAAGGCGGGCCGCTCGCGTGGCTCGCTCGCGCAGCTCGCTCGCACGCCGGGAACGAGCCACAGGTTCTATCGCTGCATCTCGGCCTGCAGCCGCTGCCGAATCCGGTGGAGCCTGACGGCCACGTTGTTTTTCTCCATCTCAAACATCCCGGCCAGCTCTTCGATCGACAGCCCCTCGACGTGACGCAGCAGGAACAGGCTTGCGTCCTCGCTGTCCAGGGCGGCGATGGCGCGCCGAAGCCGCTCCTTCAGCAGCAAGGGGGGTTGGACGGCCGCGTGCGGCGCGCGATCGTCGTACACCGACTCCGCATGAAGTTCCCGGCGGCGCAGTACGTCGACGGCCGCGTTGACGGCTGCGCGCCGGAAGTAGGCGGCCGGCAGCGCAACGTCCTCGACGACGCCACCCCGGGCCAGGACGCGCAGGAAGACGGTCTGCAGGACGTCCTCGGCGTCGGCCGGATTCCCGGTGACGCGCAGGGCCGCGCGGAATACCGCCTCGGAATGGCACTCGTACAGCTCGGCGAACCCTGCCAGGGCGGTCGTGGAAGTCATGGGGATCCGCAGCTCGTCGATTTGCGTGCTGGCTGTGGGCACTCGTCCGCCTCTCATCCCTTGACGCACGAGGAGGCCGACTATTACATGGTGTGCGGGAGAATTGTAGCTCCCGCAGAGAGTTGTCGAGGAGCGAAGGGGCGTGTCACACGACAATCTCCGGATTCGTACGTGTCCCCCGGCATCTTGCACGCCATGCTCGGCCTTGAACGGCAGGTTCACAAGGCAGGGCTCGACAGCAAGCTGCTCGACCTCGTCCGGATGCGCGCGTCGCAAATCAACGGCTGCGGCTATTGTCTGGACATGCACAGCAAGGATGCGCGCGCGAACGGCGAAACCGAACAGCGGCTCTACGGCCTCGAGGCGTGGCGCGAGACGCCGTACTACTCGGCGCGCGAGCGCGCTGCGCTCGAGTGGACCGAAGTGCTCACGCTCGTCTCCGAGACTCATGCCCCGGACGAGGTGTACGAGCGCGTGCGGGCGCAGTTCTCGGAAGACGAGCTGGCGCACCTGACGCTGGCAATCGTGTCGATCAACGGCTGGAACCGGCTCAACATCGCCGCACGCACGGTGCCGGGCGACTACGTGCCCGGCCGCCTGGCGACGTCGCACGCGGCGAGCGGGTCGCACGTGTAACGCCGGACGGGCAGGGCTTCCGCCTTCCACCATCGCGTGAAAGCGCTCCGGCGAGACCACGCCGAAGGCTTCGGCGGAGGCGGGCACAGGTGGTCGGCCCTGCCCACGCGGGCCTGAAGGAACCTGGTGGTGAGGCCGCATCCAGTGCAACCCGCGACGGACCCGAATTCCTACGACGCCCTCCATCGGCGGTTGCACCTTGGGACGCTGACATGGCGCGGCCCCGCACGGATGCTGTTTGGCCGCACAGTGTTCGCGGTTGGCGCGCAAGCGCTCGTCGCAGCAGTCTTCGCCCTGCGATCGTCGCCGACGCCATGGCATGCCGCTGAACCCTGGCTGCCGGTATACGGGACATTGATTGACGCCGGATGCCTGGCACTGCTGTGGAGGCTCACGCGCCGCGAGGGCATCCGCCTGGTCGATCTCGTCGGTTTCGAGCGAGCGCGGCTCGGGCGCGATACTCTGCTTGGCTTCGCGCTCATCCCGGTATACCTGGCGTTCATTCTCGGCGGCATCGCTGCGACCGGGTGGCTCTTGTACGGAACGCTCACGCCTCCGTACCTCTCTGGCCCACTGCCATTGCCCGCTGCATTGTATGGCGTGCTCGTGTGGCCCTTCATTTGGGGGCTGACCGAGCAAATGACCTATAACGGCTATCTGGTGCCTCGTTTCCAGGTTCTCTGCCGGAGCACGAGCGTGCCGATCGCCGGTGTCGCGTTCGCCTGGGTCGCTCCAGCATGTGTTCATGCCGTTGACCTTCGATGCGAGGTTCATGGCCTTTCGGCTGTTATCGCCGGTGCCTGCCTCGGTCTTCGCAACGCTCGTCTATCTGAGACTTCGCCGGCTGGTTCCCTTCGCCATTGCGCACGCCCTGATGGATGGAGCGAGCGTGCTGATCGGCGTGCTGCTTCCGCTGTTGACGGCATGAATCGTCTGTCCTTGTAACGAACCTGCGCCCGAGACGCCTACGAGCATGACGGAAAGGGCGCAGCTTCGTTATGGCAGCCGTGAGTTCAGGCATCGGGCCGATGCGTGGCGCAGAGAGCGCGCTGATTGTGACGGCTACGTGTTGTTGTTCGGCCGGCCTCGTCCATGAAGAGCGCTAATTCAAGTCCCGATTCGGCGTTCCGGATTGGTGGCTTGACAATCACGACGTCCGCCATTGGCTGCTACGCGGCGTAGCCTGCGGCCGCCTCCAGAAAAAGTACGAGAGCCCTCAGAGCACGCCGGTGGCCGCCGCAAAGCCTTACGCCTCGGGACCATCGCCGACGGCGAGGTGGGCGATGAGCGCGGAGCCGAGGGTGATTCAGCCTGCGGCGCTCGTGGCGGTGCCGGAGACCGGCTTGATGTGGGCGAACATGCTGCGGGCGTTCCAGGTTGGGAAGGCCCTCACCAGCGACGGGAGGCCGTCGAGTTGGATGCGGCCCTCGCGCGTAGCTTGCGCCCAGGTGAGCTGGCCGGCGTGCCATTTGACGAAGGCTTCGGCGTCCGCCGTGATGTAGAGGTCCTCGTCAACTCCGGGGCACGTCTTGCAGATCTCGGTGTCTCCAAGCTCGATGAGGAGCCAATAGCGTTCACGGTGTCCGCCGCCGCTCGCCTCGCTCTGTACGGGCGAGCTGAGGCGAGACCTCGCCGAAGCCGCGTCCGGACGACTCCGCGCGGCGAAGGCGGGCGCGCGGCCGAGGAAGTCGAAGCGGATGACGACGCGTCTATCCGGGAGCCGGTCTCGGCGGAGCGCGTTGCACATCGACCACAGAGCCACGAAGGGATCGAGGTTCTCCGGGGCGATCTCGAGCCAGCGCGCCCCCCACTCGCCGAGCGACAGACAGACCTTGAACAGGTCGTGGCCGGAAGTCGTGAGCTCGTAGTGATGCCCGCGCCGTCCAGGCTTGGGCGCCGACCCGACGACACCGAGCCGTTCGAGCTGCTTGAGCCGCTGTGAGAGCAGGGTACGGGAGAGTCCGGGCGCGCCCTCCAGGATCTCGCTGAAGCTTCCGCAGCCAAGGTACAGGTTACGGATGATCAGCGGTGTCCAGCGCTCGGCGAAGATCTCGGCGCCACGCGCGATGGGGCAGTACTGGCCGTACGTCCTCACAAGCGCCAGTGTCGCGCAGCCGCCCTCGGTTGTGAAGTCCAGATTCTTGACTTTACGGAGACCGGTCCGCGGTGGTCCGATGTGGACATCGAGAAGCGCCTGCGGCCCGAGCGAGGCGCGAAGTCGCCGAGCGAGCATCAGGAGGACACCATGACGACACCGACAACCGCGCCAGTCGGCGAGGGGCGCAAGGGCTTGTCCGCCACAGCTTCAACGGAGGCGGAGCCAACCGTCGTGGAGATCGACGGGTTCCGAGGCCGGCTCATCAGTGCCCACAACGCCGATTACGACATCGCCCGTGCAGTCTGGAACGGAGCCATCGACCGGCGCCCGCGTCTGGTCGCTCGATGCATCGGGACCGCCGACGTGGTCGCCGCCGTTCGTTTCGCCCGCGATCACGATCTGGACATCGCCATACGGGGCGGAGGCCACAACGTGGCGGGCACCGCCGTTTGCGACGACGGGATCGTCATCGACCTCTCAGCGATGCGAGCCGTGCGGGTCGATCCCGCCGACGGCAGGGCCTGGGTGCAGGCCGGTGCGCTGTGGGGCGACGTCGACCGCGAGACGCAGGCGCACGGTCTGGCCACCACCGGCGGAATCGTGAGCCACACCGGAGTCGCCGGACTCACCCTCGGCGGTGGCATCGGCTGGCTGATGCGCAAGCACGGTCTCACGGTCGACAACCTCCTAGCCGCCGACGTCGTGACGGCCGACGGCGAGCTGCTGCGGGCGTCCGAGGACGAGCACCCCGATCTGTTCTGGGCGCTGCGAGGCGGCGGCGGCAACTTCGGCGTGGTCACCTCGTTCGAGTTCCGCCTCCATTCCGTCGGGCCCACCGTCCTGGCCGGGCCCATCCTCTGGGACGCGGCCGACGCCCGGGACGTTCTCCACTTCTACCGCGCCTTCATCCGCGACGCTCCCGAGGAGCTCGGCACCGTCGTGAGGTTCGGCGCCGCACCGCCGCTACCGGTGATCCCCGAGGATCTGCACTGGCGGCCGGTGGTGATGGTCGGTATCTGCTACGCCGGGCCGATCGAGGACGGAGAGCAGGCGCTCGGTCCTCTACGCGCATCCCGGACTCCGCTCCTCGACTTGGTGGGACCCACGCCGTACGCGGGATTCCAGAGCGCGATCGACTCGACCGTCGTCCACGGCTGGAACTACTACTGGAAATCCACCCACCTCCCTGAGCTCGGCGACGACCTCATCGACGTGATCGCCAAGCACGCGTTCTCCTGTTCGTCGCCGCGGTCGTACGTCGCGATGTTCCATCTGAAGGGAGCGGTGAGCCGAGTAGCCGGCGGCGCGACCGCGTTCGGGAACCGGCAGGCGTCGCACGCGATCACCCTCGACGCTGTGTGGAGACCCGGCGAGGATTTCGGCGACCGGGACACCGCTTGGACGAGGGGGTTCTTCGCCGCCCTCGGCCGCTTCCGCGAAGGCGTCTACGTCAACTTCCTCGGCGGCGACGAAGACCCCGCCCGGGTCCGCGAGGCGTACGGCGACTCCGTCTACGACCGGCTGGTGGAGGTGAAGACCACGTACGACCCCGACAACGTCTTCCACCACAACCAGAACATCCGCCCGCGTTCTGAGCGAACAGCCCCGTCGAGACCCGAGGCCCGCCTCCCGGGCCCCGGCGCTGCAGGGAACACCAGCCCGGAGTCTGCACCACCAACTGGGGGGTAACGAGGAGGCGCATTCAAGAGAGCGGGCTCTGGCCCGCGATGGTCTCAGGTCACGACGCAATTATTTCCGCGCGATCTGAAAGCAGCACCGGGGACGCTCGGCGCGATCGCAACACTCATGAGCCGGGCTGCCGACGACTTCGGTGACCAGACTCTCCATGGCCAGGCAAACGCCCGGGTGTTTTCCGGTGAGCGCGGCAAGCGGACACCCCACGCCACGGATGACGTAGCCGCCGTTTCTCTCGACGTGCGTCATGGCGCCCAACTGGTCGTTCAGCAGCTCACTCGCCATCGCCACGCGGGAGGCCAGGCTACCCGTCAGCTTCTGTCCTTGAGCCAGTTGATGCGCGAGTCCCCTACCTGCCTGACGCAGCAGCGTATCGACCTGTCCAGCTGGCAGGCCATCCGCGAATACTTGTACGAGCTGTGTCAGCAGCGGGACATAGGCCTTGGAGAGGAGCAGCTCGACCTCAGGCGTCAACTCGAACACATGGGAGGGTCGAGTGGTCCCAGGCCTTTTCCCCGCACGTGTCACGAGGCCGTCCCGTTCCATCGCTGTGGTTTGGACTCGAACGGCGCTCTGGGTCAACCCGAGTCTTGATGCGATGTCATCAGCGGTCAAGCCGCCGCCCCGAAGGAGAGCCACGATGCGACCGCGGGTGCTGTCAAGAAGCTGCTTTCTGAACATGTCGGCCACATAACTTCTCCTGAGAAGGCAAAGTTTCGGTCGGAGCGTCGTGTGGCAATCGAACATACGCCGCGGTTGTGGGTTGAGACCAAGGGTGCAACCCCGCAACTGATTGACGCGTTCGGCTCGGTAGCTCTCGATCTGCGCTCCGGCACGACGGCTCCTGCAACCTGCTCGCCCGGCTTCAGACTTGCAAGAAACGCAAACTGTGCTTTGCGTATCTGTCGAAACTGAGCCGACGCGAGGAGCAAAGAGGCACGCCTGCCTCTGAACCCGGTGCGAGCAAACGTTGGCGCGCTCCTGGGCTGTGCGAGCCCAGCAGGAGGTTTTTCATGCCGCGTTCAATTCTGACGGCGATTGTTGTCGGGACGGTCGTGCTTGCTTTGGCCGCGACGGCGACCCATCGCGAAGCCGCCCTGGCCCAGGCCCCTGGAGCGAGCGGCCCCTTTGATTCGACTATCGCTCAACATGCCCAAAAAATGCTCGAAGAAGGGCGGCGCATTTTTCGCTATGACACCTTCGGTGACGAAGCGTTCTGGGGGGACCAGCTGAAGCTGCATCAGGCCATCGTCGGCCAGAAGCTCGGCGGTGTCGGTCCCGGATTGAGTCCGAAGGCAGCGCTGAGCTTGGGGTTGAAGGTGGACGCGGACGCGCTGCCTGCGGATCTCGTCGCGCAGATCAAAGCGGGCAAAGTCGACATGACCGACCCCGCGTCGACGGTAGCGCTCTTGAAAGCGAACGCCGTCGTTGGGGTGACGGCCTTTCTCAACGCCGATGGCAGCGCTCGATCCGTCGGCATTCAATGCGCGCTCTGTCATTCGACGGTCGACGATTCCTTTGCCCTCGGTATCGGCCGGCGGCTCGATGGGTGGCCGAATCGCGACCTCAATGTCGGCGAAATCGTCGCGCTCGCGCCGACTCTGAAGCCGTTTGCGGACCTGCTCGGCGTCGATGATGCGGCCGTGCGCAAGGTTCTGAGGACGTGGGGACCGGGCAGGTACGACGCGGAGCTCGTACAGGATGGCAAGACCACCGGACCCAACGGGCGGTCGGCAGCGACCGTGTTGCCCGCCGCGTTCGGTCTGGCGGGTGTGAATCTCCACACTTATACGGGTTGGGGGAGTGTGACCTACTGGAATGCGTACGTCGCCAACACGCAGATGCACGGCAAGGGGACGTTCTTCGACCCGAGATTGAACGACAAGACCCGGTTTCCGGTAGCGGCGAAGGCCGGCCACGCGAACGTGCGCAACACCCCCGATCTGATCACGAGCAAGTTGGCGGCGTTGCATTTCTATCAGCTCGCCATTCCTGCTCCGACACCCCCCGCTGGCAGCTTCAACGCGCAGGCCGCGCAGCGAGGCGAGGCTGTGTTCGGGGGGCAAGCCAGGTGTGGAACGTGTCATGTCCCACCGTTGTTCACGGAACCAGGATGGCCCATGCATACGGCCAAGGAAATCGGCATCGATGAGTTCCAGGCGGATCGCTCTCCAGACAGGCAATATCGGACGACGCCGTTGAGGGGCCTGTTTACGCGCGAGAAGGGCGGGTTTTATCACGACGGACGGTTTGCCACGCTCGACGCTGTCGTGAATCACTACGACCAGCATTTCAATCTGAAGCTGACGGCCGACCAGAAACGTGACCTCATCGAGTATCTGAAGTCACTCTAGTGACGAACATGCTCTGCGCGAAAACCAGAAGAGGATGCGAACTTGTCAACAACCTGCTTCACGATCCCATCGGCTAGCGCTCCCGATATCTTGCGGACGTGATCGTCGACCGCACGGACGTGAGGTTCCCGGTTCTTGTTCAGTCTCGCCGCGAATTCAGTCGTCGTCGTTGACGAGGAGGATCGATGGAGAGTACGAAGGCGCTCACGCGAATCGTGGAGAACCCGGCCATCGATAAGCTTGCCGAGCCGTTGAGTAAGGCGGTCCGTGGGGCGTACGAAGCCGCTGGACCGGTGGGACAGCAAGCGAAGAACGCCCTCCATGGCGTATGGCTCGGCCATCCTCTGCATCCGGTGTTCACTGACGTACCGATCGGGGCATGGACGACGGCGCTCGCGCTGGATACCGCAGCCAACGGCGATCCCGCGATGCAGCGGGCTGCAACGTTCGCGATGGGCGTCGGCCTCGCCGGCGCGGTCGGGGCGGCAGTGTCCGGCTTGACCGACTGGAGCGAAACCGACGGTCAGTCCCGACGCAGCGGACTCATCCACGGTCTGTTGAACATAGCCGCGACGACGCTCTTCGCGACGGCTTACGTGCTGCGTCGGAAGGACTCCCATGACGGTGGAAGGAAATGCGCGTGGGCCGGCTATGCCGTTGCCGTCGGCTCCGCCTATCTGGGCGGTGATCTCGTATACGCGCAGCGGCTCGGCGTCAACCACGCTGACGCGAACCTACCCGAGGACTTCACACCCGTCATGGACGCCGCGGCGTTGCCGGAGAACGCGATGGCCCGTGGACGCGCGCAAGACGCAGAGGTCCTGGTCGTCCGTCAACATGGGCGGGTGTGCGCGCTGGCGCATTCGTGCGCGCACCTCGGCGGTCCATTGTCTGAAGGCACACTGAAGGAGGGCTCTGTGGTGTGTCCGTGGCACGGATCCGAATTCGCGCTCGACACTGGGCGCGTCCTGAACGGGCCCGCCACCCAGAATCAACCGTGCCTCATCACTCGAGAACGCGATGGCCGTATCGAGGTGAAAGTGCCGGCATGATTCTCTGAGATCCTCGCCGACCGGCGATGAATTTGCAGCGGCGGCTGGCGAGCAGGGGCTCGACACAGTAGCCCAGCCGTTCGAGCGCCCCTACGAAGAGCCCGACAGGTTGGAGACGTGAACCCTAGGCGGACCAGGACGCTTGTAAACACGGATGCTTGCGCCTTCACGCATCCTGATTGTCGGCGGCGGAATCGCGGGCCTCGCAGTCGCTCGAGCGCTGCGCGGGCAGGGCCTCGTTCCGGAAATCATCGAGCGTGCAGCGTCGTGGCCTGTCACCGGTACTGGCGTTTATCTCCCCGGCAACGGCGTTCGCGCTCTCGGCGCGCTTGGTCTTGCGGACAAGGTGCTGGCTCGAGCTGTCTGCATGTCGCATCAGCGAATTCTGGATCACGCCGGACGACGGCTGGCGGAAATCGAGTTGGCAAAGCTCTGGAACCCAGTCGGTGTCTGCGTGGGCATCGCTCGTGGTGACCTTCATCGCGTTCTCCTCGACGGGGCCGCCGGTGTCGCGCTTCGATTCGACACCACAGTCGCAGCGCTGAGTCAACAGGATGATGAGGTCAACGTAGCCTTCGCTGATGGTTCGACCGGCACGTATGACCTCGTCGTCGGAGCCGATGGGATCCATTCGTCCATCCGACAACTCGTTTGTGGCAGCGTACGACCCCGTCATGTCGGCCAGGTCAGCTGGCGATTCCTGGTCGATCACTCCGGCGTGATCGGAACCTGGACGGCGATGCTCGCCCCGCGACGGGCGTTCCTGGCCATACCGATCGGGCCGAATCGTGTTTACTGCTACGCGGATCTCGCGGCCCCCACAACAGAAGACCCCACTGGACGGGATCTCGACCGATTTCGTGCGCTCTTTGCGGACTTCGCCGAACCGGTACCGAGCATCCTCAGCACGCTCGAGAGCTTCGACTCGATTCATTTCTCACCTATCGAGGAGATCGTCCTCGACACCTGGGTTCATGGCCGAGTCGTGCTCATTGGGGATGCGGCGCACGCGACATCACCCAACATGGCCGAGGGTGCGTCCATGGCGCTGGAGGATGCGCTGGTGCTGACCCGCGTGCTGGCGACGCACGGCTCGCAGGCCGAGGCCCTGTCAGCGTTCAGTGAACGGCGGCGTTCTCGGATCCATTGGGTGCGGCAACGGACGCATCGCAGGGACCGCATCCGGGCTCTGCCCGTCCCACTTCGCAATGTCGCGCTCCGAATGGCAGGGACGGCGCTGTATCGGCGAGACTATCGACCGTTGTTTGAGGAACCATGAACCTCGCCTGAATGCGTCAGGCGCGAGCGTTGCTCGCATCGGTCATACTCTGAGCGGATGACTCAGAGCCGGTCACAGCTCGATGCCTTGATTGTGGGGGCGGGCCCAACTGGGCTGACGCTGGCGGCACAGCTTCAGCTGTTCGGCGCCCGCTTTCGGATTGTCGACAGGTTGTTCGATCGCACACGTGAATCCCGGGCACTCGCCGTGCAGGCGAGGACAATCGAATTGCTCCAGATGCTCGGCATCGGGGAGCGGCTCGTCGCCCGCGGCAATACCAGCACACGCCTCAAGCTGCACCTCGAGGGCCAGGCGGTTGCGGCGGTGACTCTTGGCGACATCGGTGCGGTTGATACTCGTTTCCCGTTCATCCTCTTCGTATCGCAGGCTGAAACCGAGGCGGTCTTGAACGATTACCTGGATGGATGCGGCGTTCTGATCGAACGCGGCCACGAACTGGTGTCGTTCGAACGCGAAGACGACGGTCTCCAGTGTACGCTCGAATATTCCGACGGCCAGCAGGAACGCGTTCACACCCGGTTCCTCGTCGGATGCGACGGCGCGCACAGTGTCGTCAGAAAGCGGAGCGGGATTGCCTTCGAAGGCGGAGCCTATCCGCAGAACTTTGCGCTTGGCGACGTCGAGGCCGACGGTCCGCTCGAGCCGAACGCGATCAACTCATTCGCCGGCGGCGGCGGGGTCGCCATGTTCTTCCCGCTCGGACAGCCCACGACATGGCGTGTCATTGCCATGTCTTCGAACACCGAGACGGAGCCGCAACACGGTTCGTCAGCGGAGATCGTCAGCGCCCTCAGACTCCCGGAGCTGCAGGCGCTCGTCGCCCCCCCAACGGCCGGTGCCGTTCGCCTTCGTGATCCTGCGTGGCTCACGCGCTTTCACCTGCACCATCGCCAGACGGCGAGCTATCGCCGCGGCAACGTGTTCCTCGCCGGCGACGCGGCGCACATCCACAGCCCTGTCGGCGCGCAGGGCATGAACACGGGCGTTCAGGATGCGTGGAACCTTGGATGGAAACTCGGCCTGGTTGCGCGAGGCCTCGCGGACATTCGCCTGCTGGATACGTACGAAGCCGAGCGCTGGCCGGTCGGCCAGTTCCTGCTCCGGTACACCGATAGGCTGTTCAGCACGTTCACTCGTGCGATGTCGGGGCGGCCTCTGGCCACGTGGGCCCGACGAGTCATGGTACCGCACGTCATCCCACACGTATTCGGGTCGCGCTGGGTTCGACAGGCCGCGTTCGCGTTCGTGTCGGAGCTGGGCATCCACTATCGCAGGAGTCCAGGTGTTGTCGAAGGAGAACCCAGGCAGCGGGGCGGACCTCGTCCCGGCGACCGTCTTCCAGATGCCGAGATTCTCGTGAACGGACGCTCCACGTATCTTCAGCAGGCGTTGGCAGGACCGCATCTCACGCTGCTGCTGTGCGGAGACCCGCGACACTGGGATGCACGCGAACTGGACCGGCTCGGGGAGGCATACGGGCCGGTTTTGAAAACCTACCGCCTCAGCGCCGTCGGTACTGATGGTCCACTCGTGGACAAGGAAGGGCATGCGTTCGACCGGCTCCGCGTGGGGGATGCGGCCCAATACCTTGTGCGTCCGGACAGCTATATTGCATTCCGCTCCGCCGGACGTACGTTCGACTCACTCGAGCAATATCTCGGTGCGTGGTACCGTCCGGCGAGGTGAAGCGTTCCATGCAGGCGCGATTGCCGGCGCCACCCCGCGAGTTCCACGCGCCGTCAAGGAGACGGGATTACGGTTCGCGCGCGGTCGACGGTTCAACGTGAACCAGGACATCCGCCACCCAGGGCAGCTCGCGCTTGAGTGTCGCCCGTACATGTCCGCCAATGGCGTGCGACGCGGCAATCGTCAGTGTCGGGTCGACTTCGATGTGCAAGTCGATGTGGTACTGCAATCCCGTCTTCCGGGCGAGTACCTTGTCCACGCCCTCCACCCCCGGTACAGATCCCGCTGCCTTCGCAACTTCGCGGGTGAGGTGCGGGTCTGGCATCGTGTCGGCGAGCTCTAGTGACGTATCGCGCAGCACGCGAATGCCGGTGACGACGACGACGATGCCGACGACGAATCCGCCGTAGTGGTCGGCGGCCAGAAATCTCTCCGCGTCGTAGGTTGCGAGTGCAACAGCGATGAGGGCAGCCACAGCGGACAGGATGTCGACCGTATCGTTCCAGGCGTCCGCGATCAGAGCGGAGCTCCGTAGGCGCCGGCCGGCACGAAACTTCACCGACGACATGATTCCGCGGAGTACGATGGCGCCGAGCAGCGCCCCTGCAGCCACGAGGCCCGGCGGTTCATGCCGGGCGCCGACTGCTTGAAGCGATTGATAGCAGATCATCGCGCCAGCCCCGGCAAGGATGACACCCACCACGAAGGCCGCAAGCGTCTCGAAGCGCCCATGGCCGTACGGGTGATTCGCATCGGCTGGTCGCGCGGCCACACGCATTCCGATGAGGACAATGCTCGACGCGAGCACGTCCCCGGCGAACTCGAATCCGGTTGCCACCACCGACGTGGAATGCACGAGGAGACCGACGACGATATTGCTACCGGCCAGCGCCGCGCTGACGGCGATGCCCGCGATGGTAATGCGGCGCGCCTCCCGGTAAGACTCATCGAGGAAGTTCACGGTATGTCGAGTGCTTCACATGCTGTTCCCGGTGGTGGACGACTCCGAAGGATTCCGCGCCCAAGTGTCCATCTGGAGGGTAGGAGGTTCGCTCCAGGCCGCTGCTGCCAGGTGGCTGTCTCTCTCCTCCCTGACGAATACGCCGAGTCCAGGTCCGCGCGGGTGCGCTCGTATTTGCCATCCGCATCACGGCATGATTAGCATGATTGCATGAAAGCAGAGATCGACACGCCCTCGGAGGGGCGTCGAGATCAAGGTCGTAGGCAAGAGCGGGCAGATCTCGCTGGGCCAGCGATACGCAGGAAAGATGCCGCGACTCGAGCGTCGGGCGGTTGCTTTTCGTGATGGCGACTTCCTCCGGTTTATCTCCCTTCACCCGGACCACGACTCGCCGTACCAGCGGTAGTCCGCACGGCGACAGCACAGGCGCTTCTCGGTTCGACCACCTATCGCCCTGGTCGCAACCCGCGCAGCTCCGCCGGAACCTCTCTGCCAGTCCTGGACGCGATTCGAGTTAAGGCAGCCATAAGGTTGCGCCGGCAGACTGGCGTTGGAGCTTCTGAAAAACTGAGATCCGCCATGCAGAAACTCGACGAGGCCTACTGCCGTGGACAATCGAGAGCGTCGCCAGGGTGAGAGGGGGAGCCAAATGCGTGTGCTGATTGTCGAGGACGACCCGCTGCTCGGTGATGCCCTCGCGGCAGGGCTGAAGCAGCGGGGATTCGTGGCGGACTGGGTGCAGGATGGGCGGGAGGCGCAGACCGCCGTCCGCACCGAGCCATTCGCGGCGCTCGTCCTCGACCTTGGGTTGCCGGGTCTGAGCGGCCTCGAGCTCCTGCGGAGCGAGCGCGCGCGAGGCAACAAGGTCCCGGTGCTGATTCTGACGGCGCGCGATGCCGTGCAGGACCGGATCACGGGCCTGGACAACGGCGCCGACGACTACGTGGTCAAACCGACGGACCTCGACGAGCTCGCGGCCAGGTTGCGGGCGCTCGTGCGACGGTCCAAGGGCGAGCCCGCGCCGCTCCTGAGCGTCGGGCAGCTGCTGCTGGATCCAGCCGCGAGAACCGTCACGCTCGACGGTCACGTGGTCGACCTGCAGCCCAGGGAATTCACGCTGCTCCAGGAGCTGATGCTCAACGCGGGCCGCGTGCTGTCGCGCGAACAACTCGAGGAGCGAATGTATCGCTGGGGCGAGGCAGTCGAGAGCAATGCCGTGGAAGTCCATGTCCACCACGTCCGGCGGAAACTCGGGGCCAATGTCGTGAAGACGATCCGCGGCGTTGGGTACGTCATGCCGCGAGGCGACCATGCCTAGACCGCATCGCCGCTCCGTTCGGCGCCAGCTCCTCGTGCTGCTCCTCTCTGCCGTATCGGCGGCATGGATCGTTGCGGCGACCGCCAGCTACGTGGAGGCTCGACATGAAGTCTCGGAAGTGCTCGACGCGCACCTCGCGCAGACGGCATCGTTGGTCGGCGTGCAGTGGGATGGCGACGCCGACGCGATCGACACGGAGCACGCGCCCGTGCTGCACCGATACACCCGCCGTGTGATGTTCCAGGTCTGGGAGGATGGACAGGTGCTCCGTCTGCATTCGCAGAACGCGCCGAACACGCCGCTGTCGCCGGTGCGGAACGGATTCAGCGACGCGACGATCGGCGGCTCCCGTTGGCGCGTCTTCAGCACACGGGTGCCGGGAGGCCGCATCCTCGTGCAAGTGGGCGAGCAGCTCCACGAGCGCGACGAGTTGGCGACAGCGGTCGCGCGCAATTTCGTGGTGCCACTCGCGATCACCTTGCCGCTGCTCGGCGTGGCGATCTGGGCTGCCGTTGGCCGGGCGACGCGGTCACTGACGCACGTCAACCAGCAGGTGGCCACGAGAGCCGCAGACAACCTGAAGCCAATCGACGCCGCAGACGCCCCGTCGGAGATCGGCGCGCTGGTGACGAACCTCAATGACCTGTTCGGGCGTGTCCAGGGATTGATTGAACGGGAACGCCAGTTCACGGCGGATGCGGCACACGAGCTCAGGACGCCGCTCGCCGGCATCCGTGCGCAGGCACAGGTCGCCAGGGGAGCCACGGATGACGCCGAGCGAAGGCGCGCCCTGGAAGGTATGATGGCCGGCTGCGATCGTGCAACGCACGCCGTCGAGCAGATGTTGACGCTGGCTCGACTGGCGCCCGATGCGGTGTCGTTTCATCCGACCCCGGTCGAGCTCGGGACCGTGGTCAAAGCGACAATCAGCGATCTGGCGCCTGCCGTGCTCGCCAAGCAGATGGACATCGAGCTCACGCAAGACCAGCGGGTGTTCGTCTCGGGCGATGCGGGGCTACTGGGGATCCTCTTCAGAAACGTGATCGACAACGCCATTCGTTACAGTCCTCCGGGCACGAAGGTCGATGCCCAAATCGGGGTCGCCGGATCCGAGGCGCGCATTCGGGTCAGTGATGCAGGCCCCGGCATTCAGGCCGATCAGCACGCCAACATCGGCCGCCGCTTCTATCGCGCACCCGGGGCCCAGGCGCCTGGAAGCGGGCTCGGACTGTCGATCGTGCAGCGCATCCTCGACCTGCACCGGGGCACGATTCATCTCGATACGCCAACCCCGGGGGTTGGACTGCAGGTCACCGTTTCACTCCCGCGCGCGCGAGATGAGCACGCCTGAGGAATTCGACAGGGAGGTCCAATGTTGTTCTCGGAACGGAGTATCTGGACGATGGCGCACGGCATCGGGCTCGGTGGGGCGGCGCTCCTGGGCCTGGCGGCAGCGTTGTTCTACCTTCACGCCGCTCGGCCGGCGCCGGTCTCGACGGCCACCGAGCCAGGGTCCCGCGCGTTGGCCGCGGTCACGGTCTTCACGGCGGTGATGCTCTGGCTCACGGTGATCGTCGGCACCTACATCCTCTTTCCCCCGTATCGTGCTACGCCACCGCCCGGGACGGCTGACCTGAGCCAGTTCCCTCGGGCGTTGGTCCTCGCGAACCCCAACACGGCGTGGCTCCACGCCTTTGCGATGGAAATCAAGGAGCACATGCCGTGGATCGCGGCGATGCTCGCGACAGCCGCCGCGTTCATCGCGGTCCGATACCCCGTAGCGGTGCTCAGGAATCCCTCGTTACGGAAGATGGTGTTCAGCCTGCTCGCGATCTCGTTCATCGTCGTCGCGTTCGTCTCATTGCTGGGTGTGTTCGTGAACAAGGTCGCGCCGTTGGATTGATCGAGCTGGAGACGCATGATGACTACTACGTTACGGCCGCAAACGGCCGCCGCGGTTGATGCGAATGGCGCGGCGATGGCGTGCGTGCTGGCCGCCGGCATCGGTGCATTCGCCGTGGGACTCTTCGTGATCCTGAACGAGGCAGGAGTGTTCGCCGCCCCGGCGTTGTACGCCCCTGCCGGCGGCGTGACTGGCCGGACGACGTTCGCCACGCTCGTGTGGCTTGCCGCATGGGGTGTGCTGCACGCGCGCTGGAGAGCACGCGAGATCGCACCCGCCCGTATCTTCGGGCTGACGCTCGGTCTCATCGGCGTGGGCGTCCTCGGAACATTTCCCCCGCTGTGGGCCTTGCTGTAGCGTCGCAGCGCCCGGAGGAGTTGCTGCACGGTAGGCCGCCCGGTGAATCGGGTCGACCTGGGTCCGATCCGCGCGTGACGAGCGATTTCATGCGCGTGTGGAGGGTGGCGTGGCTGATCAGCCCTTGCTGACCGAACGCCAGAAGATGCTGGCCGGAGACCTGTACGACCCGTTCGATCCTGAGCTGGTGGCGGCGCGCGAGGGCGCCCGCGATCTCTGCCAGGCGCTCAATTCCACACGCGAGAGCTCGACCGGATTCCCGTCGGGATCCTCAACCTGAATCTGTCGGCCGCCCGGACCAGTTTCCATCTGATTGCGCAGTTTCACCCCGGCTCTCTTCAGTGCCTCGATCCGCGCTGGGAAGTCGGCGACGCGCAGGACCACGCGATTCCATAGGTGAGGATGACAAAAACGGCAGCGCTGGGGCACTGCCGGCCGGCGTGCTCACGCAGCTGCAACGAGCGTCAGCACGCCGGCGAGCAGCCTCAGGTGTGGTGCTATTTCAGGCTCTGCATATACGCGACGAGCGCATCCAGCTCTGCCTTGGGCAGACTGCCGTACTTGTTCGGCATGGGCGGCTTCTTGGTCGACTTGGTCTTCGCGGTCATCTCGGTCGGGTGCGTAATCCACTGGCGGATCTCGTCGGCCGTCAGCTTCTTGCCGACACCGTCCAGCGGATTCATCTTGTTGCCCTTGCCGGCGATGGCATGGCACATCGAGCATTTCTGGGAGACGTAGACGTCCTGTCCCTTCTTGACCTGTGCGTCATCCTGGGCTGCCGCCAGCCACGGAACAGCCAGCACCGCGGCGAGGGTTATCGAGGCTGTCAGTGCCATTCTCCCTGTCGTGAGCGTTTTCGGCATGTAACCTCCGGAAAGTAGGGTAGCTCCCGCGTAGATCTACCAGAAATACGTCAAAGCGACCACAGCGGAGTGCGCCGTGTACGGGCGGTAGATGTATCCAAGGACCAGCGAACTGGGTTGGGCGATGCTGTCGACGACTGTCTCATCGAACGCAAAGTCGTACACCCGGAACGGCTCGTACACGTACCCAACCCTGGCTGCCAGGCGGCTCGCCAGCCGGTGCCGCACATCGATGCGGAGCTGCTGCAGTTTGTTGTACACGTTCGGGAGCTGATTGGGCGGCGCCAATGGTCCGCCGGGAACGACCGCGTAGAAATAGCTCCCCTCCGCGTAGCTGTAATCATACGACACCCGCGCCTCGGTGCCGGCTCCGATCCTCGGAGGCGACACGTAGAGGGAAAAGTAGTTCACGCGCTCCGTCGAGTCCACGGTCCAGTCCCGGTTGGGGTCCGTTTCCTGCGGGGGGGTTTGGCCGGAGCTCGCTGACCGCGAGCGCTGCAATCCCGCGTAGCGTTCGTAGGTGTAGCTGGCGCCTGCACCGAGGCCGTTCGGCTGGCGGTAGTCGGCAGCGACCGAAAACAGCCGGAACGTCGACTCCTGCAATCCGAAGTAGCTGTCGTCGAAGTCGTCCGTGCCGACGCCAGCGGAGGCGCTGAAGATCCAGAGATCGTTGGGCACGACGTCGACCTGGCCGGTGAACCGGTTACGAGTCCGGTTGGCGAGGTCGTAGTGCCGCATGTCGGGCTGCTCATGAATCTCGATGAGCAGGTCTTCGTTCAGGCCGGAGCCGCTGCGGTCGGCGTACTCGTAGTTGGCTCTGAACGTGAGCCACTGCGAGCCGACCGCGTCAGCGGTGAGGCGTAACATGTTCTCCCCGGTGTCTTCGAAAATGCGGAGGTCGTACCCGTTGTCATTGCGCGTGTAGCCAACCGTTACGGCGAAAGGCGGGATTCCGCTCCAGGTGGCGTCGGCGTCGAACGTCGTCCGATCGTGCGCGTAGAGTTCCGGCCCCCCCGTCAACGAGGTGCTCACCCCGTCGTCGTAGCTGACGAACTGCGGGATGTCGGCGGGCGGGGTCTGGTTGTCGTAGTCGTACCGCCGGAAACGAGCGCTGAATCGCCAATGGGTGATCGGGCGCGAGACGAGGTTCAGGTTCGTCGAAAAGACCCGGGCCTCCGCCTGGGCCGTGGCCCTCGGCAGCGGGAGCTGCGGCAGTGCCGAATTGATGGTGAACGGTTGGAGCGGCTCGTCGTTGTTCCAGGATCCAAGCGAGAGGAAACCTGTGAGTTGCGTGCGCCGGGCGAGCTTCGTGTAACCGGCGACGCTGACGGTCTGCGCCGAATTGGAGGGCCAGAGCGACATGCGCCCGCGGCCGGGGCCGTTGTCGGCATGATCCTCCAGGCGCAGCGGGCTGTCCCACACCAGCGTGTCGTCGTGATTATCGAACCAGGATCCGGTATACGCGGCGCGAAGCATCTGGCGGCCGTTCGTCCACTCGGTGCCCACGCTGAAGTCGTTCGCCCGCGAGTTGTACGGCAACGCCACCTCGACATCGTTGCTGAACCCGAAGCTCGCCCCCCAGGGCAGCTCGCCCACGTGGCGCTGGGTGGTGAACGCCGCCGTCACGTCGAGCTGTGGCGTCGGCGTGGCCTTGAAGCGCACGTCGCCGATGTCGCGGCGCTCGTGGAGCTCGAATCGTGGCGCGAGCGCCAGGTAGGCCGACAGGTTCCCCTGGCCGCTCTGAATCGCGCGCTGTGTCGCGTCGTCGAGCTCGAGGGTGCCGCCGGACCCCGTATACGGCGTTGCGGTGTCGACGCTGTAGAACTGCGGGATCTCGTCCCACAGTCCCAAAACGACGAAGCGGCCGACCTGCTCGTAATTCGCGAAGTATCGCTGATCGCGCCACCCGACGTTGTCCGCCGACGCCTGGAACAACCAGCTGCCCCCCGGATCTTCCCGCGCATACCGTGCGTCGGTGAAGAGCACGCCGTCCCTGATGTCCTGGTACCGCTGGAACCTGGCCGGGTCTCCGTCCACGCTGGTAAACCGGCCACCGAAACTGAACTGCCGCCAGGTGGGCTCGAACAGGCTGCCCGCCACCTCGGCCGTCGCCTGCGGCGCGTCCTGCCGACCGGCCGTCGCCGGCGAGGTTGGCGGGGTGGGAGCCGATGACGGAGTCACCGCCTGTGCCTGCACGGCAGCCGGCCAGACGAGCCAGAGCCAGCAGATCAGATGTATCGGCGCGAGGGACCGCATGCGTGCCTCCGACCGCTATCGCATGTAGAACTGCCCGGACGGGTGGTTCGAGCCATGGATGTTCGAGTGGCAGTTCACGCACGAGCGTCCGAACATCCGGTTGCTCTTGTTGACGGTAATCTCGTCGTTGTCGTAGATGGATGCCGGATGGCGCGTCGCGATGTGGCACCGCTGACACAGCATCGGCATCCGAACCACCAGCATCCTGTCGTTCGACGAGCCGTGGGGATCGTGGCACGTGGCGCAGTTCTCCCGCACCGGGGCGTGCTCCCACAGCACCGGTCCGCGCATCTCGGTATGGCAGCTCGTGCAGCTCTCGGCCACGGAGCTGCCGACCCTGAGCGCCTTGACGTTGCTGATGGAACCGTGCGGGTTGTGACACGACGAGCACGACAGCTTGCCCTCGCGCACGGGCATGTGTGCAACGCCGCGCTCGGTCTTTGCGACCTGCGTGCGGTGGCACGTGGCGCAGAGTTCGGTCTGCGTCGTCTTGACGAGCTGGCGCTCGAACGACTTCGGGTCGTGAACGCTGTGGCAGGTGGTGCAGGAGAGCTTCCGGCTCTCGTGTGCGCTGCCTTCCCACCCCGCATGATTCCCACGGTTGTGACACGTCAGACACGTCTCGCTGATCGCGTCGGGTGCCATCTCCCCGAACTTCCGAATATGGCCTTTCTGCTCGTCGTCCACGTGCGCCTGGCCCGGGCCGTGGCAGGTCTCGCAGCCATGGGTCGCGGCAGGGGACCGGGGATTCTTCGCCTGCGCATGCTGCGTTCCCTTTAGCGAGTCACCCTCGGCACTGTGACAGGCCACGCATGTGTCGCTCCCCGCGTACCCCGCCTGGGGGACCGTCGGCGCGGGTTGTGGCCCGGCTGCCTGTGACGCCGGCGCCTGGAGATCGACGCCTTCGCCGGGCGCGATGGCGCCGGTCAGGCGGGTGGTAATTGCCAAGGCGAAGAGACAGACGGCGGTGAGACTCAAGCGGTGTGACACGACGCCCCTCGACAGCGCTCTTCGGCGCAACCCACCTGGCCCAGGTGGTGGCGCCAGCCACGCACAGGTCGTGCCGCTCCCGTCGACCGGCGCAGCGACGGGCACCCTGGGGAAGCGAGACACGCTGGGTTGTTGTATCTCTCGAAATCCGTTCCGGCCCGGGCCATCCTCCTGGTCCGGTTGGTCGGAGATCCTCCGGAATGTTGGAGCATTGCCCGCTAATCCTCCCGCAGCGGTCGCAGTTTGGGCACGCAATTCTGGCGTATCGCAGCGACTGAACCGGGCACGGCTTTGGAAAGTCGGCTTCCCTCATGACCCCTGCCGACCACGGTGACGAGGCCGATACCCGGAAGCCGGAACCGACGGGCGTCAGCCGCAGGAACTGGTTGAAGCTGGCCGTGGGCGGCGGCGCGGGACTCGCGCTGGGCGACGCGCTCGACGTGACCGCCGTCCGGGCCGCGTCCCGAAATCTGAAACTGTCGAACGTCAACGAGCTGACGACCTCGTGCAATTTCTGCTCATGCGGGTGTGGGATGGTCGCCTCCGTCCGTGACGGCGAACTGATTACCCTCGAAGGCGATTTCGATCACGTCGTCAACCGCGGGTCGCTGTGCGCGAAGGGCATGGCCATGTTCCCGACGCACGCCTCGCCCGAGCGGCTCCGAGTCCCCCGATATCGCGCCCCAGGGAGCGACCGGTGGGTGGAGATCACCTGGGACGACGCGGTGGAACGGATTGCGCGGAAGGTCCGGAGCATCCGCGATACCACGTGGATCGCGACCGAGCGGGTCGGCGACGCCGACGTTCCCGCGAACCGCACCGACGCCTTCGCGTTCCTGGGCGGCGCGCAGAACACCAACGAGGAGTGTTACCTGTTCCAGAAGGCGGCGCGCCTGCTCGGGACGGTCACGGTGGAGCATCAGGCCCGGCTTTGACACAGCCCCACTGTCCCCGGTCTGGGGGCGTCATTCGGCCGGGGCGCAATGACTAATCATTGGGCCGACCTGCAGCACTGCAAGACGATCCTGGTGGAAGGCAGCAACGTGGCGGAAAACCACCCGATGGCCTTCAAATGGATCCGGAAGGCGCAGGAGAACGGGGCGATCGTCATCCACGTCGATCCGCGATTCTCGCGAACGTCGGCGACAGCGGATATCTACGCGCGCATCCGGCCCGGTGCCGATGCCGCGTTCCTCAACACCGTCGTCAATCACATCCTCGAGCACCAGTTGTACGACGAGGATTACGTCACCACGCATACCAACGCGCTCTTCGTCGGCGACCCGACGTTCGATTTCAAGGACGGGCTGTTCAGCGGATACGACGAGTCGCGCCACGCCTACGACATGTCGAGCTGGGGATATCAGCTCGACGCCTCGGGCAAGCCGCAGCTGGCCAGTGCCCTCGACGATCCGCGTTGCATGTTTGCGCGGCTGCGCGCGTTCTACGCGCGTTACACGCTGGAGGTCGGCGAACGCATCTCCGGCGTTCCGGCCGCGCAGATTCGACAGATAGCCGAGACGCTCGCGGCCAATCGCCCCGGCTCCATTCTCTATGCGCTGGGGATGACGCAGCACACGACCGGCGTCCAGGGTATTCGCGCTTTCACGATTCTTCAGCTCCTGCTCGGCAATGTCGGCAAGCCGGGAAGCGGCGTCAACGCCCTTCGGGGCGAGCCGAACGTGCAGGGCGCCTGCGACATGGGCGTGCTCAACAACTATCTCCCCGGGTACCTCGACTACCCCACGACCAGCGACTCCACCCTGCTCGCTTACACGAAGAAGCAGGGCACCGAGGCACGAACGCTTCTCGTCAACCTGCTCAAGGCGTTCTACGGTGAGGCCGCGACGCCTGAGAACGACTTCGGGTACGCCTGGCTGCCGAAGAGAAACCCGGCCAGAGACTACAGCGTGTACGGCATCTTCGAGAGCGCGCTCGCTGGAACGCTGAAGATGTTGTGGATCGTCGGTCAGAACCCGGCCGTCACGATGCCCAACCTCAAGCTCACCTTCGATGCGATGGCGCGGCTCGAGCTGCTGGTCGTCCAGGAGCTGTGGGAAACGGAGACCGCGGCATTCTGGCAGCGGCCGGGGGTCGATCCGACATCGATCGAGACGGAGGTCATCCTCCTCCCGGCTGCGTTCTTCATGGAGAAGGAGGGGTCGGTCACCAACTCCGGAGCGATGGTGCAGTGGCGATACGCGACGGTGAGGCCGCCAGGTCAGGCCAAGCCCGATGGCCAGATCGTCGATCTGGTGTTCCGCCGCGTGCGCGACCTGGTGAAGGACTCCCTCGATCCGAAGGACGAGATCCTCCGGCGAGGCACCTGGTCGTACACGACGGCGGAGGATGTCCTCCGCGACATGAACGGACGCGCGATTCGTGACATACCTCGGACCGACCTGAAGGCAGGCGCGCTTCTCAGAGGCGTGGCGGACCTGCGCGATGATGGTTCGACGTCCTCGGGGACATGGATCTATGCTGGTGTCTTTGGCGGCGGGGAGAACCTCGCCAAGCGCCGTGATCTGCGCACCGATCCGGGGAATCTGGGTTTGTTTCCCTACTTCGGCTGGGCATGGCCGAACAACAAGCGCGTGCTCTATAACCGCGCGTCCTGCGATCGCAACGGCCGGCCCTATCCGGGAGCAAAGCCCATCGTCTGGTGGGATGAAGCGACCCGTCAATGGACCGGTTATGACGTGCCCGATGTGCGCTATCCCACGGACGCGCCCGGCACGCCCGGCAGCCGTCCCTTCCACATGAACGCGGAAGGCGTCGGCCGCCTGTTTGCGGCCGTGTACAGCGAGCCGGATCCCGGGGCACCTCACCTGCCGCGCGACGTGAGCTACGTGCCGAAAGACGGACCGCTGCCCGAGATGTACGAGCCGGTCGAAAGCCCCGTGGGAAACCTGCTGCATCCGCGCGTTCCGCACAATCCCACGTTGAAGTATCCACGGGTGGCCAGTCACCAACCGATCGGCAGTGCCCGCGAATTCCCCTACGTCCTCATGACGTCGACGGTCGCCGAGCACTGGTGCGCGGGTTCGACGACCCGCAATATCCCGTGGCTCAATGAAATGGTTCCCGAGCCCATGATCGAGTTGCCACAGGCGCTGGCGCACAACCTGGCAGTCACGAGCGGTGATGCCGTCAAGGTGTCGTCGGCCCGCGGCGAGCTCGTGGTCAAAGCGGTTGTCACACCGCGCCTGCAGACGCTCACTATCGACGGGACGGACGTCGCGATCGTATGGATGCCCTACTGCTGGGGCTTCAAGGGGCTGTCGACTGGCCCGAGCGTCAACCACCTGACCATCGACGCCCTCGATCCGGTCGCCGGGACACAGGAGACCAAGGCCTGTCTGGTGAACGTCGTCAAGGTGCGTGACGCGGTGGTGACACCGCCCGGTCCACGCGGGAGGCGGGTATGATCCAGGCGGCCGCCGCGGCGCCGATCAAGACGAGAACGACGCTGGTCGACATCACGCGTTGCATCGGCTGCCGCGCCTGCCAGGTAGCCTGCAAGCAGTGGAACGATCGCGACGGCGAACAGACCGCGCTGCAGCCCGATCTCGGGTTCCAGAACCCCGCGGTGCTGAGCGCCAAGACGCTCACGCTGATTTCGTTCCACGAAATACCCGACCAGAATGCCCCAGGCGGGCTGCAGCTCGTGTCGACCATGTGGCGGTGCCTGCACTGTCTCGAGCCGGCGTGCGTCTCGTCGTGTCCGACGACGGCGCTGGCGCGGCGCCCCGACGGCCCGGTCGTGTACGAGGAGAGCCAGTGCATCGGCTGCCGCTACTGTGTCTGGGCGTGCCCGTGGGGTGTGCCGTCGGCCGACTGGGACTCGCGCGCACCCCGAATCCACAAGTGCACGCACTGCGCCGATCGCTGCGATCAACCGCTGCCCTCTTCCCGGAACGGTCTGGCGCTGACACAGAGTGAGAGCCAGCAGTTTCGGAGCAGCATCGAAGTGCCGGCGTGTGTCAAGGCGTGTCCGGCAGACGCGCTGAGGTACGGCGACCGCGAGGAGATGCTGCAGGAAGCGCGCAAACGCATCGCCGCGCGGCCGGACAAGTACGTGGACCACATCTACGGCGAGAAGGAGGCCGGCGGGACGTCGGTGCTCTACCTGTCGGCGGTCCCCTTCGAGAAGCTCGGGTTCGCAGACGTTGGCACCCAATCGTATCCTGCGCTGTCGAGTAAGGCGCTGCACGCCGTCCCGCCGGCGGTCATGGCGATCGGCGCGCTGCTCGGCGGCACCTACGCCTTTTTGAAGCGTCGAGCCGCCGGCCTCGCACGGATCCACGCGCAGGCCCGCGCGGCTGAGCACGATCACCCGGAGTTCGCGCCGCTGGCGCTGAAGCTGTGGACGCCGTTCAACCTCGTTCTGGCGGCGCTCATGGTATTCGGCGCCCTGTCGCTGGGCTTCAGGTTCGTCTTCGGCCTGGGCGACACGACCCAGTTGTCCGACACGTACGCCTGGGGCCTGTGGATTGTGTTCGATCTGGTGTGGATCGCCGTCGCCGCGGGCGCGTTCGCCACCGCCGGCCTGATCTATGTCTTCCAGCGCAAAGACCTGTACTCGATGGGCCGTGCCGCCGTGCTCATGGGTCTCCTGAGCTATTCCTTCGTCACCGTGACGCTCGTCGCCGATCTCGGCTTGCCGTGGCATTTCTATCAGCTCGCGCTTCAAGCGCCCGAGCAGTCGGCCATGTTCGAGGTGTCGTGGTGCGTCGGTCTCTACGTCACGATCCTGCTCATCGAGTTCCTGCCGGTCCCGTTCGAACGGTGGGGTCTCGGTCGGGCGATGGAGATCTGGCAGCGTTGGTCTGGCGCTTACGTCGCTGCCGCCGTGACGCTGTTCGTGTACCTGCTCTCGCGCAATCTGCTGTATGCCGCCGCGACCGCCGCGATTTTCTCGGCGCTCGCGTGGGCGTTCCGTCCGAAGGGCGGCTCCGCGGAACCGATCATGCTCGCCATTGCCGCCGTGACACTCTCGACGATGCATCAGAGCTCCCTGGGATCGCTGTTCCTGCTGATGCCCGACAAGCTGGCGACACAGTGGTGGTCACCGGTGCTGCCCATCTCGTTCCTTCTCTCCTCGATCGCGGCCGGAACGGGACTCGTGATTCTCATCGAGATGTGGATGGCCAGGGCGTGGAGACGGCCGCTTCGGACCGCGCAGCTCGCGTCCATGGGAGCGATCACCTTCTGGTCGCTCCTCGTCTACGTCGGTTTCCGGCTCGGCGATATGGCGGTTCGGGGACAGCTCGCGAACGCGTTCTCCGGCCGGGTTGGTGCGCTCTTCACGGCGGAGATCCTCCTCGGAGGCGTGGTGCCGCTGCTGGTGCTGGCGCGGCGGTCGGCGCGGGAGCGTCCACCGGTTCTCGGCATGGCGGCGCTTCTCACGACGCTGGGCGTGGTGTTCAACCGCGTCAACGTCGTGCTGTTCGCGATGACGCTATACGGACCGATGCCGCAGATATCGCCGGAAACGTATGCGCCGACGATTGTCGAATGGGGCATCTCGATCGGCCTCATCGCCGCAACGATTTTCCTGTTCGGGCTGGGTGCCCGGCTCATGCCCGTGCTCCCGAAGAATCGAACGGCGTGAGCCCTGCGATGCCGATGACGCGCGAAGCCTGGGTGGCGCGACACCCGTACTTGGAGCCAATCGCGGGGGTCCGCGCGCTGGTCGATATCGCGGCTGCGCGGATCTCCAGACACGTGGCGCGCGAACCAGAGTGGCAGGAGTACGGCGAGGATTTCCATGCTGGGATTCCGCTCTTGCACAGCGAACGCGCCGCCGTAGCGCTTTCCGATCCGGAGGCAGTGGTGCGGGCGATGCTCGAAGAGCTGATGCCCGCCGCGTTGCCAGCGTGGCTCGCTGATCAGTGCCGCGTCTTGCGAGAGGATCTGCAGCCCTCGGCGCTCTTCCGCTGTCTGCTGTGGGCCGTGCTCGCACGAGAGCTGGAGCCGGTGGTCATCGCGTTCGGCCTGTGGCGCGACGAGGAGCGCTGGCTCCGCAACCAGTGCCCGACGTGCGGTGCGGCACCTGCAATGGCGCAACTGGTCGGCAGGAACGAGGGGCGCCTCCGCTTGTTGTCGTGCGGCTGCTGTGCGACCCGCTGGAGATATCGGCGGACCGGATGTCCGTTCTGCGAGCATGTCGACGATCATCGGCTCGCCGTAGTGGCCGTCGACGGAGAGGAGGGTCTGCGGGTTGACTATTGCGAGCGGTGCCAGGGATATCTCAAGACCTACGACGGTGAAGGGAGCGAGGGTGTTCTGCTGGCGGACTGGACCTCCTTGCACCTCGATCTCCTCGCGCGCGATCGTGGGCTGAAACGATTGGCGGCATCACTCTACGAGGTCTGACCTGTGGACGCCTTGGCGGGTTCGGTTCACCGATGTTCGGATGCGCGCGCCGCTCGAGCTTCCGGCGGCGGCATCAACACCGCGGTCCGGTCGGTAGACATTGTCCGCGTGGGAGGTGCGTCGGCGGAATGCGCCTCCGATGCGTCGGCCGCCGAGGAGCCGCTCGAGATTCGACTCGACGGGCGGCCTTTCGTCGTGACCATGCGGACACCCGGCGCCGACAGCGATCTTGCCGCCGGGTTTCTGCTGTCCGAACACATCGTTTGCGAAGCCGGTGAGATTGCCGCCATGCGGCAGTGCGCGCTGAACGCCAACATCCTCCATGTCACGCTCGGCGGTGAGGCCACGCGTCGTGCCGCCGGAGCGATGGAAGGACGACGGCACGTCACGGCCACCTCTGCGTGCGGCGTCTGCGGCCGGCGATCCATCGACGACCTGATGCGTCATGCCGGCAAGGTCCGGAGCGCGACCTCGACGAGCGATCGGACAATCGCGGGGCTGCCAACGGCGCTGCGAGCAGGGCAACGCGCCTTCGATCAAACCGGAGGCCTGCATGCCGCCGGGTTGTTCGACGCCGGCGGTACGCTCATTCGCATCGCGGAGGACGTCGGCCGGCACAATGCCGTCGACAAGGTCCTGGGCGCGGAGCTCCGCTGCGGTCGGCTGCCGCTCTCCGACCACATCCTCTTCGTGAGCGGGCGCACCTCATTCGAGATCATCCAGAAGGCAGTCATGGCCGGGGTCGCCGTGGTCGCCGCAGTATCGGCCCCGTCGAGCCTGGCGATCGACCTGGCGCGGGCCGCCAACGTCACGCTGCTCGGATTCGTGCGTGGCGCCGCGTTCAACATCTACGCTCACGCCGAGCGCGTCCACATCGGCGTGCCGGAAGGCAGGTCGCATGACTGACGCCACCGCCCCCCGCGACAGTTACCGCAACCGGCCGGTTCTCGTGATGGTGGCCAGCCACTGGCTGAGCATGATTGGCCTGTTTCTCGTAGCCACCGCGCTCATCACGTGGCTCTTCGTCCTGCCGCTCCACGTCCGCGGTCGCGTTGCAAACCCCTACATCGGCATCGTCGTCTTCGTCGTTGTTCCGATCATGTTTCTGGCCGGGCTCGTGTTCGTGCCCTGGGGTATCTACCTGGCCCGGCGG
>DASTBU010000146.1:0-18269 GCA_035711845.1 Vicinamibacterales bacterium
AGGCCCATCGCCGGCACGTGGTTGCGGTTGAGGCGCCCGGTGGGGCGGAAGAACAGGCCGTCCTTCGCCATCGCGTAGTAGACGCGGGCGCCGGCCAGGATGAGGCCGTTGTTGCAGCCGAACGTCGATACCATGATGGCCACCGCCATCAGCGCCACGCCAAGACCGGGAAAGATGCTTTCAAGGGTCGCGGTCGCAACGCGATCCGAGGGCGCCTGCTGTATCTGCTCGATCGGCAGGGTGACGAGGTAGGCCACGTTGGTGAGCAGATAGAGCACTCCGACCAGCCCCGTGCCGAGCGCCAGGGACCAGGGGATGGTTCGCCGGGGATCCTTGACCTCCCCGGCGGTGAATGTGATGTTGTTCCAGGCGTCGGACGCGAACAACGATCCGACCTGGGCAATGGAGAGCGCCATCACCATGCCGAAGGCTGACGCGGCCGAGAGGCCCGGCGCGATCTGCAGCGGATTGCGCGGGGTCCAGGGATCGTCGAAGTTCAGCGCAACCGTCGATGCGCTCCAGCCGAGGAGGAGGCCCACGCCAATCAGCGCGATCAGCGCGCCGGTCTTGGCCGTCGTGAACACGTTCTGGAGCAGCTTGCCGTACTGCAGCCCCCGCGTGTTCGTCCAGGTGAGCAAGACGATCATGGCCACCGCGACGAGCTGGACGGTGGAAAGCGAGACCGCATATCCGGGCGAGAGGTGGATTGGCGGAATCAGGTAACGCTCGTCGGAGAGAACGGGCACGAGCACACCGAAGTACCGCGCGAAACCCACCGCCACGGCGGCGATCGTCCCCGTCTGGATCACCATGAAGAGCGTCCAGCCGTAGAGGAACCCGCACAGGGGGGAGAACGCCTCCCGCAAGTAGACGTATTGGCCGCCTGCCCGCGGCATCATGGCGGCCAGCTCGCCATACGAGAGCGCGGCGGCAAGGGTCAGCACGCCGGTGATCGCCCACGTGGCCAGCAGCCACCCGGCGCTGCCGACCTGACGCGCCATCTCGGCCGACACCAGGAAGATGCCAGAGCCGACCATCGAGCCAACCACGACCATCGTCGAGTCGAACAACCCGAGCTGCCGGTGGAATTCGGTGTCGAGCGGCTCCTCGACGGACACGGGATACTGGCTCATCTGCTCCCCACGGGCACACCTGGTCCGATCTCCCGGGCCGTCTGGTCGATTGCGGGAGCGCCAATCTTCCGCTCGCGGCTCTCCCCACGTCAAGTGCGCCGCAAATTACAGAATCGGTGATCGGATTACAAAACCGAGCGCAATTCCTGGGAAATGTCGCGAAAATCTGGCTGCGTCGCGTGTTCCGGAGCGGTCCTGGAGTTGCAGAATGGCGGTCTCCTTTCTCGCACAGAGCCTCATGACACTCCAGGACTTTACGACACACGAAACCTCGGCGCTGATCGAACGGATTCTGACCCGGCGAGCCACCGCCCTGGGCGAACACCTGCGCCTCGTCCGTCAGGCGATGGAAGCGGCCGAACGCGCCGCCCAGTCACCTCCTGCCATCGAAGAAGATGTGGCCGAGCTCGTCAACCGGTTGAACCAGGCGTTCAGCGCCACCGCCAGGCGCATTCAAGACGAGGCCCGAAAGGTGGCGGAACAGGCGAACCGCGAGCTCGAGTCGCAGCGGATTGCCAACGACGCGCTCATGACGTCGGTATCCGGGCTGGAGGCCGAGGTGGACCGGCAGCGAGCCGAGCTGCGCGAGGCGATCGATCGCGCCACCGAAGCAGAACGCGATCTGAACGAAACGCGCGACGCGTTGAGCGAGCAGATCGGCGCCCGGGCCGCCGCCGAAACCACCGCCCGCTTCGAGGCCG
Source organism: Vicinamibacterales bacterium (assembly GCA_035711845.1). Lineage (GTDB taxonomy): Bacteria > Acidobacteriota > Vicinamibacteria > Vicinamibacterales > 2-12-FULL-66-21 > DASTBU01. Next base: position 1,835 of record DASTBU010000146.1, read on the forward strand.
AGGCCAGGGCATCGATCGAGGAAGACCTGCTCGCAGCGCGGTCGGAGAACGTGGCCTCTATTTCCAGGACCGGCGAGCTCGAGAGCCTGCTCGACTCCGAGCGTACCGAGAATGCCATCCTCAAAGCCGACCTCGAATCAGCCCACCATGCGCTGCAGCAGGCGGAGGCGGCGCGCGACCTCGCGGAAGATGCACTCGCCCGGCAGGCCGGCCTGGAGGGTGCGCTCCAGACGGAGCTGCAGGAGGCGCGCCTCGCGCTCGACGAATCGCTCGCCGAGATCGCGCAGCTTGGCGCGCAGCTCGAGGAGATCGCCGGCGACAGAGGCCGGCTGAGCATCGCCCTGAGCGCGGCACAGGGCGAGCTCGAGATGGTTCAGGCCCAGCACAAGGCGGTTTCGGCGCAGCTCAAGGCCAGCACTGCTCGCGCGCACATGTTCGAACGCAGCCAGACCGAGACGATCGGGCACCTCAAGGCCAGGCTCGACGACGCGCAGAGGGGTGGCGGTGGCGATCAGCAACAGGAGCCGACCGCGCAGAGCCATGCTGGCGTTGCCGGCCTGGAGCTCGCTGGAGGCCACACCGATCTAGACCTGCTGTCGGCGGTGGAAGCATCCGTGCGCAGCGTGGAGGAGCTCACCCAGGCGGCGAGCCTGGCGGACCTGCTCAACAGCCTCGCGCGGGAGCTGTCGTCACGGTTCTGCCGCGTGGCCCTGTTCCGCGTCGAGGGCAATCGGCTCCAGGGGGCGCATCAGGCCGGCTTCGACTACACGACCGACGTCAGAAAAATTGCGATCCCGCTTGCCGTCGACGCCTTGCTGACGCGCGTCGCGCGCAGCGGCGAGATCGAGCGCCTCTCCGGCGCCGAACTGGCCGACGACAGCAAGGGCGCGCCGTTTCGCGGCAGCCCGTCCCTCGCGCTCGCCCTGCCGGTTGTTCTACGCGGCGAGACCGTCGCTGTCGTCTACGTCGACAACTGGAATCACGCCGCGTCCGCACCCGGCCGGGGCTCGGACGAATCGAGCGTGCTCTTTGCCAGGCTCGTCATCCGGCAGGCCGGCATCCTGTTCCTCGGCCTGGCGCACGAGCTGCGCGTTCTGACCGAGCTTCGCGACTATGCCTCGATGTTGGTGCTGGGGGCCGAACAGATGTATGCGGCAGACGCCGAGTCGAAGATGAGCGCGGAGATGCTGCGCAGCCGGCTCGAAGACAATCTCGCCTGCGCCCGGCAGCTCTTCGCGCAGCGTGCGGCACTCGAGGGTCCGGCCGCTGCGGGCCTGCTGGACGAGCAGCTCGAAGCAACGATCGCCGGCGATCCCTCAGCGCCGTTCGCCCGTGAACTTGCGGCCATCGCCGTACGCGCCCGGGAAGCGGAAACGAGACGGTCAGCCGAAGCCTGTTAGCTCAAATCGATCTCGAAGCTGCCGGTCTCGAGAAAGTGCGGAGCCTTCATCCGGTTCTGGTGGCCCTGCCGCAACGCCTTCACCGTGTCCTCGATGAGCTTCATGTGATCGCGCCGCGCCTGCGTCAGGCCGGGCGTTGTCGAGCGGCTGGTGAACCAGAACTTGAACGACGTCGACGGACCGACGGGCCCGTCGTCATCGATCCCTTCGATCCGCGCCTTCGCGAACGCCTCCACGACCTCCTTCTCGGGGTTATGGTGCGCACCGTTGCCGCAGAAAATGTAGTGATCCGCCGTCACGCGCTTGACGAACTCCTGTTCGACGTTGGCGAGCGCACCGTGATGCTGGACCTTGAGCACGTTGACATGCAGCGTCCCGTTCGCGGGCATCTTCCCGTGGTGCTCCAGCCCGGCGAGGATCTCGCTCGAGATGCCGTCCCCGGTCAGCAGAATCCGTTTACCGCTCTCCTCCACCAGCAGCATCACCGACGCCAGGTTCGGTTCGGTCACGTCCGCCAGCCCCTCGCCGAGCGCCGCATCCAGCATCGGGTTTGCCACGATGCTCGGGCTCACGGTGCCAAGCCGGTCCTCATCGTCGAGCATCTTCTTCTGAAGTTCTTTCAGCGCATCTTCGTTCTCGCCAAGCCACTCCTCCCAGGCCGCGCGAAGGCGCTCGATATCATCGTCGGATGGCCCGAGCACGGAGATCCTGAGCTTCCCGAGCGAAATCTTCTCTCCATCGGCGGGATCGCCGGACGTCCCGCGCTTGACGAGCGTGTCGGGACCGCCCGAGCGCGGATTCAGCGCGATCCCGAGCTGTTCGTCGGACAGTCGGCGCGACAGCTCCATCGAGGCGCGCTCGCCCGTGGCGAGATCGTCGAATCGTGACGCGAGATCCTGGAGGCGCTCGTCTGTCGAGCCCGCCAGAAAGGTTGCGACGGCCTCCAGCACGCCCTCGACCGACGGCGCGATGTTGTCGCCAACGAGCCTGTAGAGCCCGTTGTGCCACACTTCGCCGATCTCTGGCGGACGCGGGTCCTCCGGTTCAGGCGCGTCGGGGTCCTCCGACTGCAGGAATTCGAACGCCCGCCAGCGAACCTCGTCTTCCACGAGCTTCAAAACGCCTGAAATGTGATCGTCGTCGATGTGCGAGACGCAGACGACGTGCAGCTTCCCGCCGGCCTCGCGTAGCTGGCCCAGGACGGCGCGCGTGTGCTCCTCGAACGACGACTTGCGTCCGCCGTCGATCAGGATCCGGCGGGGCTTGGCATCGCTCGACGAGAGCAGGAGGCAATCGCCGTCCGATGCGTGAAACACCCGAAGCTTCACTTCCGGTGCTCCAGATCGATGGGGTCGAACGGCTTGTGCACCTCGGCGAGGCACGCCTTCGGCCTGATCAGCCCGAAGCCGGCCGCATCCTGCCACCGGTAGTCGGACCCGGGCAGCGGCCGCGCGGTGCGGCGCATGATGCCGACGATCTGCGTGGCCGTCAGCCGCGGCTCACGCGCCAGCATCTGCGCCGCGACGCCCGCCACATACGGGCTGGCCATGCTCGTGCCCGTCATGGCAACCCATTGCCGGTCGGACGCCGAAAAGCCGCGTGCAGCAACCACATCCGTCCCTGGCCCGGCGATCTCCGGCTTGTACCGTCCATCGCGGGTGGGACCCTGGCTCGAGGACCGGTGAATCCGCTCGGTCTCCTCCTCGCAGTTGCCCACGGAGATCACGCGGTGGCCGCACGCGAGTGAGCTGACCGAGGAACGGTCCACGTTCGAGCGCTGGGAAAAGAAGGACGGAAAACGCCAGGCATCCACTTCGCCGATTCGGCCGAGCGGCCGCGGGTCGTCGCGCTCGATCCACGCGTCGAAGCGGCCGTCCCGAACCTCGACGCCGTGGAGCCGGACGATCCAGGTGCCGGCCTCGATGCCGATCACCGGATCCTTCAGCCGCGGGCTCAGAAAGATGGAGATGCGGTTTGCCCCGTTCGCCGGGTTGTACTGCTCGTTGTAGACGGAGACAAAGGTCTCGCTCTTGAGTCGTCGGTTCTCGACGTACGTCCCCGGCGGTACGGGTCCGATCCACACGCCGGAGGGCGAGCGCAGCTGCACCTCGAACTCGTCGCCGGCCTCGTACCAGATCTCGAGCTCGTTCTCCGACACGTCGGCGATCCCGTTGCCGACCACCTGCCATTCCAGATCGGTCTCGAGTCCCCGGGCGGCGATGCGACCGCTGGCGTGGATGCGCCCGGTGAGGAACCCAAGATCGCCGGCAAACTGCGGCGCCTCCTGACCCGCGTTCCCCGCCGCGACGACAACCGCCCGACCGGGTGTCATCAGGGCAGTATCGATCCAGCGGCAGATGGCGCTGGTGCCGTCGTGGGCGTGGCCGTTCGTACCCAGGGAGATGTTGATGATCGTCGGCACAGGCCGGCCGAACACCCGCTCCCCGAGAGCGAACAGATAGTCCACCGCATGGGCCAGCCGCGCCGAGTCGTACAACGTCGCGTGGCGGTCGCGGTCTTCCTCGGCGAGCGCGATCAGCACGCCGGCAATCGCCACACCTGGGCAGACCCCGCGATTCCCGGCTGCGATGCTGGCCACGTGGGTCGCGTGCGATCCCGGCTGCTGGACCGATTGCGGGAGCAGATCCGTTGCACCGACCTTGTGCGAGCGGCTCCAGGCGAGGGCGCGATTCATGCGCCCGCGGGTAATCTCCGCGCCGTACTTGAAGGGCGGCGGCGGAGCGCCCAGGTGCGAGGCCTTCTGCGCGCCCTGGTCCCAGATTCCCACGAACCGGGTCCGGCGCCCCACGGTGAAATCGGGATGCGCGAAGTCGAAGCCGCCAACGTCGATGAGGCCGACGAGCACCGGCGGAACGCCGCGCCCGGACCAGGGCGCCCCACCCGGCTTCCTGCCGGCGGGGCCGGGTTCGCGACTCGATGGCTCGCGGACCTTCCGCCGGGTGATCATCGGATGCGGAGCGGAGAGCGGCTCTCCGGTTTCGATGTAGGCGACCTCACTCGCGGTCGTGCGATTCGAGATCTGCTCGATTTGTCGCGGTGTCAGTTCCGCCGTGAGCAAGTCGCCGCTCTGGCTCGTCACGCCCGGCAGCGTTGACACCTTCAGGTCAGGGCGCGCAAGCTGCACGAAGCAGCTCACCAGTGCGCCATCGGTCAGCGGCTGTTTGGATGGGGGGGCCTTCGGCTTCGCGACCTGCGCTACGGTCCGGCTGGCCTGGCGAATCCGCTCTTTCGCCCGGTGTTTCTTCGCGACCGCGGGCCTGGCCTCAACCGTTGCGGAGAGTTCCGACCTGAGCGCATTGACTTCCTCGTCACCGTTGCAGATCACGCGGAGCCGAGGTCCCAGCCGCTCGAGGTTCTCAGGCTTGAGGCTCACGAGGCGAGACTATACACGAACCAGCCGAACCTGGAGCGGCCATAACGGCGTCTGAATCGAGTGGTGGGTTATTGCTCTTGGAACGCTCGCGGCCCATGGCCCGGCCCGGTGGCGCACCATGAGCACGTCGGACGTCGCACGTCGCACGTCGCACGTCGCACGAGCACGTCGCACGTCGCACGAGCACGTCGCACGTCGCACGTGACAAGCAGCACGTCGCACATAGCACGTCGCACGTCGCACGTGACAAGCAGCACCTAATACGTCGCACGTGATGAAAGCTGGGAACAGAATGCCCGCACATCTGCTGTTCACGGGCCGCACGACTGTCGTGGCGGTGGCCGTTTCCCTGGTGGCCTGCGCCGGCGGGGGCACCGATCGCCAGCCTGCCGCCGTTCCGCCAAACTACGTGGCGGAGGTCGAGGCCTGGCGAGAGAAACACGAGCAGGATTACCGGCGTGAGTACGTCACGATCGCCGGCCTGCATTTTCTCGACCCCGGCGCGCATACGGTAGGACGCGGCCCCGGCACCGACATCGTCCTCTCGGCTCACGTGCCGCCAACGATCGGGCGACTCTCGGTCGCCGACGGCTTCGTGCGCTTCGAACCAGCGCCGGGCGTACCGGTGGAGCACCGGGGAAAGCGGGTGACCGGATCGGTCACCCTGAAGGAACCCGGGAAACCAGCCGCAGAAGAGCTCATCGTCGGGGACGTGCGCCTCGCCATTCACCAGAGCGGGCCGCGCCTCTCGCTCCGCGTCTGGGATCCGAACGGCGAGCCGGCGACAGCGTTCAAGGGGTTCGCCTGGTTTCCCATCGATCCGTCGTATCGGGTGACCGCTCGCTTCATCCCCGACGACAAGCCGCAGACGCTGACGGTGCTCAACACGTTCAACGACGAGACAACCTACACGAGCGAAGGCGTGGTCGAATTCGAGTTACAGGGCCGGACCGTTCGTCTGCGTCCGTTCACCACCCGGCCCAGACGGTTCTACTTCGTCTTGCGCGATGCCTCGAGCGGGATCGAGACGTACGGGACCGGCCGCTTCCTGTATTCCGACCTCCTGGACAACGGAACGACCGTGCTCGACTTCAACCAGGCATACAACCCGCCCTGCGCGTTCAACCCGTACACGACGTGTCCGATTCCGCTCAAGGAAAACATCATCCCGGTCAGGATTCTCGCGGGGGAGCGGGATTACGGAAGCCAGGGGCTGCGGACGAAATAGGTCGATAGGGGGTCTGAGTCACGTACGACGTGCGACGTGCTGTGTGCGACGTGCGGCTTGTCACGTGCGACGTGCCATGTGCGACGTGCGGCTGCGAGGGAGCACGGGCCTGCGGACTACGGCCGTCGGCTTGACGAACCTGGATTGCGCAGCTCTTGCTCCAGCCTGGCGGCCGCCGCTTGAATGAGCCGGTCCAGGTGGCGAGCGCACGCGCGGTAGACCTCGATCGGGCAGCCGTAGGGATCCTCGACGATCTCGCCCGTGCCGGCGTACGTCCCGAGCAACTCGACTCGCCCGGTGAGCGACAGTCGAAGGAGATCACGCGTCACCATCCCGTCCATGGCCAGGATGAGGTCGGCATCCAGTCCTTCGATGTTCCTGGCGCAGTGGCCGGTGATGTCCAGTCCGAACTCGTCGCGGGCCGCCCGAACCGCATTCGGCGCAGCGGGATTGCCGTCGAGAGCAATGGTTCCGGCCGATCCGATCTCGAGGGCCGACAACCCCGGCCGGGAGCCCATGGTCTGTCTGAAGCGCGCCTCCGCAATGGGGCTCCTGCAGATGTTGCCGGCACACACGAAGAGAATGGCGCGCACGGGCGCGATTGTCGCACGTTGCGGGCCGATCCCGGGGCCGGCCGCGCGAAGGAGGGACCTCGATCCGCGGGGAATAGTGCCAGCTCGAGACCGGTTGTAAAGTATCAGGCGTGCGCTCGTCCCGAACCGGTGCCATCAGCCCGGATCGCGCGCGCGTGAACTCTATTCATGGCGAGGATGGATATGCGCAGCGTCGCAGTGCTTTCAGTGTGGGTTCTGGCGGCTGTGGGATCAGTGGCGGCCCAGTCGCGGCCGGCCGGGGCTCCGACGGTCTCGACCGAGGCGGACTACGCGCGCGCCGAACGGTTCATGGGCTACAACACGAACCCGCTCGTCCTTCACGCCGGCGTGCGGCCGAACTGGCTGGCGGACGGCCGGTTCTGGTATCGCACGACCACCGAGGACGGCACGGTACACCTCCTCGTGGATCCGGAGAAACGCACGCGCGCGACCTGCGACTTGCCGGAGTGCAAGGAGGATCGCGCGGGCCAGCCGGGCCAGGGGCCAGCCGCACGCCGGACTGACGTCCCTTCGCCCGATGGCAAACTGACCGCATTCATCCGCGACCAGAACCTGTGGGTACGCGACGTCGCAACGGGCAAGGAAACACAGCTGACGACCGACGGCGTCGAGGACTACGGATACGCGACCGACAACGCCGGATGGACGAAGAGCGATCGACCCATCCTTCTCTGGTCGCCCGACTCGCGGAGGATTGCGACGTTCCAGCAGGACCAGCGCAAGGTCGGCGAGATGTACCTGGTGAACACGCAGGTCGGCCACCCGAAGCTCGAGAAATGGAAGTACCCCCTGCCCGGTGACGAACACGTCTCGATGATCGAGCGCGTGATAGTGGAGGTGGACGGCCCGCGGGTGATCAGGCTGAAGATGTCACCGGACCAGCACCGATCCTCCCTGTGCGATCACATCGCGTGCCGCGGCGGCGGCTGGGCGGACGTGCAATGGAGCCCCGACGCCTCGAAGCTGGCCTTCGTCTCGACCTCGCGCGACCACCGGCACGAGCAGCTCCGAATCGCGGACGCCGCCACGGGCGAGATTCGCGACGTGCTCGAAGAGCGTGTCTCCACCTTCTACGAATCGGGCAATGGCCGCGTGAACTGGACGGTCCTGTTCGCCTCGCACGAGGTGATCTGGTTCTCACAGCGGGACGACTGGGGGCAGCTCTATCTCTATGAGCTCGAGACCGGAAAGTTGAAGCACCAGATCACCACCGGCGAGGGAAATGTCACCCAGGTCCTCCGCGTCGACGAGGACGCGCGGACGATCTACTTCCAGGCCGTCGGTAAGGAAACTGGACGCGATCCCTACTACACGCACCTCTACCGGATCCGCCTCGACGGAAAGGGTCTGAAGCTGCTGACGCCGGAGAACGCAAACCACGAGATCGCGCTCGCAGATTCAGGGCGCTTCTTCGTCGACAGCTACTCCACCCCGGACGTCCCACCCATCACGATCGTGCGCGACGCCAATGGCGACGAAGTCATGCCGCTCGAGAAGGCGGACATCTCGAAGCTGCTCGCCTCGGGCTGGAGGCCGCCAACGCCCTTCACGGTGAAGGCGCGCGACGGACGGACCGACCTGTACGGGCTCATGTTCAAGCCAACGCTCCTCGATCCGTCGCGCAAGTATCCCATCGTCAACTACATCTATCCAGGTCCGCAGACCGGCAGCGTGGGGAGCCGCAGCTTTTCGGCTGCCCGCAGCGATCACCAGGCACTCGCCGAGCTGGGCTTCGTGGTCGTCATGATCGACGGCATGGGCACCCCGTGGCGATCGAAGAAGTTTCACGAGGCCTACTACGGCAACATGGGGGACAACACGCTGCCGGATCAGATCGCCGGTATGAAGCAGCTGGCGCAGCAGTACGCGTGGATCGATCTGGACCGGGCCGGGATCTGGGGCCACAGCGGCGGTGGGTACGCCACGGCCGCGGCCATGTTCCGATACCCCGATTTCTTCAAGGTCGGCATCTCGGAATCCGGCAACCACGATAACCGCGCCTACGAAGACGACTGGGCCGAGAAGTGGATGGGGCTGTTGACCGCCGAGACGACGGCCGCCTACGAGGATCAGGCGAACCAGACGCACGCGAAGAACCTGAAGGGCCACCTGCTGCTGGCGCACGGTATGCTCGACAGCAACGTGCCACCCTACAACACGCTGCTCGTCGTCGAAGAGCTGGTCAAGGCGAACAAGGATTTCGACCTGCTGATCTTCCCCAACCAGCGGCACGGCTACGGTGAAATGTCGAACTACATGACCCGCCGGCGCTGGGATTACTTCGTCCGTTACCTCATGGGTGCCGAACCCCCGAAGGAGTATCAGATGAAACCGCCGCGCCCCACCGGCCAGGGCACGGGCGACGAGTGAGATCCGGGGAGACCTGCCATGACGTCCATTCAGGTGTTGCTGGCCTACACACTGGTCTTCGGCGCAAGCGCTGGCCCGTCGTCGTCGCCGCAGCCCGCCCCATCGCTCGACTCCGTCAGCTGGATGGCCGGGCACTGGGTCGGGACCGGGACACAGGACGTGTCGGAGGAAGTGTGGCTGCCCGCGACCGCTGGCGCGATGGTCGGCATGTGGCGCTGGGCGAGCGGCGGCGACATGCGCCTGTACGAGCTTCTGACGATCAGCATCGAGTCCGGCCGAATCGCGCTCAGACTGCGGCACTTCCGCCCGAACCTCGTGGCGCTGGAGGATAAGGAGAACCCCTTCGTGCTGCCGCTCATCAAGTCCGGCCCGCGCGAGGCCGTCTTCGAGGGAATCGCCAGCGATGGAGGACCGCTCCGGATCACGTACCGGAGCCCCGCGCCCGACACACTCGAGGCGACGGTCGAGCGCGGCGGGACGAAGCAGGTATACGCCTACCGTCTGAAGAAGTAGGCGCGGACGGGCCTATAATCCGCGCATGCCTAAGCTGACCCTCGGATTCCCATCCTCGACCAGGCGCGCCGGCGCGTGCGCCGTTCTCCTCGCGGCTCTGACTGCCACCACGCCCTCGACGCTTGCACAGACGCACCCGCCCGAGGTGCGCTTCACGACCGACGAAGCCTTCGACGCGACCACCATCCCGGCATACAAGGGGCAGCACGAGGACGTCTACCGCCACATCGACGCGAACATTGCCGCGCACGTCAAGCAGCTGCAGCGGTGGGTGCGCCAGCAATCGGTCAGCGCACAGAATCGAGGCATCAAGGAGATGGCGGAGCTCGTGGCAGCGGACCTGCGCGAGCTCGGGTTCAAGGAAGTCGAGCTCGTCCCGACCAGAGGACACCCCGGGGTCTTCGGGTTCTACGATGCCGGGGCCCAGCGGACGCTCGTCATCTACCTGATGTACGACGTGCAGCCAGAAGAAACCGGATGGAAGGTCCCGGCCTTCGACGGTGCGCTCGTGGATCACGAGCTGGGACGCGTCCTGATGGCGCGCGGCGCGACGAACCAGAAAGGGCCCGAGCGCGCGTTCCTCAACGCGCTCGATTCAATCATCAGGACCCGTGGAAAGCTGCCGGTCAATCTCCTGGTCGTGGCCGAGGGCGAGGAAGAGCTGGGCTCGCCGAACTACCCGCAGGTCATCGACAGGTACGAGGCGCGGCTCGAGAAGGCCGATGGCGTTTTCTTCCCGCTGAGCGCGCAGGACCGCACCGGCGCGGTGTCGCTCCCTCTCGGCGTGAAGGGCATCGTGGTCTTCGAGCTGGAAGCGGCCGGCGGCGCGCGCGGCGGGCCGAAAAACGCCGAGATTCACAGCTCCCTGAAAGCCATCGTCGATGCGCCGGCGTGGCGGCTGACGCAGGCACTGGCGACGCTCACCAGCCCCGACGGCAACACTATTCTGGTGCCCGGCTACTACGACGCGATCCGGCAGCCGTCACCTGCCGAACAGCAGCTCGTCAACGGAATGACGCGCAGCCTCGCCGGCCGGGAACAGAGCCTGCGCGCGGGCCTCGGCGTCGACCGCTTCATCGACGACGTGAGCGGGCGCGATCTGCTCGCGCGATGGCTGTTCACCACGACCATCAACATCAATGGCATGTGGAGCGGCTATACGGGTGAAGGGATGAAGACCATCCTCCCGCACGTCGCCCGCGCGCGTCTCGACTCGCGGCTCGTGCCGGATCAAACGCCTGACGAACAGCTGGAACTGATACGCAAGCACCTGGCAGGGCGCGGGTTCGATGACATCACCGTGAGGAAGATCAGCGGATACCCGCCCGCGCAAACGGACGTGCACACGCCGATCGTCAGAGCGTCGATTTCGGTGTTCAACAAGCACGGCGTGACGCCGACTGTGGCGCCCCGCCTCGCAGGCAGCGCGCCGTACTACATCTTCACAGACCGGTTGGGGCTCCCGATGGTCATGGGAGGAATGGGTCACGGGAGCGGCGCGCACGCGCCGGACGAGTACATGGTGATCGAACCCGCCTCAGGCTCGCGCATTGCAGGGCTCGCCGGGGTCGAGAAGTTCTACGTGGATTTCCTCTACGCGTTTGCGGAGATGAAGTAGGAGGAGTTGCCAGACGATTCCCAAGTTGATCCACCCCCGGTCACCCTACGCCAGATGTACTGATAACTGGTGCAGAAACAACCCCACGTCGGTGACGATCCCGACCGTCTGCGTCGAGCCGCGATCGGATAACTTCGTCACCACGGCCGGATTGATGTCCACGCACACGACCTTGACCCAGGACGGCAGCATATTGCCGACGCCGATGCCGTGCAGCATCGACGACAGCATGACCACGACCTCCACGCCCTCGAGCGCCCTGGCATAGGCGTCCTGCGCAGCCACGAGGTCCATCATCGTCTCGGGCAATGGCCCATCGTCGCGAATCGAGCCCGCGAGAATGCAGGGCACACCGTGAAGATGGCAGGCGCGCATCAGGCCTGAGGCCAGCGCGCCGCTCTCGACTGCCGCGGCGACGCTGCCGGCGCGTCGAATCAGGTTGATGGCGCGCATGTGATTGCGGTGGCCATGCTCGACGGGATGGCCGGACCGGAGGTCGATGCCGAGCGACGTTCCGAACAGCGCGTGCTCGATGTCGTGTACGGCGAGGGCATTGCCGGAGAGCACGAGATCCACGTAGCCCAGGCGAATCAACTCACAGAAGTACTCGACACCTCCGGTATGGACGATGACCGGACCGGCGACGAAGGCGATTCTGCCGCCGCGGCCCCTGGTGTCCCGCATCATCTCCGCCACGCGCGCGACCGCTGTCTCGACACGCCGCTCGGACGACACCTCGTTGCTCATGAACCCGAACGACGGGCGCTCGCGCGACTGGACGTCCGGCATCACGCGCACTCCCTGCAGCCCGCAGACCACCACCTCGCCCTTGCGGATATCCCGCAGCTTGCGACAGACCGGGCAGCCCTGCTCGACGACCACCGCTGCGTCCATGCGCTGGTTGCCGACTGTCACCCAGTCACCCCCCAACCGAACGTCGGTCCGGTGGTTGGTCGTCGAGTAGAAATCCTCGGGCGCGGCGCCGTCGACGTCCGCGGGACGCAGGAGCGCGTCGGCCGCGCCCTCAACGTAGCACCCGTATGCCGAGAGCTTTTCGAGGAGGTGGGCGAGCGACTCCTCGGTGTCGGCGTGGAGCCGCAGGAGGAGCCGCGATGTATCCTCGTTGGTCCGGCCGACGTCGAACTGCAAGATCTCGTAGCTCGCGCCGTGCTCGACCGTGGCGGTGAGGATCGCCTGGAGATCGCCCGAATCGATCAGGTGGCCGCGCGCTTCGATGTTCTCAGCGGGCATTGCTGGACAGTAAGAGACGGTGTCGTGGTTCGTGGTCCGCGGTTCCCGGTTCGTGGGCCCTGAACAGACGCCGACGGCTCACCCGCCAGCCAGACGCTTCCGGGCGAGAGGGCGCGAGAACGCAACCTGCAGGCTGTGGCCGTGGATGCCGAGAATCCTCTGGTACAGCTCCCGCGCCGTCGCCTGATCCTTCGTCTGCCCGTACGCCTGCGCGAGCAGGCTCAGGATGAACGGATCTTCCTGATCCGCCTTCGACAGCGCCGCGATCGCCTCGTCGGGCCTGCCCTCGTAGAACGCAACGTAGCCGAGCAGATACGGATAGTTGGCGCGCTGGCTTTCGTCGAGCGTCCCCTTCTCCACGATCGTGCGGACCGCGTCGGCGTGTTTCCGGGCCGCCTCGGGTTGCTTTCGCCGGGCGGCAATCCTCGCCTGCGCATGGTGCCAGCGCATGTCCCAGAGATCGACGTCCTCCCGGCTCCGCTTCGCGATCTTCCGCGCCGTGTCGTAGCCCGTCCGGTACCACTTTTCCGCGTTGGTGGCATCTCCCGTTTCGAGATACACACGCCCGAGCGCGTTGGCCGTCCCGGCCGCAGCTTCGGGCGCACCCGCTGCCACCTGCCTGTCGAACACCTTCTGGAAGTACTTCGCCGATTCGGCAGCCTGCCCTTCGAACGCATACGCCACGGCCATCGTGGAGAGCGCCGGGTTCTGCAAAGTATCCGGTGCCAGCTCGATCGCCTTCTGGATGTGTTGCCTGGCTTCGCCGTACTTTCCTTCGACGTCCAGCACGCGTCCGATCCCGAGATGCGCCTCCACTTGCGAGCCGCTCTGTTCCAGCGCCTTGCGGTACCCGGCGAGCGCTTCTGTCAGCTGCCCGTTGTTCTCCAACTGTCGTGCTTCCTTCAGGAGCGCGGCCGGATCGGACGGCGTCGGAGCCTGTGCGTGCGCGGAGACGGCGACGGCCAGGCTCGCGAGGATGAGTATCGAGGATCGTCTTGTCATCAGGCCATTATATGCAGCCCTGGGCGCGTATTCGTTCACTCCATGTCGGATCGCCCGGTCAGAGTCGGCGCAGATCATTGCAGCGTAGCCCCGGTGTATGCTTGTGACCCACGAAGGAGGCGTCAGTGGCGAAGCGAGCATCCGCCAGGATACGGAAACCGTCGGCAAAGCGAGCAGCCGGGGCGAAGCAGCGACGCCGCGCGAAACGGGCCACCCGCGCGAGACGGTCGGCAACGCGTACCCGCGCCGCAAAGAAAACTTCCAGACGAGCTGGCCCACGGAAGTCCACCCAGCGCACAAGGGTGCGCGGACGCACCAAATCGCCACGCACCTCGCCGTCCCGGAAGCGAACAGCCCGAAAACGAACGGCGTCCGGACGGTCCACACGAAAACCATCCACGATGGCTTCGGCGGGGACCGCGGTTCGTGGTGCGGTGGCGGGGGCCGTGGTTGCCGTATCGCGGCGGCTGCCCTGGACCGCTGACGCCGACGACATCATCACGCTCCTCGAGGCCGATCACCGCCGGATGGAGACCCTGCTCAAACAGGGCGCCGAGACCACCGAGCGCGCGGTCGTCACGCGCGTCGAGCTGCTCGACAAGATCATCGCCGAGCTGAACCTGCACGAGAACATCGAAGAAGGGATCCTCTACCCCGCCCTGAAGGCATACTCGGAGGCAAGGGATATCGTGCTCGAGGGCTTTCAGGAGCACCACGTCGCGGACCTTCTCGGTCAGGAGCTGCAGGAAGTTGCCGAAGACGACGAGCGTTGGGGCGCGAAGTTCAAGGTCTTCAAGGAGAACCTCGAGCATCACATCCAGGAGGAAGAGGGCTCGATGTTCCGGACCGCACGAGCGGTCATCAGCCGGGAGGAGCTCCAACGCCTCGGCGCGCGCATGACCGAAATGAAGGCGGAGACCAGACGCCAGGCCTGAGGCCCTCGGAACCGTTCACCGATCGAGGACCGGCCGGCTCGTCGAGGACGCCAGGTCCCACGCCGACTGGTACACGAGGCGCGCGATCTTCTCCATCTTGTCGTAGTTGATCCGCTCGGGATCGTCGTTCGGCGTGTGATAGTCGGGGTGAAGCCCTGTGTGGAACCATACCCCAGGCACGCCGCGGTTCAAGAACGGCCAGTGATCGCTCCGGCGCATCAGCTGCGACGCGTTGTTGTCGTAGCGCAGGCGCAGCGTCAGGCCGATTTCGCCGTTCGCGCGCTCGATCGCCTCCTTGAGCGAGGCGCTCCTCGTTGTGCCAATGATGTTGATCGCATTGGCGTTGGACTCGGCCGTCTGCGCTTCCAGTCCACGGAACCGGCCGCCGCCACTCTCTGGGACTTCCTCGTTGCGGCCGATCATGTCCATGTTGAGCACGGCGACGACCCTGTCGAGCGACCGGATCGGGTCCTCGGTGTAGGCCCACGCGCCGAACAGCCCGCGCTCCTCCGAGTTCCAGGCGGCCAACAGTATCGAGCGGCGCGGACGATGGCCCTGGGCCGCCGCCTCCGCAAACGCTTCCGCGATCTCCATCACCCCCACCGTTCCAGACCCGTCGTCGTCGGCTCCGTTCAGCACGTCGGCGCCGTTGACGCCGTCGTGATCGTAATGCGCGCACACTACAACGAGCTCATCGCGGAGGGCCGGATCGGATCCCTCCAGGCGTGCGACGACGTTGCGATCCGGTACGATCGTACGGGTAACGGATGTGGACACATCCACGAACGTTCCAAGCGGGATGGGCGCCGATCCCTTCGGAGATTCCGACGCCTTCGCGAGGTCGGCGAGCTGCCGGCCGCTCGGCTGCAGGAGGCGCGCTGCCAGCGCCGGCGCAATCTGGAGCGCCGGGATGCGGACGCGCTCGACCCAGGCCCCCAGCATGTAGCGTGGAATGCGCGACGGCTGGGTCGGCCAGTAGCCGGCCGACGCGCGAGCGAAGTCGAAGGGATCGGGATGATTGTGCGCGTCGCGGACGAAGAGGATCGCCACTGCGCCCTTCTCCTGCGCCGCCAGCGTCTTCCAGAGCGGGTCCGACGCCTGCGACGTCACGATGCCGTCGAACGGGCTGTTCGGATCCGCTTCGCCGGGCTCGTGGTCCAGCGCGAGGACGACCTTCCCTTTGATATCGCCGCCGTAGTCGTCGTATCCGCGCTGGGGCGACGTGATGCCGAACCCGGCAAAGACGACCTCACCCGAGGCCTTCGACGACGCGCTGAACCGGAGCGGATGGAACTCATCCGCCGTGGACGGCGAGCCATCGGTCGAGAGCGCCGAAGCTCGAAGGGCGAGTGCGTTGCCGTCGCCTCGCGTCGCGGTAACCAGATTGAACGTTTGGTAGAAGGTGCCCTCGTCGCCGGCGGGCTTCAACCCGAGCCGCGCGAACCTCGCGGCAATCCATTCTGCCGCGAGCTTGTTCTCGGGCGTGTCGGTCAAGCGTCCCTGCATGCTGTCGGAAGCCAGGAAGAAGAGGTCGGCCCGCATCTCCTCCTTCTTGATCGATCCGATCCCGGGGGCGGACTGTTGAGCCGAAAGCGTGGAGACGGAGAGCACGGCAGCGGCGATGGTGGCACGGCGCATGGGACGAACCTCCGCGCGCATTCTATCGCGCCTCTGTGACCATAGTTCCCGGCCAGGGTGACAAACGTCCCAATCCGGGAACAACGCAGCCTGCATTCGGGGAAAAGACTGCGATCTTGCGCGGGCGGCGGCTGGCACACGAAGTGCAGAGTGAGCGAGTGCGCTGCGGCGAGTTCCACGACTCGATGGGCCGCGCTGCCCGGGTATGCCGGTATCCGACCATCGAAGCCGTGAGGCTCGCGAGGAAGCTCGCGAGCCTTTTTTTGTGGCCGCTTCCCCCGCCGGTCCCGTTCACCTCGAGCCACTTCATCCACCTGCCCGTCGTCCGACCAGGCGGGGATCACGAGCGTTGACGGCTTTCAGCCTCGTCACTATACTGCCCCGAATCGTTACACGAATGTCGGTGTGGATCGTCGGGTCCAATTTTGACGCCTCGGCGCGTCGGAGGCCGTTTTCGGTCCCGGACCATGGT
>DASTBU010000147.1:0-35467 GCA_035711845.1 Vicinamibacterales bacterium
CCCGGCGGCGAGAATGCCGCCGACGTCCCCTTCCTTGAAGCGCGTCCTGAGGAACTCTGTCACGGCCTTCTTCGCGCGATCGAAGCCTGCGCCAGGAACGAGATGGTTCGTGTCGAACACGAAGATCCATGTCTGCCGTGACGTGGCGGGGGAAGGGACGACGGGGACCGCCCGGTCGTCGTCGATGGGAGGCCTGGAAGTCGGAGCGGCGAAGGCAGGCTGGCCGATCAGGTAGAGCGCCTCGAGCTGCTGGACTTCGCCGTTCTCGAGGATCTCGAAGTCGCCGCGGGTCAGATCGGTGACGAACCGGCCGGCTTCGTCGAACACGCGGACATCGACCTCGATCGCGTGAACGCCGGTGCGGAATGGCTGCTGTTCCCGGGGTGGCTGCTGCTGGGCGGCGAAGTTCCAGCCGCACACTATTCCCGCCGCCAGAGTCATGGGCAGGAACCGGCCGACGAGGCTACGGCACACACGATGAACACGATGAAGAGATGAACACGATGGCTTTTCTTTCGATCTCATCGTGAACATCTGTTCATCGTGTCCATCGTGATAGCCGTCGGCCCGTACGGATGCTGGGTCAGTCGATGTCCGCCACCTGGATGCGAAACTTCTTCTTGTCCTGCTTCTCGATCCACGCGAGCCTGCGGCCGTCGTTGCTCCATGCGGGCAAGCGCACATCCCTGGTCGCGTCGATCTTCTGCTTGCGTCCCTGTTCATCGAGCAACATCAGCCGGCCGTCTTGTGCGGCAAAGGCCATCGCATCCATCCCGGCAGGCGCCCAGCCGTAGGTCATCCCCGGAACGAATGGCTCTCCCTTCCATTGCCCGATCGTTTCTCCTTTGAGGAGGAGCGTGATCACGAGGACGTTCGTTGACATCTGTCCGGCCACATCATCGATCGAGGCGCCCGGAGCACCGCTGACGCCCCCGCGCGCCAGATCGCCGCCCATCGGACGCGCAGTAGCAGACTCGTTCTTTCGCTGCTGGTCGATGCCGATCTCGAACGACGGCGTGCCCGGCGCGGCTCGGTGCGACTTCCAGCCCCAATACTCGCGGGCCCACTCCGGCTTCTCGTCGGACTTCTGGACCTTGCCGGACTTCACGTCGATCAATTGAAAGGTGAGCTCCATCGAACCGTCGCGCACGCGCTTCATCCCGACGACGTGGAGCTCGTCGCCGTCCGGGGACCAGGCCAGCTCCCAGGGCTCACCCTTGAGCTTGTCGGTCTCGACGACGGCGACGGTCGTTGGCGTGCCAAGCGTCATCTTCGAGGCGTCAGCGGGCGCGAGTGTCGCGGTGGCGCCGGGTGCCTGTGCGAACAGAAGTGAAAGCAGAAGCAGCATGGTGAACCTCGTAAATCAGGGACGATTGCCGCGTTTTTCGAGCCGGGCCAGCCGCTCGCGCAGCTCCAGCGAATCGGGAAGCGCCGTGAGGCCGGCGCGGATGGCCTGGAGCGCCAGTGCCGGTTCCGAGAGACGCAAGTAGGCATCGGCCAGCGCGATGTGGGCGGAGACCATCGTGGGGTCCAGATGCGCGGCGCTGCGCCACGCGCTGATCGCTTCGCGCGTGTGGCCGGCGCCCTCGTGCGCCCAGCCGAGGAAGAATGCGGTCAGCGAGCTCTGCGCCTCGGCGTCGAAGGCCGATTGCAGCGCCTCGGCTGCACCGGCGAAGTCCTCTCTCGCAAAAAGCGCGAGGCCGCGCAGCGCCTTCGGAACGACGCCACGTTGATCGGCCAGTCGCTGAACCTGCAGCTCCACCTGTTCCCAGCGCTGCTCGCTGGCGCGTCGAGCCGCCTCGACCTCCGCCGGCCCTTGCGCGCGGCCCTGCAGCCAGCCCACGAACCGGCGGCCCAGGTCGCCGCCAAGCACGTCGAGCGGAGAGACTCGCTCGACGAGCGCATTGGGCACGTCTTCGGTTGCGACGCCGCTGCGCGCGGCCAGGACTTCGACATGGCGTGTGCGTTCGGCCACGATCTCACCGCGTGCTTTCACGATCGCGTGTGCGGTGTACTCTCCGGGCTCGATGCCCTCGAGCGGCATCAGGAAGCGCGCCTTCCGGCTCAACCCCGCGCCGTCCTGTTCCGCCGCCTGGAGATCGGCGTCGATCGCCCTGATCGACGTCTCCTGTCCGGGCTTGCGGAGTTCGATGCGCACGTTGAGGTCCTGCATCTGGACGTCCGTGCGCGCGTAGGCCTCGAGGAGCCCTGACAGGCCGTCGCCGGTGAACGCTCGGGGCTTGACGGGCAGCGCGGCCAGCGCCGAGCCGAGGACGAGATCGCTCACAGCGACCTCCGGGCCGTCCAGCGGGCGGACGTCGAGACGGCGGTCGGCGCTGCCCGCGAGTCCGCCGGGCTCGCGGACGACCGCGCGCATCAGGTACGAACCTGCGGGCACGTTGAACTGCACGCGCCACGAGCTCGATCCCATTGAAGCGCCCGGCTTCGCGTTGGCGGGAAGCGGGATCGTGTCGGTTCCGCTCGCGACCACACGCCCGTCGCGAACGTCTCGCGCCACGAACACGACGTCGGCCGCATCGCCTGCGGTGGCGCGCACGGGGAGGTCGGCGTTGAGGCTCAGGACCACGCGGTGCCGTCCCGCCTCTGGCGCTTTCATCACGTACGTCGTGTAGTCGATCTTCAGCCCCTGCTGCACGAACGGAGCGCCAAGAACGATGTTGATGGCCCTTTTCTTGTCGGCCACCACCGTCTCTCGAGGGAGGGCGTAGCCCGTTCGGGCGCTGGCGCTCGCGCCAGGTCGCTTGACCTTGATCGAGACACGCCGATACTTTCCTCGCTCGCTGCGCGCGTCTTCGGACGGCGAAAAGCCCACCAGGTAGTAATCCCGGGCCTGCTCGGCGAGCAGGTCGAGGACCTTGTCGCTGCGGTTCCCTGCGTCGAGAATCAAGTTACCATCGGTCTCCACGGCCAGCGTGCCCAGGGCCGCGATGCGCGCCTGGATCTCGCTTCCCTGCGGGGTTTCCGTGGCGAACGCTTCGTTGAGCGGCGCCGTTCGTTGATTGAGGTCGAAGGGATAGAACACGCTGTAGCTCTGTGCCGCGGCCGCGGCCACGGACTCGAGCTCGCGCGTGAGATTGTCCTGGAAGAATCCCTCCGTGAAGAACACCACGGTCTTGCGGCCTTCGATATCGCGAAAGCCCAGGATGACGTCCGCGAGCCGCTGCAGCAGCTGTCTCGATTCGTTGTCGGTGCGATTGACCACGGCCTGGGCGTTCTCCCGCACGAGTCGCCGGGAAATGGACAGATCTTCATTGCTGGCCGACGACCCCGGCGCCGTCGTGGCGCCACCCGCGACGCCACGGCCGGTCACGTCCCCCACTGCTTCGGCCGACATGCGCTCGATGGCGCCCATGACGAGCTTCTCGTCCCCCTGCACGATCCGATGCGCTTCATAAATATTCATCGTCAGCTGGGGCGTGGTGACAATGCGCTCGTAGGTGCCGCGGATTCCCGCAAGGGCCTTGCTGACCCGCAGCTTGTCCGTCGTGAAATCGATTTGCGGCCCGGGCCCGGGGAGTGCAAACAGCGCCACGCGGTCGGATGGCCGCACCCTTGTGCGCAGGAACTGTTCGGCCGCCAGCCGCGCGCGTTGCTCGTTGCCCGGCGTGATGTGCTGTTGATCGAAGATCAGGATGTAGAGGTGCCCGCGCGGAAATGCCTCGTTCGAGGAAACCTCCGCCGTCACCGCCCGCCTGGCCTCGTCCACGTACGTGCCGGCGGGTTCGGTGATCCGCTGGAACAGCACGACCGGCAACCGCTTGCCGTCCTCGTACACCTCGATCTCGTCGGAGCGGAGGTCGGTGATGGGCCGGCCGCTGCCGTCCACGACCCGGACGTCGAAGCGAACCAGATCGACGCCGGACTTGAACGTGGGCTGCCCGCTGGCAGGCTCCTGCCGCGCGGCCGCAGGCAGGACGCCGGCAGTGAGAATCGCCGCGACGAGCACAGAACGCAATTGCACGAAAGCCCTCCAGGACATGACCCGTTTAACAGTTGATTTTACCCCCAAGCCGGGCCCCCGGAAGACAGTCGATCAACCAGCCCGGAGGGGTAGTTCCGACAAGGAACGCAGGCAAAACAGGCAGCGGAGGGGTTCGAACGGGGCGGACGGAACTCGCGAGATCGGATGACAGGATGGGCAGGAAGAAGGGATCGTTCTGTTTCGCGGGTTGCGCCGGAGCCTGTCCCGCTAACACGAAAAATCTTCAGAAACCCCGTCATCATGGTCATCGCATCGTACCCATCGTGCCGGCCGTGAGCCCGTTCTCAGCGCTGCCTGCGAACCGCCTCGGCCTTGACCGCCGCCGCCTTCTGCGGCTCCCCGAACATGGTCCAGAGCTGAGCCGCCAGATCGTAGGCCTCGGGGGTCGGGGAGGTGCGGAGCATCGTGGCAATCGCCTGCTCGGCCTCGGCATCGCGTCCGGTCGCCCGGTAGAGCATCGCCTGGCCGGCGCGGGCGCGGTTGTTGTTCGGGAAGACGGCCAGTTCGGCGGCGAAGAACGACTCGGCTTCCCGGTAGCGCTCCAGCCGCGCCAGCGAATCGGCGATGTAGTAGTTGACGTCCGGGACCTTGACGGTGCGGCTGGCGAGCGCGTCGCGCGCCTTCATGAAATGCGGGAGCGCGGAGGCGTACTGCCCCTGCTTGTACAAGAGCCGGCCTTCGATCAATTCTTGCGCGGGCAGCGTGGGGTCAATTTCTTGCGCGAGCTGTGCCTCACGTCGCGCCGCTTCGGTGTCGCCGCGCTCCAGGGCAATCCTGGCCAGCAACTCGTGTGCGGCCGCGGGCGCGACGGCCACGGCGAGCTCGGCGTGCGCGCGGGCCTCGTCCAGTTTTCCCAGCTGAAACAATCCTGCCGCGGCCCCTGTGAGGCTCGAGGCGTTCTGCGGGTTGCTCTTGATGCCTTCCTTGTACGCCGCCACGGCATCCGCCGTTCGCCCCAGGCGCTCGTACATGTTGGCGAGCTGCACCCAGACGTCGGTCATCTGGGGATCGGTCCGAAGCAGGTCGCGCATAGCGGCGGCCGCTTCGGCGAACTGGCGCTCGCCGGCGAGATCGGTCGCCTGCTTGTATTTCTTCAGCACGTCGATCTTGTCTTTCGGATCCGGCAGCTCTTCACCCGGGACGCCCAGCGACGCGCCGGTCTGTGTGCCCACGTAACCGAGCGCCGCCAGCCTCTGACGATCCTGCTCGGACACCGCCGATGGCGCCTGGATCCGGGCGTCCGCCATCAGCTTCTCCAGCATGCGCCGCATCGCGTCGCGCACCTGCGTGCGCTCGGCCGCGACGGACGACGTCTCGGCGGGGTCCTTGACGATGTCGTACAGCTCGTCGCGAGGGGCACGGATGAACCGGTAGCGCGCGTCTCCGATCGCGTAAAGCTCGCTCCAGCCGAAGTGATAACGGGGCGACATCGCCTCGGCATAGATTCCTGTTTCGCTCACACGTCCAGTTCCCTCCAGCAGAGGTTCGAGCGACCTGCCGCGCCACTCGCCGGGCGCCGTCGCGCCTGTCAGGTCGAGGATCGTGGGCAAGAGGTCGATGTGCTGCACCGGGTCGGGGACGCGTCTGTTCCCCCCGCGCGAGCGCGGGAGCTTGACGACGAGCGGGACCTGAATCGTTTCGCGGTAGAGGAAGATGCCGTGCTCGTCTTCGCCGTGGTCGCCAAGCCCCTCGCCGTGGTCCGAGAGGAGGATGATCGTCGCGCGGTCGTAGAGGTCCTTCTGGCGCAGGTGCTCGAGTAGGGCTCCGACGATGGAATCCGAGTAGTCCACCTCCCCGTCGTACGGATTCTTTCCCGCATACTGCGGAGGCGGCGAGTACGGGCGGTGGGGCTCGTAGATGTGCACGAAAAGGAAGAAGCGGGAAGACTCCTGCTGGTCGACCCACCGGATGGCGGCCGCAACCGTTTCTGCACCAGGCCGTTGCACCTGCCCGAGCGGCAGATCCGGCGATGCCGGCGGCAGGTCATCGTCGTAGCGATCGAAGCCGTCGGCAAAACCTGTCTGCTTGCGCAGCACGTACGCAGAGACGAACCCGCCGGTCGCGTATCCCTGATCGCGCAGCGCGTGCTGGATCAAGCGCTGGCCGTCCTTCAGCGAGAATCCGATGTTGTCGCGCACACCATGCTCGAAGGGGAGCTGCCCCGAGAACATCGACGTGTGGGAGGGAAGCGTCTGCGGCGAGTGTGCGTAGGCCTTCTCGAACAGCACGCCGTCGGCCACCAGCCGATCGATCTGTGGAGTGCTCGTTCCTTTGTATCCATAGGCGGGCAGCCGGTCCGCCCGGAGCGTGTCGATGGAGATCAGGATGATCGGTCCGTCCGCGCTACCGGTGCGCGACGGCCAGAAGAACCAGGCTGTGGCCGAGACGAGCGCGACGGCTCCGATCAGGGCAATCATGCCGACGGCCCCGCGCCGCCCGCTCTGGGGCGCCGGCGCCGCCTTGAGCGCAACGGGTTTTCGTTTCGATCGTCCCAACTGTTTTCACATCCTTTCTTCCGCTCCGTCCGCTGAGCGTCTCATCACCGCAGCAACCCTGCGAGCCTGTCGATCTCCCGACCGTACAACGCGCGCGGTGCGGTCCGTACGAACTGGTCGACATACGGCCGCGCCTCGGACATGCGGCCCGCGTTCACCAGCTCGGTTGCCAGGTTGAACAGCGCGTCGTAGTTCGTGCGATCGAGCTCCACGGCACGACGCCAGTACTCGATGGCCGCATCGGGTTGCCCGGTCTGCAGCGCCACGACGCCGAGGCCGGCCTGCGCGCGTGACGAGCGTGGATCGTTCGCGGCGGCTCGGGTGAACGCATCGCGGGCTCCGCTCAGGTCGTCGAGCTGCAGGTATATCGTGCCGAGATTCTCGGACGCATACGCATCTCGCGGATTGGATTTCAGGATTCGCTCGAAAACCGCTCTCGCATCCGGAGCCCGCCCGGCGCGCGCGTACGCGATGCCCAGCGCGTTCAGGGCCTCGGCGTTCCCGGGATCGGCCTTGACGACGCGTTCCAGTATCGAGATCGATTCACCGGCCGCGCCGGTTTCCGCAAGGTAGGTCCCGAGCCTCACCTCGATTTCGATGTCGGGCCCGTTCTTCTCGAGCGCCTGGCGCAACGTGGCAATGGCATCGGACGTTGCCCCGTTCTCCCACTGGATGAAGGCGAGCCGCCTGTAGGCCAGCCCCATGTCCGGCCGGCGCGCAATCACCTGTCGATAGGCCTCGATCGCCTGCGGGACCTGCCGGGCGCGGTGCAGCTCTATGCCTCGAATCATCAGCCGATCCACGTCGATGAGGCGCTTCGGGTCGTCCTGCTCCCGGTACTGCGCCTTGCGCGGCGCCGAGCCGGACAGGTAGCCGAGCGATTCCAGCCGCGCGCGGGCTTCACGAGTCTCTTCGGTCTGCTCGCCCGGCAGTCGAGCGTTCAACGACTCCAGGCGCGCAGCCAGTTCGCGGACCCGGCCGTCCGTTCCACGTGCGAGATTCTGCGCCTCGCGCGGATCTGCTTCGAGGTCGTACAACTCTTCGATCGGGAGGTCGATGTATTTCTCCCGTCCGTCGATGACCCCGCGCAGCGGCGCCCACCCGCGCTTGAGCATGGCCGTCATCGCTTCGAAGTACGATGGCCGTGGCTCGTCGCCCGCCGTCAGCAATGTCCTGCCCTGCAGGCCTCCGGGCAGCGCCAAGCCGGCCAGGTCGCTGATGGTCGGAAGGATGTCGATGTGCCGGACGGGAACGTCGCTGACAACCCCATCCGTCCGGGTCGAAACGCCGCCGCCGACCTGCGCGAGGATCAACGGCACTCGCAGCGTGGATTCGTAGGCAAAGATGCCGTGCGTCGCCTCGCCGTGATCACCGAGCCCTTCCCCGTGGTCGGCGGTGACCACGATCGTTGTCGGGCGCGAGCTCTGCCTGGCGAGATCCAGAAGGGGACCGAGCGCGTAATCGACGTAGGCAACCTCTCCCGCATAGGGGTCTTCCCGATACCGCGAGTCAAAGGGTGCCGGCGGATCGTAAGACGAATGCGGATCGAATACGTGAACCCAGGCGAGCCACGCCCCTTGCTGCTGCTCGACCCATTGGCGGGCCCTCGCAACGACCTCTTCCGCGCGCCGTTCCGAGAAAGCGAAGTCGTCCTGCACCACATCCCGCCCCCCGACATCGTCGTAAACATCGAACCCCTGCGCCAGACCGAACCGGCGGTCCACGGGGAACGCGCCAACGAACGCACCGGTCGCAAACCCCTTGTCTTTCGCGAGCTCCGCCAGCGTGACCTCGGAGTCGTCCAGACGGAAGCCTGCGTTGTCGCGAACACCGTGCTGATAGGGATAGCGGCCGGTCATGATGCTGGCGTGCGACGGGAGCGTGACGACTGCATGAGCGTGCGCAAATGTGAACCGGATCCCGTCGCGGGCCAGCGCATCGAGATTTGGAGTGGCGACCCGGCCGCCATAGATGCCCAGCCCATCCTCTCGAAGTGTGTCGATTGTGACGATAAGGAAATTCTGTCCGGCTTCGCGCGTGAACCCCGGGATACCTGGCGATTGGCTGCGCAGCCAAATCCAGGCGGCCAGGGCCACAAGTGCTGCCAGGACAATAAGAAACGAGGATGAGCTCGTGCGCGGGCTCGTAGATTGCACCGGGTTGGCCCGAGGCCGCACACGATCAGATTTCTTCGTCACGACGGGGGCCTGGCAAGACGGGCATCAAGAAGTATAGGTCGATATTTCACAGTGTATCGAATAGGTGTCCCGATCCTGATCGTTGCGATGGTGGCGGCTGCGGCCGCGTGCGGCGCAGACCGCAATCCGGTTGCACCCACCACCCCGACCGAGCCCGGGCCACCGCCGCCACCTCCCCCGCCTGCTCCCACGTGGTCGGTGTCGGGCGTGGTGTCGTCCGAGGAACCCTCGGCACCGCTCGCCGGCGCCCGGATCGAGGTCACCGAAGGTGCCGACGCGGGGAAGAACGTCCAGACGGGGGAGGACGGGCGCTACGAGCTGACAGGACTCCGTGAAGGGGAGCTCGCGCTGCGGGTGAGCGCCGAAGGCTTCGAGGATCAGGCGAAGAGGCTCGCGCTCACGGAGAATCAGACCGCGAATTTCTCACTGCGGCGGCCGCCCGCGCCACCGCCTCCGCCGCCGCCCACCCGGACGCTCACGGGGACCCTTATCGAGACCCTGTCGGCTGGCGCCATCGCCGGCGCCAACGTCACGGTCGATGGCCTTGGTGTGTTCACCACCGGCAGCGACGGCACGTTCACGATTGATGCGCCCGATCCGGAGCAGATTCGTACCGTGACGTTCTCGTCGGCCGACACCGTGACGAGGACCACGCAGCTTCGCGTGCCGGGGCCGGACACGCAGGTGACGGTGATCCCCAGGTCGTTCGATCTCAGGGCATTCGATCAGATGTTCCGATCGACGGGCCCTCTCCAGCGGTGGGTGTCGGCCCCACGGCTGGTCGTGCAGACGAGCGTGTTGCAGTTCACGAACCTGACCGCACAGGCCTACGCGGCAACCGACGCGGTCATCGCGGACGAGGAGATTGACCTGCTGCTGCAGGATTTGAACTGGGGGCTGCCGCTGCTGACCGATGGACGTCTGCAATTTGCCGCGCAGGATCGCGAGACTGCAGCCAGCAGCGATACCGTTCAGGTGGCGCGGCTCAACGAAATCGTCGTGGCTCGCTTCGCGGGGTTGCAGGACGCGACGGGATTCTGGGGCTACGGCCGATGGGCCAGCGACGGCTCCGGCACGATTCAGGGCGGCATCATCATGCTGGACGCCGCGTTCGACATCTCCGGCAGCGAGTTCCGTCGTTCGCTGCGCGTCCACGAGCTCGGTCACGCGCTGGGCTACAACCACGTCACCTCGCGCGAGTCGGCGATGAACTCGTCGGCGAGGATCGAGCCCAACGAGTTCGATCTGAAGGCCGTGCGGATCGGCTTCCTCCGGCCGCCCGGAAACCGGTCCCCCGACACGGATCCGGATGCCTTCACGAGCAATGTCAAGGTTGGCGCGTTGATATGGAAAGGGGATAGGTGAATTGCAGATTCGTTGATTGCAGATTGGGGATTGATCGGGGGATTGGAGATTGAAAATTTGGGATTGGATTCGGTGATTGTTGATTTGGGGTAGTTCGAACGCCATTCACTGTCGAGCGCTACATTCTGACGCTGCACCGAACCGTCGAATCAGTTCCCCAATGCCCGAATAAAATCCCAAATCCCAAATCTCCAATCCGCAATCAATTCCCAATCTGCAATCAACGAATCTGCAATGTGTCAACCCACCGTCAGCGTTCCCACCAGCGGATAGTGATCCGATCCGTAGCGCTCCGGGGCGCGGCGGAACTGGCCCTTCCATCCCTCCGGCAATCGGAAGAACAGATGGTCGAGCCGCATCAGCCCCATGAACGTTGGCCGGCGGTCCAGTGGATCCGAATCGGGAAAGAGCCGTGCGATCTCGGCGTACGTGCGCTCGCCGAAGCCGAACCACGTGTTGAAGTCGCCGCCGAGCACGACGGCGCCTTCGCCGCGAAGGTATTGCAGGAGGGCGCGCGCCTGCCTGATACGGCCGTACTCGCCACCGATGATCCAGCCACGGCGGGCCCCAACCATATTGTCCAGGTGCGTCGAAACAATCCGAAGGCGCCACGACCGCCCGTCTGAAGAGTGGCCGGAGACCGTCGCGGCGACAGCGACGCGTCGCTGACGCTCGAACGGCAACTCGACGGCGGCGAGATCGCTCAGTGGAAGAGACGAGAGGATGGCATTGCCGCGATCCTCGTTCGAGTCCAGCGGGGAACCGTTCCGCATCGAGGGAACATAGTAGAGGTTCAGATCTGCCGCTGCCGCGACGGCTTCGATTTCCTCACGGCGCGCTTTCCGGTCGCCGAGCAGGCCGGCGTAACGGAGGCCTGGGCGAAACGTGCCCGGCACCTCGGGGCCTCCGCGATAGACCTCCTGCAACAGCAAGAGGATGTGAGCGTTCGGCGAATCCGCTCGAAGGTCGCTGACGAGGCGCATCACATCCCCCGCGCCCAACGCGGTGTTCCAGCTCACGATGCGAAGCGTGTCAGCCGCGGTGGGCGACGGGGTGATCTCGTTCCGCGTGACGGGCGGACCGACCGCGGCCGACCACCGCGCCAGGACCTCACGATCGGCACTCACTTCGGGAGCGAACCACGTCACGCCCGGAAGATCCAGACCGTCCTGTCGGACGATCGCGAACCCGCCCGTACAACCCGGAAGGACCAGCACGGCCGCCAGCAGGACAATAAGTGGAACCAGCGGCCACAACCGCGACTTTCGAAGAACCGTCTCCAGGGTGTTCTCCAAGATCAAGGGGCTCAGATCGATTGTAGCAGCACGGCTCCGACATCCACTCGCTGGCGAATGTTGTGCATAGAGGGTCCCTCCGTGAGACGCATTACATATCCAGCCCTGCCATTCGCGCTGGTCCTGGGCCTTGCGTTCGTCAGCTCCGCGTGCGGCAGCTCCACGACTACCGAGGTGACGGCCCCGACGAGTCTGGCACGGTGCCAGGCGACGCTTCAGGGTGCACCTGCCAGCTTCGGTCCGTCCGGCGGCACAGGAAGCCTGTCGGTGACCCTCTCGCGCGAGTGCGCCTGGTCGGCAACGACGACGGCCACATGGATCGAGATCACTTCCGGGCGTGAAGGGCAGGGAGCTGGCTCGATCGCTTACATAGTCCATGCGAACAATGATCCGGTGACTCGCCGCGCAGCAATTGCCGTTGGGGAAGAGCGCGTCGACATGACACAGGAGGGCGCCCCGTGCCGGTTCAGCCTCTCGCGATCGGGCGACTCGATCGCCGCTGAGGGCGGCCAGAGGCGCGTGGACATCTCGACCCATCAAGCCTGCCGTTGGACAGCGGCGGCCAACGTCCAGTGGGTTACGCTGGCGCCTCCGGCTGGCACGGGCCCGGGCACGGTTCAGGTCTCCGCGGCGGTCAACTCAGGCGCCGCCCGCACGGCAACCGTCGTGATCGCAGGAGAGCCACTCGTCTTCACACAGGCTGCGCAGGCTTCAGGCGTGCCGCCTCCCCCGACGCCCACGCCGGACCCGCCCGGGCCGCCGGCGCCACCGCCGCCTCCTCCGCCGCCGGCGCCACCGCCGCCTCCGCCGCCGGCGCCACCGCCGCCGCCGACCCCTGGACAATGCAGCTTCGAGATCGCGCCGGGCGAGGCCACGTTCACGTTCCTGGGTGGCGTAGGCTCGTTCACGCTGACGACCGGCGCCGACTGCGCGTGGACCGTTGCGAGCGACGACGCCTGGATCACCGTGACCGGCTCAGCGTCCGGCAGCGGGACGACAAGTATCGGGTACCTGGTTCTGCCGAACACGCTGCCAACCAGCCGTGCGGGAGCAATACGGGTCGGCCAATTGACGCATCGAGTCCAGCAGAGCGGCGTCGTTGACGATGGAGATGACGCTGACGACGTGCAGGTCAGCGGGATCGTGTCCGAATTGTCCGGCAGCTGTCCAGCGCTGCGCTTCTCGGTCCAGGGCTCGGTGGTGATCACCGACGGTCAGACCACCTTCAAGGGAGGGAATTGTTCTCGAGTCAAGAACGGTCTGAAGGTCGAGGTCACGGGGTCCCCCCAGCCGGACAGCACCATTCGGGCCGCAGTGGTCCGGCTGGACAAATAGTCCGTGACGCCTGTAGCTGAAGAAGCGTCGAGGTCCGATCGAGGACCACATCCATGACCACCACGAGACGCGTTGCGATTGCGCTTCCTCTCCTGCTCGCGGCCTTCCCGGCGTCCGCACGCGGGCAGGGCACCATCAGCGATGTCGTGGCCTTTCTCATGACGAACCAGGCCGTCCCGACGGCCGACTTCGAAAAGGATCGCGAGGCGGCCGAGATTGCGCGCGACACGATTGCGCGGGCGCTGCTCGTCAACCTCACCTCGGTGCCGATCGCGACCTCCTCGGGCGGCTTTCTGTACAGGTTGAACCCCGAGCTGGGCACCGTCGAGCGCGCGAGCCAGAGTTTCGGCGCGTTCTTCACGGAGCGCGCGCTGACGCCGGGAAAGGGTCGCGCGTCGTTCGGTATCAGCGCCACGACATCCGAGTTCGATCGGCTGAATGGCCGGAACTTGCAGGACGGCTCGCTCATCACCATTGCGAACACGTTCCGCGACGAACCAGCGCCGTTCGACACCGAATCGCTGACGCTGAACCTACGGACGAGCACGTTGACCGTGCTCGCCAGTGCAGGGATCACCGACAGGCTCGAGATCGGCGGCGCGATCCCGTTCGTGCGATTGACGCTCGACGGTCA
Organism: Vicinamibacterales bacterium; assembly: GCA_035711845.1. Lineage (GTDB taxonomy): Bacteria > Acidobacteriota > Vicinamibacteria > Vicinamibacterales > 2-12-FULL-66-21 > DASTBU01. Next base: position 13,326 of record DASTBU010000147.1, read on the forward strand.
ACGGCTCAACGTCTACCGTGGCACGCCGCTCATCCAGGCCAGAGCGTCGGGGACGGCAAGCGGAATCGCGGATGTGGCGCTGCGGGCGAAGTACACGCTGGTCAGCGGGATCGGCGGGGGGATCGCCGCTGCCGCAGAAGTCCGGCTGCCCACCGGCGACGAGGCAAACCTTCTCGGCGCCGGCTCGACGTCCTGGCGGTTTCTCGGTGTCGGCTCTATTGAACACGGACGCGTGAGCCTTCACGGCAACGCAGGCATCGTCCGGGGCGGTGTGTCGGACGAGTTCACGTTCGCGGGCGCACTCTCGCTGGCGGCTCAGCCTCGGCTGACGATCTCCGGAGAGTTCTACGGCAGGCATGTGTCGGAGTTGCGGGATATCACGCTTTCGGCGGAGCCCCATCCGACGATCATAGGAGTCGACACGCTCCGGCTGTCGGGCAGCCCGTCATCGCTGACGCTGCTGACGGCGCTCGCGGGGGTCAAGTGGAACGTTTCCGGCCGGCTCGTGCTCGGCGGTCACGTGGCGTGGCCGCTGGCCGAGCGCGGGCTCACCGCCACCCTCACGCCGACCATCGCGCTCGAGTACGCGTTCCCACGGTAGCCACGGGGGTCACTGCCCAGCCACGGCGCGCTCGATTCGCCACCCGCCGCCCGTCTTTCGCAGCTCGAAGTCCCAGTGTCGTGGCTCGGTGCGCCGTCCGCCGCCGACCTTCGGTTCCCATGTGGCGGATCCCGAGCACGTCGCCCGTGCCGCGGGTCCGTCAACCGCGACATCGCACTTTCCCAGCGAGACATGCTGTGAGGCAAGACCGTCGAACGCACGCGCGAGAGCGTTCCGATTGACGCGCGGCCATACCGCAGCCGCCGCTTTCGCATCCAGGCTGCTATAGGCCAGCTCGTACTGCTGGAGAACTCCGAGGACGAGCGACGACTCGTCATGCGCGGCTGAGGCTCCGGCTGCCGTAGCCGCTTCTCTGCGGGAGTCGCCGTCGGGTTCGACACGAGCGAAAAGCCCTTCGGCCCGGGCAGCCGACGGCTCAACGACTTCGACCGGCACCACGGGATTCGGCGGGCTTGGAGGCGGCACGGACTCCCACCGGAGCTCCGCGGAGGTCTTGGGGATCGATACCGGAGGAGCCGCGGGCTGACGGTTGAGGGCCGCGATAACCTGTGACGGATCTGGAGTGTTGTTGGCAGTCAGTGTCTTCGGTGGAAGGCTCGGCAGATCCTCGACGATACGCGGTGTGGCAACCGGGGCTGTGACGGTCTCGCGCACGATCTCGAGTCGATCGACGAGCGGAGGGGCTGCGGAAACGCCGGCGTTGGCCACGGCGTCAGTGTCAATCGCAGAAGCCGTTGACGAGGGCTTCGAACCGCGCGATGGGGACGCGGCGTACCAATAGCCCGTTCCGAGTACCGCACTGGCAGCGAACATCGACACGAAGGCCGCGCTCACACGCGCGACGGGAAGACGACAGGCGGGGATCACCCTGACGGCAGCTGGTTGACCGCGATCCTGCAGCGCATGCAGTCGCTGCTCGAACGCCGCACGGTCCGCGCACTCCGGATCGAGCTGCAGAGCCTCGTTCAGCGCACTCCTCGCCTCCTCGATGGCGCCGTCTTCGATGGCCCGCTCTGCTTGCTGCAGGCACCTGGCAAGCCGCCGCCTGCGCATCCGCAGCTCGAAGCTCAACCACTTGTCGTGGCCAGAGCACGGCCCATCGACTCTCTGGTCGTACGACACGCCAGGGACGTCGTTCATGCCGGCAGCATATGCAAGAACGACGCTCGCGATTGCCGTGGGGTTTGAACCGGTTCCAGGGGAGTCCGGGGCTCGAACACCGTCGAAGCCATGTCAATAACGTCGCCGAGGGTGGCGTACTAACGGCTCGGAGTAATCGCGGCAGGCGAGGTGTTGAACAGGTGCTCGGACTCTTTACTCAACAATACCCAGAGTCCGTACGCTCCAAGGATGGTAAGCAACGGGAACCCAAGTAGGCTGACGGCGGCGAGTACGATGCCGGCTACGCGCGCCCACGGTTTGAAAGAGAGCAAGCCGACGCCGGTGAGGAGCGCCGGAAGGCACAGGACAGCGATGACCGCGACCAGGGCGGTCCCCGCGATGCCGATGATGGGGATCGCGATCGCGGCATCGGGATCGCCGCTGGCGCCCACCAGCCCAACGGCGCCCCCCATCCCGATCAGCAGGATTGTGGCGAGCAACAGGCCCAGCGCTGCAAACGCGATGTACATCGCGCCGAGCACCTTGACGTGGACCTGCATGTCGCGCAATGCCTAATCCTCGCTCTCGTCGTCGTCCTTGGTGTCGGCGCTCGTTGCGAGGTTGTCGATGTCGAGGTCGTCGTCCTCGCTCCGCCAGTCCTCGTCGGCGTCGTAGAGGCGGCCGACCGGCCGCTCCTTGATCGGTCCTTTCGGTCCGCGCTCCGAGTCCTTGCGCGGTGGCTTGCGCTTGTTCTTGGGAGGCGCGTCTGGCCCGAAGTTACGGTTGCGGCCTGCGCCCGTGCCCGGAGCGCCGGGATCCGCAGGGCGCGGCGTGAAGCCGCCGGGCCTCGGACCGCTGAATCCTCCGGGGCCGGCCGGACGGGGCCCGCCGAACCCCCCCGGTCGTGGCGCGCCGGCGGGGCGCTCCTCGCGAGGGCGCGCCTCGCTGACCGCAAGAGGCCGACCCTTGAACGGCTGCTGGTTGAACCGCCGGATGGCCTCCTCGGCCACCGGCCGATCCGAATAGTCCACGAAGGCGAAGCCACGTGGCCGACCGGTTTCCCGGTCCGTGGGCAGCACAATCTGGACGGGGTCGCCGACACTCGACAGGTGATCGCGCAAGTCTGCCTCTGTCGCGGAATAAGGCAGGTTGCCTATGAACAAACGAACTGACACAGCCCCCTCTTGGTTGGGCCGGCGCCTCGGACAAGCGAACCCCCGCCTGCCGAGTCTGCCGACAAGTCCCATCAAAATAACACGGCGACGTGCAACGTGCCACGTGCTAAGTGTGCGCCGAAGTGCGCTGAGGTTGAAGGGCGGTGGCCCGTGCGATACGATGGACTGTTCGGGAACCCTCAAAGAACGCGCACCTGTACATGCCGTCCGCATCCCAGTCTCGAGGACAGATCGTCATTCGTGGGGCGCGAACCCACAACCTCAAGAACGTCGATTTGACGATTCCGCCGCGTTCGCTGGTCGTGATGACAGGAGTGAGCGGGTCGGGCAAGTCGTCGCTCGCCTTCGACACGATTTACGCCGAGGGCCAGCGCAGGTATGTCGAATCCCTGTCGGCGTACGCCCGGCAGTTCCTGGAACGGATGGAAAAGCCGGATGTGGATTCCATCGAGGGCATCTGCCCGGCCATTGCCATCCGGCAGAAGAACAGCATCCGCAACCCACGGTCGACCGTGGGGACCACTACTGAAATCCACGATTACCTGCGGTTGCTGTTCGCTCGCGTCGGAAAGACGTACTGCCGGCACTGCGGGCGGGAGGTGGTGCGCGAAACGGCGGAGGTCGTTGCGAACCAGCTTGGCCGGCTTCCCGGCGGAACGCGGCTCCTCATCGGCTTCGACATGCCGGTCGTCACGGCCACGCCGCTCGAGCTCGACGGCGAAGGCGACGATGAGGACGGAGGCGAGGCTGCCGGCGCCGATCGCGAGCCCGTGCCGCAGCCCGCGCTTCCCGGGTTGACCGATCCGGTTGCGGAGACCATCGCCGCCCTGCGCCGCAAGGGGTTCGGCCGGTTGTTCGTCGACGGCCAGGCCGTGCAGCTCGAAGAGGTCGATCCGGGGACACTGAAGGACCGGACGACGCTTCAGGTCATCGTCGATCGGCTGAAAGTGGATGGGGACCTCCGTGCGCGGTTGACCGATTCGATCGAAACGGCGTACACGGAGGGAGGCGGCGCGGCTTTCGCCATCGAGCTCGCCGAGACAGGACCGGTGGTCCACAGGTTCAGCGAACGGTTCGAGTGCCGTGAGTGCGACGTCCAGTACGAAGTCCCTCAGCCGCGGCTCTTTTCGTTCAACAATCCGTTCGGGGCGTGCCCGCTCTGCCATGGGTTCGGCAACATCATCGAGCTCGACATGAGCCTCGTGGTGCCGGATCCATCGAAGTCGATTCAGCAGAACGCGATCGAGCCGTGGAGCAAGCCGCACTACCGCTCGCAGCTCGCCGAGCTGAAACGCGCCGCCAAAGCGGGCACGCTTCGCCTCGACGTTCCCTGGGCCGAGCTGACGGAAGAGGAGAAGAGGTTCGTCATCGAAGGCGATGGGGCATCGTACGAGGGCGTGAAGGGCTTCTTTCGCTGGCTCGAGCGCAAGAAGTACAAAGTCCACGTCCGCGTGTTTCTGAGCCGGTATCGCGGATATCTGACCTGCCCGGAATGTCAGGGCGCGCGGCTGAGGCGCGAGGCACGCGACGTTCGAGTCGGTGGCAGCACTGTCGACGCGGTGTGCTCTCTGACCGTCCGCGAGGCGGACCAATTCTTCGCGAATCTCCAGCTCGGCGAGAAGGATGCCGCCGTTGCTGAGAAAGTCCTGCGGGAGATTCGGAAGCGGCTCGGCTTCCTCAAGGACGTCGGCCTGGATTACCTCACGCTGGATCGGTTGTCGTCCACGCTTTCGGGAGGCGAGTCGCAACGGATCAATCTGGCGACGTCCCTCGGTTCGGCGCTCGTCGATACGCTGTACGTCCTGGACGAGCCGTCCATCGGGCTGCACTCTCGCGACAATCAACGATTGATCGCGATCCTGCGTCAGCTCCGCGACCAGGGCAACACGGTGCTCGTCGTGGAGCACGACGCCGACATGATTCGCGTCGCGGACACCGTGGTCGATATGGGTCTCGGTGCCGGGGAGCAGGGTGGGAGGGTCGTGTTCGCTGGGCCTCTTCCGCAACTGCTGCAGGAGCCGCGGTCACTGACGGCCAAGTACCTGCGCGACGAGCTGGCCATTCCCGTGCCGGCGGCGCGGCGGAAGCCGTCGAACCAGAAGATTCGAATCCTCGAGGCCGCCGAGCACAACCTGAAAGGCATCGACGTGGAGATCCCGCTCGGGATGCTCGTCTGCGTCACCGGCGTGAGCGGGTCGGGTAAGAGCACGCTCGTGCACGACGTGATCTACGCGGCGCTCAAGCGCGCGAAAGGCGATTGGGATCGGCGCGTCGGCACACACCGCAAGCTCGAAGGCGCCGAGTTCGTCACCGACGTCGTCCTGGTCGATCAGGCGCCCATCGGACGCACGCCGCGATCCAACCCCGTCACCTATCTCAAGGCATTCGACCCGATTCGGGAGCTGTTCGCTGCCACGAAAGACGCGCGGTCCCGGGGCCTCACGGCGAGCCACTTCTCCTTCAACGTTCCAGGCGGGCGGTGCGAGGCGTGTGAAGGCGAAGGGGAAGTCAAGGTCGAGATGCAGTTCCTCGCGGACGTGTTCGTGCCGTGCGAGCAGTGCGAGGGCAAGCGCTTCAAGCCGCAGGTGCTCGAGGTGAAGTACCGCGGCCGGAGTGTCGATCAGGTGCTGGAAATGACCGTCCGGGAAGCGCTCGCGTTCTTCAGCAGCTCGCCCAAGGTTCTGCGTCGGCTGCACGTCCTCGACGAGATTGGCCTGGGATACCTCCGGCTGGGTCAGCCGGCGACGACGTTGTCGGGGGGAGAGGCGCAGCGAATCAAGATCGCGTCACACCTTTCGTCGCATACGGGCGATCGCGTGCTCTACATCCTGGACGAACCGACGACCGGGCTGCACTTCGATGACATTGCCAAGCTCCTTGCGGCGTGCCGGAAGCTGATTCAAGCGGGGCACAGCCTCCTCGTCATCGAGCACAACCTGGACGTGGTCAAGACCGCGGACTGGGTCATCGATCTCGGGCCCGAGGGCGGGGAAGAGGGCGGCCGGCTCATCGCCGCCGGCACGCCCGAGCAGCTCGCACAGAGCGAGGTATCCCACACGGGCCGCTATCTGCGCGAGGTGCTTGCAATCGGCCGCGTCAACGCGTACGGCGTGAGCCGGAACTAGCGAAATCCCCCGCGATCGCCGTGCAGATCCGTGAACGCCGGGGCATCGACCCGGGTTACAATATTGGCGCCCCCCGCCAGAGTTCCCATGAAGACATCGATTCGCCTGTGCCTGATCATTCCGGCGCTGCTCGCGGTTTGTCCGGCCCCGTCGGCGGCGCAGCCGCTGGCATTCGAGGACGTCATCCGCAACCTGCGCAATCCCGACCCGAAAGTCCGGATCAGCTCGGTTCGGCTGCTGCGTGACGCGAGCTACCCGGAGGCCGTGGTGCCGATGGCCCGGCTCGTCAACGATCCCATCGACGAGATACAGCTGGAAGTCATCGCCGCCGAGCTCTCGTTCTTCCTGGTCGAACCCGTGCCCCCCCGGCGCAAGGTTGCGTTGCTGGTCGAGGTGCGCTCCGACGATCAGGCCGGGCGCGCGTTCGAGATGGGGCCGCTTGTCGCCTGGCCCAAGCCGGCTCCCGCCGAACTGATATCCGAGCTGCTGAAGGCGCTCGACGACGAACACCCGAAAGTCCGGCAGGAGGCGATCTACACGCTGGGTGTGATCGGCGCGGGTGCCATCGCGGGCGAAAACGCGGAGCAGTTGATCAAGGCGCTCGATCACTACGATCCGGCCATCAGGGCCGGGGCGGCGCGGGTCATCGGCCGCGTGCGGCTGCCCGGCGCGGGCGAGAGCCTCATGAAGGCGATGAACGACTCGAGCGACCAGGTGCGCAACGCCTCGATGCGCGCACTGGGCGACCTCCGCGAAGAATCGGCAGTCAAGGCGCTCAACGATCAGCTGACCTACTCCGGCAAAGGGGAGCCGGCGTACTCCGCGCTGGATGCGTTGGCCAGGATCGCCCACCCGTCGAGCGCGCCCTTGTTCAAGGAGCGGCTGGCGGATCGCGATCCCTGGATGCGGCGGGCGGCTGCAGAAGGCCTCGGCCGCCTGGCGGAGGCGAGCGCGTTCGATGCGCTGCACGCCGGGGTTGGCGGCGACGACTCGGAGATGGTTCGGGCCGCGATGGCCTTTGCGCTCCTGAAGATTGGCCGGGGCCAGGTGGTGCGGCTGGTGGATTACCTGGATTCGAAGAAGATGGCGCCGCAGATTCATGGTTACCTGCTCGAGCTCGGCCCGGCGATCGTGCCGGAACTGCTGCCGCGGCTGCAGGAGCCGGGCGACACGATGCGCTGCTCGCTGGTCGACGCGCTCGGGGCCCTGGGCGATCAGTCGACCGTCACGGCGCTCTCGCCGCTTCTGCAGCAGGGCAACCGGGAGATCGTCAAGGCAGCCGCCCGCGCGATCGAGCGGATCAAGCTGAGGACGCAGGGCGCGGACAGCTGACAACGTTCAGCCGGCTGAGGCTTTTGGTTTAAGCTGAGAGCTGATAGCTGAGAGCTGAAACATGAGTCGAACGTTGCCGCGCGACTTCTACGCGCGGCCCACGCTGGAAGTTGCCCGGGATCTGATTGGTAAGGCGCTCGTCCACGAGACCCCCTCCGGTCTCGCCTCCGGGATCATCGTCGAAGTCGAGGCGTATATCGGCGAATCGGACCCCGCGTGTCACGCAGCGCCGGGGCCGACGAGGCGGAATGCACCGCTGTACGGCCCTCCCGGCATCGCCTACGTTTACCTGAATTACGGCATTCATCACCTGGTCAACGCGGTGACCGAGCCAGCGGGGTCGCCTGCGGCGGTGTTGATCAGGGCGCTCGAGCCGCTGGAGGGGGAGTCGTTGATGCGCCGGCGTCGCGCGCGCTGGTCGGGACGCAAATCGAGCGCGTTTGCGACCGCGGCGCTGTGCCGCGGACCAGGGAACCTGACGCGCGCGCTCGGGATCTCGCTGCGCCACAACCGGCGCGACCTGACCGGCAGCGCGCTGCGGATCGAGGAGGTGGGCGCACCCGCGCGTCGAGTGGTGTGGAGCCGACGCATCGGGATCAGCGTCGGCGTGGAGCCGGAATGGCGCGCGCACGCAGTCGAGAGCGCCGCGGTGTCAGGTCGTGTGGCAGAAACTGCCACCAGGGGACAGGCTCCTTAAGGTGACTGTCCCCTTAGGGTGCCTGTCCCCCTAGGGTGCCTGTCCCCTTAGGGTGCCTGTCCCCTTAGGGTGCCAGTCCCCCTATCGGGCGCGCCGCGTGCTGGTTCGCTGAACGATGGGGACCTTGGCGCTGCTGGTGCGGCCGTCGCGGAACAGGCCCAGGGTGACGGCCCCCCCAATCGGCGCATCCGACAACAGACGCATGAAGTGCGAGCTGTCCTCGACCGGCGTTCCGTTGAACGTGACGATGATGTCGCCCGGCCGGACGCCGGCATCGTAGGCGGCCGAGCGCTCCGCGATGCGCACCACGAGCACCCCCTTCGTGTTCGGCGCCCCCAGCTCCTCGGCGTACCGCGTCGTCATCGGCGTCAGCTGGATGCCGGTGATCGTTCCGCGGCGGACTTCGCCGTACTTGATCAGCTCGTTCATCACGTGCCGGACCAGATTGCTCGGCACGGCGAAGCCGATGCCCTGATAGCCGCCGGTCTCGCTGAAGATTGCGGTGTTGATCCCCACGAGCTCGCCGCGGGCGTTGATGAGCGCCCCTCCGGAGTTCCCCCGGTTGATCGCGGCGTCGGTCTGGATGAAGTCCTCGTAGGTGGCGAGCCGCCCCTCCAGGCTCCTGCCGGTCGCGCTGACGATCCCCAGCGTGACGGTTTGACTGAGGACGCCGAAGGGATTGCCCACCGCAAGCACCCACTCGGCGACCTTCAGCTTCGAGGAGTCGCCCCACGGCAGCGTCGGCAGATTGCGCGCCTCCACCTTCAGCACGGCGATGTCGGTGTCTTCGTCCACGCCGACGATCTTCGCCCGCATTTCGCGCTTGTCGGGCAGCAGGACGGTGACCTCGGCGCGCGCGTTGCCGACCACGTGATTGTTGGTCAGCACGTACCCGTCCGAGGAGACGACGACGCCGGACCCCAGGCTCTGCTCGCGGCGCTGGCGATAGCCGAACGCCTCGTCCTCGAAGAAGAAGCGATAGAACGGATCATCGGCGAACGGCGAGCGGGCGCGCACGATCTGGGTGGACGAGATGTTCGGGACGCTGTCGATCGCGCGCTGGGCTGCCCCGGTCAGATCGGGCATGCCCTGGGCGGGCTGGAGTCCCCCAGCCGAGCTGTCGCTCGCACCGGGCGCGGTTTCCTGGGCTGCGGACGGCTGGGCGACCGCCGCAGCTTCTTGAGCGCTGCGCATCCGGCCCGTCAGCACGAGCCCGACGAGAAGGCCGATTGTCACGAAGATGGTCAGCAGAGTGAGTCGTCTAGCCATGCGCCTCCCACCTGGTTCAGCCGACTTCGACGCGGCGCGCAGCCGGCTGAGGAGCCTTCGGGAGCGTGATGGACAGCACGCCCCGCGCAAGATCGGCGGAGACTCGATCGATGTCCACGGCACTGGAGAACTCGAACGTTCGCACGAAGCCGCCGTAGCCGCGCTCGACCTGATGAAAGTGCAGGACTTCCTCGGCCGCCTGAAGATGTGTCGCTCTGTGCGCGCGAAGGGTGAGCCGCGACTGCTCGAGCGCCAGGTCGATCTGCTCGCGGGTCAGACCCGGCAGTTCGGCGACGACAACGTACTTGTCGGGCGTCTCGTAGACGTCGATGGCCGGTGACCAGGGCTCCGCACGCTGCTGTGACACCAGCCGTCCGAGGCGCTCCTGCCACGCGGTGAGTTCCCGCATCGGATCCCAGGACATGACGCAATCGTAGCACTGGGAAGTTCGAAGGCTGAAGTTCGAAGGCGGAGTTCGTAGGCGGAGTTCGTAGGCGGAAGGGAAAGCTGGAACCTGAACGGCGGACGGGGGAAGGTCGAGGAGTGAGGGAGTGAAGTTGCGAATGGCCGGGCTGCCTGCTACGATCCCGAGGATCCATACACGCCATGAGCTCGATTCAAGCAACACGACTCCGAAAGGGGATGCTCGTCAAGGTCGGAGAGGACCTGTTCCGGGTGCTCGACCTGCAGCATGTGACACCGGGAAACCTGCGCGGCTTCGTCCGCGTGAAGTTCCGCAACATCCGGAACGGATCGCTCTCGGACCAGAAGCTCCGATCGGAAGATTCGATCGAGCGAGCGATGCTGGACGAGCGCGAGATGCAGTACCTCTACAAGGACGGCGACTCGTTCCATTTCATGGACACCAGCACGTACGACCAGCTGCACATTCCGGCCGAGGCCCTCGGCGACTCGGTCAACTACATCGTCCCCGACGCCACGATTACGGTGGAGTTCTACGGCGTCGAACCGGTTGGAATCGAGCTGCCGCCGACGGTCGATTTGAAAGTCGAGGAGACCGCCCCAGGCATCAAGGGCGCGACCGCGAGCGCTCAAGTCAAGCCCGCGCGGCTCGAGACCGGCCTGGTCGTACAGGTCCCGCCATTCGTGAACACCGGCGACCTCGTTCGCGTCAGCACCGAGACAGGCGAGTATCTTTCCAGAGCCTAGCGAGTGCTGAGTGCTGAGTGCTGAGTGCTGAGTGCTGAATGCTGAATGTCTACGCCGACTGGCCGCAGTATTCATTCAGCCTTCAGCACTCAACTGAGTATTCAGCATTCACTCAGCCATTCAGCATTCAGCATTCAGCATTCAGCATTCAGCATTCAGTCTCCTTCCATGGACATAACCCAGCACCGGCCCAACCACGGCTGGATCGAGGTGATCACGGGGAGCATGTTCAGCGGGAAGAGCGAGGAGCTCATCCGGCGGCTGCGGCGGGCGCAGATCGCCCGCCGCAAGGTCCAGATCTTCAAGCCGAGGATCGACAGCCGTTACGCTGACGATCACATCACCTCGCACAGCGAGATGCGGATTCCTTCCGAGAACCTGGTCTCCTCACGCGAGCTGCTGGATCGCGTGCTCGAGGACACCGAGGTGGTCGGGATCGACGAAGGCCAGTTCTTCGATGCCGAGCTCCCGGCCGTGTGCAACACACTTGCAGACCAGGGTCGCCGTGTGATCGTGGCCGGTCTCGACCAGGACTACCTCGGCAAGCCGTTCGAGCCGATGCCGCAGCTGCTGGCCATCGCGGAGTACATCACGAAGACGCTGGCGATCTGCATGGTCTGCGGCGCCCCGGCCAATCACACGCAGCGCCTGGTGGCGAACAGCGAGCGCGTGCTCGTGGGCGCGCAGGGCACCTACGAAGCCCGGTGCCGGCAGTGCTTCGATCCCCGGCTCGGACGGTAAATACATCGCGCGATGGCATGGAACCCTTTGCCGCGCTTCGGCCTCTAAGTTCCAGATGGAGCTGTTTCCTCGTCTGCTGTTCGTGCTGGGCGTGGGCTTCTTCTGCGCCAACGTCCGGCTGCTCGTCCAGTTCATCCGTTTTCTGAAGATCCGCTCCTCCGCCCTGCTGACGTGGCCCGGCAGCCGACCTCCGTTCTACGGCCTGCTGCTCGCGATGGGCGCGGTACTCGGACTCCTGATCATCTACAAGCTGGCCTACCTGCACCGCCATCCCGCCGACGTGTTCGGCGAGAGCATGATGATGCTCTACTACGGCTACGGTGTGCCCTTGAGCCTGCGCATCGGCCGCGGATTCTACGAGGATGGCATCTGGGCGGATGGCGGCTTCATTCCGTACCAACACATCGGGGGGCTGGCCTGGCGGGAAAGCGAGCGGCAAGTGACGCTGGTGCTGATCTACCGCATGCGCCAACTGGCGCGACGGCTCGTTGTCCCTGAAAGCTACTACGGCGCCGCTCGACGGCTGCTGCGCGACAAGATCGCCGCCCACGACATCCACTTCACGGGCAAGTCCCTCGATCTGGGCCTGCACGACGAAAGGGAGGACGCATAGGAGAAGTGCTGAGTGCTGAGTGCTGAATGCTGAATTCAAACACTCACGCAAAATTCAGAATTCAGCATTCAAAATTCAGAATTACAGCGAGTCCCCCACGATCCAGCCGATTGGCCCATCTCCGCTGGCCATCGGATCGCGCAGCCAGTCCGGCGGGGTCAGCCAGACGAAGGCCAGGATCGCGATCACCATCAGGTCGTACTGCCAGGTGGCCCGGTCGTAGGTCCAGAAGAACGCGTTCCACAGCACGCGGGCGGGGAGCGTGGCGGCGCGCTTCATGCCAGGGCCTCGCGCGTGTCCCGCAGTTCGCGATACGTGTAGATAATCCGGTCGGCGACCGTGAAGACCGAGAGCACGAGAATCACCCACAGCACCGCCGCCATCCGGTTGGTGAAGGCCCCGATCATGAAGAGCACGATCCGTTCGGGACGCTCCATGAACCCGACCTTGCACTTGTGGATCAGGGACTCCGCGCGCGCTCGCGTGTAGCTCGTCATGATGGCGAACATCATCGCCAGCGCCGTCACCATCACGTAGTCGGTCCGGTCGAGCCGCGAGTACAGGTAGATCAGACCGATGAAGAGCGAGATGTCCGAGAAGCGGTCGACGACCGAGTCCCAGAAGCCGCCGAAGGCGCTGACCTCGTCGAGCTCCAGCGCGACTTTGCCGTCGATGAAATCGAAGATGTTCGCGATGACCATGATGACGCCCGCCGTCATGAACCGGCCGAGGCCGAGGGCCCAGGCTGCCGCGACGTTGATCAGGACGCCGATGAAGGTGAGGATGTTGGGGTGAATCCGCAGCGCCACGCACGTGCTGATGATCAGCTGGAGCGGGAACATGCAGATGCGACCGATGAGTCCGGTGAAAGTCATGGATTCGGAGCGCCGGCGCCGCACGCTATAATGAAAGGTTCCGACCGCGTCAAGGCGCGCAGTGTACCGCATGCCGATCCGTGATCTCAAGGCCCAGATCGCCCGCCTGCCGGAGCAGCCCGGCGTCTACCTGTATTACAACGGGGCGGGGGAGACGCTGTACGTCGGCAAGGCCCGGGTCCTTCGCGACCGGGTCCGAAGCTACCTGGGCGCGCAGGGTCTCAGCCCGCGCATCGATGCGCTCCTGGACGAGGCCACGGGTCTCGAGGTCATCGTCACCGACTCGGTCATGGAGGCGCTCGCGCTCGAGAACCACCTGATCAAGCAGCGCACGCCGAAATACAACATCCTGCTGCGCGACGACAAGAACTATCCCTATCTGCAGTTGACGACGGGCGAGGCGTTCCCCCGCGTGCTGGTCGCGCGGCGCGTCGAGCGGGACGATCACGTCTATGCAGGGCCTTTCCTGCCGGCCTCGCTCGGCCGGCGGACGATGTCGCTGACCCATCGGCTCTTCGGCATCCGGTCGTGCAATGAGGTGATCACGGGCGGGCGGGGTCGGCCCTGTCTCGAGTACGACATCAAGCGGTGTCTGGCGCCCTGCGTACGCGAGATTTGTTCGGAGCAGGAGTATCGCGTGGCAGTCGAGCACACCCGGCTGTTCCTGGAGGGCCGGAACGACGAGCTGCTCGCGACCATGCGCCGGCGCATGGCGGAGGCGGCCGCCGAGGAGCGCTTCGAGCAGGCCGCGCAGCTCCGGGATGCGATCCGGGTGATCGACACCCTGCGCACGCGGCAGCAGAAGATGGCCAGCGTGGCGCTGGGCGACCGTGATGCGTTCGGGTTGAAGGTGGGCCCGGCCGGTGCGGTCGTTCAGATCTTCCAGGTCCGCGGCGGCAAGGTCGTCGAGCGCGTGGAGCTCGTCACGGACGCGGGCGCGCCCGAGCCACTGGATCCCGAGGTGCGTCGAATCGCCGGCACCGAGACGGAAGTCCTGCAGGCGGCTCTCCAGCAGTTCTACGAGGAGCGCGTCGCGCCGCCGGAAGTGCACCTGCCTGTCGCGTTTACCGCGGCAGACACGGAGATGCTCGAAGGGTGGCTGACGGCCCAGTCCGAGCGCCGCGTCCGCCTGGTCGTGCCGAGGCGCGGAGAGAAGCGCGGGCTGCTCGACCTGGCCGCACGCAACGCCGAGGTCGCCTATCAGCAGCGCTTCAACGAGAACGTGGCCGCGCACTACGACGCGCTCGAAACGCTTCGCGCGGTGCTGGGGCTGCCATCGGTGCCGCGCCGCATCGAATGCTTCGACATCTCGACCATCCAGGGCAGCGAGACCGTCGCCTCGATGGTGGTGTGCGAGGACGGCCGTATGAAGCGATCGGAGTATAGGAAATATCGCATCCGGGGCTCCGGGGGCGGGGCTCGGGGCTCGAAACCCGAGCCCCGAGCGCCGAGTTCCGAGCCCCGAATCCAGGACGACTTCGCCGCCATGCGCGAGGTCGTGCTGCGGCGCTGCCGGAAGCTGCTGGAGAACGGTGGGCCCTTTCCGGATCTCATTCTGATCGACGGTGGCAAGGGCCAGTTGTCCGCGGCCTACGCCGCGCTCGAGGAGCTGGGGCTCGGGAACCTGGTGGCGGCTGGCATCGCGAAGAAAGAGGAGCTGCTGTTCACCCGCGATCGTCAGGATCCGATCGCGCTGAAGGAAGACTCTCCGGCGCTGCACCTGATCCAGCGAATCCGTGACGAGGCGCATCGCTTCGCGGTCACGTTCCACCGGTTGTCGAGGACCAGACGGGACCTGCAGTCCGATCTGGATGTCATCGTCGGAGTGGGCCCCCGCCGGAGGAGAGCGCTCCTGACGGCGTTCGGCAGCCTCGCCGGCGTCCGGCGTGCGACGCGCGAGGAGCTCGTCCGGGCGGTCGGCACGCGGTGCGCGGACGCCGTGCTGGCCCATTTCGCGTCGCAGGCCCGATAACTCCTTGAAAGATCAGCGGCTTTCTCTTACGCTTGAGCGGGTCCGGAGCCGCCGAACGTCCAAGTGAATCAATCTGTCGATCTGTTGTCCATCGCCATCCCGATCGCCATCATCCTGGCGGCCCTGACGATTCACGAAGCGGCGCATGCGTGGAGCGCCGATCGCCTCGGCGACCCCACCGCGCGCCTGCTGGGGCGCGTTTCGTTGAATCCCGCCGTGCACATCGATCCGATCGGGACCATCGTGCTTCCACTCCTCGCAGCGGTCAGCGGGCTGCCGGTCATCGGATGGGCCAAGCCGGTGCCGGTCAACACGAGCCGCCTCGGGCATCCGCGCCGTGATTTCATGATCGTGGCGGCCGCCGGCCCGGTCAGCAATCTGCTGCAGGCTGTGGTGGCGGCGATCCTCCTGAAGGTGCTCGTGCCGGCCGGGGCAGCGGGGCTCGGCGGCGCGAGCCTCGGTCATATTCTGTTCTCCGCCATCGCGATCAATGTCTTCCTGGCGGTGTTCAACCTGATTCCGATTCCACCGCTCGATGGCGGCAACGTGCTGGCCGGGCTGCTGCCGCCCTCGGCCGCCCGCATCTTCGACGGTATGCGGCCGTTCGGCTTCATCATCCTCTGGGGACTGCTGTTCACCGGAGCGCTGAGCGCGATCATCCTTCCGCCGGCATTCTTTCTGATAAGGCTGTTGCAGCCGTGAAACGACGCGTGGTGTCGGGCATGCGGCCGACGGGCAAGCTCCACCTGGGACATCTCGTCGGCGCGCTCGAGAACTGGGCGGCACTGCAGGACGAGTACGAGTGTTTCTATTTCGTCGCCGACTGGCATGCGCTCACCAGCGAGTACGCGGACACGTCGGAGATCGTCGCGAATGCGTACGACATGGTCGCCGACTGGATCGCCGCGGGGCTCGACCCCGAGCGCAGCACGCTGTTCGTGCAGTCGCTCGTGCCCGAGCACGCCGAGTTGAACCTGCTGCTGTCGATGACCATTCCGATACCCTGGCTCGAGCGCGTGCCGACCTATAAGGAGCAGATGGAGCAGCTCTCCGACAAGGATCTGTCCACGCTGGGGTTTCTCGGGTACCCGCTGCTGCAAACCGCGGACATCATCATCTACAATGCGCACTTCGTGCCGGTGGGTGAAGACCAGGTGCCGCATCTGGAGCTCAGCCGCGAGATCGTGCGGCGGTTTCACAACTTCTTCGGCGAGCTGTTCGTCGAGCCCCTCCCGAAGCTCACCGATGTCTCGCGCCTCCCGGGCATCGACAACCGGAAGATGTCGAAGAGCTACGGCAACGCAATCAACGTGTCCGACGACGCCGAGACGGTGCGGAAGAAGGTGATGCAGATGTACACCGATCCCAAGCGCGTGCGCGCGGACATCCCCGGGACGGTGGAAGGGAACCCGGTGTTCCTCTATCACGACGCGTTCAACCGGGACCGCGCCGAAGTGGAGGATCTGAAGACGCGCTATCGGGCCGGCACGGTCGGCGACGTCGAGGTGAAGACGAAGCTCGCGAAGGCGATCAACGCGCACCTCGACCCCATACGCGCGCGCCGCGCCGAGGTGCTGACGAAACCGTCCGCCGTGCGGGACATCCTGCACGAAGGCTCGCGCAAGGCGCGCGTCATCGCGCAGGCCACCATGGACCGCGTGCGCGCGGCCGTGAAGCTGAAGTACGACTAATGGACCAGGAATTCGACTCCATCCTCGAGGCCTATCCGGTCAGGCTGCAGAACTTCGAAGGCCCGCTCGATCTGCTGCTGCACCTCATCAAGCAGCACGAGTTGAGCATCTACGACATTCCGATCGCGCTCATCACGCAGCAGTACCTCGACTACATCGATTTGATGCAGGAGCTCAACCTGGATGTCGCCGGGGAGTTCCTCGTCATGGCCGCGACGCTGATTCACATCAAGTCGCGTATGCTGCTGCCACGGCCCGATCCCGCACAAGAGGACCCGGAGGAGGATCCGCGCGAAGCCCTCGTCCGGCGGCTCCTGGAGCACCAGAAGTTCAAGGCGGCCGCCGAGCTGCTGCACGAGCGCGAAACGCTCCGCAGCGCGCAGTGGACGCGGCCCGACGGCCCCATCGTCGAGATCGCCGGCGAAGCGCCCGAACCCGAAGTCGAGGTCGATCTCTTCAGCCTCATCAGCGCGTTCCGGGCCGTCGTCGAGCGGGCACGCCAGCGGCCGAAGATCTACCTGCCCGGCGAGCAGATCCCCATCGAGGATCGGATCCAGCAGCTCATGGCCAAGCTGTCGGAAACGGAAGCGTGCGGCTTCGAGGATCTGTTCGCCGACGTGGAGACACGAGCGGGCCTGATCGTGACGTTCCTGGCGCTGCTCGAGATGATTCGGCTGAAGCTGGTTCGCGTGTTCCAGTCGGGCGCGGTCGGGCCAATCCGGGTCTACAAGCGGGCGCGGCCCGCCGATGCGCCCCGGCCGCTCGGCGATCCGGAGCGAGTGGAACAGTAGCGAGGGTGCCCGAATGGCGGTCCGGGGTGTACCGTTAGCTGAATGAAACGTCGTACCCCGCCGTGGCAGATTCGGTGGCTCGGGCGGATTCAGCGGCTGTGGCGGTCATGGCGATTCCGACAGTTCAGGTAATCGGAATCGCGAAGGATGGCAATCCAGGCAACTATGGCAATGCAGTAGAGGCTCCCGTGTCTGATCACCTCAAACCCGTCGTCGAAGCATTGATCTTTGCGTCGCCCGAGCCGCTCACACGAAAGACGTTGTACCGGTTGCTCGATGGCGAGCCGAGGGAAGACGTCGATGCCGCGCTGGCCTCCGTGCGTGCCGATTACGAGAGTCCGGGCGGACTACAGCTCGTCGAAGTCGCCGGCGGCTATCAGATCGTGACCCGCCCGGAACTGAACGAATGGGTCCGCAAGCTGTTCCACGAGCGGACGACACAGAAGCTGTCGCTGCAGTCGCTGGAGACGCTGGCCGTCATCGCCTACAAGCAGCCGGTTACGGCTCCAGAGATCGCGGAGATCCGAGGGGTCACCAGCAGCGGCAGCGTCCTGTCGACGCTGGTCGAGCGGCGCCTGATCAAGACCGTCGGACGCAAGCAGGTGGTGGGGCGCCCGTTCATGTACGCCACCACGCGGGAATTCCTCGAGCGGTTCGGCCTCAACGACCTCAGCGACCTGCCGAAGGTGGAGGAAATGGCGGACGCGCTGGGCTTCGAGCTGCCGACCGCGCTCTCCGAGCCGACGGTCGCGGCGAGTCCGCTGCCGTTTGACGGGGAGCCGGGCTCTGCGGATTGCGGTCCCGAACCCGACGGCCACCTGGAAGAGCCCGTCGGCGTGGGCGAGGGCGACGAAACGGTGCACTGATCGCGCGATCGCGATCGCTCGATCGCGCGATGATCTTTATGTCGCTCGAACGGCTCCAGAAGATCATCTCCTCTGCCGGCATCGCATCCCGGCGCAGCGCCGAGACGCTGATCGCGCAGGGACGAGTGTCGGTCAACGGCCGAACGATCACCGAGCTTGGGACCAAAGCCGATCCGGCAGCGGACGACATCCGCGTGGACGGTCGGCGCGTCAGGCAACCCTCGCGACGCCGGTACATCCTGCTCAACAAGCCGCGCGGTTATATCACGAGCCGCTCGGATCCCCAGCGGCGGCCGACGGTCATGGACCTGCTGCACGCACGCGGGGTTCGCGATGCGGTCTACCCGGTCGGCCGGCTCGACTTCGACTCCGAAGGATTGCTGCTGCTCACGAGCGACGGCGACCTCGCGGCGAGGCTCACGCATCCACGGCACGAGATCGAGCGCGAGTACGAGGTGCAGGTCCTCGGCGTTCCCGACGAGCGCCAGCTTCGCCGGCTCGAGCGCGGCATCCTCATCGACGGCCGGAAGACCGCGCCGGCGCAGGTGACGCTTCGCAAGGTCATCGAAAAAGCGGGCGGCGCTCAGGCCCTGCTGTCGCTGACGCTGCACGAGGGACGCAACCGGCAGATACGGAAAATGTGCGAAGCCGTCGGCCACCCCGTCGTGCGCCTTCGGCGCGTGCGCATCGGGCCGATCCGCGACACGGGGCTCAGGCCTGGTGAGTTTCGCGACCTGACGCCCCGCGAGATCGGCGTGCTCGAGGGCGACCGGCCCTGACTATTTGTTCAGCACGCGGCCGAAGAACCGCACGAGCTGCCAGACTTCTTCGAGGGTGGGCGTGCGATCGACCTCGGCGTGGGTCACGAGCGGAGTCTCCAGGTAGTGCACCACACCGCCGCGTTCCCTGATCTCGCTGGCCAGCATCGCCGACTCCATCGCCGGGATCACGTTGTCGTCGGCGCCGTGCAGGAGGTACACCGGAACGTCAGGCGTCGCGGAGCGGGAGGGCGACAGCGCCGGATCGCCAGCCACAGCGGAGAGGTGCGGAAGGAGCAGCGGACCGAGCGAGGCGACATCGCGGTCGTTGACGTACCGCATGAGCGACCGCGCGGGCTCCGGGAGCGCGTCGGCCATCTGCCGCGCTCGGGCGAATTCCACCTGCGCCTTCTGCTTGTCCACCATGTCCAGGTGGGACGCGTCGAGAAACGTCAGAATGGCCTTGCGCAGCGGTTCTGTCTGCTCGGTCGGCACCAGGCGAGGCGCGACACCGAGCAGAATGATCGCGACGCCGTAATCGTGCGGCGGCCGCTCGGTGCCGTCAGCCTGCATCCCAGTGCACAGATACCGCAGCGTCCTGGGAAGGTCTCCATGTCCGCCGAAGGACAGGACGAATTCCAGGCGGCCCGCCAGGGTCGGACGCGACGCCGCAACGATAGCCAGGCCGCCCGCGAAGCTGATGCCGATGACGCCGACCCTTCCCCAGGGTGCGAGCTCCGGCTGTTTCGACAACCAGAGCGCCGCGTCCTCGATCATGTCCGTACTTCGAGGCGTGATGCGGTACTGCATCAGATCGGCCAGCTCCGTCGCCATGACCGGATGCCCAATCGAGGCCAGATCGCGGGCCAGCTTGACAAGCCTGGGCTCGTCCATGCCCGACGCGTGAACCCCTGGGACCAGGAGAATCGGTGAATGCTCCGGCCGTTCGCTCGCGTACCAGCGCGCGGCCAACTCGCCGCCTCGCCACGGAATCGCTACCCGTCGCTCCGTGAACGGCCTGGTCTGCAGATCCGCGGCCACCGCGAGCGCCCCGTTCAATCCTGCGGCCCGAATAACGAACGTCGTCGCCCTGACATACTCGTGAAGCAGGGAATACGCGATCCCCGCCGCGAAGAGGACGAGGGCGGCGACGAGGAGTGCTCTTCTGCCGACGGTCATTGAAGGGGATAATAAGGCATGCTTTCGTCGTCCTTCGTCCGTTTGAAGGACGAAGGGACCGGACGAAGGGACCCGGGACCCAGGGACCCAGGACCAAGGGACCCAGGACCCAGGGACCCAGGACCAGCGACCAGGGACATAGGGACTGAATGATTATCGCCATCGACGGTCCTTCGGGCGCCGGCAAGGGAACCGTGGCGCGCGGCGTGGCTGCGCGACTCGGCTATCGCCACATCGATACGGGAGCGATGTACCGCGCGGTGGCGTGGAAGGCGCTCGCCCAAGGTGTCGATCTGAACGACGAGACCGCCACGGCCGCTGTGGCCGCCGCGGCGGCCATCGAGGTGGGCGACGGCCTTGTCCGCATCGATGGGCGCGACGTGGCCCAGGCGATTCGAACGCCTGAGATCGACCAGGCGTCGTCGATCGTGGCGAAGCAGCCGCGCGTGCGCGAGATCCTCATTGCCGCCCAGCGGGGACTGGGACTCTCGGGCCGTGTCGTGATGGAGGGCCGGGATATCGGGACGGTGGTGTTCCCGCACGCCGATCTGAAGGTCTACCTCGACGCGTCGCCCGCGGAGCGCGCACGGCGTCGCGCGCACGATCCGGCGCATGCCACGGGCCGCGCCGGCACGGCGGTACAGGATGTCGCGACTGCCCTCGACGCCCGCGACCTCAGCGATCGCACGCGCGTGGCATCACCGCTGATGAAGGCGCCGGATGCCGTGAAGATCGATACCACCGCGCTGTCGATCGATGAGGTGATCGAGCAAGTGATCGCGCTGGCGAAGGAAAGAAGCTGAGTGCTGCCTCGACCAACCTCAATCGCGGTCCCGGTAGTCCTCTGACGAGGCGGGATCCAATTCCCACCGGTGCTTGTCGCGATCGGCGATCTTGTCCGACGAGCGCAACTCTTCGTTGTCCTGGTACTCGACGCCGAGCGCCTTTCCGATGTCGTCGACGCGATCCTGGTCGGGAGTGGGGTTGTCGCCGCCGGGGGCCTCGTCGCCCACGGCGTAGGCGTCTTCCCAGTCCGCGTCGACGTCGCCGCCGGTGAGCACGGGGCTCGTCTCGGTGTGCTCCTGGAGAGCTTCGCGCATCTCGGCGCGACCGGTCCGGGCGGCTGACGCCTCACGATCGAAATCCAGGCTGGAGGGCGGAGTGGGGACGTGCTCTTCGATCTCCCGGAGTTGCCGGCGAGCGCGCTCCAGTCCCGGTGCGTGGCGTGTGTTGCCGGCCCCGGCGGCGGTCCCGGTCGAGCGCCTGGTCGGCCATGGATTCGTCCGGCCGCGGACCGTGCGTCCGGTTTCGGGCGTCTGGGCCAGCGTTCGCTCCATGCCTCTTGCGACGCCTCGGCGCGGCTTGCCGGTGCGCGCAGCCTTCCGCGCGGTACCCCTTGCCTTCGGCGCCGCTTTTCGGGCTTTTCGCGCTCCCGCCGAGCGCTTCCGGGAGACCGTCGAGACCTTGCGGGCCCGTTTCCGCCGGACGGCTTTCGGGCCGGCGCCCCGGCGTCCAGCGGTCTTTCTGGCTGTCGCGCCTCTCTGGGCCGCCGCCCGTTTTCGCGCGGGCTTCCGGGCCGCCGCCCGCGCTTTCCGAGCCGGAGTCGTGCGCTTCTGAGCTTTCCGTGCCGTCTTCTTTGCCATCTCTCGAATCTCCAGGGCGCCGCCCGGGTTGGCCCGCCGTGATTGACTGAGCGCCTCTAAGTGATGTATCTTCTAATGCTTATCGCAAATCCAACGCGAAGCAATCTACAGTCCGCCGGAGCTGAGATCCCGGCCAGCAAGTTCCGAGGAGGACCCGTTACGCATGGCAACTGATAACTCGCACCACACCAAATCACAAGGAGGTGGCATCACCACGGACCCTGACAAGTCTTCGGGTTTCTCCCCGCTCGACGATCAGATCGATCCGCAAGAGTATGCGCGCCTTCTGGACCTTTACGATAGCAGCTTCCGCAATATCGCGGAAGGCGAGGTCGTGAAGGGCACCGTTTTGAAAGTCACCCCGTCGGAAGTCATCGTGGACGTGGGCTACAAGTCGGAAGGCATCATCTCGATCGACGAATTCATTGACGAGACGGGCCAGGTCGCGGTCCAGCCCGGCGATATCGTCGACGTGCTGCTCGAGCGCACCGAAGATCGCGACGGCTACGTCGTCCTCTCGCG
>DASTBU010000148.1:0-123068 GCA_035711845.1 Vicinamibacterales bacterium
ATAGCCGATGATGGCGTCCTGCGCGTCGCGCAGCGCCGTGACAGACACGACTGCCGGGAAGCGGCTCCCATCCTTGCGGATATAGGTCAGCTCGTAGATATCTTCGATCCCGCGCGAAGCCTTGAACACCAATGCCTCAAAGCCTGGCGTAATCGGGGTTCCGAGCTCGACGCTGAGCGCTTTGGCGCGCGCAATCACTTCCTGCGGATCGGAGATGTCGGCTGGCGTGATCTGGTTCATCACGTCGGCGGCCGTGTAGCCCAGCATCCGCTCAGCGCCGACGTTGAAGATCTGGATGACGCCGTTCGCGTCGGTGGCGATGCTCGAGAAATTCACGCTGTTGAAAATCGCGGTCTGCAAGGCCCCCGCTTCACGCAACGCCTCTTTGCTCCGGACCTCGTTGCCGACATCCAGGGTGCCGAGGACGTCATTGCCGGGAAACGCGGGATCGGAGATTTTCGCGGACATGTCCTACTGCTCCCTCCCCAGGTGCGGCCGCGGCGTCGAGTGCTGCCCCGCGAGCGTCAGGCAGGAGATCGTGCGATCGAGCGCCGCTTGGAACTCGGCACCGTCGAAGGGTTTTGCGAAGGCAGCACCGACGAGGTCAGGACGATCGGAAGCATCAGGCCGTCCGACGTCAACAGTATGTCCCTTCTATGACACCCCGCGGTGGCTCACCCTGACACGCGCACGGGGACAGATAACTTCCCCGCGCGTGAATTATGGCCGCGGGCGGGTCCCGGGTCAACGCGCGAGCGGGCCTTTACGTTAAACTCTGATTCACATATCCGTACGCGATCCATTCGCCGACGGGAGACCAGACGGCGACGCTTTCGGAAGCGCGCACCGAAGGTCAGACGAGTGGGCACGCCGCGCCACGCCTCATCGAGCGGCGACGCGCCGCGCGCCAGGCGCCCACCCCAACCTGTCGCCGTCGACGTGCTCCATCACCAGGAAGGGGAGGCCACCAGCCAGCATGAGGCCCTGGCGATAGCCGACATCGTACAGCGTGCAGATGTTCGTGATTGAGCGACGAGATGGCGCGCCCACTCAGCCCTGCAGCACGTGCCAGCAGTTGATATAGAAGAACATATTTGGCGGACTGTCTGGGACGATTTCCGCAAACTGGCTCATCCGTGCAGCCGAGCTGGGCGGGCGACCAAGAGATGGACAAAAGGATACAGCGCCGCTCCCCCGCTGCCCTGATAATCGTCCTTGTTACAGGCACATTCGGCCAGCAGTCGCAGGAGCGTCAATCATGGACCTCACAATCGAAGAGCGACCCATCGGTCGCGTGACGGTACTCGATCTCGTCGGCAAGTTGACCAGCGATCACGGAGCGACGCGGATCAAAGACAAAGTGAACAGCCTCATCGCGCAGGGCCGGACGCAAATCGTTTTGAATCTCGAGGACGTCCCCTACATCGACAGCGGTGGCCTCGGACAGCTGGTGGCCTCCTACGGCTCGGTCAAGAAGACGGGCGGCAGCCTGAAGCTGCTGAGCGTCAACTCCCGGAATCACGACCTGCTCTCGATCACCCATCTCGTGACGATCTTCGACTCCTTCGATTCCGAGTCCGAAGCGGTTCAGAGCTTTCACGCGCTTGCACACGATTGATACTCACCTATGCTCATCACCTACCGCCGGACGGGTGGCCTGTTTGCCCCTCGCTGTCGCAGCCGTGACTCTGGCGGCAACGGTGGTCACCATTGCTGTGGCAGCGACTCTGGTGATCGCCGCCATCGCAATTGCGGGAGTTGTGCTTCTTGGGCGTGCGGTGCTGCCTCGGTCCTGGCTGGATCGCACAGCCCCGCCGGCGACACCTTGGCCCCATAAGACCGATCAGCACGCCCTCGACGAACGCCTCACGCTCGCAGTGTCCGCTGTCGCCTCCGACGAGCGTCATCCGTGCGCCGCGCAGGCTCACGTTGAAGACACCGGTGTTCGCGGTATTCGTCAGATAGAAGCGGACGACCTCGCCCTCTTTCGCCCGAAGGGACAGTTCGGGCTCGCCACTGCGGGCCGGTGAACAGCGTCTCAAAGAGATCCAGCACCAGTTGCAGAATGAGGCCCGACTCTGACTCACCTCCATACGAGGAGGGCTGTGCCATGAGCACACTGACGGGCAATGAACAACTGATCGCTGTGAGCGGCGCAACCGGGCAGCAGGGGGGCGAGTTGCACGTGCCCTGCAGGCCCGCGGCCAACTCACGGTGCGTGCTCCGAGCCGTAACCCAAACAAGCATCGCAACCTCGCCGTCGAAGTCGTCAAAGCCGATCTAAACCGCCCGGAAACCCTTGAAGCAGCATTTGAAGGGTCACACGGCGTCTTTCTGGTCACCAACTATTGGGAAGAAGGTACCGACGAGCTCAAGCAGGCAACCGCGGCGGTACGTGCTGCCAGGGATGCCCGTGTCAAACACCTTATTTGGTCAACTTTGCCTGATGTTGAAGCGATTAGCGGCGGCACGTTCCACCTTCCACACTTTAGGGCAAGGCCAAGATTGATCGGATAGTCAAGGAAGTGGGCTTCGCGAAGCATACGTTCGTCATCGCGCCCTTCTACTATCAGAACCTTGTTGGCGCTCTCGCTCCGCAAAAGCAGGCAAACGGGTCCTTCGGCTGGGTTCTTCCTCTCGATCCGGATGTGTGTTGCATTCACATGGGTGATATTAGCGAACTCGGCAACTTCGTTGCCGGAGCATTCGCGCATCCGGATCAGGCCGGCAATGGCGAGTATCTGCCACTCGTCGGAGATTTCATGAGCTTCAATGAAATCGTTGACACACTAAATCGACAGGGTCATAAACTCTCGTTCAAACAAGTCTCAAGGGACGTTTTTGCGGTCTTCCTTCCCTGGTGCCGTGGAGGTGTCAGAGACGTTTGGCTACTTCCAAGTTCATACCTACTTCGGTTCGCACTCGTATGAGCGGATTGCCCTCGCAAACAAGGTGGGAGGCGGGCAACCGACTAACTTTTCGACGTGGGCTCGCGTGAATGTCCCGGTTCAGCCAGCGTGAATCCACTGGCGCGTGTCGGATGTCTCCGTCCGAGAAGGCCGTAGTCTTCACTGGAGAGGTACGTCGGGAGCGAGTGCGTGATGGCCTCTGACACACCCCGCAAAGACGAAGACGGCAATCGGGTGCCGTCGGCGGCGAGGCAACTTCAGTGCGCGGAAACCTGGGCTGGTAATGCAAGGACCGCCAGCCTGATCGAGCTGCCCGGTTTAGTGGCCTGGGTGCATTCCATGCCCGCCGGACCGGATGACGCCGGCGGTGATGTCCACTACATCTCGCTCTGCCCCAGCTGCATCGTCTCCCGTGTTGCGCTGGCTGACGTGAGCGGGCATGGGAAGGCGGTAGTGGCGATGGCCGAAACCCTTCGAGAGCTGATGGGCCGGTACCTCCGCGCACTCGAACAAGTGGGACTCATGAGGGATCTCAATCGGGCCGTTCAGGAGAACTCGACGGCATCCACTACGCCACGATGATAGCGGTCGGGTGGCACGGCCGGAGGGGCTTGCTCGTACTGACGAACGCAGGGCACCCACCACCTTTCTGGTATCGTGCTGCACCTAACGAATGGAGCTGGTTCGAAACGGCACGCCCTGGCGAGCGAGGACGCAAGGCCGGAACCCCGCTTGGCTTGCTGGCCGACATCGATTACGACCGGATTATCGTGAAGCCAAAGATCGGCGACCTGGTGGTCCTGTACAGCGACGGCGTCTCCGAGGCGACCAATCCAGCTGGCGAGGAACTCGGTCGTGACGCGTTGATGAACATCGCGCGGGGGCTCGATCACGGCACCGCCGTAGCGTTTGGTAGTCAGCTCTCGGCAGCGCTCCGCAGTTTCCGCGCGGGCGTCGAGCCCATGGATGATGAAACGTTGATCGTGCTGCAAAGGGTAGGTCCCGTGAGCTGAGAGATTGTAGATGTTCTGTGGCGCGCGAGGGAAACGACTGCTGCGACAAACGCGGCCAACGCTTGGAGCGACCGTTGCCCATCTCTATGAGACCGGTCGGATGCGACGCGTGCACCTGCGGGGTCACGCGAACATCCTCAAACGCGTGCTGGCGCAGACCGCAGCGTTGAATCTCGAGCTCCTGATGCGCACCCTGTTTGGCGTCGGTACCCGCGCAGCCTCCAGGGTCGCGTGGCGGCGCTCCTCTGCGGTGAGTGGTCCCTCATTCGGCTTCCCGAGACGCTCTGGGAACTGATCCGGGCGATCGTATCGACCATCGACGTCGCTCGGCGACCTCGGGCCGCACGATCATCGGCCGCCGGTCTGGTCTGCCGAAAACCGCTTTCACCACGGGCTGGTGCGTCGACTTCGAAACAAGATAGGCCACGGCTCGGGAGTCTACGATCCCGACGATCCGGACAAGAAGTAACTGTTTGAGGTGCTTGTCGCACACTGCAACGTCCCTGAGGGTTCTTCCTATGTCGAAGTCGAGACGTATCGAATCCGCGTCGGCCAGGTGCTGGTCCCGATGGCAGAGGACTGCAAGAAGTACGCGGCACCCTCCTAAAAGCGAAGCACGCCGCAGTTGAACGACATCCACGGGTGCTGCTCGCTTTGGAGGCCGAGCACCGGCCAAACAGACCAGTGATCACACATTCGCTCCGGTGCAGGCCGAATGGAAGTATTGTCAGTGCGAGGTGAACAGACAGTGATGTGGAGGCACCGCCAGCGGATCACGGCGGATTTACTTGGCTTCGTTGTCTTGCGGTCCTTGACTCGAGACGACGTTGGGCTCATCGTGGCCATAGCATGCGCGAAAAGCCCTGTCAACAGAGCCCTGATTTTGTGAACGAGTTTCGAGCAATCATCGTCGAGACTGTCAGCGTCGAGAAGCCTTGCACCGCGCAGAAGTGCAGCATGTGCCACGGCCGGGCGCCATGGCGTTGACCCCGGTCCCCCAGAAACCGGCGCCGGACCCCGGGCGCCGCAGTCTGCTCAACTGGCTGCTCGGCACGTGGGCGGCGGGTGTGCTCGGGACGGTGGTTTTTCCCGTCGTCCGGTACCTGGTGCCGCCGGAGATTCCAGAAGCGCCGACGCTGTCCGTCAAGGCCGGGCCGGCGTCCACGCTCACGCCGAACAGCGCGCGGATCGTGCCGTTCGGCAGGGCGCCGGCCATCGTCGTCAGGCTGGTCAGCGGGGAACTGCGCGCGTTTGCGGGCACCTGCACGCACCTGTCGTGCACTGTGCAGTACCGGTCGGATCTCGAGCACATCTGGTGCGCGTGTCACAACGGCCACTACGACCTTCATGGACGCAACATCTCGGGACCGCCGCCGCGCCCGCTCGAGACCTACGAGGCGGACGTCCAGGGTGATGAGATCGTGATTTCGAAGAGACCCTGACGTGCCCATCAAACCGTGGCTGGCCGAACGACTGCCGCTCGCGGAGATCGAGAGGGCGATCGAGCACAAGACCGTCCCCCAGCATCGCCACTCGATCTGGTACTACCTCGGCGGCATGACGCTCTTTCTCTTTGGCGTGCAGGTCGTCACCGGCATCTTGCTGCTGCTGTACTACCGGCCGAGCGCCGCCGAGGCTTACGACAGCGTGCAGTTCATCATGACGCGCGTGCCGTTTGGCTGGCTGGTGCGATCGATTCACTCGTGGTCGGCCAACCTCTTGGTGGGCGCCGCCTTCATTCACCTCTTTTCCGTGCTATTCCTCAAGGCGTATCGGAAGCCGCGCGAGCTCACGTGGGTGAGCGGGGCCCTGCTGCTCTTCGTGATTCTCGGGTTCGGCTTCACCGGCTACCTGCTGCCATGGAACGAGCTCGCATTCTTCGCGACGCGCGTAGGCACCGACGTTGCGGGCGCCGTGCCGGTCATCGGTGAAGCGAGCGTCCGGTTTCTGCGCGGTGGGCCCGAGGTCACCGGCGCCACGCTGACGCGCTTCTACGGCATACACGTCGCCGTGTTGCCGGCCATCTCCACTGTACTGCTGGGGCTGCACCTGCTGCTCGTCCAGTACCACGGCATGAGCGTCCCGCCGTCGGTCGCAGCAGAGGCCGCGCGCGCCGGCAGGCGCATCCCCGTCATGCCGTTCGTGCCGCACTTCGCGCTACGCGACCTGTTCGGCTGGACGGTGGCGCTCGCGATGCTCGCCGCCCTCTCGGCCTTCCGGCCCTGGGGGCTGGGCATGCGCGCCGACTTGTTTGCGCCCGCGCCGGCCGGCATCCAGCCAGAGTGGTACTTTCTGTGGACCTTTCAGGCGCTGAAGCTGATGCCGGCCTACGTGCTCGGCATCAACGGTGAGCTCATCGCCATTACTGCCCTGACGCTCGGCGCCTTCGCGCTCGTGTTTCTGCCCTTCCTCGATAGGAACACGGCACGCTCGCGCCTGTTCGTCACCTGGGGAGCCACCTTCGCGCTCGTCTTCATGGTGGCGATGACGCTCGTCGCCCTGCTCGGAGGTCACGGATGACCCAAGCACGGTCCGTCTCACCCGCGACCGTCGTCGCCGCGGTACTGGCGGCGTCCATCGTGGTGCGGGCGCAGGCCCCGGCAGCACCGCAGGTCCGCTTCCCGGCACAGACCGCTCCGGCCGGCGTGCCCGCCGCGAGTGAGGATGACGTGCACGTCAAAGCCGGAGTCACCTGCGAGTCGTGCCATGGCCCGACCCAGCCGGGCTCGACCGGGGCGGCGCCGGTCTACGCACCGATCCGCCGCACGGGCATCGCGTCGCTCTGCGCGCGCTGTCACGCCAACGCCTCGTACATGCGCCAGTTCGCGCCGCAAGTCCGGGTTGACCAGTACGCGCAGTACCAGACGAGCGTCCACGGCCAGCAGATGGCCAAAGGCAACGAGCAGGTGGCCACCTGTAGCGACTGCCACCAGGCGCACGGCATCCAGCAGGTGCGCGACACGCGGTCGCCGGTCGCCCCGTCGAACGTCGCCAGGACCTGCGCACGGTGCCACGCGGATGCCGATCGGATGGCACCCTTCGGCCGATCGCCGGACGTGTTCGACAAGTGGTCGGGCAGCGTGCACGCCTCGGCCCTCCTCGAGCGCGGCGATACTTCGGCGCCGACGTGCAGCACCTGTCACGGTAGCCACGGCGCCACGCCGCCGGGTGTGGACGAGGTGGCCAACGTGTGCGCCCAGTGTCACGTGCGCGAAGCGGAGCTCTTCAGGGCCAGCCCGAAGAAGGTGGTCTTCGAGACGATGGGCCAGGCCGACTGCCTCGTCTGCCACGGCAACCACGCGATCGCGCGCCCGGACGACTCGTGGATCGGCTTCGAGAGCCCCGCGGTCTGCGCGACTTGTCACGACGAGACGACGGGCGGCGCCGAGGTGATCCGGACCGTCGGACAGGGCCTGCGCGGTCTGCGGCGGGACGTCGACGCCGCCGCCGATCTGGTGAGGCACGCCGAAGAAGCAGGCGTGCTAGTCAAGGACGGTCACCTGGCGCTCGCCGCCGCCCGCGAGGCGCACGTCCGCCTGCGCGTGCTCGTCCACGCCTTCGCCACGCCGCCGTTCGACGAGGTGCTGACGGAAGGCCGCGCCGCCGTAGAGTCCGCGCGGGAGGCCGGCAATGCCGGCCTGGCCGAGCTCCAATTCCGGCGCACGGGACTCGCCGTGGCGACGCTCTTCATCATCGGCTTCCTGATCACGCTGTTCGTCAAGATCAGGCGGTTGCCGCCGATCGAACGCTGAGGCTTACCGGCTGGTCGGCGCCAGGTCCATCAGGGCGCGACCGCCGAGGGAGACCGACTTCATCTCATCACGGAATGGAACCGCGAGTCCCTGCGGATTGATCCCCGTGAGGCTTCGGCGGAGATCAGGTTACAGGTTCTGACCGGAGGCTTCACCGCTTTTCTGCTCGTCGGTCGATGCCAGGCGAAAATGGAGCGGGTCCCGCAGGTTTTGCAGTTCCCGGTAATAGTAGAGCGGGGTCGGCCGTTTTCGCGTGAATGTCAGCTTCCTGAGGAACTCGATTTCCTCTGCGGTCGCGTCGCTCTTCAGGAAAGGATCTTGAAGGAAAGCCTGGAGCCCCGGCTCGTCGTCAATCGGCGTGGCAGGTTCACGTTCCACGAACTCGAATCTCTTCGGGTGCCCGGGCGCCAGGCGGCGGTTCAACACAATCTCCATCTCGAAGGTCGCCAGGTCGATGTCCCAGGATTCGATGAGCGGATCCATGAACGTGACGCAGTTGTCGGGCGAGACGTTGAAGACGTCGGCCTCCAGGAACTCGAGCACGATGACGCGGAGCGGTTCGTAGCTGCGGTTGCCGAGTCGCGCCACGAGTCGGAGCCAGGTTTCGTCCTCCAGTTCCTCCTTCGTCACTCGCTTGACCACGTCGAGCAGCTTCTGGGTGACGAGGCGCTCGAGGGCGCCGAAGGACTCCTTCCCGAACATGGCACGGATCGGTTTCTCCTTGCTCGGCGCACATTTACGGAGAATCAACTCGCGCACGTCCTTGAACAGTGGCAGAGGTGGGTCTGCCAGTTCGCTCTTCAAGGCGTCCTGGCGCTGGAGGTCCGCGAGCGTGGCCAATTGCCCGGCTGGAAGCTTCAGGAGCGTCTCCATCCTCCCGTAAATATCTGTCCGGTCGGACGCGGGTGGCGCTTTCTTCCCGGTCAACAACTGGGAAATGTACGACTCCGTCACCTGGGCGGCCTCGGCCAGATCCCGTTGGTCGATGCCCAACTCTTTGAGCCGGTGCCGGATGAGTAGCGGGACATCCATGTGACAGATTCCTCGATCTAACTAGGTTGGTTAATTAACCTACGCACCGTGTATCTTCGCACGATTTATGTTGACATTTAACGCTAATCAATAGATAGTGGTTAAGCAGGTTGTTGAAATCCCTTCAATCTCCCAGGTTATCTGAACTAAGTCAGGTTATCTGTCACCCTTTCTTAGGCAGGCCAACCCCGGAGGTTGCCATGTTTGCTCGCTTTGTTTCAACCCATCTCAAGCCCGGCCGCGCGGCAGAGTTCGCCCGGCTGCTCGACAAGGACATCATTCCCATCCTTCGGAAGCAGAAGGGCTTCCAGGACGAGATTGCGTTGGTCGCGCCGAACGGATCTGACGCGGTTGGCATCAGCTTGTGGGATCTGAAAGAAAACGCGGAGACCTACGCGCGCGGCGCGTATCCCGGTGTGATGAAGGCGCTGGAGCCGGTCGTAGAGGGCACGCCTCAGGTGCAGACGTATGAAGTATGCACCTCGACGTTCCACAAGGTCGTTGCCACCGTCTGAGGTCGCCGCTCGTTTGCATCCGGCCGGGAGTGCGGGCGGCCACGGCCGCCCGCACTCCTCGTCTTCGCAACTCGTGAAAGTGGAGAATCATCATGACTATCGTACGGTGGGATTCGTTCCGTGACGTGGCTGCGCTGCAGGACCGCATGAACCAGATACTGGAGGAGGCCCAGGGGCGTCCTCGGGAAGACCTCACCCGCGGCACGTGGGTGCCGGCGGTCGATATTTACCGCAACGGCGAGCGCGAGCTGGTGCTGAAGGCTGAATTGCCCGACATGAAGGAAGAGGGGATCGAGCTGACCATTGAAGACAACACGCTGACGCTGCGTGGCGAGAGGAAGCTCGACTTGGAAATCCCCCAGGAGCAGTTCTACCGCGTCGAGCGCAGTTATGGCTCGTTCGCGCGGACGTTCGCGCTGGCGCCGACGGTCGACGCCGGCAAGGTCAGGGCCGACTACAAGGCCGGCGTGCTGACGGTTCGGCTGCCGCTGCGCGAGGAAGCCAAGCCGACGCGGATCAAGGTCGAAGTAGCCGCGTAAATCACTGCGGCGAGGCGGAGTCGAGGAGGCTCGCCCTCCCTCCGCACGCATGTGATTAGGCCGAAAACACCGACGTCGGTTTGCGCGCAGGCGAAAAGGAAGTGTGATCCGTCATGCCGATGCTCTTCAACGCACGGTCAATCATTCCGGTGTGGATCGTCGTGTTCGGGCTCGACCGCACGATTGAGGCACGATGTCCTCGTCGCATTCGACCTATGGATCTGCGCTTCGTGGCGGAGCCTCACGCGGACGGCAAGACGTTGACCGTAAGTTCCAAAGGAATCACGCGCGCGCCTCCGGCAGGGAGCGCATAAGTGCTGTTGGCGCGCCGAAGCTCCGAAGGCGCGAAGGCGGGCCGGGCGCGCCACACGCCAATTTCCTGAAAAAAAACGCAAGATCAAAAAGGGAGTCCTGAAGGCAGGGCTGATGGAGCATCGGCTGTCGAAGCCGAGCGTCTGTAACGGCGAGCCAAATCGCCCAGAATCTCGATGATTCTCAGAGAAGTCTCGCCGCTCGCGCCGCTGGGCATTCTCGCAACGGCGCCGCAGACTTCATCCGCTTTCGCGAGTCGATCTCAGCGCGTGGGCACGCGCTGCTTCAACTCTTCTTGCCAATTGACCACGACGTGGATCTGCTCGGGAGTCCGGTCGGCAATGTCAGGCAGCGTCGTCATGACGAAACGCCGACCGTCGGGCGTGATGTCGTACGCCGCCGTATTACCTGAAGCCCTGAACTTACTCGAAACCTGGAACAGTGGACGAGCAGTACCGATTGTCAGCACCGGACCGAGTTGTACTGGCGCGGCCATCAGCGTGCCCTTCGCGTTTCGATAGTAAAGCGCCGAGCTGTCTGGTGCCCAGATGGGAGCGGTGCCACCATCCTGCGAGACGCGGCTGACGCGCCCTTCGACCTTCGGGTACGGCCTGACGTACACCTCCGTCTGCCCCGACTCATTCGACGCGTAGGCGATCCACTTACCGTCCGGCGAGAACATCGCCATGTGCTCCATGGCCGCCGTCGCGAGAAACTCCGCAGACGATCGGTCCGACAGATTCACGGTCCAGATATCGCGCGCTCCGGTTTGAGGGCCGCGCGAAAACGCCACGATGCCGTCCGGCGACGCGGACGTCGTTACAACCTCGAGGTTGCTTCGATGGATCAATTCCGGCTCGCGGCTGCCGTCAGCGGGCTTTCGATAGATGCCAAAGACCTTGTCGCGATCCGAGACGAAGACGATAGATTGGCCGTCACGCGACCACACCGGCGCCCAATTGGTCGCCCCGTCGAAGGTAAACGGCTGCGCGCTTACGCTCCGCCGGTCTATCATCCAGAGATGAACTGAACTTTCTGCACCTGAGAGCCCGGTGGAAACCTCGACAACCACCCGCTCGCCATCAGGTGAGACCACAGGACGCCAGTATCGTCGACGCTCGCGAACAAGCACATCGGACTTGCCGACGTGGTCAACTGTCACCACGTCGCTCGGCCCCGTTCGCGCGCTTCTCGACGGCGCATACACGAGTGTTCCATCGTCGCTGACGTCGTAGCCTGCTCCTCCCATCGAGCCGGGGTACAGCACGCCACGGAGGACGGATTCGACGACGGGGACCGGCGCCCCGCGAACCTTATGGGTGGCAACGTCGTACGGGATGGCGAAAAGCACCGAACCGAACACATAGAGGAGATGTCCCGTGGGCATGTAGCGCGCGTTGCTGGCGCCCGTTCTGATGACGTCCCGCTGGCCCGTGTCCAGTGATTGAACGACAACACGTGCATCGTCATCCCAACGGGCATCTCCAACACCGGCCGTCAGTGTAAACAGCACGGACTTACTGTCGGGCAACATCTGCGGGAGATGCAGCTGCTCTCCCGCCTGAATAGCGACGAGACGCTCCGGCGTGCCGCCACTTGCCGGGACCTTCCAAATTCCGTCGGCTTGCCCGAACACAATCGAGTCATCGGCTCCCCAACTTGCGCCAAAGAAGCTGGAGACCTCAGACACCGTGACCGGTGTGCCGCCGGTCACAGCGATTCGCCTCAGTCGGAGTCGCAATGAGCGAACAGGGGCCCCTTCCAGATAGCCGATCGAGCGGCCATCTGGAGAGAAGAATGGTGCGGTGGGTGATCCCTCGGTTCCGCGAATTGGCTCCGCGTCCAGCGCGCCAAGCGATCGTCGATGAAGCCGATCGCCGGCCACATAGACGATCGATGAGCCGTCCGGTGCCACCGCAACGACACGTCCTTCACCCGGAAACGACTGCCCCTCCGGCAAGAGATACGCAAAGCGGGCGACGGCTCTCGTCTCAGGCGCGCGGAAGTTGCCGACCATTGCGCTGACGATCAGAATGGCAACAAGCACGATGCCCGCAAGCCACATCGCCACCCTCTGTGTCACGCGCGGCGGGGAGGCAGACGCCGATAGCGGCCATGCGGCCGCCGGATCGGCAAGCACCTGCTCGATGTCAACGCGTGCATCGCCAATATCACGGTATCGATTGTGCGGGTTCCTCTCCAAGCACCGCTCGAGCAACAGGCGAATTCTCGGGTGGAGGTTCCGCGGCAGTCGACTCCAGTCAGGTGATGCGCTGAGCACCCCCGCGAGGACGACGGCCACAGTCTCACCCTCGAACAATCGAGTTCCTGTCAACATCTCGAACAGGATGCATCCGAACGCCCAGATATCCGCGCGCTTGTCGGCAGGCTTTCCCCGAGCCTGCTCCGGGGCCATGTACGCCGCCGTGCCCAGGATCACCCCCGCCTGGGTCATCGCCGGACTCGTGATCGTGGCGGCGGAGGCCGCGATATCCAGTGCGGCGGGATCGAGGGCTTTCGCCAGGCCAAAGTCCAGTACCTTGATCATGTCGTCCGGGCGAATCTTGATATTTGCCGGCTTGAGATCACGGTGGACGATGCCCTGTTCGTGCGCGGCTTCCAGGGCTACGGCAATCTGCCGCGCGATTGGCAGCGCCTCCTCGATCGGGATGGGCCCCGCCGCCATCCGATCGGCGAGCGTCGGCCCTTCGACGAGCTCCATCACCAGTGCGCGCACGGCCGCCGGCCCGGCGCCGGTCGATGCCTCGCCCCGCTCGAGCCCGTAGATCTGTGCGATGTTCGGATGGTTCAGCGCCGCCAGCGTGCGCGCTTCCCTCTCGAAGCGCGCCAGGCGCTCGACGTCGGACGCAAAGGCGCCGGGAAGCACCTTGACGGCCACGGACCGGCCGAGCGCGGTATCGCTGGCGCGATACACCTCACCCATGCCGCCCGCGCCTATCTGGGCAGAGATTTCGTACGGGCCGAGACGTGTGCCGGGAGTTAGAGGCACGCGATTTGACCGAATTATAGCGGCAGACAACGTGAGTCGGGATTGGGAACGATCGACGGCGCCGCGTCTACGAACGTCGTGGGCTGCACGGGCCGGGGCACCTTGCGTGGCACCTTGGCATGGCACGTGCTGGAAGTGTTTGGTGAGCGGCCAGTTAAATCACATGAATTTCGCCTTCTAAGCCGGGGGTCGCAGGTTCGAATCCTGCCGGGCGCGCCAACCTTCGCTCACGCTTGCCAACGGGCGCGTGAGCAGAGTTGGCAAGCCACGCGAAGGTTCAGGCCCGAGTCCGCCGAGCAGCGTCCATGTTCATCGCTGCAAAGGTGGCCTGCCGGGCGCGCCATAACCCTCCGAATCGTTTAGCAAACCGACGATCGCGATTCCGTGCTGCTTCTCGAAGCTATTGGCCGAGACGTCGCCGTCTAAGGTCCACGCCGTACTCCCGGGTGCCGAAGCTGTGTGCCTGGGACATCGGCGCGCTCGCGCTCATTACCTGGATTACCCTCC
This sequence comes from Vicinamibacterales bacterium, assembly GCA_035711845.1. Lineage (GTDB taxonomy): Bacteria > Acidobacteriota > Vicinamibacteria > Vicinamibacterales > 2-12-FULL-66-21 > DASTBU01. Next base: position 13,590 of record DASTBU010000148.1, read on the forward strand.
GCACACTGAGACGGGCACACCACGCCGTTTCGAATGCCTGTTCCCCGTTGCCGTCTCGCCCGACCGGCGGCTCCTCGCCAACGGGAGGGCGGTCCGCGGACGAGGTTTCGGGCGGCGGCGCCGGGGTCGAAGCACTGGGGCGCCCGATCGGTGTAGCATGGCGCGTCTGCCGGCCGCAGCCGACGCCGCGGGATCTTCCGCGGGAAACTCGACGGTTCGTGGAGGACGTATGAAACCTGGAACGACTCGGATTCTCGGGGCCGCCCTCGTCGTGGCTCATGCCGTCGTCCCGTCGGCCGCGCTGGCCGAAGTGACGCGAATCGACATCACGTCGCGAGCCGACGTCCTCGCCGGGAGGCCGTTCGGCGCCGTCGGACCGTACGAGAAGCTGAGAGGCACGGTGTACTTCGCGGTCGATCCGCGGAACCCTCGCAACGCGATCATCGCGGACCTGGAGAGAGCGCCGAAGAACGCCGAGGGAAGGGTCGAGTTCTCGGCCGACCTCCTCGTCATCAAGCCGAAGGATCCCTCGAGGGGCAACGGCGTCCTGTTCTTCAACGTCGTCAACCGGGGCAACTTCGGGTTGCTCGGCACCTTCAACCGCGCCCGCGGGTCAGCCGATCCGACGACGGAAGAGGACTTCGGCGACGGCCTGCTGCTTCGCGAGGGTTACACGCTCGTGGCGGTCGGATGGCAGTTCGATGCGAACGGACCGATCAAGCTGAAGGCGCCGATTGCGACCGACAACGGCAAGACGATCACCGGATGGGTCGCGCCGTGGTTCATCCCGGGCGCCGCGGTATCGGCTTTTGAATTCGCGAGCGGAAACAACACCAGGGCGTATCCGCCGCTCGATCTGGAGAACCCCGCCTATCGACTCACGGAACGCGAGGGCATGGTCGGCCCGCAGCGCCTCATCCCACGCGGCGAGTGGCGATTCGCACGGGTCGCCGAGGGCCAGCCGGTTCCCGATCCGAACTGGGTGTGGCTGAAGGGCGAATTCAAGCCGGGCCTCGTCTACCAGCTCACGTACGAGAGCAAGGATCCGCCGGTTGCCGGCGTCGGATTCGCCGCCATCCGGGATCTCGCCTCGTTCCTCAAGAACGATCCAGAATCAGTGGCGCCGGGTCGGTACGTCTATACGTTCGGGTCGTCGCAGACCGGCCGGTATCAGCGTCACCTGCTACACGAAGGCTTCACCATTGACGAGCGGGAGCGGAAGGCGATCGACGCGCTGTTCATCCATACCGGCGGCGCCTCGCTCGGCAGCTTCAACGAACGCTTCGCGGTGCCGAACGAGCTCGGGTCGTTCAACCAGACGAAGTTCCCCATGCTCTACAAGGTGACCACCGATCCCGTGACGGGGAAGCGCGACGGCCTCGGCGCCAGAGTGCCCGCCGGCCTCGAGCCGAAGATCTTTCTTCTCGACACGGCTTCGGAGTACTGGGATCGCGGGCGGGTAGCGGCGCTGCGGCACACGACCATCGACGGCCGCGCGGACGAGGACGATGCGCCGAACGTGCGACAGTTCCTGATCTCGTCGGCTCAGCACGGCGCGGGGTCGTTCCCGCCGGCCGACTCCGGCGGCCAGTTGAAGCGCAACACGGTGGACTATCGCTGGGTGCAGCGCGGCCTGCTCGTCGCGCTGGATGCGTGGGCGAGGAAGGGGATCGAGCCGCCGGCGCGCAGCCATCCCAGGCTCGCCGACGGAACGCTCGTCCCCCGCGACAGTCTCGAGTTCCCCGCGATTCCTGGCGTGCAGTGGCCGACGAACGCCACCAACGTACCGGGTGGCTTCCGGATCGACGTGCCGGGGCCGGTCTCGCTTCTGCCGTTCCTCGTGCCGAAAGTCGACGCCGACGGGATCGACATCGCCGGCATTCGCCTGCCGGAAGACGCGGTGCCGCTGGCGACGAACACGGGGTGGGCCTTCCGCGGCGCCGCCATGGGGGCGACCGATACCTTGATCGCGATGGCAGGATCCTACATTCCGCTGCCGGCCACGCGCGCGGATCGCGACCGGGCGGGTGATCCCCGGCTGTCGATCCTGGAGCGCTACGCCAGCCGCGCGGCCTACCTGCAGCACGTCGAGGCGGCGGCGGCCGACCTCGCGCGGCAGCGCTACCTGCTGCAGGAAGACGTCCCGGCGATCGTCGGGCGCGCCGGCCGCCACTGGGATCTGCTGGTGACCGGCGGCACGTCGAGCCCGGACCGCCGGTAGATGACGGCGGTGCTGATCGGCGTCGTTGCGCTCGCCGCGGGCGCGAGCCGCGGTACGGGCCGCGGCATCGCGCCCGAGCCCGGCGCGGCCGCCGCCACCGTGCGCACATGAGCCCCGAGCTGCTGGTAGAGGACTACAAACGAAGCTGGATTACTTTATCTTGTCGACCTCTTTCTGTTCGCCTGAGCTGAGGCCGTTCATGACTGCTCGCACATTCCGAGCGATTCTCCCGGCGAGCAGAGGCGCCAGTTCTCGAAGTCCGGCACGTTCGGCTCGTCGGAGTCGAAGCAGACGAAATGTTCGAAGGTGACGATTGGCCCGCGCTTGTTCTGTCGCCCCTTCGGCGTCCGATACCGATCCAATTCACCTTGCCGGCCAGTGACCTGGGTTTGGCGCTGAGGCCGCCCACGCCAATGACCGCCTCGAAGTCCCATGTTCGGACCCGGCCCATGCAGTCGTGGATGCCGAACTGACCTGTCTCGGGGTCGGGGTCCCCGGTGGGAGTTCGCTTGTAGATGAGCGTGCGCAGTGGGTTGTACAGCTAATAGTAGGCCGACCAGGATATCGCGGCCGGCGCTGCGGCGTCGCAGCATAACCCCAAACCGCCGGCACTGGGAGTATCCGTCAAGCGATTGACTGCTGAATGCGTGTCCGAATTCGAATTTCGGCGTCGCAATCAGGCCGACCGCATGACGCAAGGCCAGCACAGGGCGTAAGGCCGTTTGGTCCCCGTCTCTACTTCGAGAAAGCGATCAGCCTCAGCCCATTCGATCCGCAACGCTGGGCGTTTTATTCGTACCGGGCGCTCGCTCATCTGTTCGCGGGCCAGTTTCAGAGCGCCGTCGAATGGTCGAACCGGGCGACCCGCGTTCCCCATTGTCACTATTGGCCGTTCGTTCACCGGGTCTCGGCCCTCGGACATGTGCAGCAGGGTGAAGATTTGAAGACAGCGAGTGCGGAACTGCTGCAGCGCAAGCCTGAAGTGTCGTGTGGGTGGGCGAGGCGGAGGCTGTTTTTCATCAAGAACCCCGCCCACCTGGAGCTTTACGTCGAAGGGCTTCTCGAGGCTGGCATACCGTTGTGACGTCCATGCCGTTGCGGTCCGTTCTGCAATCCCGTTTTCGTGTTGCTGCTAATCCGGTGCCCCGCGCGATCGCAAATTCGTCAACCGGCCTCCGCGACCGCTTTCGGTTGTGCATCACGTCGAAGTAACCACGGATGGTGACATCGAGGGCTCGCGCGACAACCCGGTGTCAGCGGATGCTCCATCCGCGCTGTGTCGGCTCGCGAGGCAGGTTCGTTGCCAAGAATCCGCCTTGCGGAGTGCGCCTTCGAGTTCCACTTGCTTTACAAGTGGAGATGGTGCATGTTCTCCACTATGTCGCCAAGTGGAGAGGTTCCGCGGCTCGAACTGTTGCCGGGGACGCTCGATCTCATCGTCCTCCGCACACTGACGGCCATGGGGGCACAGCATGCGTACGGGATCGCGGCTCGCCTCGAGCAGATCGCTGAACAGCCTTTCAGGTTGAATCAGGGCACCTTGTATCCTGCGCTCGTTCGGCTCGAGCAGAGGGGTTGGATCAAAGGGACCTGGCAGACCACTGAAAGCAACCGCGAGGCCAAGTACTACGCCATTACGAAGGCGGGGACGCGAGCACTTGCAGATCAGATTGATCGGTGGCAGCGCTCGGCGGGTCTCGTCAATCGGCTCTTGACGAGCGAGGCCGACTAATGGGTCACGTCAGAAGATTCCTCCGGCGACTTATCAACGCCATTCGGCCCGGCCGCGAGGAGGCCGGCCTCGAACGCGAACTCGCCTCGCATCTCGTGTTGCTCGAAGACGAGTATCGCCGCCGGGGGCTGTCGGCTGACGAGGCCCGCCGCTCCGCCCGGATCGCGCTGGGGGGTATCGACCAAGCGAAAGAGCGTCACCGCGACGCCCGGGCATTCCGCTGGTTCGACGACACCCGACGAGATGCGGTGTATGCCATCCGATCTTTACGACGCACTCCGGTTTTTGCGATTACCGCTGCGCTCGTCCTTGGGCTGGGGATCGGCGCGAATACGACGGTCTTCACGATCGTGAACACGGTGCTGCTCCAGCCATTGCCGTTTGAGCAGGCCGACGACATCGTCCAAGTGAGACGCCGGGTGCCATCGGGCAGCAGCGGCAGCTTTTCGATGCACGATTACCTTGCGCTCACCACGCAGCGAGGATCGCTCTCCGCCCTGGCGATTCTCGACGTCTTCAGCGCAGGTCGCTATACCTTGATGACCGATGGCGCCGCGGAGCCAATCACCGGATGCCGCGTGAGCGCGGCCTTCTTTGAGGTCCTCGGTGTCTCACCCGTGCGCGGTCGACTTTTCATGGAAGGCGATGACGCGACAGGCGCCCCACCCACGGCGGTGATCACACAGGCATTTTGGGGCCGACGCTTTGCCAACGACCCGGGGATCGTCGGAAGTGCCCTGACGGTCAGCGGCCAACCCTTCACGGTCATCGGCGTGGCGCCGGATGCGGTGCGGGCCTTCAGCGCTGCAGACATGTACCTCAGTTTCGCGGTGCCTGAAGCAAGTCGCGACCGAACGAACTCGTTTCAGGTGCTCGCGCGAGTCGTCGAGGGCGTCAGCCGCTCGCAGGCGGAGGCTCACCTCGACACCATCGCGCGCCGCCACGCCGAGGCCAGTACATCGCTCACCAACATGCCGCGGGGAATCGTGCTGCGCGCATTGCAGGAGGATCTCGTGGCGCCCATCCGGCCGGCACTTCAGGTCCTGATGGTTGCCGTCGGCTTGGTGCTCCTGATTGCGTGCTCGAATGTGGCGAACCTCGTGCTCGCACGCGCGCTTGCGCGCCGCCGTGAGATCGCGGTGATGGCGGCGCTTGGGGCGTCGCGCTGGCGGATCGTTCGCCACGTTCTTGCCGAGAACATGATCGTTGCCGCCGTGGGTGGTGGTGCCGGCCTCCTGCTTACGTACGTCGGCGTGCAAGCCCTGCCTGCGCTGTCTGGCACCAACCTTCCACAGTCGGAGCGGATCCACATCGATGCCTATGTGATGGTGTATGTCGCTGCGACTGCTGGGCTCGCCGGCATCCTGGCGGGCCTTTCGCCGGCCCTCCAACTCGCCCGTGGAGACCTGCTCCACTCCATGAAGGAAGGAAGCGCGCAGCGTGGCTCGGGGGCGACCGCTCATCGCGTCCGTGTGGCGCTCACGTTGGCGCAGATCGCGCTCTCCACAGTCCTGCTCGCTGGCGCCGGACTACTCATGCGGAGCTTCTCGAATCTTGCGTCGGTTGATCCGGGGTTTCAGGTCGACCGCGTTCTGACGATGTCCGTCAGCATGACGCCTGCGAGATACCCAAACTCCGCGCGGCTCGGTGCGTACACCGACGCGGTGGCGCGTCGCCTCGAACGCATTCCGGGCGTGGTGTCTGCCAGCTCGACGACGGCGCTCCCATCAGAGTTCCCGATCGACTTCCCTGTATCCGTTGTGGGCCGTTCGGATGAACCGGCCGTCGCTGGAAGCTCCGTGCAGCTTGATGCTTGGTACCGTGCCATCAATCCTCACTACTTTGCAGCGATGAACATCCCACTCCGGGCCGGGAGGGTCCTGACGGACAGTGATGGTGCGAGTGGCGCTCCAGTGGTTGTCGTCAATCAGGCGCTCGCCCGCGCCGCGTTTCCGAACGGCGATGCCCTCGGTGGCGCTCTGGTCATCGGCAGGGGATATCTCACCGATGCAAGAGACCTGCGACCGCGCACGATCGTTGGCATCGTCGGCGACACGCGCGAGCGGGGACTGCGGTTCGCGCCGCCGCTGACGACGTATGTGCCGGTCGCGCAATCGCCCGAGCGGATCACGCGGCTGGTTCTCGACAAGATTCCGCTGCGGTGGGTCTTGCGCACGGATCGTGAGCCGGCGGATCTCGTGCCGACCGTGCGGCAAGCAGTGCTGGCCGTCGATCCAACACAGCCGGCCGCCGACTTCGCGACGATGGCCGACGTCCTGGGCCGCTCGATCTCGCCTCAGCGCTTCAACATGGTCATGCTTACGACGTTCAGCGGCCTGGCCCTTGCACTGGCGGCGATCGGCGTGTACGGCTTGACCGCGTATGCGGTTGCGCAGCGCACGCGGGAGATCGGCATCCGCGTATCGCTTGGGGCCACTCGGACACAGCTCCTGCGCGGGCTTCTGGGACAGGGCCTGCGGCTGTGTCTTGCCGGTACGATACTGGGGCTCGTTGGTGCCATCTTCCTTGGCCGTTTGTTGCGCACGCTCTTGTTTGGCATCTCCGCGACGGACGGCCTCACGATGGTCATCGTGATTGCCACCATGATGGCAGTCGTCGTGGCGGCGACGTATCTACCGGCCGCGCGTGCATGCAGAATCGATCCGGTCCGGGCACTGCGTCAGGAGTAGCCGATCGAAACAGGCGCGAATAGGGCTTGTGCACGTTGCGAGTGCGACGCACGTCGAAAACCTCGATTCTAGCGGAAGGCCGGAGACAGCGGTGGTAGTGGCCGGCAAGAGAACGAGGGCGAACGAGAGTTGAACGTTGTCCTGAATTGGTTCGAGGAGCTGAAGGAAACGGCTCGTTGAGTGATCCAGACCTTGGATCGCTTCCGCAAGGAGGCGGGGACGGAGGCTCGGCTTACGAGACGATAATCACTCGCATCGTCGTCGCGGGTGTCCGGTGCCAGGCGAATCGCGAATTTGGTCCGCCGGGCTGAGCGCATCCATACGGGTATGGCATAATTGACTGTATGAAGAAGACCCTGCACATCGACGAGCGGCTCTTGCGCGACGCGAAGGCCGCTTCGGGTGCGCACACCGATACCGAGGCGGTGCGACTCGGCCTCGAGGCGCTGGTCCGCCGTGCTGCGTACGAGCGCCTCCGGGCTCTTCGCGGCTCGGAGCCTCGGGCTCGCGAGGTTCCGCGGCGCCGTGAACGCGCCTCGTCGGCCAAACATTCCGCCGCATGAGCGTCCTGGTTGACACCTCCGTGTGGATTCGGTTCCTGGCGAATCGCGCACCGCATGCGATTGAGCTGGACGGACTCCTGAGTCGTGACGAGGTCAGCGGCCACGACTTCGTCTACGGCGAGCTTCTGATCGGAGACCGGGGTGGGCGCAAGGAGCTTCTAGCGAACTACGTGCGGATGGACCACGCGCCTTTCGTACCGCATGCGGAAGTCGTCACCTTCGTGCGCGATCGCAAGCTGAACGGCCGGGGAATCGGCTGGATCGACGCGCACCTTCTCGCATCAGCTCTGGTAGGGCGGCTTAAACTGTGGACAGCCGATTCACCACTCGTGACGGTCGCCGCCGAACTGGGAATCGCGTACGAGTAGGCGGGAGTTTGGGATTTCAGGCACATCCTGTTCGGATGCCGTTCACCGCGTGGCCTTCCACGTTATCCGATATGAGGTAGCCGCGCCATGGAGCGCTCCGCTATGAGTACGGTCCGCATTGCCCTCGCGAACGTCCGTGTGCCCGCCAGTCGTGAGGACTCCGTTCGACTGGCGATCTCGGCGGTCGCGGACGCCGCTCGACGAGACGCGACGGTGCTGTGCTTTCCGGAATGTTTTGTTCCAGGATATCGATGGCCCGGCACGACAGCGCCGGCGCCCGATCACACGTTCCTCGAGCAGGCATGGGCTGCGGTGGCGGATGCCGCCAGGGCCGCCCACATTACGGTCATCCTGGGCACGGAGCGCGTGACCGAACGGGGCTTGCAGATTACCGCATGCGTGATCAATCCGGATGGCACGGTTGCAGGGTGGCAGGACAAGGGACAGATCGACCCGTCCGAGGAGACCATCTATCCTGCGCTCGGGGCCGAACGGCGGGTCTTCACCGCGGGGCCGCTGACCTTCGGTGTGGTGATTTGCCACGAAGGGTGGCGCTATCCGGAGACGGTGCGGTGGGCTGTGCGGCGAGGCGCCCAGATCGTCTTTCACCCACACGCGCATGTCGCCGAACCCGGGAGCTATCGCCCCGTCACCTTCGCCGATCCTGCCAACACCTTTCACGAGAAAGCTGTGTTGTGCCGTGCGGCGGAGAACACGTGCTACTTTGCGTCGGTGAACTGCGCGAGCGAGGGCTCCGGCACCACGTCGGCGGTCGCGCGTCCGGATGGTACCCTGCAGTGCTTTCAACCGTATGGACAGGAGGGCCTCCTCGTGGCGGATCTGGATCTCCGCACGGCCACCGGACTGCTGGCCTCGCGGTGCCGGACGTCACCGATATAAGAAGGTCAGGCGCAGCTTCAGCGCGCGCGGCCGGCATCCGCTTGCAGCCGGCGACGGTGGGCGACAGTGAGCCGCCGCGGCTGAAACCTGGCCGTGAGGCAGGCACCTTGGCACGTCAACTGGTCATCCAGGTGCTGACCATGGCGAGGACTCTGATTCAGCTGGACGTGCGAACGCGGGGAGAGTGGCGGCGGTGGCTCGCGAGGCACCACGCGTCCAGTTCCGGCGTTTGGCTCCTCCGCCATAAGCGGCACACCGGTATCACATCGATGTCCTATGCAGATCTCGTGCGCGAGGCGCTGTGCTTCGGGTGGGTCGATAGCCTGATCAAACGCCTGGACGAGAACCTCTACGCGATCAAGGTGACGCCGCGCCAGCCGACGAGTCGATGGTCTGATCTCAACCGGAAACGCTGGAAGGAACTTCAGGCTGCTGGCCTGCTCGCGGCGCCCGGCCTCGCGGCGGCTCCCACCGCGAACCGCTATGCGTCGAAGCCGAAGGTTCCCAGGCTCCCGGCCTACATCGGAGTGGCATTCAAGACCGACCCCAAAGCCTGGACATTCTTTCAGGCACTCTCGGCCAGGAACCGACGTGATTTCGTGGTCTGGATTCACACGGCCAAGCGAGCCGAGACACGGGAGCGGCGCATTCGCGAAGCTATTGAACTGCTCAGGGCCGGCAGGAAACTCGGCTTGAAGTGAGGTTCGATTCCTCGACCGGCACGTTCCACCGATCCCGTGTGGCTGCCCCCAAATGGAGCCGACGCGCCCAACGATCCGTGCCATCATGACGCCGCGGCGCACGGCCATCGGGCACGTTATCCGTAGGGGTACGCCGAGACACAGATCGACTGTTTTCACCCAGAGGAACCCATGGACAAAGACCGGGTCTTCAAGATGGCATTTGCGAGTGTGTATCCCCTCTACGTCCAGAAAGTGGAGAAGAAGGGGCGCAAGAAGAAGGAAGTGGATGAGGTCATCTGCTGGCTGACGGGCTACAGCCCGCACACGCTGGCGGAGCAGATCAAGCGGAGGAAGGATTTCGAAACCTTCTTCAGAGAGGCACCGGCGCTCCATCCAAATGCCAGCAAGATCACTGGCGTGATCTGTGGGGTTCGCATCGAGGAGATCGAGGACCCGCTGATGCGGAATATCCGGTACTTGGACAAGCTGGTCGATGAACTGGCCAAGGGCAGGCCCATGGAGAAGATCCTGCGCGAGTAGGACGCTTGTTCTGCCGAATGATCGTGTGAATCAGAGAGACTGATCGGCCGGTTACGCGCGGTACGACTGGCGGATGGCCTGTCGCACCCGAGAGAGGAATTCGAGGAAGTCGGACCCCGAGATATCGAGCAGGGGCGCCGGCGCCTCATCTTCGTCCTGCGCGTCATTATCTGGGACCAGCTCCGCTGCCGCCAGATACGCGCGCCTGAGTGCCACAGCCAGACCAATCGCAACGGCTAACGCCAGCAGGAGATAGGATTCGGGCATGAGGCCTCCCTACAGGGTATAACGTTGCGCGGCCGCGAGGCGAACACGCAGCGGCTCCTTCAGACCGGATTACCGGAGGCCAATCGAGTACACGAGATATTCTCGTCCGACATTTCATGACCCTACGCCGTCGACCGGCTCAGAGGCAGGTACCAGCCACTGAGCGTCTCGATGAATGCCTTGACTGCGTCATACGCCGCGTCCTCGTCCGAACACCGGGCCGACAAAGCAAAGGGCCATCGCCCGCTTCGGGTGATGGCCCTCGTGAATGCCGGTGTTCTTGTGCTCTCGGTTACATCAACCGTCCCCAGCCGACACGAATGCCGGCGCCGATAATGGCGGTCGGCAGAGTTATCGCGGAGAGGCTGCGATCGAGAGTCACGACGTCTCTTACGATTGCCCAAATCCTCAGCGGGAGAGTATCGCTCCAGTGCGCCGTGAACTCGCGATCCATCGCGACGCGAGCGCCGGGGCCGGCCCGGAGAACGGAAGGCGTTCCCCTTCCGTTCTCCCCGGCCAGCATTACCCGCCGAACCGGTAGCGGATGTTGAAGCGCACGATACGCGGGCCCAGGATACCCGTCGGCGACAGGAACTCCGGGACCGTGTTCACCGTGCCGTTCGGATCGCCCGCCTGCCGGACGTTGATGACGCCCGTATCGGTGCGGACGTTGAAGACCGTGTTCTCGTTGGTCACGTTGTAGAAATCGACGTCCGCTTCGAATTCCTGGGCGCCGAATCGGAAGATCTTTCCTATCCGGAGATCCAGGGTGGGCAGCCTGTCGAGCGTGACGCTTCCCCGGGGCTCGGCGAAGACGTCGATATCGCCCTGGTTCAGTCCCGAAATCTCGACCACGCGCGTGATGAACCGGCCGGATTCGAGGCGGAAGTTGCCGCCGAGCTGAATGCCGTACGGCAGCAGGTACGAACCGGTCAGCTTGAAGATGTGCTCGCGGCCGCCGGTGCGACCCGCGGCATTGACGAGCGCTTCGTTCGGATCCGCAACGCCGAGCAGGTCGGCCTCCTGGCGTCCCCAGGTGTAGCCGGCCAGCAGCGTCCAGTTGTCGCTGAACCTCTTGTGGACCGTCAGTTCGATCCCCTTGAAGCTCTCCGACACGCGATCGTCGTTTCGGTCCTGCTCGATGTGCGCTTGCAGCGGCTCGTTCTCGTTGTACACGGTCAGCACGCCATCGTCTCCGGTGCCGAACTCGCCATCGCGTCCCGGCTCGTTGACTTGAAGAGGCGTGTAGGCCTCGAACGGCACATTGAGGACGACGTCGGTGATCTGGTCTTTTTCCTTGCGGTAAATCCACGTGGCGCTCAGGCGCACATTGCGAATCAGTTCGTGGTCAACCCCGACGGTGAACTCGTTCTGATACGGCCGACGCAGGTCCGGATCGCGCGTGAGGTTGAGCGTCTCCTGCGTGTCGGGCACGACCGTCTGCAGCAGCCGGCCCTGCTCGCCTGCCTGGAAGACCAGGTCGCCGTTGACGTCGTTCCAGGTGAACCGCTGGCTGATGGTCCCGTTGGGGCTCAGTCCGCCCGGCGTGCCGGTGCCGATCGTGGCGTAGTACCGCGCGGCCGATGCCTTCAACGCCGTCTTGCCGGTACCGAACAGGTCGTAGACCGCACTCACGCGCGGGCCCGCATTCTTCCAGAGCGGGATGTCCCGGACTTCGTCGAATGTGCGCTGCACCTCGAAGTCGAACGGCTGTCCGCCGATCGTCGTCGGAATGATCGTTCCCTCGGGGAACCAGCGGCTGGGCGGGTTGCTCTGTGCGGGGATCCAGCCTTCGATGCGCTCCCATCGGACGCCGCCGACGACGGTCAACCGTTTGTAGGAATAGGAGTCCTGCGCGTAGAGCGCAGTCGCCATGACGGCGCGCTTCAGGTGCAGAGGCGAATTGAAGAGCGTGACGTCGGTCGGGCCCGCCGGGGTGCTGCCCGAGGGGCGAGTCCGATAGCGCAGATTCACGTCGTCATTGCGCAGGATGTCCACGTCCTCCGGTGTGTAAGCGTTGTCGATGCCGAAGCGGAACTCATGACGGCCGCCGAGGAGCTCCGGGACGTAGTACTGCAGGTTCGTGCTGACCTGCAGGCGCCGGCGGTACATGTCCTGATGCGCCGTGTTGGCGCGCGTCCGGATGTTCGTGGACTGATCGAGCAGCGACTGCTCGGTCGTCTTGAGCTGCAGCGGAAAATCGATGCTGTTGAAGCTCGCACGGGAGTCGGCGAACAGATTGTTGCTGATGACCCAGTTCCAGAGTCCCTGGTAGACGGCCAGGACGTCGTGTTCGTGCCACGTGGACTCCGGCGTGTTCGTGGCGCTCGCCCCGCGATTGGGCTTGTCGTACACCTGGCGGCTGACCGTCCCCTGCAGACGGTGCGCAGTGCTCAGCTGATACGTGCTGTTGGCGAAGATCGACGTGATGTCCGTGTTCTCCGTCGTCGGCCCGAAGGTGGGCACGGCAGGAAAGCCGACGACGTTCACGTGGGTTCGCTGATCGTTGAGCGCGGCAAAGTAGAAGAGCCGGTTCCGCAAAATAGGTCCTCCAGCGCTCAGATTGAGGTTGGTGATCCGATCCACCGCGTTCGCATTCGGCCGGATCCCGACAAACTGCAGGTCCTCGTCGATGTTGTCCCACTGAGTGCCATCACCCTGATAGGTGTAGAGCGCAGTCCCTTCGAAGCGGTTGCTCCCTCCTTTGGTGACCATGTTGATGAAGACGCCGGAGGAGGGCACCGTGATGTCCTGCGCTCCGCTCGACACCTGGATGTCGGCAAACGAGCTTGGATCGTAGTAGTAGCCCGCGAAGCCAATCGCCGCAGGGTCGCCCACGTTCACGCCGTTGAGCATCTGCGTGTTCTGGCTGTTCGCCGTGCCGCGCGATTCGAGGCTCCGCTGCAGGCCGCCCTGGTTGCCGCCGACGTCCGGGCTGCCCATGACGACGCCGGGAACCTTGTACTCGACAATCGACCAGATGTCCCTGCCGCTGGGGGTCGTTTCGAGCAGCTTCGCGTCGAGATGCACGTTGACGTTCGCGCTCGTCGTGTCGACGGTCGGCGAGTCGCCTCGGACCGTGACTGTTTCGGCGAGGGACGCGAGCGTCATCTTCAGTTCGAGCGGAGTCGTTTCGCCGACCAGCACTCGAATGTTCTCCCGCACAATCGTCTGAAATCCGGTGAGCTCCACCCTGATCGTGTACTCACCCGGTGGCAGCGAGGGGAAGCGATGGCTGCCGCCGGTGCCGGTGACGCCGACGGCCTGTCCGGCGACCAGTACTCCGCTGCTGATCGTAATCGTCGCCCCCGGCATGACTGCGCCCTGATCGTCGACACAGCGGATCAGGATGCTGCCGGTCGTGAGTTGCGCCGCTGATGGCGCAGGGACCAGCGCGAGCGCCAGGCTCCCAAGCGCCAATCGACCCATGCGTTTGAACATGGTTCTCCTCCCTTGTCGCACGCCCGCCAGCGGGCGCGCTCCGCGGTTCTCCTCATGGCAGGCTGTATACCCGCGGTATTCCGGGAGCATACGCTCATCGGAACCGCCGCGCAACCATTTGTGACGAATGGAGTTGCGAGTGGCACTGGGGGCGAGAGGAATCCCCGAGGGTTCATCCGAGTCGAAACGAGGGTCGGCGGTGGAAGGGAACCGACCCTGCTCAGCGCGTCAGCAGATCGGCGTACCGCGTGATTCCTCCGGCGTCCGCCCGCGCCAGCAGGTCGGAGATGGACTGCAGGTGCGACGAGCTGGACATCGAGCCGTACGGCGAGTACGGACCGAACACCGACCTGATCACGACGGCATTATCAGCCCGGGGGAGATTCCGGAGGTTGACCAGGTAGCGTGGAAAGCTGCCGCTCGAAAACAGGTAGAACTCGACGTTGGACGCGTACACCGCAGAGACTCGTCCGCCGCGCTGCTGAACCAGGCGGCCGATCGCGGCCAATGCCTTCGGACCGCTCACGTCGCCGACGACCGGCACGATGAGGTCCTGCGCGTGGAGCCCTTTGACGAATTGAAACGAGTCTTCCGATGCCACAAAGCACGAGCGGCGTCCCGAGGGGTCGGCTGCCAGGATCAGATCGCGGTAAGTGGGATAGTAGCTGCGAGGCGGTCGGCCGGTGGATTGGAAGCGCAGGTCGAAGCCCGCCTCGATGAACCGCCGGTGGAACCGCTCAATCGTCCGCCTGTCGTCGTCGGAGAGCGGCACGCCGATGCGCCCGATGGCCGCATCCACTCTGGTTCGGAGCGACCGAAGAGCGCCTTCATCCAGCGCCGCACGATTCAGGGCCGTCACACTTTGCTCGATATCCATCGAACCCCAGTCCGTGGAGCCAGCGGGCAGGCGTCGGCCAAGCAGGAGCGACAAGTACTCGACGCGATTGCCCGCCAGTCCGAAGAGGGCCTTGAACAACAGGTGAAGCAGCATGTTGTCCCGGCGTATGTCGAGAATGAAGGCGATGGAGGGACGGGTGGCAGCGATGTACGTGTAGTTCTGATCGGGCCCGACACCGATGTAGACGCCGCCCTTGGCCTGCATCTGCGACAGCGCAGGTACGACATCCAGATACGACGCCTCGTTCGAGATCAGGTTGTCGGTGTCGAAGTAGCCGCCGGCTTCCGAGAGCTCGGCGATTCGCGCAGCGAACCGGGTCGGTGTCTGGGTGACGCCGCCGGGGAAGAGCAGGCGCGCGCCGAAGCCGAACCCGAGCACGGCTGCGGCCAGAACGACGCTCCGGACGACCCGCTCGCGCACCCGCCAGGGCGGCAGAGTCATCCGCGCATTGTACAGAACGGTCTGACGCTACCGACGAACCGCCCCGATCATTGGATCAGATCGTCAAAGCTCCGCGACTCGCGATAGCCGTGTCCCGGGGGCGGGGGACTGTTGCCAGGTCGCACGGCGAGACAGGCCTGGAGGCCGGCCGCGCGCGCGGCGTCGAGCTCACGCGTCACATCGGAAACGAAGAGGATCGACTCGGGAGGCGTGCCGACGGCCGCCGCAATCCGCCGATAACTGTCGGCCGCGACTTTTGGACCGACCGTCGTATCGAAGTGGCCCCTGATGAAGCCGCTGAGATCCCCCGATGATGAATGGCGGAAGAGCAACTGCTGTGCGAGCACGCTTCCGGAGGAAAAGATGCTGACCGGCACCCCCTGCCGTTGCCACGCCGCGAGCGCACGCGGTACGTCCTCGAACACCTCTCCAATGATCTCGCCACGATGGTAACCGTCCTCCCAGATCCTGCCCTGCAGGCTCTTGAGCGGGGTGGATTTGCGATCGCGGTCCATGAGCCATTCGACATATCGAACGGTGGCATCGAGCCAGGAGCCCGCGGCATCATCCCATGCCGGTGGTGGATCCGCGGACTGCTGCTCCAGGCGATGCTCCGCGCGGAGCGCGGTGATGATCTCGGCGTACGCCGGACGTGAGGCGCGATGTTCGAGATGCTCGCGTACGTGCGCGCGCGCGTAGGGGAAGAGCACCTCCGTCACGAACGCGATGGGGGTCGTGGTGCCTTCGATATCGAGGAGGATCGCGCCGGCTCGCACCGGCGACGTCACTGGCGTGTCGTGCCTCGCACGGGGAGATCGGCCGGTCCAAAGCAGACCGGTTGGAATCCTGCATCCACGCCGCTGTCCGTGTAATGGGGTGTCCAGCCGGAGGTGTCCTTGAAAAGACGGATCGCCCGGATGCGGCGATCGCCGCAGAGGTCGAACCAGTGGTGGGTGCCCTGCGGCACCCTGATGAGGTCGCCAGGCTCGACTTCGATCGCGAACACGCGATCGTCGGGCGGATGCACGTGGAACAGCCCGCGTCCGTCGATGATGAAGCGGACCTCGTCTTCATCGTGCCAGTGCTCGCGATTGAAGCGTGCGAGCATCATATCGAGATTCGGCGTGTCGGGTTTCACGTCGATGACGTCCGCCGTGACGTAGCCGCCACGCTGTTTGAGCGCCTCGACTTCGGTCGCGTACGCCCCCAGAAACTCTTCCGGGGACGCATCGGCCGCCACGGGATGTTCCGGCGTCCAGTGCTCGTACTCGATGCCGTAGGTGGAGAGAAATGCGGTGATCTCACCGGTATCCCGAAGCACCACCTTGTCGGCGGGAACCTTGACGATCGCCATGATGCCTCCTCACTTCCGGCGTCCTACCACCTCGAGCAGGAACTCGACAATCTCGACGTGGCGGAGCGCCTGGAACAACGTATCGCCCCAAGTGTACATCCCATGGCGGCGCAGGAGGAACGCATGGCACGCCGGCTGCTCAATGAGCGTAGCGCGGATGCGTCCTGCCAGGCGATGCATGTCCTGATCGTTGTCGAGGATGGGGATCCACTCGCGATGCTCGTGGCTCGTGACGCCTTCGAGCCCCTTGAGCATCTCGTACCCCTCGATCACGAGCCCGCCGGCGCCGGCATGAGCATCCGACAGAACCGTGCTCCAGATTGAGTGCGTGTGCAGCACGGCGCCGGCGCCCCGGGTCTGCACAATCTCTCGATGGAGCGCTGCTTCCGCCGATGGCCGGCCCGGTCCCGGCCCGATGATGGCCTCCGTAGCGTCCATCTCGATGATCCCGTCTTCGGCAAGATCGCCCTTGAATACGCCGCTTGGCGTGATGGCGAGGCGCAGCGGTTCCCGGTCGATCACGACGCTGAGGTTGCCGCTCGTCCCGAGCACCCAGCCACGGGCATCGAGCCGCCGCCCCACGGCGACCAGCTGTCGAGCGGCGTCCGCAAACGCGAGCGTCATCGCCCAGCATCTTCCGCCCAAACACCCGGCGAGAGCAACCAGTCCATGCACTTCCTCCAATCATGGTTCGGAACGGGCGGTGGGAACCGGCGTGTGGACGGTGGAGCTGAGGGAAGGAGTGATGGGATGGGCGGTGACCGTGCGGCCTACTCCGTCCAGAGCACGCGCGCGGGATCCAGCCGCGCGGCGCGCCAGGCGGGGATGACAGTTGCGAGCAGCGCGATGATCGCGACGAGTGCGCCGGCGCCTCCGAGAATGATCGGATCCGATGCGCTGACCTCGTACAGCCAGCTGGACACGACCCGCCCCGCCAGATACGCCACCAGGACACCGATCGCCGCGCCGACACCAGCCATCATCCGGCCCTGCCGGAGAATCAGCCGGAACACGTTGCCCGGCGAGGCGCCCAGCGACAGACGGATCGCGACCTCGCTTCGCCTTTGTGCGGCCCCGTAGGCAATCACGCCGTAGATGCCGATGGCCGCCAGCGCCACCGCGGCGGCGCCGAACCACAGCATCAGCATCATCCCCAGCTGTTGACGGCTGATCGTCGAGCCCACGAGGTCCGACACGCGCTGGATGTCCACTGCCATCTGGGGATGGAGCCTGCGCACCTCGTCGCCGATCGCGGATCGCAGCGCGGCCGAGTCCCCGCCGGGCGCGTGGAGGACGACCGTCTGACGCCGCGGCGTTCCTTGTCCGTGCGATGTGTAGTACGCGGGTTCACCGGCGACGTTGAGCGATCGCTGGCGGACGTCGTCGACGACGCCGATGACCGTCCACACGGTGCGGGGGTCGATCTCGGGATAGCCGGACGTGAACCGGACGGTCAGCGGATCGTTGCCCGAGAGATACCGCCGCACGAACGTGCGATTGACGACCGCAACCCGCACGGAGTCGGGCCGATCGTGCTGGTTGAAGTCGCGCCCGGCGACCAGGTCGATGCCCATCGACTCGAAGAACCCCGGGCTCACCGTGCGCTGTCTCGAGTTGAACTGATGCGAAGGGTCCATCGGATCCCCCTGCACACGCACGAACAGCGAGTTCTCCGGGCCGGCGCGCAGCGGGAAGTTGAACGTGGATGCAGCTGCAGTGACACCGTTCAGGTCGCGCAGCCGCTCGAGCAGCCCGGTCAGGGCGGCATGGACGGCGGCATTGTCACGGAAGTTCGGGCCGATGAGGGAGACATCGAAAATCAACCGGTCCGCGGAATCGAACCCCGAATCGGTGGTGCGGAGATTGTCGAAGCTGCGAATCAGCCATCCTGCACCTGCGACGAGCGTCACGGCCAGCGCGATTTCGGCGATCGTCATGACGCCGAGCCAACGCGCGGTGCCGCGCCCGGCTGAGGTTGACCGTCCGGCTTCGTTCATGAGCGCCCTGACATCGGTGGCGGCGAGTCGCAGCGCCGGTGCAAATCCGACCAGCACGCCGCTCACGACGAGCGCCCCGAGCGCGAACAACAGGACCCGTCCGTCGAACGAGACGGTGTCGAGCCGCGGCAGCTTGGACGCGCCCTGCGCGAGGAGCAGGCGCACGAATGCATAGGCCGCGAAGACGCCGAGCACGGCGCCGGCCGTCGCGAGCAGCATCGATTCGGTGAGGAGCTGCCGCAGGATCCGCCCACGGCCAGCGCCGAGCGCGGCGCGAACGGCCATCTCCCGCGCGCGCGCGGCACCGCGCGCCAGCAGCAGGTTCGTCACGTTGACGCATGCGAGCGCGAGCAGCACACCGGTCGCCGCCAGCACGACAATGAGGATCGGACCGAGGTCGCCGACAATTGACTCGACCAACGGACGGGCGACGTAGACGCGTGCCCGGGCGCTTTCCGGGAAGTCACGCGCCACGCTGGCCATCACCCCCGCCATCTCGCTCCTGGCGCGCTCGATCGACGTGCCGGGCTTCAGCCGTATGAACCCCTCGAAGCTGTGGTTCACGCCTTTCGGATCCAGGGGAATCTGGAACCAGAAATGCGCGCCATGCGGCGTATCGAAATCCTTCGGCGCGACACCGGCCACCGACGTGGTGATCTCGGCAAAACGGACCGGCTTGCCGACCACCGCCGGATCGCCGCCGAAGAGGTCTTGCCACATGCGGTACGAAATGACGACGGTCGGCGGCGCGTTCTGACTCGGCGGTGTCCCGGAGCCGCCGAGGGTCATGGGCAGGCCGAACAGCTCGAAGAACCCTTCGCTCACGCCGTGTGCCGTGGTCTTCATCGGCGTGCCATCGGTGCGCAGCAGTGTGACGTCGTTCGGCACGAGGCCGGCCGCGCGGGCGATCGACAGGCTCGGATCATTCAGCCGGAGAACCTCGACCGGCGAAAGATTGCCGGTGGTTACGCGACCGTCGGTCAGGGCCGTTCGCAGCGAGTAGAGATTTCCGGCGTCGGGGTAGGGAAGTGGGTTCAGGAGCGCTGAGTTGACGGTGCTGAAGATCGCCGTCGTCGCGCCGATGCCGATGGCGAGCGTCCCGACGGCCGCGAGGGGAAACGCCGGCGTGCGGCGCAGCGTGCGCAACGCGAACCGAAGGTCCTGGACGAGTATGCTCATCTGGCCGCCGGAGCGGAGTATACGCCGGCCAGAACGCGGCTGCACGCATACGGTCCGAGTACAGCCGTAGGGGTGACTTTTGTAGACCCGCTGATAGACAAAGCGTCCGGTCCCGGTCCGAACACCAGCGAAGTTGCCGGCTCTTTCGGGTGTTCTTCTTGCACAACACCAGGTCGCTTTGCCGATCCGATTCGTGATCGCGCCGACGGTGCTGATGCTCGTGGGGTCCATGGCCGCCGGCGATGCCCGTGCGGCGCAGGATCCGAACGCACTCGCACGCACGGGGACGGCAGCCATCGAGAATCGACGGTTTGGTGATGCGCTGGAGGCGTTCACGAGGGCGGCGGCGCTGCAGCCCGGCGACGCGAGCTTCTGCTTTGGCGCGGGCATCGCTGCCTTCATGCTCGGGCAGAATGACGTGGCGCAGATGCGCCTCGAGTGCGCCCTTGCGCTCGATCCCGACCATCTGCCCGCGGCGGTGTGGCTCGGAGACCTGCACTATCGCGCGGGGCGCCTGCACGAAGCGATCGCGGTCTACGAAGGCGCACAACAGCGATCGCCCGGCGCAGGCCAGCTCCGGGAACGGCTCGCTGTCTGGCGGAAGGAGCGAGAGCTCCAGGACCGCTTCCGCGAAGTACGCACGGAGCACTTCACCGCGCTGTTCGAGGTGGCCACCGAGGAACCTCTGGCTCGTGAGGTCCTCGACCGGCTCGAGGCGGCGTACTGGCGCGTGGGCCGCGCGCTCGGCGTCTATCCGTCTCAGCCAATCACGGTTGTGCTCTACACCCGGGCACAATTCGACGACATCACGAGGGTGGCCGCATGGTCGGCAGCGGCATACGACGGTCGCATTCGCGTGCCGCTCAGCGGCGCGCTGCAGCAGCAGCGCGATGAAATCGATCGCGTCCTGTCACACGAATTCGTTCATGCCGTGGTTGCCATGTTGGGAGGGCGCAACGTGCCCGCCTGGCTGAACGAGGGTCTCGCCACCGTGCTCGAACCCTCGGGCCCTGAGAGCGCCAAAGCACCCTTGGCGCGGCCCGGGGCGCGGCCCGCACTCTCAAAGCTGCACCAGAGCTTCGTCGCGCTCTCCAGGCGCGACGCCGAAATCGCCTATGCGACGGCCGCGCGGGCCGTGCGGCGGCTGCTCGAGCAGCCCGGGGCGGCTGCGCTCGTCGCGCTGCTGGAGGATCTCGGCCGAGGCGCATCGCTCACCAGCGCCTTCCACCAACACGTCGCGATGCGCTACGAGGATTTCGCAGCGCTCGTGGCGCGCGACTAAAGGGTCGAACGAACAACTTCCAGGCCGTCGTGACGCTCGTCACGCGTGTCGGCGGGCTCGCGTTCGCCGGCGGAGGGCCCCGGGGCGGTCAAGGAGAACGGGGAAACCGGTTCGCCAGCGTCACCGTGCGTGCACCGGCGACCGCGCGCAGCGCCGCCGCCGTGAGCGTCGCCGGGATCGCGCCCGTGACGCGCAACTGCACGACGGCGTCCTCTGGAGTCGCTTCGATGGCCGCCGCCAGGCGGGCGTGAACCTCCGTGGCGTCGGAGCCGGCGAAGGCGAGCGTGCGCGTGACCATTGGCCGCGCGGGCAACGCCCGGAACTCGAAGGGACCCAGGCCGGATCGTGTCAAGTCCAGCACGACGAATCCCTTTGTCTCCGGCGCTTCGGCAAATGACGTGCGTTCGACCGAGCCCGCATAGATGATGGGAGGCCTGCCCACGGGCCGCAACACCTGGTGGCGATGAATGTGTCCGCTCAGCGCGACAGCCACGTCCCGCGGTAGATCGGCGGTGCGGATCACATCGGCTCCGAAGCGGAAGGTGAAGTTCCCCGGACCGCAGGTCGCGCCCTGGATGCACTGATGGAGGCAGAGCACACGGACGTCCACAGCGGACGTATCACGACTCGCAGCGGCGAACATCCCGGGGAACCGGTGACGGATGGCGTTCGTGAACGGAAACCCGATGAACGCGGCGCGTACTCCACGTGCCTCCAGCACCACGCTGCGCGGACGGTCGAAGACATGCAAGCGCTCGTGCAGTGCAAGCAACGGATACGGCATGCGGCCCCGTTCGTGGTTTCCGGGCACCAGCAGGACCGGCACTCCAGACGACGCGAGGCGCTTGAGCGGCGCGAGCGCCGCTTCGGCCAGCCAGGCCGGCACACGGCTTCGGTAGAGCAGGTCGCCGCCGTGAACGACCACATCGACCTCGCCAGTACGCGCGATCTCGAGCGCGCGCTCGAAATTCTGGAAGAAGTCATCGCCCCTGCGCCGCCGGACGACGCGCGGACGGGCAGGCCAGTCGAGACCGAGATGCGTGTCGGACACGAAGAGCACGCGCACGTCAGACCCATGAAAGCGCAGAGGCGAGGCGTGCGTCAGTCATCGCCGGTGCAACGCCCAATCGCAGCGCCACAGGAGCACCGGCCGCCACCAGACGCTTGAGCTCGCTCGTCAGCACCCGCAAGCGATCGAAGCACGCCACGGTAACAGCTTCGTGACGTGCGGCTACCGCACGGCGGTGTCCGGGTGGAATCGGCGGCGTCACGGCGGGGTCGAAGGCGCTGCGGAGGACGATCTCGCCGTTCTCGATGATCATCAGCCGCGCGCCGGTGCTGCCGGGCTCGCTCCAGACCACGGTGGCATCGATCAACCGGGTCAACCAGATCGCGCGGCGACGCGCCAGCGCGCCGCGTAGAGCGATTCGCTCGAGCGAGACCTGCACGAGCTCGGGTGTCCACTGGGCAACTCCACGACCTGTTCCCGTAGCCCCGTCGTCATCCGGGTCGTGGTCCCGCCGACCTTCCTCCCACAATCGTGTGCCGAGTCGCAGCAGCCGGGCATGCGCGCCGAGATCGTCGCGGGACAACTCGTGGTGGGCGGCGCACAGCCGCGCGTACCCAGCGTTGAACGTCGCCGCATCCGGACCCCATCGGCCTCGCTCGAGCGCAGCGCCGTCCGAGCGTGCGAGTGCATCGAATTGGTCGAGCGCCTCGGCCGAGGGAAAGGGCCCGAGCGGACAGCGCGGCGAAGAGTGCGGGCTGCGCGTGCCGAGATCGGCCGACGTGAACGACACCGTGCGGTCGTTGGCGGCGAGCGCCACGTTGTAGGGCGGCCGGTGCCGCTTGATTTCGTCCGGTTCGAGGAGCGCCGCCTCGAGCGCACTCGGGGTGACCTCGAACGAGATGGCGCGTGCCTGCGAGAGCATCTCGAGCAGCCGCTCGGGCACGCCGCACTGCTTCCGGAAGTAGCTGTTGACCCGGCGATGGAGCGACGAAGCCTTGCCAATGTAGAGCACGTCACCACTTGTCCGAAGCATGCGATAGACGCCCGGGGCATCGGGCAGCGAGAGGCGCACGTCCCGCGGCATCGGCCACGCACGGCGCGGACGCGTCGTCGAGTGGGCAGGCGCGGCCAGCCATTCCCGGAGACCGCGCCATGTCGACACGCCCTCTTCGTCGAGCAGGCGCACCAGTTCTCGCCAGACGAACGCCGTGGCCTCCACGTGGTGGGCGCTCCGCCGGAGGCCGCTGACCGCGCGCCCGAAGTATCCCGTGAGGGCCCGCAGAGTGCAGCGCGGCAGATCGGGGAAGAGGCGCCGGGCGATGTGGTGGGTGCAGACGAGGTCGAGTGGAGGGACGCCGCCGGCCAACGCGTAGAGGAACGGCTGCTCGAATCGGGCGAAGTGGACGACGGTCGGCGCCGGTTGCTGCGCGAGACTCGCGGCCTGGGCGGACAACTCACGCCAGGCGAGGCGGGCATCGACACCGTCCCGCATCATGCGCTCGGAGAGGCCGGTGATTCGCGCCACGGCTGGCGGAATGCGCTCGCCGGCGGGAAGGGCGATGAGACGCGCCTGCGCCTGAACGATCGTCGTCCGAACGCGGGCCCACCCGACCTCGAGAAGATGCCCGCGGGGAGCCGCCGCTGTGGCCTGACAATCGACCACCAGCACCTCGAGTTCAGAGAGGGGCGGACGGCTGACCTCAGGGATGCTGGGAGTCCGGGTTGTGCGACTGTCGCTGCATCCGGCCTGCCGCTCAAAGAGCTGCGCCACGGCGCGCAAGCGTATCACATTCGCCGTATCTTCGCCCAATGCTGCCGCTGGTCGGACCTAGCGCGTGAGTGTCGCCGATGGCGTCCCGTGGGAGTACGGCGAGCTATTCCTGGACTCACCGCGCCAGCCGATCCCGTTGCTCGTCACCATCGAGCTGACGGGCACGCTGATGACCCGGCCCGCCGTTTCAGCCAACCGCTCAGACCGGGTCGCCGCATTTCCCGGATTTCACAGCGGACTGCAGCAGCCAGTCGGCGCTCATCGCAGGCACGGTGATGCCGTGGCGGCCCGGGGTCGATCGTGGCCGGAGCAGCGCGGAAACACCGCGTGCCATTTTCGGCGGGAGTTCGTGGGCGCGCTCCGAGATCGGTGATGGCCGCGCCTGCGCCGCGGTCTCGATCGATCCGGGCCCGCCTGGTGACGGTCCTCTTCCAGCGTCACTCTGCATCATTCGTCGCTCCCTGGCTGCCCCCACGTTGCCGAACACCCGCCCGGCGCATTCACCGGAAGAACTGCGCAGCGCGAGGCAAAACCGTTGCCGCCTCAGGGGCTGGGCACCCACGCGAAATGATGCGCAACTGTGTGTCGCTCGGCAGATTGGTAGTGTTGCCGCAGCGAAAACTTCATCCTTCGATTTTCAACCTTCAATCTTCCGCCTCGAGGCTTGTCTCTCGTCCCCTCTGGTGTTCAGCGGGGCTGCGGCTCAGACCTCGAGATTCGGCTGCGTTGCGGAACCTTGCCCTCTGGCGTGTCTGCCGCCCTGTTTTCGATTCTCCTGTTGACGGCAATCGAGACGAGATACTTCGAGGTCGAAGCGCAGGAGAACGAAGGTATGGTGCAGGGTGTTCGAGGCGCAGCCACGGGCAGCGGTGAAGCCATGAGGCCGCGTCGATGACGACCGCTGCCGTCCTGGATCGACTCGATTTGCCTGCTGCGCTTCGCGCGTCCGAGGCCTTCGCGGATCTGGCCGACGGAGAGTTGTGCGACCTCGCCGATCGTATGTCGCCCGTTACGCTCGCCGACGGCGAGGCAGTCATCCGGCAGGGCGCGACGTGCGAAGCGCTGTTCCTCGTGCTCTCCGGTGCTTTGACCGTATCAACCACCGATCGCCATGGGGCGGTTCACGTGGTGGACGAGGTGGGCCCGGGCGACCTGGCCGGGGAGATGAACATCTTTCTCCGCTCGCCTGCTGCGGCGACGATGCGGGCGCGCGGCGTCGTTCAGCTCGCGGCGTTGTCGAAGGCGGCGTTCGACGGTTTCAGCGATCGATGGCCGGCGGCAGCGCTGGCGCTCGTCGAAGCGCTACGCCCGCGACTGCGGCGTCAGAGGCTGCGGACCGTGCTGCACATGAGCGACATGTTCGGCGACGTGGCGCGGTCCGCCCTTCTCGATCTCGAGTCAGAGTGTCAGATGATGGCGCTGTACGGCGGGGAGGTCCTCTTCCGGCAGGGTGACGGCGGCGACGAGATGTACATCGTCGTCAGTGGCCGGCTGCGCGTCGTGTCGGTGGCTTCCGACGGCTCGGAAACGCTGCTCGCGGAACTGGGGATAGGAGAGACGGTGGGTGAGATGGCCGTCATCAGTGGAGAGCCGCGCTCGGCAACGGTGTACGCCTCGCGCGACACTCAACTAGCCAGGCTGACCAAGGCGGGTGTCACCCGGGTGCTCGAGCGGCATCCACAGGCCATGTTGCTCATGCTCACCGACCGAGTGGTCTCGAGGCTGCGCGTCATGTCGCGAGGCGAGCCGCGGCGTGCGGCTGTCCGGACTATTGCCGTCCTGCCGGCCTCGCCAGACGTCCCCCTCGGCGAGTTCTGCACGATGCTCTCGACAGCGCTCGAACGGCTTGCTCCGACACTGCACCTGACGAGTGAGCGCGTGGACAGCAGCCTCGGACGACGGGGCGCCGCGCAGGCGCACGATCGAGAAGGTGGAGGCGCAGGACTTCTTGAGTGGCTGGCCGGGCTCGAATCCGTCCACCGCTTCGTCGTCTATCAGGCGGACAGGGGGCTGTCCCCGTGGACCGAACGCTGCGTGCGTCAGGCCGATCGAATCGTGCTGGCGGCCAACGCGGCCGGCAGCGAGGCTCCGGGAGAGATCGAGACGGAGTTGCTGGCAGGCCGGCGGGTCAGCCGTACGCCTGTGACCCTGGTGCTGGTCCACCCCGCAGCGACTTCGACGCCGGTCGGAACCGCACGGTGGCTGACCGCCAGGAGCATCGAGAGGCACCTGCACGTTCGACGCGACGCGCTCGCGGATTTCGAGCGTGTCGCGCGGTTCATCAGCGGAGCGGCGGTCGGACTCACGCTGGGCGGCGGCTTCACGCGCGGGCTGGCCCACATCGGCGTGCTGCGCGCACTTGCGGAGCTGAAGATCCCGGTGGACGCGATCGGCGGCGCCAGCATCGGCGCGATAGTTGGCGCCCAGTGGGCGATCGGCTGGGACTCGTCTCGGATGGTGCACGAAACGCGGACCGGCTTCGCCGAAGCGTTCGACGACATGACCCTCCCGTTCCTGGCTCTCCAGCGCGGGGGCAAGGTCAGCCGCTTCGTCCGCGGTGTCTTCCAGGACGTACAGATAGAGGATCTCTGGTCGCCGTACTTCAGCGTATCCGCGAACCTGAACCGCGCGGAGCTGAAAGTCCACACGTCGGGCGCCCTTGCCGAGGCGGTCCTTGCGAGCGCGCGCGTGCCAGGCGTCTTTCCGCCGATGGTCCTCGACGGCGAGCTGCACGTGGACGGCGGCCTGATCGACAACGTGCCGGTCGATGTCATGCGATCGTTCTCGAACGAAGGCATCGTCATCGGCGTCGACGTCTCGCCGCCGCATGGGCTCGACGAGGTGGCCGACTACGGCGAGGACGTCTCGGGATGGCGAGCGGTCTGGGATCGCCTGAAGCCCGCTCGAGCGAGGCGTGCGTATCCTCCGAGCATCCTGCTGGTGCTCATGCGGGCCATCGAGTTCGGGGGTATCTCGTACAGGCGCGACAAGGCGGCCATGGCGGACCTGTACCTCACGCCTGAAGTCCGCCACTTCAACCGCATCGATTTTCGCCGCGCAGCCGATATCGCGGAGGTCGGGTATCAGGCATCTCGCGAGAAGCTGCTCGAGTGGTTGACGAGTGCCACAGCGACCGTCCGTGCTCGACGGCCCGATCTCTTCGGCAGCACGTGACCGCGCGGCGCGGAGATCGCCTCGGACCGTCGCGCAGGCGTGTCCCACGACACATCAGACCGGTGGGCCACCGTCCGCCGTTGACAACCGGGTCGGGTTTGGCGAGAGTAGGCGCGCACCTTCGATGGACCCCGACAAGGCGTCGCTGGCGCCGCAGGCGGATCCGGCCGGCCGGATTCCGTCCCTCGACATCCTTCGCGGCATCGCGCTGCTGGGGATGTTCGTGGTGCACTTCCACGCGCGCTCGACGGATCCCGGTGGGTTCGACGACGTTGTTCGTACGCTCATCTGGCGACTGGTCGAGAGCAAGTCGCACGGGACGTTCGCGCTGCTGTTCGGGGCAGGCTTTGCTATTCAGCTCAGACGCGCCGAGGAGCGGGGCAGACCGTTCGCGGGACTCTACCTTCGCCGGCTGCTCGTGCTCGCGCTCTTCGGCTCTGCGGCGCACGCCTTCTTCGGCTTCAACGTACTCCTGGGATACGCCGTGTGGGGCATGGGGCTCCTCCTGATCCGGAACTGGTCCACGCGGACGCTGCTCGTCGCTGCGTGCCTCTCCGCGATATCGGTCGCGCTTTACTATCTCGGTGAAACCTTGTATTTGACGTCGAGCGCCGGACCGGAGGCGCTTGGAGGGGCCGTTCAGGCGCAACAGGCGGCGGCCACCGCCGTGAATGGCGCCCTCCGCGCTGCAGCGGCGCAGGAGAGCTATGCCGTCCTCCTGGCGGCGCGACTGCGGCACATGGCCTGGTTCTATGCGCAGCCGTTCTCCTTCATGCCCGGCGCGACGATGGCGTTGTTCATCTCGGGCCTCTTGCTGATCCGGCATCGCGTGTTCGAGGACGTGAGCGCTCACCGGCGGCTGCTCGGCGCCATGGCCACGTTCGGCGTCGTGTCGTGGTTGACTCAGAACTGGCTGCTGGGCTACGGTCCGTTCGGCCTCCTTCGCGATCAGTGGTTGATGTTCGCATACGTCGCCGGCGCGCTGCTGCTCCTCGATCGACGGCCCGCGCTCGTGTACGCACTGCGCGGCGTCGCAAATGCCGGCCGGATGGCGCTCACCAACTACCTGATTCAAATCGCCGCGCTGGATCTCCTGTTTTCGGGTTACGCCTTGGGTCTCGGCCGACTCCGGCCGGTGTTCGGACTAGCCGCGGCAGTCGCCTGCTTTGCCGCCGAAGTGGTGTTCAGCACGTTCTGGCTCCGGAGCTTCCGGTTCGGGCCAGCTGAATGGCTCTGGCGGTCTGCCACGTACGGCCATCTTCAGCCCATGCGACGCTCGAATGTCCCGGCAGATCCCGCGCCGGTTTCAGTGTGACGTCCGGTGAACCGCCGGCATCATTGACTGACCCTTCCGTCCTCCGCCACCATGAACGCGAAGCCGGGCTCGTCGCCGTTGCCGGGCGTTGTCGCGTTCTGGGTGAGGCGCGTCTCGTTCACGAAAATGTCGCGCGTCACGGCTCCTGTGGGGTTCTCGTCGCACGCATTCTGATCGTTGACGCGGAACGACACGCGAGTGTCCACCGGCACGTCGGTGAAAGCGATCTGGTAGCGATCGGGTGGAACTGGCTGCAACGCGATTCCGGCGAAGTTGCGCCAGCTGGGGTGGACGTGAGTCGCGCCGACGCCGTTGACGCAGGCCTGGGCGGAGGGGGGAAGATCGGTTCGCCGCGTCGTCGAGCCGAGAAAGACGATCCGGACCATTGGTGAACCGGCGCCGTTCGGGCTCGGCGATGCCGGACCGTTCGCATCGCCGCACGCCAGGGACGTGAGGCCGATCGCGGCAACCACAGCTATTCGCGCGCCCACCTCACGAGCATAGCGCCGATCGAGTCAGCCCTCGCGCAGTGCGATGGCCGGTTCGATTCGGGCGGCACGCCGCGCGGCAGCGATCGTGGACACGCCGGCGACAGCCAGCAGCGCGACGACGACCCCGCCAAGCGTCCATGGATCCCGTACGCTCACACCGAAGAGCATCGTCGAGATGAGATGCCCCAACGCAAGCGCGCCGGCGAGGCCGATCGCGACGCCGACGAGCGCCAGACGCACCGCCTGACCGAGGACGAGCGTGACCACCGTGAGGGCGGTGGCGCCGAGCGCGATCCGCAGCCCGATCTCGTGTGTCCGCTGACGTACGCCGTACGCCAGGAGCCCGTGCAGGCCAAAGGCAGAAAGAAAGAGGGCGGATGCAGCGAACGCGTTGATCAGCAGCGTGGCGAAACGCCGCTGCGCGAGCTGCGCAGCGATGAGCGACTCGCCGTCCCGGATCGCGTAGACCGGGAGGTTCGAATCCGCTTCTTTGACGGAGGCGCGGACGGCGTCGGCGCCGGGCGCACGCGTTGCGCCACGCGCGACGATGGCGAGCGACAGGCTCGAGGTCTGCCAGAGCGATTGGTAGATCTGGGGTCGGACGGGGCCGTCGATCCTGTCTTCCTTGACGTCGCGCACCACGCCGACAATCGTCATCCAGGGGACACCCGAGGGCACCTGACCACGGCGGCCGACAAACCGGATCCGACGGCCGACGGGCTCTTCACCGGCGAAATATGATTTCGCGAGCGTCTCGTTCACGACGACCGCCCGGGACGACCGCTGGTCATCTGAATCCTGCAGGAGACGTCCGGCCATGAGCCGGACGCCGAGGGCGCGGAAGTACCCGGGGGTCACCGCCACGGCCGTGGCAATCGCGAGGTCCTTGCGATCCGGCGTCCAGCCCTCGGCCGCAAACGGGCCCGAGCCGCTGTCATCCATCGCCGGAAGCGCCGTGCACATGGCGGCCACCGTCACACCGGGCAGGGCGCCGACGCGGTTGACGATGGCGCGGATGAGCGCCGCTCGGCTGCCATGCTCGAAATAGGGGCCCGCAGCAGGATCGTTGGGCTGCGGCAGCCAGAGTCTTGCGGTCACGACGTTCTCGGTCTGCATGCCGGTGTCGACTCGCTGCAGGTTGCGGAGGCTCCGAACGAGCAGTCCGGCGCCGGCGAGCAGCAGGATCGCGATGGCCACCTGCGCCACGACGAGCGCGCTTCGCACTTTCGCCTTGGGCCCTCCCGGCAGAGCGCGGCCTGCGACCTTCAGCTGTTCGACGATTTCCGTGCGCGCCGATTGAACTACGGGCGCGAGTGCAACCAGCACGCCCGCGATGGCCGAGGTGAGCACCGCAAAGAGAAAGACCCGGTAGTCCACCTGCACGTCGGCAAGCCGCGGAAGGCGATCCGGTGCGAGGCGGATCACCCAATCCACGCCCCAGAGACAGGCAACGAACCCGAGCCCGCCGCCGACGACCGCCAGCACGGCGCCCTCGACGAGCAGCATGGAAGCGACGCGCAGCCGGCTGGCCCCGAGCGCCCGCTGCACGGCGATCTCGCGCTCGCGCTCGACGGAGCGGACCAGCAGCAGATTGGAGACATTGGAGATCGCGATCAGCAGGACGAAGACGATTCCCCCCATCAACAGGAGCAGCGCAGGGCGGACGCCGTCCACCAGATGTGCGGCGAGCGGCCGGATCACCGGCGTGAAACCCAGACGTGCGGGGTAGTCGTCAGGGTATTCGCGCGTCAGCGTTCGTGCCAGCGCGTCGATGCGGGCCCCTGCTTCCTGCGGCGTGACACCGGACTTCAGCCGGCCGATTGCGGAGGGGATGAAGCGCGCGCTGTTGGATGGTGGCGGGAAGGGCGCCTCTTTCCATCCAGCCGGGGCCCACACCTCGACGTCGGTCTCGAGCGTGACGCTGGGATGACGGAAAGCAGGCGGCATCACGCCGACGATCTCGTACACGTCCTCGTCGATTCGCAAGCTGCGGCCGAGCACCGCCGGGTCGGCACCGAAACCACGGCGCCACAAGCCGTCGCTGATGACCGCGACCGTCGCGATGCCCGGAATCTCGTCACGCTCGTTGAAGGTTCGTCCGAGCGCGGCTCGCACACCCAGCAGGTCGAAGTAGTTCGCGCTCGCGAGCAACACCTCGACGCGCTCGGGGCGATCGGATCCGGTCAAGTTGGCGTTGATCGGCCAGATGCCCGCGATCGCGTCGAACACGTCGAAGCGGCCAGCGTAGGCCGCGAGCTCCGGCTGCGACAGGCCCGCATCGCGCAGGTTGATGGCCTTGTAATCGGAGGTGACGCGTACGAGTGTCTCCGGGTTGGCGAAGGGCAGCGGCTTGAGCAACACCCCGTCCACGATCGAATAAATGGAGGACGTCGCGCCGACGCCGATGGCCAGCGTTCCAATGACCGTGGCCGCGAACAGCGGGTTCCTGCGCAGCCGGCGCACGGCCACGCGGATGTCGTTGACCAGAAACATGGCAGGCCCCGCGTCCGCAGAGCACCATCCGTGCCAGCCGGAGAGGGCAGGGCCGCGAGAAAACAGCTGCCGTACGTCAGATCGGCCGTTCGCATGCGGGAAGCCCGTGTTCGTTTTCGACCACGTGGCTACGTGGCACGTCGGACGAGGCACGTGACAGCTACCTCGTCGGCGCGTCCCTCGGCAGCGTCAGTGCGACGAGCGAGGTGTTCTCGCCGCCGCCGGTTGCGAACACCACGTACTGACGTCCCTTGTGCAGGAACGTCATCGGGACCGCGCTCGTGCGCGACGGGATGGCGACGGCACCGACCTGCTTGCCCGTTGCCTTGTCGGCCGCGAAGAGCCGCGGCTCGGCCCCTGGAGGGCCGCCGCTGCGCCCGGTCCCGTAGATCACCAGCGTCTTCGTCGTGATGACCTGCGCGTGGCCGCGTCCCGGAGGCGCGGGCGGCAGGGTCACGCCCGCAAAGAGCGGATCGTCCGACTTCACCGGCAGGAGCTGGCCACCGTTGGGAATCCACCACGCCTTGTCGCCCGTGCTCATGTCGTAGGCAGTGATTCCGCCGAGGTCTTTCGGCTTCACGATCGAAACGCCGCCGATCGCCTGCCCGCTGCCACGCCGTTCGAATCCGCCCACCGGGCCCTCGGGCTTCTTGTACCCGGGCGGGGGCGGGAGCGCTCCCAGCTGACCGCAGCTGTCGTGCAAAGAGCTGTACCGGAACTCGGAGCAGGGATCTTTCGCGACCTGCGCGGTGCTCAGGCCGGTTTGCGCGGCGACGTAGAGCTTGCCTGTTTCCGGATCGACGGCGGCGCCGCCGTCGATGTTGACCCCGCCGCTCGCGCCGGGTGCGTACCAGGAACAGCGGTATTTGCCAGTGCCATCGGCAGGTGACGGCGGTATGAAGTACGGGCCCATGCGGCACGCCTGTGCCAGCTTCAGCGCGGCTTCCTTTATCGCCGGGGTGTAGTCGATCAGATCCGCCTCGACGAGTCCCTGCTGCGAATAGGGCGCCGGTTTGGTGGGGACCGGCTGCGTCGGTGATGCCTGCTCGCCGGGAACCTCGCTCTGCATCACCGGCGTCTCGACGATCGGCCAGATGGGCTCGCCGGTCACGCGGTCGAAGACGTACAGCCAACCCTGCTTCGTGCTCTGCGCCACGATCTTGCGCGGCTTGCCGTCGATCGTCACGTCGAGCAGGTTCGGCGCCATGGGCGTGTCGTAGTCCCAGATGTCGTGATGGACCATCTGAAAGTGCCAGCGCCGCTTCCCGGTCTTGACGTCGAGCGCGACGAGGCTGTTGCCAAACAGGTTGTTCCCGGGGCGATGTCCGCCGTACTCGTCCATGAGCGGCATGCCCACCGGAATGTAGACGAGCCCGGCCTCCGGATCCGCGGAGTAGGTTGCCCAGGCGTCGGCCTTGCCAACGCCGGGCGTGCCGGCCTTGCTGCCGCTGAGCCAGGTGTCCGCGCCGAACTCGCCGGGTTCCGGGATGAGGTTGAACTTCCAGAGCTGTTTCCCGGTGCGGACGTCGAACCCACGGATGTAGCTGGGCAGGTTACGCAGCCGAATCGGGTAATACCCATGGATGTGGGAGTTGCCGACGATGATCACGTCGTTGACGACGATGGGGGGGCAGCTGGCCGCGATCTGGCCGAGTGCCGGATCGAGGCCGACGGTTCCGTCGGCGCCCGTGCGCGTATCTTCGTTCCACGTCTCCCCGGGCTTCGCCTTGCGAGCCGGGGCCGCATCGCTGATGATGAGCGGCCCGGGATCGTCCACCGCGAGCGGCACGAGCGGGAAGCCGAGTCCGTCCATCAGATCGACGATGCCGTTTGCCCCGAACTTCGGGTCCGGGGTGCCGGTCTTCGCGTCGAGCAGCGCCATGTGGTAGCCGGGCGTGACCACGATGACGCGCTCCTCCTTGCCATCGGTCCAGTACGCGAGCCCACGCCCGGCGAACTGGCGCGGAGCTTTCTGCCAGCGAATTCCCTCGTCGAGACGCCACATCCACAGGGTCTCACCGTTCTCGGGATCGATGGCCGCCGCGATTCGCCGGGTGGTGGCGACGGTGAAGAGCCGGCCGTTCGCGTAGAGCGGTGTGGTGCGATAGTACTCGTCCTTACCGAACGCGCCGGCCTTCCATTGCCAGGCCACCTGCAGCGATCCGAAGTTCGATCCGTTGATTTGATCGAGCGGCGAATAGCGGGTGCTCCATGCATCGGCGCCCCAATAGCGCCACTCTCCATGGGCGTTGCCCCGCGCGAGCGCGGGCTGTGAGGCGCCAGGCGCTTGATCGCCGCGCGCCGTGAGCACGCTGAGAACCGCCACGACAGCAAACAGCCCAGCGCCAACAAGTCTCGTCGCGGTCGAACGCTGCATGGTGTGCATCTCCTCCGTTATTTTTTCGGCGAGGGCCCTGATGGCATTTCGATGCGAATCCGCTTCAGTCGTTCGGGGTCAACGGGGATGTCGCCCCTGCCGGCCGGCACGCCGTTCAGCTTCAGGATGTACGCGATGACCTGCGCATACTCCTGCGGCGACAGGCTCGCAGGCTCGTTCTGGGGCATGGTCTGGCTGATCAGGGTGAACAGGTCGCCCACCGTCCGGTTCGACCAGGTCGCCTTGAAGGCCTGGGTCGTATACGTCCCCGCCGGATGGCAGCCGACGCAGATGCTCATGTACGTGTCCTCTCCACGGCGCGCCTGGTCCGCGGTGTAGATCCCGTCCATGGTCGAGGCGGCATCCGCCGACGGCGATTGCGCGTTGAGCCGCAGTGCAAGGACCGCGGCTGGCAGCAGCGACGCCGAGAGCACCCGGACCGTCCGGCGCCGGCGGCCGGGTCGGCCGGACGACGGCGTGCGCGTGTCGCCGTGGACGGTGCGCTCCCGGAATGATGGTGGCGTGAGCATGCTGAATCCGCGTCGCCAGCCCGGCGGCGTGTGAAACAGTAGCAGGCCGGGGCCCGGCTGTCGAGAGGCCAGCCATCGCGCGATCGAGCGATCGAGCCATCGAGGGATCGCGTGATCGAGCGATGGATCGAGCGATGGGAGGATTGTTGATCGCGCCATCCATGCTCGATCGCGCGATCGCGCGATCCATGGCTCGATCGCTCGATCGCGCGATCACCCGATGACAGGCAGTATCACCCTTGATGGCCGCTTCGCATCGCGAAAGATTGCGTTCACGGCCGGCGCCAGACGCGGCTCGGCTGGAACCGGGCGGCCGGTGTTCGGGTTGCGATCGAGGTGCGGGAAGAAGCTGCTGGTCACGTGAACGCGGATGCGGTGTCCGCGCCGGAAGAGGTTGGCCGTTACGGCCAGGCGCAGCGTCAGCTCCACGGGGATGCCAGGCTGCAGCAGCTCCGGCTCGCTCTCGCTCAGACGATATCGCGCGCGCAGGACCTCGATCGTCGGGCTCATGAGGTTCCAGGCCGGACCGTCCGGCTCGACGTCGAGGACGCGGACGAAGATGTCTGTATCGAGCGCGCTCGACGCCAGCCAGACACGACACTCGATCGATCCGATGACCTCGAGATCCGCCGCGAGCGGCTCGCTCGTATAGACGAGGACGTCTGGTCTCGACTCCACCTCGCGTTGGTCGTGGGGTCCGAGGCCCTCGTCGAAGTGAGGGTCCTCGAGCGGATCGTTCGGGTCGAATCTGAACCGGTCGGGCGTCTCAGCGGCCGAAGGTGGCTCCCAGGCGAGCCGCCCCTCGCTCCGAAGGTACAGCGCGCGGCGGCTGGTGTTCGGGATGGGCCAGCTGTTCGAGTCGCGCCACTGGTTCCGGCCCATCACGAACACCCGAACGCGGGGTGACCCTCCAAGGCCACGATCGATTCCGCGCACGTGCAGGTCGCACCAGTCGAGCACGAGGCGGTCATAGTCCAGGCCAGCGTTGGTCCCGAAGTCGCGATCGCCGACGCGGGTCGAGGCCATCGTGGGCTCGCCGTGCGTCCAGGGCCCGATCACCAGAAACGGATCGCGCGCCGCGCTGGTCGCGCCGCGTTCGCGCATCCCGGTGAAGTTTCGGATTGCGCCCACGGGTCCGTAGCCTTCGTCGTGCCATCCGCTGAAGTTGAACGACGGCACCCGCACGCGATCGTGCCGGCTCGCGATGTCCGCAAAGTCCCAGTAGCTGCCATCGTCGGGATGGTCGAGCCATTCGTAGAAGAACGGCGCGATGTCACGAAACATCGGCAGTGAGTTGAGCGGCACGTGTCGGAACGCGGCGTCGGCGCTCTTCCGCCACTCGGCCCGGACCTCCTCGGGGGTCTGTGGCCCGGCGATTTTCGAGCGCCGGCGCGCGTCGGGCGCGATGTTCGTGGCGATCCACGGGATCCAGGAGAGGTCGAAGGCGCCGCCGAAGTAGAAGAAGTGCCGGCCGGACGCGAAGCACATTGCCGGGAAGATGCACGCGAGATGCGGCGGCGCCTCAACGGCCGCCAGCCACTGCACCGCGCCGGGATACGAGAGTCCCGACCCCGCGACGCGGCCGCTACACCAGGGCTGAGAGGCCAGCCATTCGACCGTGTCGTATCCGTCGCGCCCGTCCTGGCGATAGGGGTCGAAGTCGCCGTCCGAGCCGTATCGCCCTCGAACGTCCTGCACGACCACCGCGTAGCCGCGATCGACGGCGGCGGCGACGAACCTCCGCCGGCGATGGCCGTCCTTGCCGTAGGGAGTGCGCACGAGGATCGCGGGAAGGCGGTCGGGCGCTTCGGGCCTGTAGACGTCGGCGCGGAGCGCGACGCCGTCGCGCATGCGCGCGGTCAGGTTCAGGTCTTGGATCACCACTGGCGCGAATTATATCGTCGGCTGGAGAGGCGCCGGCCGACTACGGACGGCGGACGGCGGATGATGGATGCGCTACACTCGTTCGAAAAGGTTCTCCCATGTCGGCATCCTGGAGTCGGCGCGAGTTTCTGGCCGCCGGCGTCGCCCTGCCATTCGCCGCGGCGTCCGGGCGATGGCAGCACGCGTCATCCGCGTCTCGCGCGCGCGCGCTCTCTGTGCCGGTGAGGCGCGCGCTCGGCTTTCCGGTTCCCGCCGAGCACGACCACGGCGATTCATCGATTGGGGCCGCGCTTCGCGTCGGGCAGCCACAGCCCCGCCGGCCTCGCCGCGCGCCGCAGGACGGCCGTCAGCCACCCGACTGGCAACTGATCGGCCGGAGTCTCGCGCGATTTTCCGATCTGCGCCGCCACTTCATCTTCGAGTACTACCCCTGGTACTCGACGGTGCCGTGGGGGCATTGGGAGGAGAATCTGCGCCAGCCGCCGATCGACCTTGCCGCGTCCAGCGTGCCGTGGCTGGGCCCCTATGACTCGGGCGACGCTCGAGTGATCGAGCAGCATGCCCGATGGATCGCCGAGTCGGGCGCAGGCGCGATCGACCTCAGCTGGTGGGGCCGTGACGACATCACCGACAAGCGCGTGCACCTGATCATGGACGTGATGCGCGCGCACGACGTCCACGTCACGTTTCACCTCGAGCCGTACGCCGACGATCGCGCGGGCCGCTATGCCAGCGACATCATGTACCTGCTGCACGAATACGGCACCAGGCGCCGCTGGGATGTGCTCCTGCTGCTCGAGAACGCGAATGGCCGTCGCGGCCCGGTCTTCAAGACCTTCCGGACGATCCTTTCGCCCACCTCCACGGACTGTCTTGGCGTGACGAGGGCCGTCCCCGACTACGCGCCGGACTCGGTCTGGCGGCGACAGACGGATCGGGTGCGTACGGACCTCCGGCAGGATTTCGATCACCTGCTCCTGCTGGGCGATTCGCTCGACACCGTCAGAACCGGCGCATGCGGTCTGAACGGCGTGGCGGTGTACGACGCCTTCGTCAAGCCGTCGCAATGGCCCTCGATCGCGGACGGCTTCACCGAACGGGATCTCCTCTTTTCGTTCAGCATCAACGCCGGTTTCGACAAGTACCCCGTGCGGGGGCGGCAGGACGCCTGTTTCCGGCCGACTCCATTCGAGCCTCCCATCGGCGTCGTGAGCTGGAGCGACCCGTCCCGACGACTGGTGGCCGAAGCGGCGAGCCGCGACAGAGTGCTCCAAACCGCCCGAACCACGCTCGCGCTGCAAGCCAATCGGACGCTGGCGAACGCGCGCGAGGGATTCCTGCTGGCCTATATCACCACCTTCAACGAATGGCACGAGGGTACCCAGTTCGAGCCGGCCAAGGATTACGCGAACCTGACGGCCGAAGAGCGCGCCATCGGCTATCACAACCCGACCCGCGGCCGCTGGCGCCTGGATCTCCTGCAGGAGATCCTCGGCGACCTGCAGGCCGGTGCGGCGGACGCGCGCCAGGAAGCCGTTGCCGCCGTGCTCCGCTGAATCCTGCCGCAGCCCGCACGTCCCGCGCCGCGCTCCGTTCGTCACGTCCGTATTCCTCCAGAGGATCAGTGCTGGCCGGGCATCCAAAGACTGAGACACCCTGACAGCATGCGCTCGCGAGCTCGATAGCGATAGCGGCTGTCGAGCGGGGCCGAGGAGGAACTGTGCGTACTGTCCTGCTGTTGATTCTCCTGACACTTGGGGTGTTGTTCGACGGACTGCTTCGCGTGCCGGAGAAGACGCCGGTTTTCGTGCTCGGTACCCTGTACAAGCGTCACGAAGCAGTGCCGCGTTACGATCTGGCGGCGCTCCGCCGGGCTCTCAGCGCGATTCAACCTGCCGCGCTCGTTCTCGACGTGACGCCCGAGGAGCTGGCCGCGCGAAAGGTGTGGCCGGGCAAGATCGAGTACCCGGGTGTGATCTTTCCGTTCATCGACGCAGGACGGTACCGCGTCTACGCGGCGGAGCCGGACGAGCCGATGTTCAGCGAGATCGTCCAATCGATCTCTGCGGCGGTGAAGGCGCTCGAACGCGAGCAGCCGGAGGTCTCCGCAGGACTCGATCGGCTCGAGGACGCGGCGTACGGGGCGCTGTATCGTTCGTGGCAGTCGCCGGCCGACGTGAACAGTGCGGTCACCGACCGGGTCATGTCCGGCAAACAGGCACTGGAGTCGCGCCTGGTCGGTCCGGTGATGCTCGAAGGAGGGGAGCGCTGGAACCGGCACGTGCTCGACGTCATTCTGCAGGCCACCCGCGAGAACCGCGGCCGACGCGTGCTCGTCCTCGTCGGCATCGAGAATCGCCACTGGTTCGTGGAGCACCTGCGCGGTTTGCCCGATGTGGAGCTGGTCGAGATGGAATCCTGGTTGCGGCAGAACTTGTGACCCGGTGCATGCTCGTCATGTCGCCATGGCACAATGCGACTCGTGAATCATTCCCGCCGCGCTGTGCTCGTCATGGCAGCGACGACGACCGCCTGGCTGGCGCTGGCGCTCGCCGTGGGCATGCAGGGGTATGTGGCGGCGGCGTATCGCGGGCGGCCGATGCCATGGGCGCAGGCGCTCGCCTATCCGGTCATCTTCTACGCGGTGTGGGCGGTGCTGACCCCGGGGATTCTCGGGCTGGCCAGCCGGCTGCCGCCTCGCGGCAGCGTCGCGTTCGTCGCCCTCCACCTCTTCACGAGCGTTGTCGTCGCGCTGGTCCACGCGAGGGGGTTCGTGTTCCTGCTCTCCCGCATCCAGCCGGACGTGTGGGCCGGACTGGAAACGGGCCAGGTCGTGATGAACGCCGTTGTCGCGAATTTCCATTCGAACGTGCTGCTGTACTGGGTCGTCGCCGGCGGGTCGTGGTTGTTCGCCTACTATCGGCGGTCCCGCGAGCGCGACATGCGCGCGGCGCAGCTCGAAGCGCGGCTGGCGCGGGCCGAGCTGCAGGTGCTGAAGATGCAGCTGCATCCGCACTTCCTGTTCAACACGCTGCACGCGATCTCGGCGCTCGTGCACGAGGACCCGGAGGCGGCCGATCGCATGCTGAGCCAGCTCGGAGACCTGCTCCGCGCCACGCTCGCGGCGGGCGAAGCGCAGGAGGTGCCGCTCGGCCGCGAGCTCGAGTTCATCGATCGGTATCTCGACATCGAGCGGCAGCGTCTCGGCGAACGATTGCAGGTCGATCGCGACATCGACGGCGCGGCCCTCGATGCGCTGGTGCCGAGCCTTCTTCTTCAGCCGCTGATCGAGAACGCCATTCGTCACGGCATTGCCCCGAGCGCTGCCGGCGGCACGATCCGCATTCGCGCCCGCTGTGAGTCCGGCGCCCTGCGTCTGCAGATCGCCGATGACGGGAAGGGCTGCGATCCCCGGGCGCTCGTCCCCGGTGTAGGCCTGTCCAATACCAGGGCCAGGCTCGCGCAGCTCTATGGCGCGGCGTATCGGTTCAGCGTCACGGGCGCGGCCGGCGCCGGAGTGGAGGTAGATCTCACGCTGCCGCACCGATCCGTGCCGATCGCGGGAGTGCGCTGAGCGTGGCGATCCGGACGCTGATCGTGGACGACGAACCGCTGGCGCGACGGCGCCTGATGCGATTGCTCGGGGAAAGCGCCGACGTCGAGATTGTGGGACAGTGTCAGAACGGCGCCGAAGCAATCGAGGCGATCGGCCGCGACTCCCCCGATCTCGTGTTTCTCGACGTGCAGATGCCCGGCGCGGACGGCTTTGCCGTGCTCGAGGCGATAGCCGCCGACCGCCTCCCGATGATCGTGTTCGTCACCGCCTACGATCAGTACGCCATTCAGGCATTCGAGGCCCAGGCCATCGATTATCTCCTCAAGCCGTTCAGCCGCGAACGCTTCGAGAAGATGATGGTGCGCGTGCGGTCGGCGTCGGTGCGAGGCGAGTCCGATCGCCTCGCCCGGCAGGTGCTGGCGCTCCTGAAGCAAGATCGGAATGGCGGAGATTCGCTCCGCCTCGTGGCGCGTTCGGTGGGGAGCGTGTCGCTCGTCAACGTGGAGGACGTGGACTGGATCCAGGCGGAGGGCAACTACGCGCGCGTCCACACGGCCCGGGCGTCGCAGCTCGTGCGCGAAACCCTCAGTTCTCTGTCGTCCCGGCTGCCGCGACGCTTCCGTCGCATCCATCGCGGCATCATCGTGAACGTCGATCGCGTGGCGGAGCTGAAGCCAGGCCCGCGCGGAGACTACGTCGTGATCCTGCGCAATGGCACCCGCCTGAGGTTCAGCCGGCGCTTCCGCCACGAGTGGCCGGAAATCTTCGGAGCAGTGTGAAGACGCCTCGACCGAGATCCCGGCACGCGAGGCCCGACGAGGAACGGACGATCACGACGATCATCACGATCACGACGACCACGAAGATCCGAAGGAAGGGATCGACCAAGGGACCGATTTATTCCGCTCTGAGCGACTTGACCGGATCCATTGCCGCAGCTCGCCGCGCAGGCATCCAGGACGAGAGGAACATCACGGCGCCGAGCAGGGTGAGCGCGAGGCCGAATGCCAGCGGGTCGATCGGCTTCAAGCCCACCAGCAGGCTCCCAAGCAGCCTGGAGAGCACTGCAGCAAGCGCCAGCCCGACCGACGCGCCCACCAGCGCCAGCGTGGCGGCCTGGCGCAGCACGAGCCACAGCACGGCACGGTGCGGCGCCCCGACGGCCAGCCGGATGGCAATCTCGCGCGTGCGCTGCGCTGCCGAGAACGCCGTGAGCCCGTAGAGGCCCAGGGCGCAGAGCAACAGCCCGATGATGCCGACGCTCGCGGCGATCCATGCCGCAATGCGTTGCGGCAAGAGCCCGATTGCCGTCGCTTCCTCGAGCGTTGCCGTGTGAATCACCGGGAGCATCGGATCGAAGGCGATCACCGCGCGTCGGAGATCGTTGATGCACGACTGGCCCGGCCCGCGGCGGACGAAGAAGTGCACCTCTGACATGAACTGCTGCCTCATCGGAACGTAGATGAAGTTCCGCGGGCTCTCCCCGACCATTCTGTACTTGCCATCGTGCGCCACGCCGACGATTTCGAGCATCCGCTGCTCGTTCGGCCCCATCTCCTGGACGAGCGTCCGGCCGACGGCACTTTGTCCTGGCCACACCTTCGCGGCCATCGTCTCGTTCACGATGGCTACGAACGGGGCGCCCTCGCGATCCTGTGCGCTGAACGGCCGGCCCTTCACGATTGGCATCTGAAGCGATTGAAAGTAGTCCGGCGATACGACATCCCAGTCGGCATCGATCTGATCGCTGCCGTCGGGACCGACGTACCCGGGTGAGCGCAGCCCGCCCAGCCCCAGGCCGCCACCCTGCAGCGGCACCATTCGCGACGTGCCGACACTCGTCACTCCAGGGACGAGCCGGAAGCGATCCATCAACGACTCGACCGCGCGGATCCCGTCGGCGTCGGTTCGGTAGCCCGCGATCCTGGTGTCGATGTCGAGCATATCGACGTTCTTCGCATTGAAACCCACGTCGACCGTGGCTGCTTCCTGCAGGGAACGGAGGAACAGGCCCGCGACCACCAGCAACACCAACGCGATGGCCACCTGTCCCGCCACGAGCCCTTGCCGGAGCCACACGCGACGACGGTCGGATGTCGCGTTGGATCCCCGGAGCGCAGGAGACATATCGACGCGAGTGGTCTGGAGGGCGGGGAGGAGCGCGAAGGCCACCGCTGCCAGCCCCGATAGCGCGAAGGCGAACGCGTGGACGCGCGGGTCGACTCGCAGCTCGAGCGCGATGGGGATGGGAAGACTCGGCTGGTAGGAGCTCAGAACGCCGACCAGGATGTAGGTGAGCGGGACGCTGGCGGCACCGGCCAGGACCGCGAGCGTCAGCCCTTCCAGCAGCAGCTGCTTGATCAATCTGCCGCGGGAGGCACCGACGGCCAG
Source organism: Vicinamibacterales bacterium (assembly GCA_035711845.1). GTDB lineage: Bacteria > Acidobacteriota > Vicinamibacteria > Vicinamibacterales > 2-12-FULL-66-21 > DASTBU01. Next base: position 55,137 of record DASTBU010000148.1, read on the forward strand.
TCGGGTCGCGAACTCGCGCCGCCGATCCAGGCCGCGCGCGAGCAGCATACCGGCGACGTTGCTGCAGGCAATCAGCAGCACGAGCCCCGTGAGGGCGCCGAGCATCCCGACAAAGCCCTGGACCGGCGCCGCCATCGGTCCGGGGACCCGGGTCGAGAGCGCCACCGCGACGCCCCAGCGTTCGGCGCGCTCGTCGCCGCGGTTCTTCAGATACCCCTGCATGATTGCGTGCAGCTCGTCGCGCGCCTGCCCTGCGCTCACCCCGGGCTTCAACCGTCCGAGGGCGGTCATCCACACTGATCCGTGCTCGGCGAGCATCGAACGTTCGCTCGCACGCACGTGCGCGTCCATGGCCATCGGTACCCAGCAGTCGGTGCCGAACAACGTCGTCCCCGCGAAGCCTTTTTCCGCAACGCCAATCACCGTGTACGGCCGATTGTTGAGCCGCAGCATCTGTCCAACGATGTCCGGACGCGCGTCGAAGCGCCGCTCCCAGAACCCGTGGCTGAGGACAACGACCGGGTGGGTGTCGGGCGTGCGGTCCTCGTCGGGGACGAAGAAGCGTCCCTGTGCCGGCCGGGCGCCGATTACCTCGAAGTAGTTGCCGGATACCAGCGACGCGAACACTCGCTCCGACGACTGCGCGTCTCCCAGGCTCATGACCTGGGCGGCCAGCTGCTGCGCCGATATGCCCTCCAGCAGCGTATTGCGGTCCCTCATTTCCTCGAACAGCGGATAACCGAAGTTGTCCAGTCCTTCGCCTCGAGTGCTGCGTCCGATGTCCACGAGCGTCGCCGGGCTGGCGATGCCCGGCCGCGGGCGCAGCAGGAGCGCGTCCGCCAGGCTGAAGATGGCGGACGTCCCTGCCACCCCCGCCGCGAGCGAGAGCACGGATGTCAGCGTGAAGATGGGGCTCTTGGAGAAGAGACGAAGGGCGAAGCGGACGTCGGACGCTGTACTCACGGACACATTAGACAAAGTTGGCGAGAGGAATGTTTCAGTCCCTGGGTCCCTTGGTCCCTGGGTCCTTGGTCCATCGGGTCCGGGTCCCTTCGTCCTTGGTCTTTCCCTTGGTCCCCTTGGTCCCTTGGTCCCTGGGACCCCGGACCAGGGACCCGGACCGGGGACCCAGGACCAGGGACCAGGGACCGAGGGACCGAATGCTACCCGCCAGGCTCCCGTGGACCCAGCCGTGCGCGGATCGTGCGGTCGTTCCAGTCGCGGTCGGAGAGAGGGAACGAGACTTCCAGCAGACGCACGGAACCCTGGCGGCTGAGCTCGCGGGCGCCGTCGAGCGATTGGATGGCGAATGGCACATCGGCTTTCAGCCGGTACGTGCGCCCGCTCCGGCCCTGAAGGCGGGCGATGTAGGTGTCCCCCTCCAGGCGCGCGTCGATGATCCGGAGCCGCCGTGGCTCGTCGCCGAGCTGGAGCGGCTCGTTGACCGGAGCCATCTCGATCCCGGGGCGGTGACGGAGCTGGATGGTCTCTGCTCTGGAGAAGTCGGCGTCGAGCCTCAGCCGGACGCCGCGGGTGGCATCCCCATCGACGCGGACGAACCGGCTCGTGGCGCGGGAGGGCACCAGCTCCGCGCCGGGAGGCAGCGTGATCTCGATCGACAGTGCTGCCGTACCGGACCGAGGGCCGGCGCTCACGGTGGTCGTCTCGCGCGTGCGTTCCACCGAGAAGTCGAACAGGGCATCGCGCCAGCGCAGGTTCTTCACTCGCAGATACGGCCATCCGGCTGGAAGCTGAGGCGCCAGCCGCATCCGCGCTGGCGTGGGCGCGGCGCCGTCGTTCGAACCGCGCGGGGGGGCTTCCGCGCTGCCGATTCCCAGCAACCCGCGCAGCAGCGTGGACACGTAGCCCGTGGTTGCGAAGAGCTGGTGCGGAACGGCCGCATCGATCGAGCGGAGCCGATCGCCGGAGAACAGCTCCGCGATGTAGCCCCGGGCTTCGAGAAAAGTCAGATCGGCGGTGCCGTCCAGATACGCCCACGCCGCCGCCGCGCGATGATTCCGGTAGAGCGCAAGCGCGGCGAACTCGGTCAGGAACGGCCACACGGCTCCGTTGTTGTAACTGAGCGGTTCGTACAGGTCGCTTTCACGAGACAGCATCCGCGCGCCCCAGTCCGTGCCGACGCCGGAGCCGGCGAGCTGGTCCAGCATCCCTGCCACCGCCGGCCGCCGCTCGTCGAACACGCCGCGCCAGATCCCGAAGGCCGGCCACACGGTCAGTTCGGCCTGACCACGGCCATCTTTCATCACCGCGAAATTCACGCGCCGGTTCTCGTCGTCCAGGAACCGCCGGTTGAGCGACTCGCGCGCCTTGCCGGCAGCGACACGTGCGGTCACCGCGAAGGGTGGGTCCGCGATGGCCGCGAGATCGGCGGCCGCTGCCGCGGCTTCCGTCCACACGGCGCCCAGGAACACATCGGTGAGCACGTCGCGCCTGCGCAGCGTGCCGGTCTCGACCGCGGCCAGGCCCGCTTTCGTGTTGTCCATCAGGCCATCGCCGTCCTCGTCGGTCGAGGCACAGTAGTCGTAGGCCTTTCGAATCGAGGGCCAGAAGTCGCGCGCCATCGCCTCGTCGCCGCTGGCCGCCACGAAGTCGCGCACGGCGACGATATAGAGCGGCGTAGTGTCGGCATGGTAGTAGCCGTAAGGGTAGTCCTCGAACCATCGAATGTAGTTCGCGCCCTGCGAGAGCTCGTGCATCATCTTGCCGTCGGCGCGCTGGCGCTTCCGGAGGAACTCGAGCGAGGCCTTCACGGTGGGAAAATCCCCGTACGCACTCATCGCCCACGCGTTCACGAAGGTATCGCCACCGAAAAACCAGCCGAAGCCGGGGCGCTCGGTGAGTCCCGACGGCCCCAGCCCCGCGATCAGGCCGCAGCCGAGATGGGGGTTGCAGACGAAGCCTTTGTCGAGTGCGACCTTGCCCCATTCGAGCGCGAGATCGATGCGGCGGTCGGGGGTCTCGATACTCGTCAGCTCGCTGCGCACCTTCTCGTAGTGCGCGACCGTGTCGCGATGGAGCCGCTCGACCGACGAAAGGAGCTGCTCGTATGTCGCTCGCGCCGCCTTGATGCCGTCCGGGCTGGCCGTAATGACAATGGGCACGAGTCCCCTGGCGGCGTCCCCCGGCGTGATGCGGATCGTGAACTGCGAGGGGGCGTCCGGCAGGTTGTGCGCCGGCTGCTCGGGCGGCGTGAGACCGAGCGGCGACCCGACGAGCGCGCTGTGCCTGCCGCTTCCTTCACCCGCCACGTACGCCTTCACCCCGTCGTCCCAGTAGCTGTATTGGCCGCCGAGGGCGGCCGGCCACATGGGCTTCAGGTCGATTCGAAACTTCACGACGATGGAGATCGTTTCCGAGGTGTGCACGTCGAGCAGAACCAGGCCGCCTGCGGTGTCGATGGGCACGAACCACGTGGCATCGACCGTGAACGACGGATGCGCGTAGCGCACGGTGCTCGATTCGGGGCGGACGTCAACCGTGGACGCGAGGCTGGAACCCGGCATGGGGTCGGCGTAGGCAGCCACGCCGAACGACAGGTTGAAGTCGTGGAGCACCTTGAGCGGATACACCCAGGCTTCGAAACTGCCATCCTCCCGTCCGAGAAACGCCGCACGGCGGCCGGAGGCCTCCATGTACCGCGTCAGCCGCGCGGGACCGGCGAGCGCGATCGGGTGCTCGCCGCGACCGAATCGCGGCACGGCGGCCGCCGGCCCGGGCGGCTCCTGCACAGCGGCTGCGACCCGTTCCGGACCGGTCGCAGCGAGCGCGAGAAGGACGATCATGAGCGTGAACGCAGACGATGGCACGCGTGGATTGTAGTCCGGCCGGGGAACGAGCATGCCCGCGGTACGATCGGGTAGACTCTCGTGGCGGTTCTGGAGGGATGCCGCATGGAGTCCCAGCCGATCGAGCAGAAATTCCGCGCGGCGCTCGACGCGCTCGTCGAACGGATCAGTCAGGACCGCGCAGTCCTGGCGGCGATCCTCTGCGGCAGCCTGTCGCACGACACCGTGTGGGCCAGATCCGACATCGATCTCGTCCTCGTCACGATCGACGACCGGAAGCTCGAGGCGGCGCATCGGGAGCTGTACGCCGACGGCGTGAACGTGCACGCGCTGCTCCTGCCCCGGGCCGAGTTCCGCGCGGCGGTCGAGGGCTCCATCCACAACTCGTTCATCCATTCGTTTCTGACCAAGGGGCGGCTCCTCTACACCCACGACGAGACGATTGCCGATCTGTGCGCACGGCTGCATGGCATCGGCGGCCGCGATACACAGGTGCAGCTGCTGCGGGCGGCCATCCACGCGCTCTCGGCGATTTACAAGGCCCACAAATGGCTCATCACGCGCGGCGACCTCGATTACACCGCGCTGTGGATTCTCTACGCGGCGACGCCGCTGGCGCAGATCGAGGTGATGGAACGCGGCCTGCTCGCCGACCGCGAGGTGATCCCGCAGGCGATGAAGCTCGATCCCGCGTTCTTCGCGACGATTTACACGGACTTGCTCAACAAGAAGAAGACGCGGCAGAGCATGCAGGCGGCGTTGGACGCGATCGATGCCTATGTCGCCGGCCGCACCGGGCGGCTGTTCGGGCTGGTGATCGAATACCTGCGCGAGGCGGGCGAGGCCCGCACGGCCAGCGAGATCGAGAGCCACTTCACGCGACATTTCGACGTGAGCGGCGCGACCGCGGCGTGCGAGTATCTGGCCGACGAGGGGCTCATCGGCAAGGCCTCGGCGCCGCTTCGTCTCACGAAGAAGAGCAGCCTCGACGTCGAAGAGCTGGCGTTCTTCCACCTTGGCGAGGCTGACCGCCGGACATCCTGGGAAGGCCGTTTGTGTGGTGAGTCGCCAATGCGAAAGCCACGGCAGTCACGCTGAACACGACGGAGCGTTGGACGCGAAGCACTTGAAAGGCGAACGCAGTCATCGCGTTCTTCGTGTCATCGTGATCATCGTGAGAACCGGGGGATCGTCTTCGTCCGGACTTACTCGGGAGCAATTCGCTGCATGAAAGGCAATGGTCGAACAACCCGAGCCGCACCCCGCACCACGATTGCCGTGCAGGGCGCACGGGTGCACAACCTCAAGAACATCTCCCTCGAAATCCCCCGCGACAGCCTCGTCGTCGTGACCGGGTTGTCAGGCTCGGGCAAGTCCAGCCTGGCGTTCGACACCATCTACGCGGAGGGTCAGCGGCGCTACATGGAGTCGCTGTCGAGCTATGCGAAGCGATTCGTGGCGCAGGTCTCCAAGCCCGACGTGGACTACGTGTTCGGTCTCTCGCCGGTGATCTCGATCGAGCAGAAGACCGTCGCGAACAATCCGCGATCGACCGTGGGGACGATGACCGATGTCGCCAGCTACCTGAACCTGCTCGTGGCGACGATCGGCGAGCCGCATTGCCCGCGCACGGGAGAGCCGGCGCCGAGCCGCACGTCGAGCCAGATCCTCGAGGCGATCCTTTCGCTGCCCGAGGGCGCCGAGATCGAGCTGAGGGCGCCTGTCTTCAAGATCTACGGCGAGGATCTCGACGTGGTCTTCACCGAGATCCGGAAGAAGGGGTGCCGCCGGATGATCATCGACGGACGTCCGGTGGATATCTCCGAGCAGATGACCCTGGACGAGTCGGCCGTCACGCACATGGACGCGATCGTCGATCGGTTCGTCGTCAACCGGAAGCACGAGAAGGCGATCAAGGCAGGTATCGCGGCCACGCTTCTCGTGGGCGACGGCCTGCTGCAGGTGCACATCCTGAAGGGCGCGCGCAAGGTGGAGGCAGAGCAGTTCTACCGCGGGCTCTGCAGCGCGACGCACCATTTCATCTACGGCGACATCACCCCCGAATACTTCGTCTTCAACAATCCGGAGAGCGCGTGCCGGACGTGCGGCGGACTGGGCGTCGACAAGCTGACGCACCCGGATCTGCTGATTCCCGATCCGCAGCGCAGCATCCTGGGGGGATGCTTCATACGCGAGGCATTCAAGTACAACCCGGACACGTGGGACGGCCGGATGATGTACAGCTTGTCGCTGGCGCTGGGCTTTGCGCTCGACTGCCCCTGGAAGAACCTCTCCGAGGACGCGCGCCACGCGATCCTCTATGGCCTCGACTCCAGGAAGATCGCCATGACGTCGCCGCCCGACGCGAAGATGAAACGGGACGATCACGAAGGCCGGGAGATCGGTTTTGGCGGCATCGCGCGTCGAATCGAGCGCTACTACCGGCGCTACCGGCAGCGCGGCGAGACGAGCTCGAGGATGGAAGCCTGGCTCGACAAGGTGATGGTGGAGCACACCTGCCCCGACTGTGACGGCGCGCGGGTGCGGCCGACCCGGCTGCTCTTCACCATCGCTGGCAAGACGATCCACGAGGTCGGCCAGCTCAATTTCGACGAACTGCATGCCTTCCTCGGCACGATCAAACCTGCCGGACGAGGCGCCGACGCCGGACGGCAGGTGCTCAAAGAAATCCGGAAGCGGCTGGATCTTCTCCTCGGCATCGGGTTGGATTACCTGAACTTCAACCGGCGATCGGGCACGCTCTCGGGTGGCGAATCGCAGCGAATCCGACTGTCCACCCAGATCGGCTCGGGGCTGATGGGCATGCTGTACGTTCTCGACGAGCCGAGCATCGGCCTGCATCCGAAGGACAACGTCAAGATGATCGCGACGCTCGAGAGCCTCCGCGACATCGGCAATACCGTCATCGTTGTCGAGCACGACGAGGACACGATTCGCGCCGCCGATCACCTCGTCGAGATGGGGCCCGGCCCTGGTGTGCACGGCGGCCTGGTCGTCGTGCAGGGCCGGCTCGACGACCTCCTCAGGTGCAAGGCCTCACCCACGGGGCAGTATCTGTCGGGCAGGCGATCGATTGCCACGCCAGGGAAGAGGCGGAAAGGAAACGGCCGGACGCTCACCGTTCGCGGCGCCCGAGAGAACAACCTCAAGTCGGTGGACGTGACGTTCCCGCTCGGGATGCTGGTCGCGATTACCGGTGCGTCGGGGTCCGGCAAGAGCACGCTGGTGAGCGAGATTCTGTACAAGGCGCTCTGGAAGCGGCTCGAGGACACACGGACGCTGCCCGGCGAGCACGACCGCGTGGACGGAATGGAACACGTCCGCAAGGTGGTCAACATCGATCAATCGCCGATTGGCCGGAACAGCCGATCGAACCCGGCGACCTATGTCGGATTCTACGACACGATCCGGGACCTCTTTGCGAGCACGTCGATGGCGACCGAGCGCGACTACAAGCCGGGCCGCTTCAGCTTCAACGTCAAGGGCGGCCGCTGCGAGGAGTGCCAGGGAGAAGGCGTCATCACCACGCAGCTCTACTTCATGCCCGACGTGGAGGTGACGTGCGGCGCGTGCAAGGGCGCGCGGTTCAACGCCGAGACGCTCGAGGTGACACTGAGGGGCAAGACGATCGACGACGTGCTGAACATGTCGATTGAGGAAGGCGTGGCGTTCTTCGCCGCCGAGCCGGCGGTCCGCAAGAAGGTGGAGGTGCTGAACGACCTCGGGCTGGGTTACCTGACGCTCGGTCAGTCGGCCACGACCCTGTCGGGCGGCGAGGCGCAACGGATCAAGATCGCCACCGAGCTGAGCAAGCTGCAGCGATCGACGCACACCGTCTACATCCTCGACGAGCCGACAACCGGCCTGCATCTTGCCGACATCGAGCGCCTGCTGGCCTCGTTGAACCAGCTGGTGGATGCCGGCCATACCGTGCTTCTGATCGAGCACCACATGGACGTGATCAAGACGGCCGACCACGTCATCGATCTCGGTCCGGAGGGCGGGCATGCCGGCGGCGAGGTCGTGGTGACGGGCACGCCGGAGGCCGTGGCGGCGTGCAAGGGGTCGCACACGGGACGGTTTCTGAAGAGCCATCTGACGAGGCGCAGGCTTCAGAATGTCTGACCTTCAACTCCGAACCCCCAAATCCGAAGCCCCAAAAGGGAGCACGTTGGAGAGGGCAGTTGGGGGTTTGTTGATACCGCCGCCTTGTCTGGCACGTCGCTCGTATCATGGAGTCGTCAAACGAGGTCATCACATGCGTCACGCCGCGTCCCTCCTCCTGCTCCTGGTGATCCCGGTCCTGACGGCTGGTGGCCAGCCACGCGCGCGAAAGGTGTTCATCTCCGCCGACATGGAAGGGATCAGCGGCATCTCCGGGTCCGATCAGCTCTCGGCGTCGGGGGCCGAGTACAACCGCTCGCGCAAGCTGATGGCCGACGACGTGAACGCGGCCATCCGGGGGGCGCGCGCGGCCGGCGCCACCCCCATCGTCGTCAACGACTCGCACGGCAGCATGCGGAACCTGCGGCTCGAGGATCTCGATGAGGGCGTGCAGCTCATCAGCCACTCCTTCAAACGGCACGGGATGATGGAGGGGCTCGATGAAACGTTCGACGCGGTCATCTTCATCGGGTACCACGCCAAAGCCGACAGTCCGCGCGGACTCTTCGCCCACACCGGCAGCGGCATCGTCCGTGACGTGCGCGTCAACGGGCAGTCGCTCGGCGAGGGCGGGTTGAACACGATGGTGGCCGCCTGGTATGGCGTGCCGGTCGTGCTGGTGACAGGCGACGATGCGGCCGTGGCCGAAGTGGGGACGATTGCGACGGGAGCGCGCCGTGTGGCCGTGAAGCGGGCGATCAATCAGCGAGCCACGGAACTGCGCCCGCTGAACGACGTGCGCCGCGACATCGAAGCCGCCGCTCGGGAGGGTGTAGCCGGCGCAACCAGGTTTCAACCGCGCCGCGAGCCGGCCTATCGGGTGGAGATCCAGTTCCGGGAGACGCTGATCCCGCAGATCGCCGAGATCCTGCCGCAGATTGAACGCCCCGCCGCCGACACCCTCCAGTTCACGGCGCCCGAGATGCCACGCGCATACGCCCTCATTCGCCTTCTGTATCGATACATCAACCCAGAGTAACGATGAACCCCGAACCCCTGAACCCTGAACCTCATAAACCCTGAACCTGATGAACCTCTCAACCCAATGAACTATAGTGATCCCCCTGAACCCAGTCTTTCAGCGAAAGGACACACCATGCGTTTCGTTCACGCTTTCGCCGCTGCCGCCGCCTGCGCCGTGCTGCTCCCGTCCGCAATGGACGCGCAAGATCAGGAGAAGGCCCGCGCCGTCGCCGGAGGCGGGATCTCGGTGCCCGGCTGGACCGGAAAAATCGACGCCAACGAGGAGAAGGCGGGCCAGGTCCTGGACAACGCGAAGCTTTCCGGGGACCCCAAGAGCCTGAGCGTCACCACCGGACCAGCGGTCGCCTACTGGAACCCGGCCAACAAAGCGGCCGGCGATTACACCGTCAAGGCGACCTTCACCGAGGCGAAGTACATGAGCCTCAACGACCATCCGCATCCCTATGGTCTCTTCATCGCGGGCAACGACATGGGGACAGCGGATCAGAGCTACCTCTACTGCGCGGCGTATGGATCCGGGAATTTCATCGTACGCGGGTTCGGGCCCGCGCCGTTCCAGATGAACGGTCGCAGGGGAGAGGCGAACGCGGCGGTGCACAAGGCGGCCGGTCCCGGTGAGCCGGTCACGCAGGAGATCGCGATGACCGTGAAGGGTGATCGTGTCGAGTGTTCAATCAACGGCACGGTGGTTGGCGGATACGACAAGGCCGCGCTGGTGACCGCTGGCAAGCTGAAGTCCACCGACGGCATCTACGGTATTCGATTCGGACACAACACGGAGGCGACCGTCACCGGCCTGGCGATGACGAAGAACTGAAGCCGATGGTCGGCAAGGTGCCGGCCCATCATGGGCCAGGGGCCGGCACTCATGGGGAGCAGGTCGTAGTGGCAAGATCAGCGCGCTTCGGTGTCTCTGTTGACACGGCGAGCGCGACGGGCGGCCACGCTCGTGCCGCGATCACGGATGTGTAACACAGACAAGTAAGAAAGCGGCCCAGCCTGCAACACGCGCAGGCGCCCGCCGTCCGGCTGATCCGCCTCAATCTGCTGACCCTTCAAGTCTTGTCTCCCCGAGGCTCGGCGGATCGGGCCTTGCTTCCCTCACGGCAGACAACCTTGTCATCGTCCGAGAGGAGATCATGCCGACTGCAACTCGAACTGCGTCCGTTGCGTTGTGTCTCGCGCTCGTCATCGCCGCGGGCTGTGGCGGCGGGCCTACGGCACCATCGAAGGCGGGAACCACCATTGCCGGCACGGTGAACGTGAACGGCGGCGGGGGTGGGGCTGGCTCGGCCGCGACCGCACTCACCGTCACGGTCGTTGGAACGAACATCACGGCCACCGTGGAGGCGTCAGGTTACTTCCAGCTCACCGGTGTTCCGTCTGGCACCATTCAGCTGCTGTTCCAGGGCGCGGTCGTCAACGCCACCGCCGAGCTCTCCAACGTGGGAGACCAGTCCCTGATTGAAATTCAGGTGCAGGTGGTCGACGGCACCGTCGTCATCGTGAGCGAAGTGCGTACGAACGAAAAGGTGTCCCTGTGCCATCGCTCCGACGTCGGATATCACCTGATCAGCGTGAGCAACAGTTCGGAGCCTGCCCACCGCGCCCACGGCGACGGCAAGGTGGGGGAACCGGTTCCCGGCGAGCCGACCAAGGTATTCAACGAGACCTGCCAGGCCGTCGGCCCGTCGGTTCAGGTCGAGAAGTCGACCAACGGCGAGGACGCCGATTCCGCTCCCGGACCGAAGTTGCCGGTTGGCAGCGCGGTGACCTGGACGTACGTTGTGAGTAATACCGGCACGGTCGCCCTCAACAACGTGGTGCTGGTCGATGACCAGGAAGGGACGGTCTCCTGCCCCTCGCCGACGCTTGCCGTTGGGGCGTCGATGACCTGCACGAAATCGGGTGTGGCCGGGGAGGGCCAGTACCGGAACGTCGCGACGGTAACCGCGACTTCCGAGACCGGAGGCGTGAACGTCAGCGACACGGACGCCAGCCACTACTTCGGCGAGGATCCGGAAGACGAGGCGGAGGGACCGAAAGTGACGCTCTGCCACAAGACAGGCGCCGGCTTCTACGTCCAGATTACGGTCAGCGTCAGCGCCGAGCCCGCGCACAGAGCGCACGGCGACGGCAAGGTCGGTGAGGCCGTTCCCGGCCAGGCCGGCAAGGTGTTCGGCCCTGGCTGCAGCGTGAACTAGGACAACCGTCGGTCGCGATAGCGTTAACCTTAGCCTTGGGGCCTGGCGCTCGCCAGGCCCTTTTCATCCGAATCCTCGACGTCGATCTCCGCGAAGGGGTCGGCGGAGATCCGCAACTGCATCACGAGGCTTCGAACATCTCGGCAACGCCTACTCGTATCTCAGCGCCACCACTGGATCAATTCTCGTCGCTCGCCGCGCCGGCAGGTAACACGCGATGAACGCGACGAACATCAATAGCACTGCCACACCCACGAACGTCCAAGGGTCGGTCGCGGCCACGCCGTACAGCAGGCTCGACATCAACCGCGTCAGCCCGTAGGCCGCCCCCAGGCCGATCACGACGCCAACGAGCGTCAGCCGTGTTCCCTGCCCCACGATCAGCCTGAAGACGTTACCGGTCTGCGCGCCCAGCGCGACTCGGATGCCGATCTGCTGGGTGTTCTGCGCGACCGAATACGAGATAACGCCGTAAAGGCCCACCGCCGTGAGTAACAGCGCGACCCCGGCGAACAACCCCAGAAGCAGCGTATTGAAGCGGGGAGCGGCGACGGAACGGCCGATGAGTTCTTCAACCGTGCGGATGCTGTAGACCGGAGCGTTCTTGTCGAGCGACTGCACGACGCCGCGCACCGCATTCTGGAGGGCGCGCGCGTCGCCTGCCGCGCGGATCACGACAGTCATTGCAGACATCGGCATCTGCGCTTGCGCGAAATAGATCTCGGGTTGCGCCGGACCCTGCAGGTTCTGGTGCTTGACATCGGCGACCACACCAACGATTTCGTGCATGCCCGGCTCATCATCGACTGGCACCGTGGAGAAGCCTGGCGCGATGCGCTTGCCGACCGGGTCCTCGTTCGGGAAATGCTGGCGCGCCAGCGCACTGTTGACGATCAACACGGGCGCAGAGTTCAAATCATCGCGCTCGGTGAAGGCGCGCCCCTTCACGAGGGGAGTCCCCATCGTCCGGAAGTATTCGGGATCGACCATGTGGATGACGCCATCTGGCCGATCGCTGGGATGCGTCGGCTGGCCTTCGATCGTCAGGCCGGTGGTGGCCCCACTGCCCGAGAGCGGCAATTGAAAGACGACGCTCGCGTTGACGACTCCGGGCAGGGCTCTCAAACGCTCGGTGAGCTGCTGGTAGAATTCCGCGATCTGCTGGGGGCTGGTGTTGCTGTCAGCTGGCATGGCGACGTTGAACGTCAAGACATCGCGCGGGTCGAAGCCGAGCGCGACCTGTTGCAGTCGCACAAAGCTTTGCATCAGAAGACCGGCCCCAACCAACAGCACCAGCGCGAGTGCAACTTCAACAATCACCAGCAGGCCGCGCGTGCGATTCGTGCGGAGGCTGGAGGTCGCGCCACGCGCGCCCTCTCTGAGCGACTCGGCCAGGTTCGTCCCTGAGATCATCAGCGCCGGCGCAAGGCCGAACGCGACGCCCGTCGCCAGTGAAATGAACCCGGTAAACGCGAGGACGCGTGCATCGACGCGCGTCTCCGTGATGCGGGTAATGCCTTCGGGGCTGAGGGCGACGATTAGATCCGTGCCCCACAGCGCCAGTACCGCGCCGGCGACGCCGCCCACGCCGGCCAGGAGCACGCTCTCGGTGAGGAGCTGACGCGTGATGCGCCAGCGGCCCGCGCCGATCGCGAGCCGTACCCTGATTTCGCGCTGCCGGCTGATCGCGCGCTCGAGGAGCAGGTTCGCGACGTTCACGCATGCGATCAACAGCACAAACCCGACCGACCCTAAGAGGAGCAACAGGGTGGGACGGAGACCGCCGACCAGCGATTCGAGGAGCGGCCGGACGCCGATGCCCATGTCCTTGTTGATGTCTGGGAAACGGGCTGCTAAACCGGCGGCGATTACATCCGCCTCGGACTGCGCCTGCTCACGCGTGGATCCAGTTTTCAGCCGCCCGATCACGCGCCAACCGAGATAGCCGCGCGCGACCATGATCGAACCCTCATTCATCGGCCGCTCGTTATCAACCGCGGTCGACACCCATACCTCCGTCGGCTGCGACTGGATGGGGAAGCTGAATCCGGCTCGCATCACGCCAATGATGGTGAAGCGCGTTTTGTTGAAGTCGACCGCGCGCCCCACAACGCTCGCGTCGCCGCCAAAGTGCTGATGCCAGGATTCCCAGCTCAGAATCGCCGGGCGTCCGTCGGGGCCGCCACCGGCCGCATCCTCTTCAGGCAGGAACGTGCGTCCCAAGGCCGGCGATACGCGAAGCACTGGGAACAGGTCCGCCGTGACAACCGTGCCGCGCAGGCGCACCGCTTCGCGTTCCCCCGTGAGCGTGAGGCTGGTGTTGTAGTACGCCGCGAGGCGCTCGAACGACTGACTCTGATCGCGAAAGTCGGCGAAGTTGCGGAAGGAAAACTGCGATAGCCGCGTGCGGTTTTGAGGATCGTTCTGTCCAACGGCGATCAATTCATCCGGGACCGCAAACGGCAGCGGCCTGAGCAAGACCGCGTTGACCACGCTGAAGATCGCGGTGTTGGCCCCAACGCCAAGCGCCAGCGTGAGGACGACGATGGCGCTGAAGCCGGGTTTCTTGGACAGCATGCGCGCGCCGTAACAGAGGTCTTGCCACAGAGTCTCTAAGAGCATGCGAAACGCTCCCTCGATCTAGTCGACATTGCCGATGTGGCCACCCAGGGTCGCCAGCATGCTACACCTGAGCGCCGACGCGGTGGGCCCGGAGTGCGGCCCTCACGTCCACGTTCCATTGGTTCGAGACCGAGCTCGCCAGGCGGCTGTAGTTCGATTGCCGCAGGAGATCCGGCAACGGGAACTGTGTGTTCGGTCCGTGGCGGGAGTCGCGCAGGTATTCGGCCGTGATCGCCTTCCAACTGAGGCGCTCATCCAACTCGCGGACCAGAATCAAACCGGCGTCTGAGGTGACGTGCGATCCCTGAAACACGACCTTCGGAAACCCGTAGAACGTGAACTGAAAGGGCTCGGTTTCTCTCTCACCGACAGGGTGTCACCCATTCTGGGGGGATTCGTCGTGCGAAATTCGCGCAAATCAAGCTCCGTGGAGCCTGTTCCACTAGATGAAGTGCGACGATCCCGCCTTGCCCGCGGACGCGAAGCAGGTATGATCGGGACCCTCACAAGATATTGACGCAAGGGCACATCCGGGCCATGAAACAGTCCACGACCCCCCTGCTGATCAGGATCGACGAGCGACGCCCGCTGCAGCAGCAGATCTACGCAGAGGTCCGCCGAGCCATTCTCGAGGGGGTCGTTGCGCCTGGCGCGCGGCTGCTGTCCTCGCGCGCGCTGGCAGACGAGCTCACCGTGTCGCGCACGACGACGCTGCTCGCCTACGAACAGCTGGTCGCGGAAGGCTATCTGACCTCGCATCAGGGCTCAGGGACGTTCGTCGCTCGAGAGCTGCCCGACGATATGCCGGGGATCCGGGTCTCGACGGCAGCGTCGAAGACTCGGGAGGCTCGGATCTCGAAGCGAGGCGCCGAGCTTGCGGCGGTTCCGCCGCCGGGGCTGCGCGTCGGCGGGCCACCCAGGCCATTTCGCCTCGGCACGCCGGGCCTCGATTTGTTTCCGGTGCGCCTGTGGTCGAAGCTGGCGCACCGGCGGTTGAAGTCGGCGACGCTCGTGCAGCTCGACTACGGGGACGCGAGAGGCCTGCCACTCCTCCGGGAAGCGATCGCGGAACATGTGAGCAGCGCCCGTGGAACACGCTGCACGGCCGACCACGTGATCATCGTGGCCGGTGCGCAGCGAGGGGTCGAGATGATCTGCCGGCTGGTGCTGGACCCCGGCGACCGGGCGTGGACGGAGGAGCCCGGGTACCCGGGTGCGCGGAGTGCGCTGCTTGCGGCGGGCGCAGACATCGTTCCAGTCCGCGTGGACGGCGACGGCCTCGATGTGTCGTATGGCGAGCGCCGTGCGCCCGATGCCCGACTGGCGTACGTGACACCGTCGCACCAGTTCCCGGCCGGCGTTCCGATGAGCCTCTCGAGGCGCCTGGCGCTGCTCAAGTGGGCCAGCCGTGCGCGGTCCTGGGTCGTCGAAGACGATTACGACAGCGAGTTCCGCTACGGCACGCGGGCCGTACCGTGCCTCCACGGCCTGGACGTCGACGGCTGCGTGATTTACGTCGGCAGCTTCGCAAAGACGCTGTTTCCCGCGCTGCGGCTGGGTTTCCTGATTGTCCCGCCCGGCCTGAGGGAAACGATTCGCGCCGTGCGCCGTGCGTCAGACGTCCATCCGCCGACGCTCGACCAGGCGACGCTGGCCGATTTGATGATCGAAGGGCACTATCAGCGGCATCTCCGCCAGATGCGCGCGGCCTACCTCGAGCGGCTGGGCGCGCTGAGCGACGCGCTTCGGCGCTTCTGCGGCGACGCCGTGCGGCTCAGGCCGGTACGGACGGGACTGCATGCGGTCGCCGACCTCTACGGCGCGGATGCCGTAAGGGTCCATCAGGAGGCCGCGGCGAGGGGCGTCGAGGCTACGCCGCTGTCGGCGTACTTCATCGGCCGCCCGAAGGACGCCAACGCGCTGGTGCTCGGGTTCGCCGCGATCGGGCCGGAGTCGATCGTGAAAGGGGCCGAGAAACTGGCCGGCGCGATCGAGGCGGCCCGAAAAGGGGGCGGGTCCGGGGCGCGCCTCAACGCCTCCTGATTCTGCTCGCCGCAAGCGCCGCGGGCAAGCCAACCCCGAGCATGTGAATCAGGATGCCGTTCACAACCGTGAGCCCGGAGAGGCGTGGAACGCCGATGCGAGTGAGCGGCAGGATCACGAAGTTCATCACGAGCCAGGCGACAATCCCGTACGACAAGCCGAACACGAACGGATACTTGCGCAGCGCAGGCATCCAGCGGCTGACCTGGACGTAGACGCTGACGATCCCGAAGGCGACCGAGATGTGGAGAAGCACCCCGAGCAGCGCGCTCGACAGACCGTAGCTGTAGGTGTCCGGCCCGAGCACCGAGAACGCAATCGCCTGGAACAGTCGCATCGGTGGGACCCCGCGCATGCCGGAGAAGATCACGGCATCGAGCCCGTCAATGATCGCGACCGCTGCCGTCCCGATCAGGGTGGCCTGCCACGTGACCCACGATCCCCTCATCCAGCCTGCGCGGCTCCGGTTCGCCCGCCCTGCCCTCACGCCCGTGATGCCGAGACCTTGCCGCATGCCGGCATCATGTGAGGTTGTCACGAGCCACGCAAGGGCCACTTTCTGACGGGTCGGTCAAGCCACTTTTGGTTGCGTGAGAGTGCGCGCACTCCTCACCGCTGCACGATGAGGCGCGGGTCGGCCTTGACACCGTTCAGGCAGACGTCGAAGTAGTAAGTCAGAGGATCCGTGCCCGGCAGGTCGGCGTTCTTCTTGATCTTCAGCTTGATCTTCGTGTGGGTGGGGTGGCCGGGGCTTCCACCGCCGAGATCGGCCGTGCGCCGGAGCAGATCGTCCTGCTGGAACACGGAAGGCGCCCCACCGTGAGTCGGCGCGTTACAGTCGGCGGGAGCGGGCGAGGGGCTCTCCACCGTTCGGAAGTTACCGACGACGAGCTTCTGCGGTTCACCGCAGTAGTTGCTGACTTCGAACTCGAGTCGTTTGTCAGGATGCGCCGTAATGCTCGGCTCTTTTGCGCTGAGGCCGCATCCCGACGCTGTTGGAAACAGAATGATGGGCGACTCGACGTCCTGCGCCGTCTGTTCGCCCATTTTCGGGTTGGTGGCGCATGCGGGCCCGGCGACCGCCGCCATTCCCGCCAGGCACACGACGAGCGTCGCTCGAGTCACTCGGGCCTCCATGCTCACCGAACCGCGGCTGTGATCCGATCGTACGCCGCGCACCCTTTCAGCGGCTTCAGTTCCTCGGCGTGGCTGACGATCACGGCGCTGGCACCCCGCGCCAGGGCCTGCTCGAGAGCAGTGCAGGCCTCGGACTGCTTTCCTGCGAGCGCGTGCACGATAGCACGGTTATAGAGGACGTCGCCATCCTGCGGGCTGATGGAACGTGCTTTCTCGATCGCGCTCTCGGCGGCTGCCCGATTGCCGAGTTTCGCCTGATACATCGCCAGAATCGCCAGGTTGACCGGGTTCCTGTCGTTCACTTCGAGGAGCCTCGAGACTTCGTCGATCGCGCGCTGGTAGCTCCTGGCGGCGTCATCAGGCCGTCCGAGCATCTGCTGGACATCCCCGAGGTTCGCATGGAGGTCGGGCTCGTTCGGCAGGAGCTCGATGGCCCGCTCGTACGCCTCGGCCGCCTTGACGTACTCACCCTCCCAGAAGAGAACCGTTCCCATGTTCGACCAGGTCGCGGCTGTCGGGAGGATCTCGTTCGCCTTCTGGTAGCTCTGGAGCGCGGCTGCGATGTCTCCCGCGCTTTGCTGCACGGTCCCGAGCATGTGGTACCCGCGGGCGCTATCCGGCTGCAGCTGCGTGACGCGCTCGTAGGCTTTTACGGCCTCCTCCAGCCGGCCCGCGCGGAAGCGCGCAAACCCCAGCTCCGCGTGGTTGCGCCAGTAGTTCGGCCTGAGTGCGATGGCCTTATGAGCCTCCGCAGCACCCTGATCCCACTCGCCGAGATCGGTATGCATCCCCGCCAGCATCCGATGCGCATCGTCATTGGCAGGCTGAAGGAGCAGCACCCGTCCCAGCTCGTCGCGTGCCTCCGCCACCCGGCCGAGCCCGCGATACATGACGGCGAGTGACAAGCGCACCTCGGGCTGATCGGGGTCGATCCGGAGCGCATCGAGAATCGCGGCGGTCGCCTTGGTGGTCCACTGGCGGTCGTTGGTTTCCTGGTACAGGGCCCAGTAGGCCTGACCCAGTCCAGCATGGGCCGCGGCAAAGCGGCTGTCCTTCTGCAGCGCGCTTTCGAACAGGCGGACCGCGTGCCGGAGATTCTCGGGATCGTCGGGACGCTCGAGGAAGACTCGCGCCTGCGAATAGTCGGCGAACGCTTCCTGGTTGCTGGTGGGCGGACCGACGTCTGTCGAGGGAGCTCCGCTGGTCAGCCCCTCACCGCTGAGCACGCCGGTCAACCCCTCGGCTACACGCTCGTGGAGCGCGAAGAGCTGGGAGACGTCGCCCGTGTAGTGGCCCGCAGGCGTGCGGTGGCCGTCGTTGCGCACGAGCGTCATGTCGACTTCCAGCGCCTGTCCCTTTCTCTGCAGGCCGCCCTCGAGGACGAACGCGGCGCCCAGCGTGCGGGCGGCACTCGTGGGATCCGACGCGTTCGCAGCCGCTTCGCGCGAGTCGTCCATGGAGAGAATGCGCACCCGGTTCAGGACCGAGAGGCGCGTCGCGATTCCTTCGGTCAGGCCCAGGGCAATCGCGTCGTTCTGCGCATCGCCGGACCGGTTGTGGAGCGGCAGCACGGCAAGCGTCGCCGGGTGCGCCGAGACCAGCGGCGACCACGCGTCCCGGACCGACCGCCAGACCAGCAGCGCGACCACGGCGACGACGACGGTCACGATCGAGAGCGCCACGCGGTGCTGCGCGAGCCGGCGTCGCGTGGCGGGCCAGGCGGTCGACGATCTCGAGATCGCCCGATCGGTTTCGTCGATAGTGGGGGCGTCGCTCTGGAGCCGCAGGGCGTGGGCCAGCGCGCCGTGCAGTTCGCGCGCGTTGGGGAACCGGTCCTCGGGTTCGAGCGCCATCGCCCTGGCGACAACCGAGCTCACGGCCGCCGGAAGGGTGGGGTCGATGTCGGTGACGCGCGGCACCGCCCCCTGAAAGATCGCCCGGGCGCTCCCGAGGGGGTCTCGCTTGTCGAAGGGGCCCCTCCCCGTCAGCATTTCGAAGAGGAGCAAGCCCACGCCGTAGATATCGGTCCGCGCGTCCGATGGTGCCCCCGACATCTGTTCGGGCGCCATGTAGCCAGGGGTTCCGATGATTCGTCCGGCTTCGGTGTCGGGTCCCCCGCCGCTGGCGCTCCGATTCTTCGACACGGATCGGGCGATACCGAAGTCGAGGATCTTGGCCTTGCCTCCGGGTGTGAGGTGGACGTTGGCCGGCTTGAGATCGCGGTGGATGACCCCGTGATCGTGCGCGTCGGTGAGCGCCTCGGCTATCTGCATCGCGATCCGGAGCGCGTCTTCCGCCGGGAGCGGTCCGCGCGCGACGCGGGCCGCCAGCGGCTCGCCCGGCACGTACTCCATGACAATCACGAGCCCATCCGGGCTCTCGAGCACGTCGTAGACCGCGGCAATGTTCGGATGCGAGAGCCCGGCCGCCGCACGCGCTTCCCGCAGGACCCTCACGCGCACATCGTCGCCGCCGATTGCCGAAACCGACAGCCGCTTTATGGCGACGTCTCGCTCGAGCCTCTCATCCCGGGCGCGATAGACCTCGCCCATGCCGCCAGAACCGATGATGTCGAAGATGACGTAGGGACCGATCCGATCGCCGGTATGAAGGCGCGGACTGCCAGACTCGGCTGCGTTGGGGTCGCCGCCCATGACTCTGGCAACGCTACCTCCGCCAATCGTCGCCGTCAACTGGACCGGGGGGCTTCGGCCAAGCTCGCGTCAGTATTTCGACTGCGATGGATCGATCCGATCGATCCAGGCCAGGATCCCACCCTCCAGGTTCTTCACGCGCTCGACGCCCTGTTGGCGAAGCAGGGCGACGGCTTTGGCGCTGCGTACGCCGGACTTGCAGTGCACCACGATGTCCGGCGCCCCGTCGCCTCTCGGGATCTCCTCGAGTCGCCTGGTCAAGTCGCCCAATGGAATGAGGGATGAACCGGGAATCCTACAGATCTCGAACTCGCGCGGCTCGCGGACGTCGAGAATCCACACGCGCTCACGACGCCTGATGCGGTCAGCGAGCGCCTCGACGCTCGTAACGAAATCCGGCGGAAGCGACGGCGCCGCATTGCGGGCCGGCGCGATGCCGCAGAACTGGTCGTAGTCGATGAGCTGCCGGATCGTGGGCCGCTGGCCACATACTGCACAGTCAGGATCGCGCTTCAGCTTCATCATCCGGATGCTCATGTCGAGCACGTCGAAGAGCATCAGCCGACCCGCCAGCGACTCGCCAGCTCCGATGATCAACTTGATCGCCTCGGCCGCTTGAATCGTGCCGATGATTCCCGGCAGGATTCCCAGAACGCCACCCTCCGCGCAGCTGGGTACGAGCCCCGGTGGCGGCGGTTCGGGGTAGAGGCAGCGGTAGCAGGGACCGTCGGCCGTCGCGAACACCGAGGCCTGGCCGTCGAAGCGGAAAATGCTGCCGTAAACGTTCGGCTTGCCCAGCAGCACGCACGCGTCGTTCACCAGATATCGTGCGGGAAAATTGTCGGCCCCGTCGACGACGATGTCGTAGTCGCGCAGGATCTGCAGCGCGTTGGCCGAGGTGAGGGGTCCCTCGTGGGTGACGACCTCGATACCCGGATTGAGGCCCGACAGACGCTCACGAGCCGCCAGGAGCTTTGGACGGCCCACATCCGACGTTCCGTACAGGATCTGCCGCTGCAGGTTGCTCGTATCGACGACGTCGAAGTCCACCAGCCCGAGCGTGCCGACACCCGCTGCGGCCAGGTAGAGGGATGCGGGCGATCCGAGGCCGCCTGCCCCGACGCAGAGGACACGGGCCGCTTTCAAACGCCGCTGCCCCTCGACGCCGACCTCCGGCATGATCAGATGCCGGCTGTAGCGTGCGACATCGTCCTGTGTGAGCTGCGGCAGGTCCGCGACCGAATCCGCCAGCCCTGAGCCGCCCGCCACGGACGGTACGATGCTGACGGTATCACTGTCCGACACCGCGGTGCCCTCTCCCGCGAGATGACGGATGTCCTCGTCGTTGACATACAGGTTGACGAAGCTTCGCAGGCGCCCATCGTCGCGAAACAGGTGCGGCCCGAGCTCCGTGTGACGCTCGGCGAGCTGCCGCAGGACCTCGCTGACGGTCCGCCCTTCCACCTCGACGGAAGACTGATGGTCCGTGTAAGGCCGCAGAGGCGTGGGAATGAGAATGCGAACGGGCATGGTTGTCTCCTCGATGCCTTATTGCAGGCGTTCTTCTTCGAATCGGGATCGGTCGTCGCGCAGACGCCAGGACCGCACGTCGGCGGTCTCCCCCTTGTGGACGGACGCGATCACGTAGCTGAGGTTCGGCCAGGCGTGTTCGAGGTCGAACGCCGAAGGCTCGGCCGGATGGTCGGGGTGAGAGTGATAGAACCCGAGCAAGCGGCGACCGGTGCGATCGGCCTCGTCTTCCGCCGTCCGGTAGGCCTGGGGGCTGACAAGAAAGCGGCGCCTGCGCTCGGCGGTCGTGACGTTGTCGAGCGACAGGGCCGTCTCGACCCCTCCTGCGACGTCCCCCAGGAGCGCGCCGCAGCATTCGTCGGGATACGCGGCTGCGGCATCCGCGCGTACTCTGGCGAGCGCCGCCGGCGCCACGTGCAAGAGCCGAAGCGATTGTTTGGTTTCTGGCGGTTCGTCGATCCAGAACCGTTCGGACAAATAGCGATCGCCACCATCCGGGAACACGGTGACGATCACGCCGCTGGTCATCGCGTGCATGACATCGAGGCATGCCGCCAGGGCGGCGCCGCTCGACGGGCCGACGAACAGGCCCTCCTCGCGGGCGAGCCGGCGGGTGAGGTCGAGCGCATCCTCGGTCGCCACGGTCAACGCGACATCGGCAAAGTGCGGATCGTAGATCGCCGGCACGATGGACGACGGCATGTGCTTGAGGCCTTCGAGACCGTGCAGCGGCGAGTCGGGTTGAACCGAGACCAGCGTGGTTGCCGCGTTCAGCTCTCGAAGACGACGGCTCGTGCCCATGAACGTGCCGCTCGTGCCGAGGCCGGCCACGAAGTGGGTGAGGCGGCCTCGCGTCTGTTCGAAGAGCTCCAGCGCCGTCGTGTCGTAGTGCGCGCGCCAGTTCGCTGCATTGGCGTACTGATCCGGATAGAAGTACCGATTGGGATCGGCGGCGTAGAGACGTCTCGCTTCGAGGATCGCGCCGTCGCTGCCGAGCATGGGGTCTGTGAGGATCACGTCGGCGCCATAGGCCTCCAGCAGGCGCTTGCGCTCGGCTGTGACGTTGCCGGGCACGCAGAGCTGTACCCGATAGCCTCGGGCGGCGCCGAGCATCGCGTAAGCGATGCCCGTGTTGCCCGATGTCGCATCCAGGAGGATACGGTCGGGGCGGAGCGCGCCGCTCCGCTCCCCCTCGCGGATCATCGCCAGCGCGGCGCGGTCCTTGACCGAGCCGCCCGGATTGCGGGACTCGAGCTTCGCGTAGAGCTCGACCCCGTCCCGGATCTCGAATCTGCGCAGGCGGACGAGCGGCGTTCGTCCGATCGCCGACTCGACGGACTCGCGCCCAGCGGTCTTCTCCCTGCGGAGGCTCTTCATGGTTCGCGGTCCCAACCGCGGGTCGGCCAGCCGCTGCGATCGTTCGCTCGTCGATTTCACGGTCCCTCTTCGATCCAAAAACAAAAAAGCCCGGAACATTGTTCCGGGCCCTTAGAGAAAATCGGTGACGGCAGGCGTCTGGTTCAGGTCGCCTGGCTGTGTGCGCACACGATCGGCTCGGGGGCCCTGATGGGCCGGCTACACGTGCAGCCGAGCTCGATCGCAGACAGCATCCAGCTACGAATACCGCATTGTTAGGGGAAGGTCAAGCGACAGTCCTCGGTTGCGCCAGGCGTCAGTCAGCATTCAGCACTCAGCATTCAGCACTCAGCATTCAGCATTCAGCACTCAGTCTCGTCCGGCGCGATACAGGAACAGGCCGACCCCGATGAGGAGCGCGACGACTGCTAGATCACCGGCTGTACCCGACAGCCGGGGCGCTAGGGAGCGGGGGACCAGTTGCGCGGCCACGAGCCCTGCGACGAGCACACCCGCGAGGCCTTCACCTGCAACGAGGCCCGAGGCCGCGAGGATGCCCGGATCGGCGCCCTCCATCTTCTCGCCGTGTTTAGTCGCTCGCGCGCTGAGCGCGCGCACACAGCCGCCCACGAAGATGGCCGCCATCGTGGCCAGCGGCAGGTAGACGCCGATCGCGAAGGCCAGCGGCGAGACGCTGCAGAGGAGCGCGGTGACCGCCAGCCCCGCGCCGGACAGGACGAGCGCCCAGGGCAGCGCGCCGGCCAGCACGCCTTCGATGATCGTCTTCATCAGCGTGGCCTGCGGGGCCGGGACGTCCTGCGATCCGAACGTGTAGACGCTCCCGAGGAGCATGACGGTGCCGGCGACGGCCCAGCACGCGACCGACGCGCCGATCAGCTGCCCGAACTGCTGCCGCGCAGGCGTTGCGCCCACAAGGTATCCAGTTTTCAGATCCTGCGAGATGTCGCCGGCCTTGGATGCCGCGACGGCCACGATCGTGCCGACGGTCAGGACGGCCGCCCGTGCGGAGGGGTCCGTCCAGCCGGCCGCCGCGAAGATCGATGCCACGCCGAGCAGCGTGATGAGCGCGATGCCGGAGGTGGGTTGGGACGACACGCCGACGATACCGACGATGCGCGCCGCGACGGCGACGAAGAGGATGCCGAAGACCCCGACGCCCGCAGCGCAAACCGCGCGCGGCAGCGGGCCCATGTTCCCCGCGAACACGCCCGGAACGAACGCCGCCACAGCCACCACGAACACAATCGCGCCCACGACGAAGCTGCCCGGCAGGTCCCGATCGGTGGATGGGGTATCGGCCGGGGCTCCTGGCGTGTCGGTGCGCCTCATCCCGCGCGCGACCGCCATGAACGCGCCGGCCATCGTGGGGAGCGCCCGAAGCACCGTGATGATGCCGCCCGCCGCAACCGCCCCTGCTCCGACGTACCGTACATAGCGCGACCAGATTTCGGCGGCGCTCATGTCGCCGATGAGGCGTGCGGGCTCGGGGGCGAGCGGCGCGACGAGCGCCGCGCCCGTCAAGGCGATGAGCGGCGTCAGCACGACCGCCGACAGGAGAGAGCCCGCGACGAGCACCCCCGATTGCCGATAGCCGAGGATGAAGCCGACGCCGAGGAGCGCCGGCGCCAGCTCGACGGCCAGTTCCGCCTTCGGCAGAAACGGAATCAGCGTATGCACGCTCGAAGGCGCGAGAAAGACGATCGCGAGCGCGAGCTTGATCGCGGCGCCGAGGACCATCCCACGGAATATCCAGGCGCTCCCGGTCGAGCCGCCGACCGTCGCGCGGAGCACCGCCGCGCACGCCGTCCCTTCCGGGTACGGCAGCTCATCGCTGCTCTGGACGACGAGCAGCCGGCGCAACGGAATCATCGCAGCAAGGCCCAGCACCGCGCCGAGATAGGAGAGCACCACCACCTGGAGGTACGGCGGTACCATGTTCCACATGAAGAGCGCGGGAATGGTGAAAATCGTCCCGCTGGCGAGCGAGGTCGAGGCCGAGCCGATGGTCTGCGACAGGTTCGCTTCCAGGATCGTCCCGCGCGCGCGGAACAGGCGAAAGAGCGCGACCGTCATGACGGCCGCTGGAATCGAGGCGGACACCGTCAGCCCGACCCGGAGCCCGAGGTATGCGTTGGCCGCACCGAACACGATGCCGAGGAGGACCCCCGCGACGACCGCTTTCGTCGTGAATTCAGCCAGGGGAGCTGCGGCGACGCCACTGCGAGCAGGCATGGGGGTGCATTTTACGTCACGTGGGAGGTGAGGCTTGTCACGTACGACGTGCCACGTGCGACGTGCGACGTGCGGCTTGTCAGGTGCGACGTGCGACGTGCCCGTGCGACGTACGACGTGCGACGTACGACGTGCGACGTGCCCCTGCGACGTGCGACGTGCACGTGAGGAGGATCATCGTGCAAACCGACTTTTCACCAGATCTCCTGTCAGCCTCCACCATTGCCATCCGCGACTGCATGGGCGCGAAGGCGGGGGAGAGCGTCCTGGTCGTGACCGATGAACCGCTGCGGCGGATCGGCTATGCGCTGTGGCAGGCGGCGAAGGACCTCGGGCACGACGTGCTCCTGCTGGAGATGCTGCCGCGGTCGACCAACGGGGAAGAGCCGCCGGCGAGGGTTGCCGAACTGATGGCGAACGCCGACGTGGTGCTCTGCCCCACGTCGAGGTCCCTCACGCACACCGAGGCACGGCGCGCCGCCACCGCAGCCGGGGCGCGGGTGGGTACGCTGCCCGGCGTGACCGAAGAGATCATGGTGCGCTGCATGAACGCCGACTACGATCGCATCGCGGACCGAACACGCCGCCTGTGCGCCCTCCTCGAGAAAACCGCGGTCATCCGCGTCCAGGCGCCCGCCGGGACCAACGTCCTGCTGCCCGTCGCCGGACGGACGGCACTCGCGAGCACCGGGCTGTTCCGCGAACGAGGGCAGTGGGGGAACCTGCCAACCGGGGAGGCGTATCTGGCGCCGCTCGAAGGCCGGTCGAGCGGCGTGGTCGTCGTGGACGGATCGATGGCCGGCATCGGTGTGACGACCCAGCCGATCCGCATCGTGGTCGAAAACGGCTACGCGACGGAAATCACGGGCGGACGCGAAGCCGACGAGCTGATCGCGCTGCTCGAGCCGCATGGCCACGATGCCCGCAACGTGGCCGAATTCGGAATCGGCACGAACGACAGGGCGAAGCTCAGCGGCGTGATCCTGGAGGACGAGAAGGTGATGGGGACGATCCACATCGCCTTCGGCGACAACAAGTCGATGGGCGGACGCGTCGGCGTCGCCAGCCACCTCGACGGGCTCGTGACGCAGCCGACGGTCTGGTTCGACGAGCGCAAGATCATGGACGCCGGCCGGCTGCTTGCGGTGGACTGATCGCGGTCATCGTGTCGGTGATCGGCGCCAGCCTGTCCGCGTGCGCCTTGTTGAACGTCTCGACCTCCCGCATCAATGTGTCGAAATCAGCCCGCCCTGCCTCGAGTTCCTTCAGGTACTCGTCGTAGACGGCGAGCGACGCGTTCGTCGGCCGGTAGCCGGCGCCGCCCGCCACGTCGCCCCCGCCTCCGCCGACCTCGGCGAGCAGCCAGACGAGATTCAGGTACAGCTTGTACTTCTCGACGTACCACTTGTCGTCGCTGTGCATCTCCGTGCGCGACAGGAAGTGCAGCTCCGTGTCGTACATCCTCTTATTGATGCCAGCCAGCGCCGAGTCGAGTTGACGGTTGCCGGCGTGCTGCCTGCGCAGGTCCTCGACCTGCATGCGCATGATCTCGATGCGGTTGATCTTGTCCACGACCTCGTTGATCGTCGTGACGACTCGGCGCTGGAAGTCGGTGCTGGCGGCGAGATCGGCGTCGCTCGAGGGCAGCGTCACATCCCTCCACACTTCGAACGGCTGTGAGTACTGACGTCCGTTGTGGGTCATTCGAACGGTGAACGTGCCCGGGGCCGCTCTTGGCTGCCAGCGCTGCGCGCCCAGTCCCCAGTGCGTGACCGGCCGCTCCCGTCCTTCCCACCGGCCCGCGTCCCAGATGTGCGGATTGTCTGGGGGAATGGATCGCAGCACGGGCTGCGCCGGAGCAGGGTAGAGGAGATTCCAGGACGCCATGTTCATCCCGGCGCGGCCCTGCACCTCGCTCTTGCTGATGACGGACCCCTCGCCATCGAGGATTTCGACGGCTATTGGAGTGGTCGGCGCCGACCGCAGCGAGAACACGAAATCCGCGCTGCCGCCATTCCCTGCCCGCGTCGCCGGCCGCGGCTTGTAGAGCTGCAGATCAGCCTGCTGGTCCACGGTGTCGGCCTGTTCGAGCTCCCAGAGATCGCGAAGGATCCAGAGGCCGCGCCCGTAGGTGGCAACGGCGACTTCTGGCGCGTTTTTCGGGACCTCGATCCAGTTCACCGGCGCGGCGGGCAGCTTGTCCTTGAATTGCGTCCACGTCTTCCCGTCGTCACGCGAATAGAAAAAGCCGTGTCCCGTGCCCGCGAAGAGCATCCCGCGCCGGTGCGGGTTCTCCGCGATCGAAAGCGTGTAATCGAGCGGATGGCCTTTGGGAAGGCCCCCGTCGATGCGCGTCCAGGTCTGCCCGAAGTCCGTCGTCGTGAACAGATACGGATCGCGGTTGTCCATGAGGTGATAATCGACCGCCATGTACGCGGTACCTGTATCGAAGTGCGACGCATCGATGCGTCGGACGAGCCCCCAGGGCGGCATCCCGACGTTCTTGGTCAGGTCGATCCAGTTCCCGCCTGCATCGCGCGAGATCCAGACCTTGCCGTCGTTGGTGCCCACCCAGACGACACCCTTCTCGGTTCGCGACGGCGCGATGGCGGAGATCACGGCGCCGTAGAACTGGCCGAGGTTGTCGCCGATGACGCCGCCCGAGACCTGAATGCGGCTGGGATCGCCCGTCGACAGATCCGGGCTGATCGCGTCCCACGTCTGCCCGCGATCGCGCGTGCGGAGGACGACCTGACAGCCGAAGTACACCGAGTTGTCGAACCAGTCGATGGCGAGCGGTGGTGACCACTGGCAGCGATACTTCAAGCCGACAGGATCGCTGTCGAGCGTGTGCCGCCACGGGCTCACCGAGCGGCGCTGACCGCTGAGCTCGTCGTAGGTCGCCACGTGCGCCGCATAGCAGGTGCCCCAGACGAACCGGTGGTTGTTCGGCTCGGGATACGTGTAGCCCGACTCGCACGACGGCATGCTCTCCTGGACCGGCGCGGGCGGTCCGCCGCCGCGCCCGCCCCGGCCGCCGCCGCGCCCTCCACCACTGATCTCTTGCGCAGGCGCTGCCGGCGGCTTGTAGGAGGGGACGTTCTCGGGAACGATCGGCCGATTGCTCGCGATCCGCATGCTGCCATCGTCCTGCCGGTCGGAGTAGACCCAGTAGGGGTACCGTTGGTCGACGGTCACGCGGTACATCTGCCCGATCGGCAGCGACACGCTGGTGTTGCCCGTCGGGTTGAGAGGAGATCCGAAGATACCCATGCTGTTGTCGCCGGTGACGATGTAGTGGCCGGGCAGGCTCGAGGTCGTGTCCCACCAGATGTCGTGACAATCGCCGCAGCCACCCCCGCCGTTCACCCAGATCTTGCCGCCGTCGCGCGATCGCCACAGCGTGCTGTTGGCAACGAGCAGATGATCGGGATCGTTCGGCGACACGCGGACCCTGATGTAGTAGCCGGCCCGGCCGATCAGGCGGCGGTCCCAGCTCACGTTGCTCCACGATTGTCCACCGTCGTCGGAGCGCCACAACGAGCCCTGCGCCTCGGACTTCAGGCCCTTGACGCCGTCGGCGCCCGTCTGGATCAGCGCGTACATGCGCTTGCCGTCGGAGGGCGCGATGGCGACGTCGGTCTTGCCGTACGGCGGGCGCGGCAATCCAGGATGCGTGATCTTGCTGAACGTGCGGCCGCCGTCCCTGGACAGATAGATGGCGCTGCCCATCCCTCCGCTGTTGAGGATGTGCGTCTTCAGCTCGATTTCCCAGGTGCCGGCGATGACGGTGTCGGGATTCTGCTGCGAGATCTGCAACCCCGAGCAGCCGGTGTCCTCGTTGACGAACAGCGTGTGCTGCCAGGTCCTGCCGCCGTCTTCCGAGCGAAACACGCCACGCTCGCGCTGGGGGCCGGTGGCGCGTCCCAGCGCGCAGACCAGCACGATGTTCTCGTTGGTCGGGTGTATGACGATCGTGCCGATCCTGCCGGTCTCCTCGAGGCCCATCTTCGTCCACGTGTCGCCGGCGTCGACGGACTTGTAGATACCGTCGCCCATCATGTCCATGTCGCGGACCGCCCACGCCTCGCCGGTGCCGGCCCAGACGACATTGGGATTGCTCGGTGCGACGGCGAGCGCGCCGATTGCCTGCGAGGTCTGGTCGTCGAAGGTCGGCTTCCAGGTGCCGCCCCCGTCGGTGGACTTCCATACGCCGCCCGAGGCGGCGCCGGCGTAATAGACGCCTGGCTTGCCGGCGACGGCGGCGGCGGCGGCGATTCGTCCGGCGTTGGTGGGGCCCACGTACTCGAAGCGCGGGGGGCCGACGGGCCGTGTGGCCTGCGGTCCCGCGTCCCCTCGTCCGCCGCCGCGCTGCGCGACCGTGTCGATCGGCAGGAACGCGAAGGTGACGAGAGTGGTCAGGCCGATGTGCAGGAGAACTCGTCGATCGGACATGGACGTTCCTCGCTGGCGGCAGAGATGTTGGCAGGTGATATCACTTCAGCCGTGTTGGTGCAAATCAGTGTCAGTTCCCAGCCTTCAGCCTTCAGCCTTCGTACTTCAGCCTTGTGGCTGTAGGATCTTGCGCATGCGCATTCTGATGCTGATCACCGTCTTCGTTGCGGCCGTTGGCGCGCAGAGCACGCCTGCGCCCTCGACGCGCTTTCCCGATCCGAATCGCCGGGCGAAGCTCGCGATGGCATTCGCGGATATCGACAAGCTGCTCGCAGGGTTCGCGAAAACGGCGCGGGTGCCCGGCGCAGCGTGGGGAATCGTGATCGATGGCGAGCTGGCCCACGCGGGCGCAGCCGGCGTTCGTGAGATTTCGACGAACGCCCCCGTGGATGGCGACACGGTGTTTCGCATCGCCTCGATGACCAAGAGCTTCACCGCGATGGCGATTCTGAAGCTTCGCGACGAGGGCAAACTGTCGCTCGACGATCCGGCCGAGCGCTACGTTCCCGAGTTGAAGGAGCTCCGGTATCCCACGGCGGACTCTCCGAAGGTCACGATCCGCCATCTCCTCACGCACTCGGAAGGATTCCCCGAAGACAACCCCTGGGGCGATCAACAGCTGTCGGAGAGCGACGAGGCGTTCTCGCGCATGCTGCGCGACGGCATTCCGTTCTCGAATGCGCCCGGGGTCGCGTACGAATACTCGAATTACGGGTTTGCCATCCTCGGCCGAATCGTATCGCGTGTCTCGGGCCGGCCCTACGACGCGTACGTGACGCAGACCATCCTTCAGCCGCTCGGCATGACGTCCACGACGCTTCATCCGGAGAAGGTCCCGGCGAACCGGCGCGCCGTCGGGTACCGGTGGGAAGACGATCGCTGGAAGGAGGAGCCGGCGCTTCCGCACGGTGCGTTCGGCGCGATGGGCGGCATGCTCACGTCGATCAAGGACCTGAGTCGCTACGTTGCCGCCTTCCTCGATGCCTGGCCGCCGCGCGACGGCGCCGAGATCGGCCCCCTCCGTCGCGCCTCGCTGCGCGAGATGCAGCAGCCGTGGCGTCCATCCGGCATGCGCGTGGTGCGCGACACGAAGACGAATGCGATGGCCCTGACGGCGAGCAGCTACGGGTATGGCCTGAGCGTGACAGAGACGTGCGGCTTCCGGACCCTGGTCGCCCACAGCGGCGGGCTCCCCGGTTACGGGTCGATCATGCGATGGCTCCCTGATTACGGCGTCGGCATCATCGCCTTCGGGAACCTCACGTATACGGGCTGGGGGCGTGTCGTGGGGGAAGCCATCGATCGGCTGGCCGAGACGGGCGGCCTGCAGCCACGCGAGGTGCCGCCATCACCGGCGCTGACGGCCGCGCGAGACGCGGTCTCCAGGCTGGTCATTCAGTGGGACGATCAGCTGGCGGAAAACATCGCGGCCGAAAACCTCTTCCTCGACCGCTCGAAGGACAGGCGGCGCAAGGAGATCGACGCCCTGCGCGCCACCGTCGGCGCCTGCACGGCGCCGGGCCGGTTCGACTTCGTTGAAAACGCGTTGCGCGGGCAGTGGACGATGACCTGCGAGCGCGGCAACCTGCAGGTCGGGATCACGCTGGCGCCGACGATGCCGCCGAAAGTCCAGTATCTGGCAGTTCGGCCCGGCACCGCTCCGGCGCAGCCGCCGGGCCCGTGCACGACGATGTAACTTCCCACTGCCAACTTCCCACTGCCAAATTCTCAAACTCCCAAATGGCTCAAGAACGCCAAACAGGGGCGACCTTGGGAGTTGGAGGTTGGAAGGTGGAGGTTGACGCGGCCGGCGACGGACGTCGGCCACTCCCAAGGCTACTTTGGTGGTTGGACGTTGGAAGTTGGAAGTTGATCCGAAGCCACCCTGAACGTGTACTGCTGGGAGGCGAGCGAAAACAGGCAATACGCCGCAAACCAGTAGAAGCCCGGACCGAAGCGCGCCGTGAACGCGATCAACGGCGCGGCCGCGTTCGGGCCCTGCGTCGGCGCGGCGCTCGCCTGGGCCGCAAGGTAGGCGATGAACAGCGCGACGACGAACACGTCGGCCATCGACCACTTGGCGATCGCCTCGACGAACGACAGCGTCCGCCGTCGGCGGGGAGCGTTGGCGATGAACGTGGCCCAGGCCACGAGCGCCGCCTTGGTGAGCGGGACGATCACGCTGAAGAGCAGGATCAGCGTCGCGGGGACGGGGCTTCCCACCTCGTAGAGACGCCGCACCGATCCCACGATGCTTCGCGTCTGCTCGTAGACCTCGACCTCGACCATGCTCTTCTGCAGCGCCGCCGTCAGTTGCGGGCCGAGCTTGTCGATGATGACTTTGCGCACGTCCCCGCCCGTCGCTTCCAGGAACGCGATCACCGACGGGTTCATCATCGACTTGAGCGCCGCAACGGTTTCGTCGGTGAGGCCGCGTTCGAGCACCATCGGCGCCGCCTCCGCAATGCCGTCGCGGGTGAGCACGCCCCGGATCGTCAGGACCGGGGCGAACAGGCCCGGGATGAGCAGGCCCAACGACGCCGCGAGGAGGATCAGAACGATCGGCCGGCTTGATTGTGCGGTCATCGGATTGTCGCGATCATGCCTCAGGTGGGGGACACAGGACAAACCTCATCGGGTGATCGCGCGATCGGGTGATCGAGCGATGGATGATCGAGCGATCGGGCGATGGGTTGGGCCATCGCGCGAACTTCGGGGCGGTGAATCCTGACCGGCTACAGGGAGTCGTCGATGCGCTGGTTGTCTGTGTGTGCGGCAGG
The DNA here is from genome assembly GCA_035711845.1 of Vicinamibacterales bacterium. GTDB lineage: Bacteria > Acidobacteriota > Vicinamibacteria > Vicinamibacterales > 2-12-FULL-66-21 > DASTBU01. The sequence goes on from DASTBU010000148.1 coordinate 87,146, forward strand.
CTCGGGCCTGTTTCTACTTGGTGTCGTCGTCCACTCCCAGAATCGTCCGCGCACACGGACCGTCACCGTTTCGCAGGGGACCTCGATGGCAGTCGCGGTGTCGCCCGACGGCACACGCCTGGCCATCGATCTCCAAGGCACGATCTGGACGCTGCCCGCGAGTGGCGGCAACGCCACGCGAATCACCGACACGCTGCACGATGCCCGGCAGCCTGCCTGGTCGCCCGACGGCGAACGACTCGCTTTCCAGTCCTACCGCAACGGGACGTGGGACATCTGGACAGTCCATGAGGACGGCTCCGGCGCCAGCGCCGTCACCACAGGGCCGTTCGACGACCGCGAGCCGCACTGGTCACCCGACGGAGCCCGGATCGCGTTCTCGTCGGATCGGTCCGGCAACTACGATATCTGGGTCCTCGAGCTCGCGAGCCGCCAGCTCACTCAGCTGACGCGCGACGAGGGGAACGACTATTGGCCGGCCTGGTCTCCGGACGGTCGCACGATCGCGTTTGTGGCCTCTCGGGAGACGGGGCGCGGCATTCGGGTCGTGGACCTCGAGGGCACGGAGAGGATGCTCGTCCCCTCCGACCAGATACTGGGCGCGCCTGCGTGGACGCCGGATGGCCGCACCGTCGTGTTCAGCGCGTTTGGCGCCGGCGTCACGCGGCTCGTCACCGGCGATCGCGAGATCTCGGCCACCGAAGACGTGTTTCCGTTTCGGCCGCAGTGGACGCCGTCTGCGTCGCTCATCTACACGGCCGATGGCCAGATCAAGGAGCGTGTGCAGCTCGACGCCGGGGGATCGCCGCGCGTCATTCCTTTTCGAGCCACCTTCTCCCTCGCACGCGCCACATATGCTCCACGGCCGCGCGATTTCGACGCGACAAGCCCGCAGCGTGCGCTCGGCGTCGTCCGGCCCAGCCTCTCGCCTGATGGCGAGCAGATCGTCTTTGCGGCGCTGGGTGACATCTGGACAGCCCGCCGTGGCGGGTCGGCGGCGCGGTTGACCGACGATCCGGCCGTCGACACCGACCCGGCGTGGTCGCCTGACGGAACGCGCATCGCATATGCGTCCGATCGCCACGGTTCGTTCGACCTCTACGTCCGCAACGCCCTGGACGGGAGCGAGCGTCGCATCACCACTGCATCGACAGCAGAAATGCTGCCGACCTGGTCGCCGGAGGGGTCGAGGCTGACCTTCGTGACGTTCGGGGGGCTGGCGAGCGGCCGGCTCTCGATCGTGGACCTGTCGAGCGGCGCGATTCGGACCGTGCTCGAGACCACCGGTCCGCTGAGCGCGGGCTGGTCCCCGGACGGCCGCACGATTTACGCGTCGGTCCTTCATCCCTCCTCGTCGCGATTCCGTGAGGGAGTCGATCAGGTTCTCGCCATACCGGCGGATGCACGAAGCGAATCCGCCGAGCGCGTCATCACGCTCGTGCCCGACGTATCGACCGGAAAGCGCGGCGAAGGACCCGCGTGGTCGCCCGACGGCCGGCATGTTGCCGCCGTGATAGGCGGCGAGCTGCACGTCATTCCGCTCGGGCCGACCGGTGAGCCGGCCGGAGCGCCGCGGGCCATGGGAACCTCCGCGGCGGACCAATTGAGCTGGTCGGCCGACTCGACGCACATCCTCTTCAGCGAGAACGATCGCGTGAAGCTCATCCCGATTGATGGCCGCAGCGCGCCTCGGGAATGGCCGCTGGATCTCACGTACACGCGAGCGGTTCGTGAGGAGGCGTTCGTCGTGCATGCGGGACGGTTGGTCGATGGCGTTCGACCCGACGGGCAGGAGAACATCGACATCCTCATCACCCGGAATCGCATCACCCGCGTTGTCCCGCACGACGACGCCGAGCATCGCGGGCGCGTGGTGGATGCGTCCCACCTGACCGTGATGCCGGGGCTGATGGAGGCGCACGGTCACTACTCCGCGGAGTACGGCCAGCGCTTCGGACTTCTCCATCTTGCGTACGGCATCACGTCCGTTCGATCGCCAGGGGGGCATCCCTATGCCAGCCTCGAGCAGCGCGAGGCGGTCGATGCCGGGCGCCGCCCGGGTCCGCGCCTCTTCACCGCCGGTTACCTCGTCGACGGCAGCCGAATCTACTATCCGATGGCGACGCCGGCTCCGACCGAAGCCGCCGTCGATCGTGAGATCGAACGCGCGCGCCTGCTGAAGCTCGATTTGTTCAAGACGTACGTGCGAATGCCCGACATGCTGCAGCAGAGGGCCGTCGAGGGGGCCCACCGCATCGGGATTCCTGCCAGCTCGCACGAAATCTATCCTGCGGCGGCGTTCGGCATCGACAGCGTCGAGCACCTTGCCGCGACGAGCCGGCGCGGCTATTCACCGAAGCAGAGCCTGCTCGGCCGGGCCTACGAAGACGTCACCGCGCTCGCCTCCGGGGCAGGCATGACCATCACGCCCACGCTTGCGCTCGGCGGCCTTGTACGGCGCATCCTCGGAGAGTCGCCCGGTTTCGTGTCCGATCCGCGCTGGCAACTCCTGCCGGAGTGGAGCCGGGCGCCACTCGAGACCTCCGTGAAGAGCCCGTCTGCTCCGGGCTCCCCGCAGCCGCCAAAGACGATGATGGCGTATCACCGGGCGGGTGTGCGCATCATCGCGGGGACAGACGCGCCGATCGTGCCGTACGGGATCGCCCTGCACATCGAGCTGGAGCAATACACCCTGGCGGGGATGACCGCGTTCGAAGCGCTCCAGACCGCGACAATCAACGTCGCGCGCGCGCTCAACGTCGCGCGCGATCTCGGCAGCGTCGAGCCGGGGAAGCTGGCCGACCTCACGATCGTCGAGGGGAACCCACTCGCCGACATCCGCGCCGCGCGCCACGTACGGATGGTCATGGTCAATGGAATCCTGCTCCGAGTCGAAGACCTGACGGCCGCCGCCCGGTGAAGGACCGCGCGCCATTCGGGCGACGGCGGCCCTGACACGTGTCGCCTGAGCACGATTCCCACGCTCGCGCGAAGAACACGATGGCACGAAGAACACGATGACTCAATGGTCAGGCGGGCAGGGTCAGCCATCGGGCCGCGCAGGGGCGTCGGTGACGTGCATGCGTCACGATCAGGGCGACGACCACGACGATCACGACGACAAAAACGTCGGGTGGCCATCGTGTTCATCTATTCATCGTGACCATCGTGCCGCCCGTCGCGACCGTGCTGCGTCCGGGTCCCTATTGACATTGTACTAGTACAATAGCACAATACGCCTCGTGGCCATCGTCCGAATCGACCAGCGCGACGCGACGCCGATCTACGCCCAGCTCGAGCGCGCGCTGCGGGCGGCTGTCGCGGCAGGCCAGCTCCGTCAGGGGGACCAGCTGCCGACCGTGCGGCAGCTGGCCGTGGATCTGGCGGTCAACGCCAATACCGTGGCCCGTGTGTACGCCGAACTGGAGCGGCACGGGGTGATCGAGACCCGGCGCGGCGTCGGCTCGTTCGTCAGCGCGACGCCGGCGCGGGCCCACCCGCCGCGGGAGCGCGCCCGCCGGCTGCGGGCGTTCGTGACCCGGGTGCTCGCCGACGCCGAAGCGGCCGGCTTCGCCGCCGATGAGCTCGTCGACGGGATTCGGGAGCACGGACAGGGTGGGTCGTTCGGCGAGGAAGGCCGGGACCGCCGGGCGCCGCTGCTTCACCGCAGCTCCCGATCCTGAAGACGCAATCGTGCACGGGGGGCGTATCGTTGTCGTCAACGAGAGGCCTGATCCGCCCTGGGCCGACCGGCCCCGCCGGGCGGGAAAAGGAGCACCACCATGGAGATCGTCGCAATCGGCCGGAGTGCTGAAGAGGTGCGGACCGGCGCTCCGCGCCTCAACGTCGTCGCAATCGCCATCCTGCTGGGGGCGATCGTGCTCGGGCTCGTCGGCTGGAACGCCACCGGCAACCCCGTTCCGCTCGTCGTGATGGCGCTTGCCGGCCTCGTCGCGATGCCCGCCCCCCGGATCGCGCAGCAATGGGAGCGGGCGGTCGTCCTGCGCTTCGGCCGCTTCATCGGCCTGCGTGGGCCCGGCCTGTTCTGGATCGTGCCGTTCATGGACCGCGTGGCGTCGTGGATCGACCAGCGCACGATCACCACCAGCTTCGCCGCGGAGCAGACGCTGACCGCCGACACGGTTCCCGTCAACGTCGACGCGGTTCTCTTCTGGATGGTGCACGACGCGCAGAAAGCCGCACTGGAGGTGCAGGACTACGCTCAGGCCGTCAGCTGGGCGGCGCAGACGGCGTTGCGCGACATCATCGGCCGGACGACGCTGACGGATCTTCTGCGGGGACGGGAGCGGATCGAATCCGAGCTCCAGGAGCTGATCGATCAGCGCTCGAACCCGTGGGGTGTCACCGTGTCGTCGGTCGAGATGCGCGACGTCGTCATTCCGGGCGCTCTGCAGGACGCGATGTCCCGCGAAGCGCAGGCCGCGCGCGAGAAGCAGGCACGGATCATCCTCGGGCAGGCCGAAATGGAGATCGCGAAATCGTTCCAGCAGGCCGCCAAGTCGTATCACGATGACCCGACGGCGCTCCACCTGCGGGCCATGAACATGCTGTACGAGGGGCTCAAGGAGAAGGGCGCGCTCATGCTGATCCCGAGCAGCGCCGTCGAATCGATGGGCATGGGCGGGTTGCTGGGGGCGGCGGCGCTCAGACAGGAGAAGCTCGCCTCGAGCACCGAGAAAAGCACGATAAAGGAGGAGTGAGCCATGCCGCCGAATACGCCGGATCGGCTGAACCTTCGCGTACTGTTGATGGTGGCGATCCTGGGGGCGCTTCTCGCGCTGGTTGGATGGTACCGGTATCTGACCTGAAGGAAAGCTGCGACCGTTGCCATGGCCGGCAACTTCTGAGCCCGGCAGCCGTCTAACTCGGAAGCGCCCGTCATCCTCCGAAGCAAGGAGTCCGACGTCCGTGTTTCTCCAGGATGTCCGCTACGGCATCAGAAGTCTGTGGCACGCAAAAGCGTTCGCCGCCATTGCCATCCTGTGCCTCGGTTTTGGGATTGGCCTGAACACCACCATCTTCAGCATCATCGATGGGGTGATCCTGAAGCCGTATCCCTATTCCGATCCCGACCGGATCCTGGTTCTGGGTGAGCAGAATGAACGGGCAGCGGACGAAGCGGGCCTCTCGCTCCCCGACATGCGCGATTGGAAGGAATCCAATTCGACCTTTACGACGATTGCAGCCTGCCGAACCCTGGCTCTCACGGTCTCGGATGGCGCCGGTGAGCCCGAACGCCACCTGGGGGCCGCGATTTCCTGGGATCTGTTTCCCCTTCTCGGCACGTCCCCCGTTCTCGGCCGGGGATTCACCCCCGAGGAGGACCAGCCCAATGCCGGCGGCGTCGTCCTTCTCAGCGATCGGCTGTGGACCACACGGTACCAGGCCGACGCGAACATCACTGGTCGGAGCATTCTGATCAACGGGAAGCCGCACGTCGTCGTCGGCGTGATGCCGCAGGGGTTCGAGTTTCCGGAGAACCAGCGACTGTGGATCCCGCTCGTCCCCGACACACACCAGGATCCCCGACGGGCGCGATACCTGTTCGCATTTGGGCGTTTGAAGCCCGGGGTGACCCGTGAGCGTGCTATCGAGGATCTGAATGCCATCTCGGCCCGGCTGGGGCAGCAGTATCCCGACACCAACGACGGCTGGGGTCCGCAACTCCGTACACTCCGGGAGGCATTTCTCCCCGACGAAGTGTCGCTGGTCCTGTACCTGATGATGGCGGGCGTGACGCTCGTCCTGTTCATTGCCTGTTCGAACGTCGCGAACCTGCTGCTGGCGCGGGCGTCGGGCCGCCGCCGGGAGTTCGCCGTGCGAGCCGCCATCGGAGCGGGGCGCGGGCGGATTCTGCGACAGTTGTTGACCGAAAGCGTCGTGCTGGGGCTGGCCAGCGTGCCGCTCGGCATCCTGCTGGCTGAAATCGGCACGCGCCTCATCGCCGCGCAGATGCCTGTCGATTCGGTGCCGTACTACATCAGGTGGGACGTCGATGCGCGTTCGTTGAGCTATGCGATAGGCGTCGCGTTAGCGACGGCCCTGATTTTCGGGTTGGTGCCGGCGTTTCAGATGACCCGGCGCGACATGCACGAGAACCTCAAAGAGGGCACCCGGGGCAACAGCATCCGGCGGTCGCTCCTCCGCAGCTCACTGGTGGTCGTGCAGATGTCGCTCGCGCTCGTCGCGCTCGTGGGTGCGCTGCTGTTCGTCCGAACCTTCTTGAACCTCGACAGCTACGATCTGGGCTTCAACACGAAACCGCTGATGACCATGCGGTTCTACATGTCCGGGGAGCGCTACGAGCCCGACGGGGCGAAGGCCCGGCGGGTGGAAGACATCGTCCGGCGTGTGGAAGGGCTAGGCGGCGTCGAGGCGGCGTTCGCGTCCAATCTCATCCCGATCTCCGGCGGAGGGGGAGGCGGCGAGGTCGAGATCGAGGGCAGTGCGTTCCAACGCGGGCAGGCCACGCGGATCACGTTCAGCGGGGTGACACCGCATTTCAATCGAACGCTCGGAGTGCCGATCCTCCGTGGGCGGGATTTCACCGACGCGGAGGGGTGGTCGCGCACGCCCGTGGCGGTGATCAATCAGACCATGGCGAAGCGGCATTGGCCGGATTCCGACCCGATTGGCCGTCGCTTTCGCCTGCCGGGCGTCGAAGGTGCCGGGGACTGGTTCACGGTCATTGGCGTCGCGCCGGATCTTGGGCTGTTCGGGATCGACCCCAGCAACAGCCAGCCACCTGCCTCCGCATTCGTGCCCTACGCCTATCAGCAGCTCTTGAGTACGGGTCTGACGATCCGCGTGACGGGCGATCCCGCCTCGATTACATCCGTCGTCCGTGCGGAAATCCGCGCCTCGGATTCCGAGATCTCGACGTACTGGATTCGCACCATGGACGACGTGCGCCGAATGAGCTTCTGGCAGTACGGCTTGTATGGATGGGTCTTCGGAACGATCGGTGTTATCGGCCTCCTGCTCGCCTCGGTGGGAGTCTACGGTGTGCTGGCGTACTCGGTGTCTCAGCGGACGCAGGAGATCGGGGTTCGTATGGCTCTGGGCGCCAGCCGCAGGCACGTTCTTCGGCTCGTGGTTGGCCAGGGCTTGCTGCTGGCTGCCATCGGCGTGGGGTTTGGGCTCGTACTTGCGGCTTTGGGCACACCGCTCGCCAGAAGCCTCCTCTACAACGTCAGCCCCTTCGATCCGTTCACCTTTACGGCAGTGTCGGCGTTTCTCGTGGGCGTCGCGCTGCTGGCGAGCTTCCTGCCGGCTCGTCGCGCCACGCGGGTCGATCCGGTGATCGCGCTGAGAGGCGAATAGGTCCCTGGTCCCATTGTCCCTGGTCCTTTGTCCCCTGGGTCCCCGGTCCCTGGTCCCTGGTCCCTTTGTCCCCGGTCCCTGGTCCTTTGTCCCTGGGTCCCCGGTCCCTGGTCCTTCGTCCCTGGGCCCCAGTCCCTGATCCTTTGTCCCTGAGTCCCCGGTCCCTGATCCTTCCCCGGTCCCTGATCCTTTGTCCCTGGGTCTGGGTCCCCGATCCCTGGTCCTTTGTCCCTGGTCCGCGGCCTTGAACCGGACCTGGGCGATCCGGACCTGGGACCCGGGACCCGGGACCCGGACGCGAGGGACCAAGGACGAAGGGACGAAGGGACCGAGGGACCCTTCGGTCCATGGTCCTTTGTCCCTGGGTCCACGGTCCCTTGGTCCCGAACTACAATCTCGCTTCGAAGGGGCCATTGATGCTCAATCTCTGCTGTCGGTACACGGCCACACGCTCGTGGCTGCGGGCAGCGCTGGCTGTCGGGCTCTTCGCCGGGTCTGCGACAGCGCACGCCCAAGAGATCACGGCCGCCGGCCAGCCCGCGCAGCTCGACATCCGGGCAGCGGGTGAGCACAGCGTTCGCGTCACGCTCAAGCCGGTGGGGCTCGAAGGTCCCTTGCCGGACAATCCGGCGCTCGCCAAACGACGGTATCCCGCGCCTGCGATCAGCGTTCGTGAGGTGTCGAAGCCCGTACTGGGAAACGTGGGCGACCTGAGGATCGAAGTACGGCCCGCTCCCCTGAGCGTGACGCTGCGGAATGCCCGCGGAACACTGGTGCAGGAAATTGTCTTCGAGCCCGACGGGACGTTGTCGTTCAGGCTCGACGAGTATCCGGTGCTGGGCATGGGGGAAGGCGGTCCGAGGCCGGAACGAGGAACGCCGTGGCGCGAGCAGCCGGTCCAGTTCGATCGTCGGGGCGCGCTCGACACAATGGAGCCGCGATGGCAGGCGGACATGTACGGGTCGCGCAACCCGGCCGCGATGCTGCTCGGCACCGGTGGATGGGGGATCTTCGTCGCGGCACCCTGGGTGCACGTGGATCTGCGGGACGCGAAACGCGGCCTGTTCCTGCCGTGGAAGCCGGCAGGCGCGGAGAACCTGCCGCAGAACGAGCGGAACCAGCAGCAGAATCTCGGCAAGGGCCTGCCGCCGCCGGACCGGATGGTACCGATGTACGACCTCTTCCTCTTCGACGCGCACGACCCGGCCAACGCCATGAGGGATTTCTCGGCGATCACCGGACCCGCCGCGATGCCCCCGAAGTGGGCGCTCGGCTACATGCAATCCCACCGCACGCTCGAGAACGAGAAGCAGATGATCGGAATCATCGACACGTTCCGATCGAAGAAGATCCCGCTCGACGCGGTCATCTATCTGGGTACGGGGTTCGCGCCGCGCGGCTGGAACACGAGGCAACCCTCGTTCGACTTCAATCCGGACGTCTTCACCCGCGACCCGACGAGCGTGCTCGCCGACATGCACGCGCGCCACGTGAAGGTCGTCGTCCATATGGTTCCGTGGGACCGCGACAAATTGCCGACGCTCCACGGGACCATCCCGCCAGAGCCCGGAGCGACGGTCGACGCGTCCCACATCCAGAACTACTGGCAGCAGCACGTTCCGCTGCTGCAGGCGGGCATCGACGCGTTCTGGCCTGACGAGGGTGACTGGTTCAGCCTGTTCGAGCGCATCAAGCGCCATCAGATGTACTACCAGGGACACCTGTCGTTCGAGCCCAACGAGCGGCCGTGGAGCCTCCAGCGCAACGGCCATCCCGGCATCGCGCAATGGGGTGGCTGGGTGTGGTCCGGCGATACGGAATCGTCGTGGAAGACGCTCGAAGCGCAGATTGCCGTGGGCCTCAATTATTCATTGAGCATCGGGCCGTACTGGGGCTCGGATATCGGCGGGTTCTACGCCAACAACGAGCTGACTGGTGAGCTCTACGCGCGCTGGTATCAGTTCGCGGCCTTCTGCGGATCGTTCCGCGCCCACGGCAGGACGTGGTGGACGCGCCTTCCGTGGGGCTGGGGAGGGACCGAGATGGGTCCGCGAGAGCACAACAACACGAACGCACCCATTCCACCCGACGATCGGCGCAACATCCTGGACTCCGAGCTGAACAACCCGGCGATTGAGCCGGTTGCGAAGAAGTACGCCGAGCTGCGGTATCAGCTGATGCCCTACACCTATACGCTGGCGCGCGACGCACGCGACACGGGGATGCCCCTGATGCGCGCGATGTGGCTGCACTATCCGGGTGACGCGACGGCTCGGCGGATCGGGAATCAATTCCTCTGGGGCCGGGATCTGCTGATTGCGCCGGTCCACACGAAAGGCGCGTCGTCGCGCGACGTGTATCTCCCAACCGGCGAGTGGTACGACTGGTGGACCAATGCCCGTGTCACCGGCGGGCGGACGATCGCCCGCGACGTGGACCTCGGCACGATGCCCATCTACGCTCGTGCCGGCGCCATCATTCCCTTCGATCCCATTCGTCAGTACACGAGCCAGCCCGTGACCGAGCCAACGACGATCAGGATCTACCGGGGTGCGGACGGTCAGTTCACGTTGTATGAAGACGATGGCCTCAGCCAGGCGTACTTGCAGGGCAGGGGCAGCTGGACGCGCATGACGTGGAACGATCGCACGAGGCAGCTCACGATCGAGCCTGCGCCGCCGAAGGGCGCGACCAACATCGCGGCCGACCGCGTGTTCAGGGTTCTCGTGCTCCCGGAAGGCACGACACGGACCGTCACGTACTCGGCAAAGCGGGTTCTGGTCGCCGTGCAGTGACCTGTCCGAGACGCGCCAGCTTGACGTCCCACGCCAGACCGAACGCCTGAAGGGTGCGGATACCGATCCAGTTGGGATCGAGCTCGTACCAGGCGAGCCCGTGGCGCGCGCTCGCCGGGTGGGCGTGATGATTGTTGTGCCATCCCTCGCCAAACGTCAGGAGCGCGACCCACCAGTTGTTGGTTGAATCATCGCGCGTGGCGAACCGGCGCGATCCCCATTTGTGCGTCGCCGAGTTGACGAGCCACGTGGCGTGCAGGCCGACGGTCGTGCGGAGGAAGATGCCCCAGAGCACGTAGGGGATGCCGCCGTACGCCATCAACGCGAGACCCACGACGAGGTTCGACGTCCAGTGCCAGTTGGAGAGCGCGACGTGCACGCGATCGCGGACGAGATCAGGCACGTAACGCGCCAGCACGGACCGATCGTGATGCATCCCTGCGCCGCTGAGGATCCATCCCATGTGCGCCCACCATGTGCCTTCGCGGGGCGTATGCGGGTCGCCTTCGTGGTCGGAGTTCTGGTGATGGATGCGGTGCGTCGCGACCCAGAAGATGGGTCCGCCCTCGAGCGCCAGCGTGGCGCACCACGTCAGCACGTACTCGATGCTCTTGTGTGTCTTGTAGGCCCGGTGCGTCAGCAGCCGGTGGTAGCACATCCCGATGCCGAACATGCCGGCGACGACATAGAGCACCACGGCGGTGAGCATGGCGCCGTAGTCGATGAAGAAGAAGGCCGCCATCGCGCCGGCGTGGAAAGCGATCATCGCGGCCGTCGTGATCCGGTTCAAGCCGGTCTGATACTTCCGGCCGTACATCAGCTCGCGCGATGGCATCGACGAGGACGATAGCAGGGGGAGGACGGAGGCAACGTAATACTTCTGTACTATTGCCCGCGCACCATCATCTTTCAGTGCACGCTTCGTCCGATCGCCCCTCGCTCGCCAACGGCCCATCCAATGGGAGACCTCGGCGCAAAGCTGACCGCGTGGAAGCCGGGACCGGGCAGCACACGCCACGTCCAGCCACCGTCGGTCGACAGATCGGAGCCGGAGGGTCCGACCGCGAGCAGCGTCCGGGCCGAGCCGGGCACGTAAGCGACCGCCGACCGGAACCCTGAGAGTCCCTTGACGAGCGTCCACGTCCGCCCGCCGTCGGTCGTGACCGCCGCGTTGTCCACGGCTTCGGTTTCCTTCCTGTAGTCGCCGCCGACCACGAGGCCATTCGAATCGTCGCTGAAGGCCACCGAGAAGATGCCGGCCGCGGGCCCCGTCGCGAGCGGCGTCTGCGACACCTCCCACGTCCGGCCCCCGTCTACGGACCGCAAGACGCGTGACGCGGTCGTGCCGATCCAGACGCGATCGCCGCGCACGGCGATGTTGCTGCCGCTGGCGGCGTAGGCGCCCTCGCCCGGCAAGGCCGGCGGCAGGCCGCCGGGCGGGATGCGCACCCAGTGGGCGCCGCCGTCATCTGTTCTCAGGATCACGAACGCGCCGTCCACCGCGTCGCTGAATGCAAAGCCGCGGCGGGCGTCCCGGAAGGCCATCGCGTCGAAGAACGCCTTCGGATCGCCGTTGCGAAACTGGAGCATCCACGTGGCGCCGGCATCGGACGTCTTGTAGATGCGCGAGGCATCGCCGTTGCCGATGCTGAGCACGAACGCGGTGCGTTCGTCGACGGCGTCGATGTCCCTGAAGTCGAGCTTGTCGGCGTCAGGGACTGTCAGCCGCCGCCACGTGGATCCGCGGTCGTCCGTCCGGATGACGGTGCCTTCCGCTCCGCTCGCCCAGACGACGTCCGGGCTCGCCGCGCTGACGCCGCGCAACCGCGCCGACACACCGCTGGTTTGCACCGTCCATGACGTTCCGGGCTGTGGAGGAAAAAGAGCGGCAATCACTGCCAGGATTCGCAGCAGGCGCATAGTGGGACGCACTCTATCAGAGTCCCCGGTCCGCGTTCAGAGCCTCACCTGATATGCTGCCGTGCGGAGGTCCCCTCGTGCGTCGACTGCTCTGTTGGGCGCTGGTCGTGATGGGTGCGGTGGTGATCCTGCCGGTTCCCGCGTTCGCGCAAGGAGGGGACCTCACTTTCTTTGTCGGCGGCGCTTACCCGGTCTATGACGAGCGCCTCACGCTGAGGCCGTCGGTGCCATCTCTGCCCGGGGTGGACGTATCGGTCGTCGGCACGCCGGAGTTGCGCGCCGACGGTGGCCTCGTGTTCGGTGGCGCGCTGGCCTTCGAGCTGGGAGTATTCGGAATCGAGGGCCGGCTCGACGCCACCGACATCGCGTTCGACCTCACCGGCGCGCGATACGATCTGCAGGCTTTGGCGCCACCGCTCGACGGGCTCTCCGCCAGCATCACCATCGGCAACGGTCGTCTCGACACCGAACGGCTGTTTCTGCTCTCCGTCAACGCCCGGCTCCGAACACCAGGTCCGATCGGCCTCGTGGCATCCGGCGGGCTGACGTATCTGCCGGATGTCAGCATCACCGGTTCGGTTCCACTGTCCGTGGAGGTCGGCGGAGTTTCCCTGCCCGGGGTCGACCCGCGTGTGCGGCTTCGGGCCGCCCCGGGCGAATCCGATCACCGGTTCGGGCTCAACGGCGGCGCGGGACTCCGGGTGGGCGGCAGCCGCGTGGCCGTCGTCGGCGAAGTCCGCGTGTTCTATTTCCGCGACTACGAGCTTCGGTTTGGCGTGGACGGCGCGCCGATCGAACTCGACGAGGTGCTCGCGAGCCTTGCACCGATCGAATTCGATCCCATCATCGTCAATGCCCAGGTCGGGCTCGTGTTCAGGTTCTGAGGACGCGCTCGGTGGAGGCTCTGCGAACCTTGCGGATTGGCTGCCTGTGGGGAGCGATTGCGCTCACATGTGCGGCCGGTCAGGCCGATCGTACGCTGCTGCTGCAGCCCGGTTCCTCGGAAATGACGCGGCGGGCGCCGGAGGCGTCGATTGTCCGGCTCGAGACCACGCGGGGCGTGATGAGGCTGGAAATGAGGCGGGCGTGGGCACCGCACGGCGTCGATCGGTTCTACAACCTGGTGCGGCATGGGTATTACGATGATTCGGCAGTCTTCCGGATCCGCGCGGGTACGTGGGCGCAGTTCGGAATCAACGGTGCTCCGGAGATCGCACAGACGTGGCGCTCGAGGACGATTCCCGACGACCCACGCGTGCTGTCGAACGTTCGCGGCACGGTAGCCTTCGCCTTCAGGGATCGGGACGGCCGGACGACCCAGGTGTTCATCAACCTTCGAGACAACTCTGCGACTCACGATGCGGAGCCGTTCGTCCCGATCGCCAGGGTCATCGAGGGGATGGACGCAGCCGATCGATTCTATGCCGACTACGGCGAGAAGGCGGGCGGAGGGATTCGTGCCGGCAGACAGGATCCCGTATTCCTTGGTGGCAACGAGTACCTGCGGCGCGAGTTTCCGCGCCTGGACTACATCGTCAGAGCGACGATCGAGCCGGATTGACCATCGCCCGCAGCTCCCTTATTCCGCTTTGAGCGCGCGCAGCGGGACCACCTTCGTGGCGCGCTGTGCGGGGATCGCGCTTGCTGCAAGCGATGCGAGCGACAGCACGGCCGTGGCAACCGAGACGACGGTGATGTCGAAGCCGCCGACCTCTACGAAGACCTTGGTAAAGGCGATCGAGATGAGCACAGCCAGCGGTATACCACAGGCGACACCCGCGACCGTGAGAAACATCCCCTGACGAAGCACGAGCGCGAGCACATCCCGGGTGGTCGCGCCGAGGGCCATCCGAATCCCGATCTCTTTCGTGCGCTGCGACACCAGGTACGACTTCACGCCGTACACGCCCACGACGGCCAGGAGCAGCGCAAGCGCCCCGAGCGCCGTAAACACCCGTGCGCCGGTCTTCAGCGCCCAGAGCTCCAGGCCGCGGCTGTGGGCACTCTCCATCGTGGACAGCGCGAGCACGGGCAGGCGCGGGTCGGCGGCGGCAATCGCGCGGCGCAGCCCTGTGAGGGTGGTCAGGTCGTTCATGCCTGGCGCAATCCTCACGTGCGCGTGCATGCTGGCGCGGTAGTTCCGTCCAGACGGCAGGTACAGGTGCGAGACGGGTCCCCGGTCGAGCAGCTCCTGACGCAACGGCGGGGCGATGCCCACGATCTGCATCGGCACCTCCGCTTTGTCGCGGGGTTCCCCGGGACGATCTGCGATCCGAATCATCTGTCCGAGGGGATCCTCGTTTCCGAACAGTCGCGTCGCCAGGAGCTCGTCGACGATCGCCACGCTGGGCGCGTCAGGAGATTCCTCCTCCGACCGCGTGAACTCGCGGCCGCGGACCATCCGGAGCCCGAGCGTTGCGAAGTAGCCGGCGCCGACGATTCGCTTGGTCCGGGCGTTGATCGGCGTTTCGCTCGAGGTGCCGCCGAGCCGCTCCACCAGTTCGCCTTCGTGCGTGTCGCCGAACGGGATTGTCGAGGCCATGCTGACGGACGTGACTCCCGACATACTCCGGACGCGTTCGAGCATCGACCGATAGACGGTGCGGCCCTGCTGCTCGCTGAGGCCGGCAAGCCTCGCATCGACACTCGCCAGCAGCAGTCGATCGTAGGCGTAGCCGGGATTGCCCGCGGCGGCCGTGATGGCCGTCCGGGTGAAGATGCCACCGGCGGTCAGCAGCGCCAGCGACAGCGCCACCTGACCCATGACCATCAGGTTTCGCGCGCCGAACCGGCGGCCGATTGGTCCGCCGCCATCGCCACCGAGATCCTTGAGGTCCACCACGAGATCGCGGCGTGACAGCTTGAGCGCCGGGCCCAATCCCGACGCGATGGTGGCGAGCGTCGCGAAGGCAATTGTCGCGAGGAGCACCGCGACATCTGGCGATGGCGTGAAGGTCACCGCGAGCGGGAGCGCCGCGGCGATCGACAGGCCCAGCGCCCGCGTGGCCCAGTAGCTGAGGAAGAGACCGAGTGCGGCGCCCACGGCCGCCAGCAGAACGCTCTCGGTCAGCAACTGCCGCACGACGCGGCCCCGATGCGCGCCGAGCGCGAGCCGCAGCGCCAGCTCCTTCCGTCGCGCACCGCCGCGCGCGAGCAGCATGTTTGCCACGTTCAGGCAGGCGATCACGAGGACGACGCCCGACAGGCCCAGCAGCAGAGCGGTCATGGCGGTCAGGCCGATATCGGTCTGGGGAGAGGTGCTCGAGCCCATCCGGGGCAGCGGGTTCACTGTCAGGGCCTGGTTCTTGTTCTCCCCTGGATACGCCTCCTCGAGTTGCCGCGAGAGCGCATCGAGGCGCGCCGCCACCTGCAACTCGCTCATGCCCGGTTTGAGGCGTCCGGCCAGCACGAGGCTGGTGTTCGACCGATCGGCCAGGCCCGTTCCCTTGTTCTTGAACACATCGTTGGCGACATCGTCGAACACGCCGAGCGGCAGATAGACTTCGGCAGAGATCAGGGCCATGGTGCCGGTGAAGCCCTCCGGCGTGACGCCGACCACCGTGTAGTCGCGAGCGTTGATGGTGATCATGCTGCCGATGAACGCCGGGTCGAGCTGCGCCTTCTTCCACCAGGCGTAGGAGGTGATTGCGACCGGGATCCCCGCACCCGGGCGCTCTTCCTCGGCCGTGAACGTGCGCCCTGTGGCAAGGCGAACGCCCAGCGTATCGAAGTAGTTGGAGGACACGACGTCGGCAAACAGGCGGCGCGTCGTGTCGCCCGCGGGCGTGCCGACCATCGCGTAGGTGTGTGCCAGCAACCCGTCGAAGATCCCGGCGGTCTCGCGAACGTCCACGAAATTGGGATACGAGAACGCGCGGTACGAATCCGGCGTCGTCCGGTCGTGGCTGTAGACACCTGCCAGATCATCGGCGGCACCCGAGAGCGGCCGGAACATCAGCTCGTTGACGATCGTGAAGATCGCGGTGTTCGCGCCGATGCCGAGCGCCATGACAAGCACGGCCACGGCTGTGAAGCCGGGCGCCTTTATGAATGAGCGGATGCCGTACTTCAGATCCTGCAGAATTCGGCTCACGACGAGGCTTACGAGTCCGGCCGCCCGAAGGTTCACGGGCAGCCGAGCTGGGCTGAGCAACCAGAACCCGCTCTGTCCCGTCCAAGTACGGTCATGAGCAGCTCGACATCCGACCTCCGGCTGGCCGTACGCGGCCTGCGCCGCAATCCGCTCTTTGCCACGGTCGCAATTCTGTCCCTCGCCCTGGGGATTGGCGCCAATACCGCCATCTTTACGCTTATCGACCAGCTTCTGCTGCGCAAGCTGCCCGTGAAGGCGCCCGAGCAGCTGGTGATGCTGTACCAGGAAGGCCCCCACAGCGGCAGCAATATGGGTTCGCGGATGCACTCGTACCCGATGTACCAGGACTTCCAGCAGCGTGCGGAGCCGCTGGGCGAGGTGCTGTGCCGCCGCCAGGTTTCGGCTTCCGTGAGCATCGACAACCAGACCGAGCGGGTCGAGGCAGAGATGGTGTCGGGGAACTACTTCGCTATGCTGGGCGTGCCGCCGGCTCTGGGCCGTGTCCTCAACTCCCGGGAAGACGACCAGACATATCAGGGGCATCCCGTGGTCGTGCTCGACTACGCCTACTGGGTCAGCCGTTTCGCGGGCGACCCGGGCGTGCTCGGGAAGAAGATTCTGGTCAACAACTACCCGATGACAATCGTGGGCGTCTCGGCTGCTGGTTTCGCCGGTCTCGATCCGGCCCAGTCGCCGCAGATTCGCGTGCCCATCCAGATGAAGCCGGTGATGGCCCCCAGCTGGGGCTGGGTGCACATGGACGACCGGCGCACCCGCTGGGTCCAGGTGTTCGGACGGTTGAAGCCGGGTTACACGGTCGAATCGGCACGGGCGCCGATGCAGGGCCTCTTCACGCAGATCCGCGCCTATGAGATGACGTTGCCGGCTGCCGCCAAGTGGTCCCCCTATTTGCGCGAGCGGTTCATGACCGGCAGGCTGAATGTCGTCGAGGCCGGGATGGGCTACTCGGGCCTTCGAAACGAGTTCTCCACGGCGCTGGTCGTCCTGATGTGCATGGTCGGCCTCGTCCTGCTCATCGCGTGCGCGAACGTGGCGAACCTGCTGATCGCCCGAGGATTCATGCGCCAGCGCGAGATTGCGGTTCGCCTGTCGCTTGGCTCGTCCCGTGGACGGCTCGTGCGGCAGCTGCTGGTGGAGAGCCTCGTCTTGTCGCTCGCCGGCGGCCTCGCGGGGCTCGCGCTGTCGGTCGTGCTCACACGCGGACTGCTGTCGCTCATCCCCCAGGAAGGCCAGCCGCTGCTGATCGAAGCTCGTCCCGATGCGCGCATCCTTGCGTTCACCTTCGTGCTGTCGGCGCTGACCGGCATCATCTTCGGGCTGCTGCCGGCGCTCCGCGCGAGCCGCCCCGATCCGTGGACGACGCTCAAGGATACCGTCGGGTCGATCGCCGGGACCGGCGGGTCGCTGTTCCTGCGCAAGGGCCTCGTGGCGACCCAGGTCGCCCTGAGCTTCCTGTTGTTGTTCGGGGCGGGGCTGTTCGTGCGCAGCCTGCAGAACCTGAAGAGCACCGACACCGGCGTGGTGCTCGACAACCTGATCACGTTCCAGGTCTCACCCGATCTCAGCGGATACGACGACGATCGCGGGACCATCTTCTACCAGCAGCTGCTCGAACGGCTGCGCTCGGCCCCAGGGGTGAAGTCGGCCGGCCTGGCCAGTGTTCCGATCCTGAGCGGGGACGAGTGGGACAGCACCATGTCGGTCGAAGGGCACCGCGCCGCCGACGGCGAAGACATGCAGGCCTTCATGAACTCGCTCTCGCCCGGGTATTTCGAGACCATGCAGATTCCGTTTCTGGAGGGGCGGGATTTCAGGCAGTCGGACATCAAAGAGCAATCGACCGTTGCGATCGTCAACCGTCGCTTCGCCGAGCATTTCTTCAAGGGCACGAGCGCGGTCGGCAAGCGCCTCGGCTGGGGCGGGGGGCCCGATACGAAGCTGACAATCGAGATCATCGGGGTGGTCGAAAACTCTCTCTACGAAGGGCCGCGCGAGGGAATCCGCCGGCAGGTATTCGTGCCGAACTGGGGGAAGGCCGGGGTGGCGATCTACCTGAGGACCCTGACCGCGTCGGCCGCTGCCTACAATGTCCTGCGCAACGAGGTGAAGCAGCTCGATGCGTCGATGCCCGTCTATGCGATGAAGACCCTCGAGTCGCAGCTCGACCAGACGCTGCTCAGGGATCGCCTGGTCGCATTGCTGTCGGCCGGCTTCGGCTTGCTGGCGACGCTGCTCGCGTCCGTCGGGCTCTACGGCGTGATGGCGTTCGTCGTGGCGCGCCGCAAGAAGGAACTGGGCATCCGCCTCGCGCTGGGCGCCCAGCCTGGATACGTGATCTGGATGGTGATGCGCGAGGTGCTGTTGCTGCTCGCGATCGGCCTCGCGCTCGGCATCCCGTCCGCCATCGCGCTCGGCCGCTTCGTCTCCTCGCAACTATACGGTATTGATCCCTCCGATCCCTGGATCGCCGGCGCCACCGTCCTCCTGCTCGCAGTCGTGTCCGCCCTGGCCGGTCTGATTCCGGCCCGACGAGCGAGCCGAATCGATCCGATCCTCGCGCTGCGATACGAGTAGCGCTCGGACTACTGACTGCTGAGTGCTGACTGCTGAGTGCTGACTGTTGACTGCTGACTGTTGACTGCTGACGGCTGGCTGCTGACTGCTGACGGCTGGCTACTGACTGCTGACTGCTGGCTGCTGGCTGCTGGCTACTGGCTACTGGCTACTGGCTACTGTGTCAGGAACGTCAGCTTCTCGAGCCGCAGGTGGGGCAGCGCGAGCGTCACCGCGAAGGGCATCTGCTGCCGCTTCCAGAACTCGAACGGATCGGTCCCTGTGTGCTTCGCGACGAACAGCGCGATAACGGTGCCATGTGAGACGATCACGACATCGCGCGCGGTCTGGTCGATCGCGCGCATGACCGCGGATCCGAAGCGCTCGAGCGCGGCATCGGCGCTCTCCGAGCCGAAGACGACCTCCGAGGGGCGCGTGAAGACGGCTCGCACGAGATCCTCGAACTGATCCCGCGGGAGCATCCGCGGTTCCGGCCGTTCGTGCTCGTGCAGGCCGGCCGTCTCTTCGACCGGGAGATGCCAGGCGGCGCCGAGCAGCCGAGCCGTGTGCGCGGCCTTGGGCTCGGTGCTCGTGAAGACGCAGCGGGCCGTGCCCGGGTCCACTCGTGCAGCAAACATTCGAGCCCGCGCCACCCCCTCCTCCGAGAGCAGCCACTTCGCCGCGGGCACGTCCGGTTCGATTTCGGAGAGGGAGTGGCGGATCAGGATCAGCTTGCGCCGCATTGGCCTGGAGTATAGCGGGGGGCGAGGTCTTGATTTGCGGCAAGACCTTGCGATTCAAGACCTGACTCCGGCCCGCCTTGCTTTCCGCGCGCGCCGTGGAGGACGATGGCTGGCCGTGAGGGGCACCTTTCCGGAGTGGCTCGTGCCGATGGCCGCGACGCTCACGCAGGAGCGATTCACGGGGCCCGATTGGATCTTCGAGCGCAAGTTCGACGGCGTCCGACTGATCGCGTTCAAGCAGGGCCCGCACGTCCGGCTGTACTCGCGCAATCGGCTGCCGCAGACCATACCTTCCGTGTCCGCAGCGATTGCCACACTGCCGGTCCGAGACGCCATTCTCGACGGTGAGGTCACGTGGCCGGGTAAGACGATCGCCTATCACGTGTTCGACGTCATGTGGCTCGACGGCCGCGATGTCCGGCCGCTGCCGCTCGAGGAGCGTCGGGCGCTGCTCAGCCGCCTGGCATTGTCGGCTCCGCTGAAGCGCGTGCCGGTGCTCACCGACGGCAGCCCCTGGGAGCGGGCTGCGCGGGAAGGCTGGGAAGGCGTCATCGCGAAGCGGCGCGGTTCGCCCTACGAATCCCGGCGGTCGCCGCACTGGCTGAAGATGAAGTGCGAGGCGACGCAGGAGCTCGTCGTCGGCGGATTCACCGATCCGCAGGGCAAGCGCGTCGGCCTGGGCGCGTTGCTCGTCGGGTACTTCGATGCCGACGACTTCGTCTTCGCCGGCAAGGTCGGAACCGGCCTGGACACGAAACTGTTGCTGGAACTGCGGGCGCGCTTCGACAGCCTCGAGATCGCCACGCCTCCGTTCACGAAGGCCGTCGGCCTGCCACGCCTCCGCGCGCACTGGGTGCGTCCCGAAGTCGTCGTGCAGGTCGGGTTCATCCAATGGACGGTGCACGGCAAACTTCGCCATCCACGGTTGCTCGGCATCCGTACCGACAAGTCGGCGCGTGAGGTGGTCAGGGAGCAGCCGTGATCACGCATCCCGAGAAAGTCCTGTTTCCCGGCGACGAGCGCGGTCCCGCCATCACGAAAGGGGAGCTTGCCTCTTATTACGAGGCGATCGCGCCGCTCCTGCTGCCGCACATCCGCCGGCGCCCGGTCACGATGGAGAGGTACCCCGCCGGCATCAACCGCAAGGGCTTCATCCAGAAGGACGTCTCCAAGGGCTTTCCCGCGTGGCTGGAGCGCGTCGAAGTACCCAAGAAGGACGGCACGGTGCACCACGTGATCGTCACCGACACGAGATCGCTCCTGTGGGTCGCCAATCAGAACTGCATCACGCCCCATGTCTGGACGTCGCGCGCGCCGAGGCTGTATCACCCCGATCTGTGTGTCTTCGATCTGGATCCGTCCCGGGAGGAGCCGGACGTCCTGCGCGTCGCGGCGCTCGCGCTGCGCGACTTTCTCGACGAGCTCGGACTTCCCAGCTGGGTGAAAACCTCCGGCTCCAAAGGCTTCCACATCGTCGTGCCCGTTGACGGGAAAGCACGGACCGAAGAAGTGGCGCGCTTTGCGAACGCCGTCGGAACCCTCCTCGTCCAGCGCAATCCGGAGCATCTCACGCAGGAGTTCAGCAAAGCCGATCGCGGCGGTCGCATACTCGTCGACACCGGGAGGAACGGGTACGGCGCGACGTTTGCCGCGGCGTATGCCGTGCGCGCAAAGCCGGGTGCACCGGTGTCCGCGCCGTGCACGTGGGAGGAGATCGAGCGCGGCGCTGCAGGTCCGCGAACGTTCACGCTGAAGACGATGGCGGCGCGTGCGGCGGACAAGGGCGATTTGTGGATCGAGTTGCACCGCCGCAAGCGATCGCTGCGACGCCCGATGGAGCGGCTGCAAAAAATGCTGGCGCGTGGCCATGAGGGATTGATGTAGAATCCCCGGCAGACATTCCTGACATACACAGTGAGGCAGCGGAATTGCACAGAAGAGCCGTACACCGGTAATTCTGCGGCTCAGCCTCTATTTTCGGCCCTGGTGCCGACACTTGTATGCCGGTGGGAACACAAGCGGTCGACAAAAGTCAGCCGGAGTTGGTCCATGGCACAGCACCTCGCGCGGCAGCACCGCCGCCCGCCAGCCAGCATCACGCGACGCGATCTGGTTCCCGACCTCGGTGTGGCCGCCGGCAGTGTGGCCTTGACCGCCGCAGTCCACTGGACCCTCCTGCCCTGGCTCAACGGTAAGCCGCCGCTCGTGTTGTTTGCAGTGATGGCGGGGGCGCTCACCGCCTGGCGCGGCTTTGGGCCGGGCATTCTCGCCAGCTCGTTGGGGACCGCAGTCGGGAGCCTGCTTTACATTCAACCGTTCACGGCACCGTCGGCCCGCACCGGGAGCCTGCCGATCGAGTCGGCGCTGCTCTTCAGCGGCTCGCTCGTGATTTGCTGGCTGATTTACCGTGTCAAGGTGGAACAGGAGAAGGTCGAGGCCGTCCAGGGACGCCGCAACGACGCCCTGGCGTTCGTCTCGCACGAACTCCGTCAGCCGCTGGCGACCGTGCACCTCGCGGCTTCGATGCTGGAGCGGGACGGCTCACCGGAATCGCGGGATCGCGCGACGAAGCTGATCCTCAGCTCAGCCGCGCGCCTTGGCAAGTTCATCGAAGACCTGATCGATGTGACCCGCCTCCAGGGCGGCGGCCTGCGGGTCATTACTACCCCCGTGCGGCTGCAGGACCCGATCCTTTCGGCTGTGCACCTGGCCGGTCCGGCCATTGCCAGTCGGCAGCAGCACCTGGGTGTGGACATTCCACTCGATCTGCCGCTCTGGATGAGCGGCGATCCCGTGCGGCTGCAACAGGTTTTCGCGAACCTGCTGTCCAACGCATGCCGGTATTCGCCGGAAGGCGCCGAGATCTCGATCTCGCTTCGAAGGCAGGACGGTCGCGCCCTGGTCGTTGTTCGCGACACCGGCGTCGGCATCAGCCGCGACATGCTCGACCGGATCTTCGACCCGTTCGTCCGCGAGTTCGACGGAACCGCGGAGGGCCTGGGCATCGGGTTGACGCTTGCCCGGAGCCTGGTGATGCAGCATGGCGGGCACATTTCCGCCCAGAGCGACGGGCCCGGCCGTGGCAGCCAGTTCGTGATCGATCTGCCCCTGCTTGCCGAACACGAACTGTCGTCAACGGAAACAGCAACCACAACGCAAGCCAGCGTCTAAGGGCCGCTTTCCCTCCGCGGCTTTTCAGGAGGCCGCGCGTCCACCTCTCGTTTTTTCTGACGTCATGCGCAGGTCGCTCTCGTGGTTCCTGGCCGGTTGCCTCGTCTCAGCCGGGATAGGGTTCGTTCTCTGGCGGTCCCTCTCGACGCCTGCCGCGCCCGACCCTCTGCCGCGCGGGGCCCGCTACCTCCAGGCCGCATACGGGCCCGCGCGCTACTCGCAGTTCGCCGAGGAATGGATCATCCGGGACTTCTTCAAGGATCGGCGTGACGGTTTCTTCGTGGATGTCGGCGCGAACCACTACCGGGACTCCAGCACCACGTACTACCTCGAGGAGCAGCTCGGCTGGTCCGGGTTTGCCGTCGAGCCCCTGAAGCAATTCGAGGCGGATTACCGCAGGCATCGTCCGCGCACCCGGTTTTTTCCGTTCTTCGTGTCCGACGTGTCTGATGAGCTCGCGAAGATGTACGTGCTGGACCAGCACACAGTGGTCAGCTCCGCGGACAAGGCGTTCACGGAGCGCACCGGCGCCAACCCGCGCGAGGTCGTCGTACCCACGATCGCGCTGAACGATCTGCTCTCCACCAACGGAGTGGAGAGGGTTGACTTCCTGTCGATGGATATCGAGCTCTCCGAGCCGAAAGCGCTCGCCGGCTTCGATGTGCGTGGATATCGTCCACAGCTCGTCTGTATCGAAGCGCACCAGGAAGTGAGGCAGCAAATCCTCGACTACTTTGCGCGCAACGGCTACGTCATCGTCGGGAAGTACCTACCCGCCGACGAGCACAATCTCTATTTCATGCCGTTGGACTGACCAGGCCGACGCGCACCAGCCAGACCCGCCGGTCGCGGCTGGCATGACGACCCGATCGCTCGATCGCTCGATGACCCGATCGCTCGATCACCCGATCACCCGATCGCTCGATAGATTTGACACCCCTCGATTCGAGGCCTAGAATCCCACGGGGCTGGTCGGGAGCAGATTTTCGGGCCGGCTGAAACCCTCCATCGCAATCGCTTACCTCGTCCGACCGGGAGACAGACCTATGCCGGTTTCTCGACGTGATTTCGTCAGGGCCCTGGCGCACCGTTCCGCATCGGCGTCTGGCCTCGCCGCTCGAGGGCACGAAGCCTGGGTTGGCGAACATGGGTTCGGCCCCGCGCAGGCCTCGACGATCGAGCCGAGCGACGCCGTCCGACTCAACAGCAACGAGAACCCCTTGGGACCGTCGAAGCGGGCGCTGCAGGCGATCGAAGGGTCGTTCGCCTACGCCGGCCGCTACCCGACGAACGCGAAGCCGTCGATGACCGAGTTTCGCGCCGTTGTCGCGAAGCAGCACGGCCTGAAGATCGAGAACGTGACGCTCGGCGCGGGTTCCGGCGAGATTCTGCACAGCGCCGTGTGGGCCTTCACCAGCGGGACCCGTGGGCTGGTGGCCGGGCTCCCGACGTTCGAGGCGCCGGTGCGGCTCGCGAAGTCGCTCGAATTCCCGGTCAGCGAGGTGCCGGTTGATTCGGCCGGCAGGCTGGATCTGGAAAAGATGATTGCCGCTTCCACCGGCGCCGGCCTCGTCTTCGTCTGCAATCCGAACAACCCCACCGGCGCCGTGCAGCCGGCTCTCGCCATTACCGATCTCGTCGGCCGGATCAGCAAGGCCTCTCCCGACACCGTCATCCTGATCGACGAGGCCTATCACGACTACGTCACGAGCCCGTCCTACGCGACAGCCGTTCCGCTGATTGCTCGTCACACGAACGTCATCGTGGCGCGAACGATGTCGAAGTTGTTCGGGATGGCAGGCATGCGGCTCGGCTACGCGATCGGCGAGGCAAAGACCGTGGGACGCCTGCGCCGCTGGATGATGCCCTACAACGCGAACGCCGCGGCCGTCGCCGCCGCGGTCGTGTCGATCCAGGACGAGGCGGAGATCGAGCGCGAACGCGCGCGCAACACGGAAGTACGCAAGTACACGACGGACTTCTTTCGGTCGGCCGGATTCGCAATGAACGATTCCGAGGCGAACTTCGTGTGGGTGGACCTCAGGCAGCCCGCAAAACCCTTCCGCGAGGCGTGCGCGAAGCAAGGCATCCTCGTCGGCCGGGAATTCCCGCCGCTCGAGAAAACGCATTGCCGCATCTCGATCGGGACGATGGACGAAATGACGCGCGCCGTCGGCGTCTTCCGATCGGTGCTGGGGCTGACGACCTCCAGTGTGTCCAGATAGGAGAACAACGATGCAGCGACGCTCGTTCATTCGGACGCTCGGGGCAGGCGCGGTTGTGGTGGCTGGCGGCCGCGTGCTCAACGGAGGGCGTGTCATCGGCCCCTGGACCCGCGGCTTCGAGGAGGCGCTGGCTGCCGCGGAGATCGGCAAGCCGATCCTGCTGCACAACAACGAGAATCCCCTCGGGCCGGGCGACAAGGCCATTGCCGCCATGCAGGCCAAGCTGACCGAACGCATCCTCCCGCTTGCGCGCTACATGTCGCTTGCGTCCAACCTGGCCGAGGCGCTCGCCGGAAAGTACAGCTGCAAACCCGAGAACATCCTCATCGGGTGCGGGTCCACACAGATCCTCCGATCGGCGACGCTCGCCTTCACGAGCGAGGCGCGCGCGCTGGTCGGCGGGAGCCCGACCTACGAGGAGTGCGGGGATGTCGCGAAGTTGGTTGGTGCGCCCATCAAGGCGGTGCCCGGGACCAGCACGCTGCACCACGACCTGGAGGCATTGGCCGCTGCCGCGAGGGGCGCCGGCCTGGTCTTCTTCGACAACCCGGCCAATCCGGCCGCCACCGTGCATCCTGCCACGGCGGTCGTCTCGTTTCTCGAGCGGGTCAATCGCGAGTCGCCGGACACCCACATCCTGATCGACGAGGCCTACCACGATTACGTGACCGACCCCGACTACGCGACGCAGATCCCGCTGGCGCTCCAGAATCCCCGCGTGATCGTCGCCCGCACGTTCTCGAAGGCCTACGGCATGGCTGGCCTTCGCGTGGGCTACGCCATTGGGCATGCGGACACCATCAAGCGCGTCCGTGCCTTGCAGTACTCCCAGGGCACCAATGTGCTCGGCCTGGCCGCAGCGCTGGCCTCCGTCGAGGATACGCAGCGCCTGGAGCAGGAGAGCCGGCGCAACACCGAGGCGCGCAAGTTCACCATGGACTGGTTCCAGAGCCGCGGCTTCAAACCAACCGATTCGCAGTGCAACTTTCTCTTCGTGAACGTCGGCCGGTCGGCCAAGGCGTTCCGGGAGGGTTGCGAAAAGGAGGGGGTCCGGGTCGGCCGCGACTTCCCGCCGTTCGAGAAGTCGCACTCGCGCATCTCCATCGGGACGATGGAGGAAATGACGTACGCGACCCAGGTCTTCGGGAAGGTGCTGGGCGTCAAAGCGGAGGCGGCTTAGGCGACGGATCTACGAGGCGCGCCCCACGCCTCAGGCCGCGCGCCCACCACGCGATTCCGGCGATCACCACGATCGCGATGACCGCCCGCCCGATGCTCGCAGCGAGCACCGGGTCCAGGGCCGGCCACCGATACTGCCTCAATCCCTCCAGCCGTTCCGTCGTCCAGTGCCACCCCGTGTGTGCCACGAAAGCCGAGAGGACGATCACGCCCATCCGCTCGGCCACACCGTACCGGAAGAGGGCCTCGAGTGCGGGGACGAGAATCAGAAGCACCAGCACCTGGCCGATCTCCACGCCGACGTTGAATGAGACCAGCGACGTCACCAGGTGCGATCCCGCGAACTGAAGCGTGTCGCGAAGCGCGAACGAGAATCCGAAGCCGTGAACCAGCCCGAATGCGAAGGCAATGACCCATCGCCGGCGCAGGTGGCCCGGCGAGACGATGTTCTCGAGCGCCATGTACACGATCGATCCGGCGATCAGCGTTTCCACCAGTGGGGGGAACCAGAGCGCGCCGGGCGCCAGATCGAAGGCCGATGCCAGGAGCGTGACGGAATGCGCAATGGTGAAGGAGGTGACGATGAGCACCAGTGGACGAAGTCGTCGGAACGGAATCACCAGACAGAGCAGGAAGAGCAGGTGATCGAGGCCGTCGAGGATGTGGAAGAACCCGAGCCGCACGAAGTGCAGCGCGGCCCGGTGCCAGCGGGGATCGAGTTCCACGATTCCTGGATCACCGGTCAGCTCGAACGCGCGCTCGACTCCGCCGGGCGTATGAAAGCGAAGCACGGTGATGACCCTCATCCCGAGCCGCTCGACCCCCGGCCGGATGGCAAAATCGGATCGCTCGGAACGGATCGGGTAGGTGAGCCAGACGTCGAGCAATCCCTGGTCCCAGGGCAGATCGGTGCCGGCCGGCAGCGGCGCCCGCAGGTGCCCGGCGGCGGTCTCGTACGAGCCGAAGGACCGATCCGAAGGCAGAGAGACACGGACGGCACGCAGTTCGCCAGCCGGGAGCGGGACGCCGTTCTCGTAGAGCCTGATGCCGTTGGCGATCCACTGTACGGCCGCGGTCCGCAGTGCGCCGTCCGCCCGTCGGAGGTCCAGGAGGCCCGAGGGGCTCTGCGGGAACTCGATGTCGCGCATCGCGCGCATCGGCACCCGCACGAGCACGTGCATCTCCTGCTCCTCGGGCTTCAGCAGCGCCTGGACCATGACGTCCATCGGGATGTCGTGCGCCGCCGGCCGTTCGCCCGCCCAGAGCGCGAGCGCCAGGGCTACGGCCGCCACCCGCCACGTCCACCTGAGGGGGGTGCATGACCTCATCGCGCGAGAGTGTATACTGCGCAGCGTTCAACGGCGTAGCCCCGAGGCCCGAGCCCCGAGGCCCGAGCGCCGAGGCCCGAGCCCCGAGCTCCGAACGGAGAAACCATGACTCGACATCGAACGCTCGTGATCGGCTCGGCATTCGCGCTGCTGGTGGCGATGGCCGCGGGACAGGCACTGCTGGAACGTGCCGCGGCGCAGGCGTCGCAGGCGACGGTTCAGGCGCCACGCTTCGAGGTCGATCCGTTCTGGCCCAAGCCGCTGCCGAACCACTGGCTGCTGGGGTCCTCGATTGGCGTGGCGGTGGATGCCCAGGACCACGTCTGGATCGTGCACCGTGGCGGAGCGACGCTCAATGCACGCACGGAGATGGGCCTGGCCGCCGATCCTCCCACCGCCGAAACGTGCTGCGCGCCGGCGCCGGCCGTGCTGGAGTTCGATCCGGCGGGCAACCTTGTGGGCCAGTGGGGCGGGCCAGGGGAAGGCTACGAGTGGCCGGAGTCGAACCACGGCATCACGGTCGATCACAAGGGGTACGTCTGGATCGGCGGCAACGGATCGAAGGACGCCCACGTGCTCAAGTTCTCGCGCGGCGGAAAGTTCATCATGCAGGTGGGGCATCAGGGGCAGAGCAAGGGCAGCCACGACATGGAGAACTTCGGCCGCGTCGCCAAGATTTTCGTCGATCCCAAGGCGAACGAAGCCTACATGGCCGACGGCTACGGCAACCGCCGCGTCGTCGTCCTCGACGCCGACACGGGTGAGTTCAAGCGCTACTGGGGCGCGTACGGAAACAAGCCGGACGACACGCGGCTGCCGGCCTACGATCCGTCCGCGCCGCCAGCGCAGCAGTTCCGGAACCCCGTGCACTGCGCGGAGCTGTCCCACGACGGGCTGCTGTACGTGTGCGACAGACCCAACGATCGCATCCAGGTGTTCACGCCCGAGGGCAAGTTCGTGAACGAAGTCTTCATCGCGCCGAAGACACTCGGCGACGGATCGGTGTGGGACATCGCGTTCTCGCGGGACAACGAACAGCGCTACCTGTTCGTGGCCGACGGCAAGAACGAAAAGATCTACATCATCGAACGCAAGAGCATGAAGCTCCTGACCGCGTTCGGCGACGGTGGCCGCCAGCCCGGCCAGTTCTTCGGGGTCCACAGCATCGCCACGGACTCAAAGGGAAACATCTACACGACGGAAACCTACGAAGGGAAGCGCCTGCAGAAGTTCGTCTTCAAGGGAATCGGTCCCGTGCCCGCGACGCAGGGGCCGCCGTGGCCTCGGGGAAGGTGAATTCTGTCACGTACGTGATTCAACGCTTCGTATACTTCCTCACCATCCTGGGCCCGACCTCGGCGCCGTAGACATTGCCGTCGACATCGGCAGCGACGCCTTCGGCGCCGCTGGTGGCTGACTTGTCGGGGGTCGGCTCGGGATCGGGAATGAGGTGGTGCACCTTCCCGTCGCGAGCGCTCCCGATGTAGATGCCGCGCTTCCATCCCGGGTTGCGTTTGGTGTTCGACTCCGAGTCCGCGACGTAAATCGTGTCGTTGCGGTCGATGAAGATGCCGCTCGGGCGGCTGAACTGCTTCCACTCCTCGAGGAACTTCCCGTCCTGATCGAAGATCTGGATCCGGTTGTTCGCGCGATCGCCGACGAACAGCCGGCCCCTGGAATCCATCGCGATCGCGTGGGGCGTGTCGAACTCGCCCGGGCCGCTGCCGCGCCGGCCCCACTCCTTGATGAATTTCCCGTCCTTCGAGAACTTCACGATTCGGGCGTTGCTGTTGCCGCCGTGCCCGTCGGCGACGAAGATGTCGCCGTTCTGCCCGACCACCACGTCGGAGGGCTGGTTGAACGTGTCCGGCCCTGACCCCGAAACCCCTGCCTTGCCGAGCGTCAGCAGGACCTTGCCCTCTGGGCTGAACTTCACGACGGTGTGACCCTTGCCCGCAGTCGGGGCGCCGCCGCCGAGCGGGATGCCATCCACGACCCAGACGTTGCCCTCGCGATCGACGTGGAACCCGTGCGGGAACGCGAACATGCCGCCGCCGAAGCTCTTCACGGCCTTGCCCGAGGCGTCGAACTTCACGACGGCAGGAAGATCGGAAGAGACGCACGAGTTGGCGCCGCACCGCTCGGCCACCCAGATGGAGCGGCCGTCGGGATCGATGTCGACCGCGCTCGTCGCGCCCCACGTCCGCCCCGACGGCAGCTGCGCCCAATCAGAAACTGGATGATATGGGTTGTCCTGAGCGGCGAAACCCGCCGTCGTGAGGCCAAGGACCGCAACGAGGATACGCCGCGCGTACGACGTCCTGCCGTCCGTCCCCTTCATCAGCCACCTCCCGGAAAGTGAGCGAACTCTATCACAAGGTCGAAGGCTAAGGCTGAAGGCTGAAGGCTGAAGGCTGAAGCCATCATTCGCCCCTGAGCGCCACCATCGGATCGATGCGGGACGCCCGGTGCGCGGGGATATACGCCGCGAGGCTCGCGACGAGCAGAAGGAGCCCGGCGGACACGGCATACGCAGCGGGATCGATGGGCCCGATCTCGTAGAGAAACGACGCGACGCTCCGGCCGGCGATGAACGTCAGCGGGATTCCCACGGCGCCCCCGATCAGGACGAGCACGAGTGCCTCACGGACGACGAGCCACAGCACGTTCGCGCGGTCGGCTCCAAGCGCCATCCGCACACCGAGCTCGGTCACACGGCGCGCGACGCCGTAGGAGATTGTCCCGTAGAGCCCGAGGCACGCCAGGAGCAGCGCGACGGTTCCGAACGCGCTCGTCAGGTTCGCAACGAAGCGATCGTTGGAAAGTCCGCGATGCACCCGATCTTCGAGCGACACGACATCGAAGACCGGCAGGGCAGGTTCGCTTTGGGCCAGTACCTGCCGGACCGTGTCCACCAGCTGCGCTGGGGCCGCCACGGTCCGAACCTCGAGATCCGCCAGGACCTCGTCCGGCACAGCCGACGAGAGCCGGTAGATCATGTTGGGCACCTGATGGCGGATGTTGAGGTACCTCGCGTCCTGGACCACTCCCAC
Organism: Vicinamibacterales bacterium; assembly: GCA_035711845.1. Taxonomy (GTDB): domain Bacteria; phylum Acidobacteriota; class Vicinamibacteria; order Vicinamibacterales; family 2-12-FULL-66-21; genus DASTBU01. Next base: position 117,571 of record DASTBU010000148.1, read on the forward strand.
GATCACCGGCGAGTCCTTGTCGATCGGATCGCCATAGGACCAGCGCTTGCCGATGGCATCCCCGGCCGGAAAGAACTTCTGCGCCATGGACTGATTGATGATGCTCGCGGAGCTCCCCGGATGCCGATCCCCGGCCGCAAAGCCGCGTCCCTGCAGGATCCGAAGGCCAACCGTCTCGAAATAGGCCTCGGTGATGATTTCTTCGTTGGTCACGAGCCGTTCGTCCGGCGACGCTTGGTGCCCCTCGACAGCCAGGCTGCTGGCTCTGGCGGAATTGCTGAGCGGTCCGTTGAGCGACAGACTGACCGACGCCACGCCCGGAACGCTGCGCAGCCGCTCGAGGACCCGCGTGTAAAGCGCCTGGCGCTCGTCGTTCGAGTAGCCCAGGGATCGCACGTCGAGCCGGGCGACGAGAACGCGCTCGCGATCGAAACCCACATCCGTGCGCAGCAGCGATTGCATACTGCGCACGAAGAGCGCCGCCATCACCAGCAGGAGCAATGAGAATGCAATCTGCGCGGCGACGAGGGTCTTGCCGATCAACGCACCGCGACGGCTGCTGGCGCCAATCACCTGTCGTCCCTGGGCTTTCAAGGCCTCGATCGGAGCCGTGCGCGTGCTGCGCAGCGCCGGGACCAGGCCCACGGCAATCCCCGACCCGACGGTGATCGCAACCGTGAATCCAAACACGCGCCAGTCGAAGCCCGCCTCGAGATCGATCATCGGGGCGCCCCGCGAGAACATCGCGAGCAGGCCGTCGCGTCCCCATGCCGCCAGGAGCACTCCGAGACCACCGCCGACACCCGCCAGGATCACGGTTTCGGCCAGCAGTTGCCTGGTGATGCGCCAGCGACTCGCTCCCATGGCACCACGAATCGCGATTTCCCGATCGCGAGCGCTCGCACGTGCGAGGAGCAGGCTTGCGACATTGCCGCAGGTGATTGCGAGGAGAACACCGACCATGGCCAGCAGGACGAAGAGGGCCGAGGACACCTGGGTGCGCATCGAGGAGACCCCGCGCGCCGCGCTCTCGAGCACGACCGTTTCGGACTCGACTCTCTCGCCGCGATCCGGATCGGTTGGATCCACACGGGCCGACGCGTCGCGCTGGTGCATGACGGTCAGCGCCGTGGCGACGGTGCCCACGTCGGCGGGCTTCGGCACGCGAGCGAAGACGTACAACCACTCGATGTCCGGCTGCGGCGGCCACGGCTTCCGTCCGTCGGCTTCCCCTGAGGTGCTCGCATTGGAGGCGTAGCGCACCTCCGGCTGCGCCAACAACGGGACCCAGACGTCGGGGTTGCGTACGGACAGAAACGGGCCGAAGAAGTCCGGTTGCGCCACACCGATGATCGTCAGCGCGGCGCCGCCCACGATCAACTGACGGCCGACGATGTCGGGTTCGCGACGGAAGCGGCGCTCCCAGTACCCATCACTGATGACCGCCACCGGTCTGCCCGTGCCGGACTCGTTGTCCGGCGGTTCGATCAGCCGGCCCTTCAGAGGATGCTGTCGGAGCACGCCGAAGAACTCGCCCGATACGAGCTGGACCAATCCACGGTCGAACGTCGCCGCATCGGTCTCGCCAGGGACGCGGACCTGCATCCCATTTGGGCTGGTCGCCGCGAACAGTTCGGCCCGGCCCGCCGCTTCGTTGCGAGCCTGCTCGAAGAGCGGCCAGGAATAGCGCGGCGACACCACTTGGGCGAGGTGCTTCTCAGCGACGTAGAGCTGTTGGGGATTCGGGATGGGCAGGCTGCGCAACACCACGGCGTTCAGAACCGTGAAGACGGAGACAGCCCCGCCGATCCCGAGCGCCAGCGACATCGCGGTCACCCCGGTGAACAACGGGCTTCGCACGAGCACGCGGATGGCATAGCGAAAGTCTTTGATCATGACATCAGGGCTGGTAGCACCGCGTGTGCCAGTCGCGGCGCACGAAGGTGTTGATTTTTCATCGCTTGCAGTCAGCTATCGACCCGCAGGTGTCCGAAATCGCAACGGCGTGTGCGGGTTCGGGCAGCCGCCTCCAGCGAGCTACTTCATGACTGCCGCCGCGCGGCGAATGGCGGCGGTCAACGCGTGCAGCTGCTTCCGCGCGCGAGTATCGTCCTGGGCCTCGAGCGCTTCCGCGACGCCCGGAAGCAGCTCGGGTGCGTAGGTATGCTTGGGCGCGTAGATCTGGTGGCGATACCAGGGTCGATTGGGGATCCCGGCCGGGTCGAGCAACGCTCGCTCGACCTGCAGCAGCTTTTCATTCACCGCCCGGGCCTCCGCTGGATTCCCGCTCCTGAGGGCTGATGCCCGCGCCGTATTCAGCGCCTTCGCGGCGGCCTCCATCTCGGCTATCGCAGCCTCGAGATCCGCAAACTCCCCGTGCGTCCGGCCTCCTTTGAGTTCGGCCGCGAATCGTGCGATTGCGGAAGCGTACGGTGCGTAATCGAGGGGGATGACGTCAGCTTCGGCGAGCCTCATGGCGGCGACGCCCCAGAGCTGCACCAGGGCGACGTGATAGAGGAAACCGGGATCGCCGATCTTCGCCACCCAGTTGTGGTTGTCGTAGATCGAGTGATACACCCCGTACGGTCCGTCGAACGAGAGGTCGGCGATCGGGATGCCGAGGTGGTTCAAGAACACGGTGTAGTCGGACCCGCTTCCCAACCGGTTGCCCACCAGTTCCTCGCCGGAACCGGTGGGCAGCGACCCTGCTTCGGTGGGGCGTCGCTCCGTCCTCGCGGCAGCGATCGAGGTCTTCAGCTCGGGGTCACGGACCACGCCGGCGGCCTCGGCAAGGACCTGATTGAGGGCTGGCACGGCCGACGCGGCGAAGCGCGGACCGGAGGCGGCACTATCGACGTTGAGATACGCGACGGCCTGCTTGCGCAGCCTGTCGGCGTGCTGCTCGCCCCACTCGGTCGACGACGTCAGCGTGAACTCTTCTGCGTCCCAGCTCGCGAACACAATCGATCGACGGGGCCGCCATCCTCCGGCCTTCAGCTCACCGAGGTTCCGCGCCAACTCCACGAGGGCGGCGGAACCGCTCGACGGATCGACGCCGCCGTAGATCCAGGCGTCGCGATGGTTGCCGACGATGACCTCGCGATCGGGCTCTTCGCGGCCACGAATCCTTCCAGTCACCGTCCAGATCGGCCGGATCTTGTCGTCGATGCGAACCCGCATGCGCACCGTGGCCTCGCCGCCCATCCGGTACGTGATCGGCAGCGCGCCCTTCCACTCGGCAGGGGCCTCCGGCCCTCCCATGGCTTCGAGGATGACCCGCGCATCGGCGTACGAGAGCGGCGCGCTGATGATCGTCGGCAGCGAAACCGCCTGGCTCTTGTGGATGCGGCGCGTCCCGGGAACCGATGCCCAGCCCGGCGTAAGGGGATCTCCAGGCACCATGAAATCGAACACGATACCGCCGCGCTGGATATGGCTGGGCGGCCCCCACGGGCCTTCCGGATACGCCTTCCCCTTCGCAAACCCATCGTCTGCCGGGTCGGAATAGATCAGGAGGCCCGCGGCGCCGCGCCGCTGGGCGGTCAGCGCCTTGAAGCCGCGATAGCTGTAGGGGACCGAGTAGCGGACGAGCGCAATCTTTCCGCGGACATCGATGCCCGCGGCGGCGAGGCGATCGTAGTCGGCGGGGTTCCCACTGGCTGCGTAGACCACCGGCGCAACGACATCTCCTGAGGCCGAGTACGCGTGATAGGGCAGGCCCGCAGCCTCTGCCGGGATCTGCGTGTACTTGTCGCCCTCAATCGGCTCTTCACGGATCGAGGCGCGCCACGCCCGCGGCGCGGTGAGCTCGACGGTGATTTCCTCCGGCCACGGCAGAAGGACCTCGTGCGTCGTGATCGCCACGTCTTCGAGCCCGTCCTCCATGAACCGATCGCGGGTCCATTCGGCAAGCTCCAGGTCGCGCGGCGTTCCGGCCAGGTGCGGTTGATCCGCCAGATAGAGGTGTGCCTTCCGGATCCGCTCCGCCGAGGGAAGCTCGAGAAAACGTTCCTCGACCGGCAGATAGGCCGCCGCACCTTTCGGCGTGAACCCGAGTGGCGCCTGATCGGCGCGCTGAAACGCGACGGTCGCGAGAAGGACCGTGACCAAACCCAGAGCGAGGGGAACGCGCATGCCGTGACTCCCGGAGATGAGTGGGACTCATCATATCGCGCGATCGCGCGATCGGGTGCTCCTCTGAGTGCAGGCCAAAGCGACTAGGAGTCTCTGAGTGCCGTCATCGGAGCGACGCCGGCCGCGCGGCGGGCCGGTAGCCAGCAGGCGAGCGCCGCGACCGCCAGCAGGATCGCCGGAGCGCCCGCGAACACCGTCGGGTCAATTCGATCGCTGCCGAGAAGATCCCGTGCGGCGATGAAGGCAGCCAGCCATCCGAGGATTGCTCCAGCGACGGCCACCCCCAAGTGCTCGGCGACAAAATGCGCCACCACACGGCCTGGCGTCGCGCCGAGCGCCAGGCGGACACCAATCTCGCCGGTTCGCAGGGACACGGCATAGGCGACGACCGCATAGATGCCGATAGCCGCGAGGAGCAGCAGGAGAGGACCGAGCACCGCGAACATCCGCATCGGAACCCGGCGGAAGATCAGGTTGGTTTCGACGTGATCGACCATCGATCGCAGGTTGAACACGGGCAGATCCGGATCGATGTCGCGCATAATACGCCGGAGTTCCGGGGCAATCGACGTGGACGCGGGCCCCGGCGTACGGATGTGGATCTCGCCGCGCGGCTGGGGGAGGTCGCGGTAGGAGAAGTAGATCATGGGCGTAGGCGGCTCGCCGAATGCGTTGTAGAGCGAGTTGGCCGCCACGCCGCAAATGACGAACCGCCGTCCGCGTACCTCGAGGCCACGGCCGATCGGTTCGCCGTCGGGGATGAAGCGGCTGACGAAGGCCTCGTTCACGATGACCTGCGCTGGAGCGGCGGCATCGTTCAGATCGGCGAAGTCGGTCCCCGCGCGGAGCGCGATCCCCATCACGGCGAGATAGCCGGGTGTGACGGTGTTGGCGGCCGATTCATCGAATCCTTCGTCCGTGCGCGCGCGGCCGTCAAGGGTGAACGCGCGCGTCGGCATGCCGTGAATGTCGAGCGGGACAGACGAGGCGATGGCGACCTGCTCGACGCCGGGCAGCGAGCGGAGACCGGCCAGTGTCCGGCTCGCCAGATCCCGTGAGAAACCGGGCTCTGCGGGGCGGCCGGCCAGATCGTAGGCGGCGAGCAGCACCCCCTCGCGCCTGAAACCAGGATCGATCGTGCGCGTCTCCATGAAGCTCTGGAAGAACAGCCCGGCGACAATCAAAACCACGACCGCAAGCGCGACCTGTGCGCCCATCAGCGCCGTGCGGAGCGCGCTGCGTGAGGGCGTGCTGCCTGCCCTGCGCAGGGCGAGCAGCGGGTCCATTTTGGCGAGGTGCACCGCGGGCACGGCGCCGAAGGCGAGCCCGCATGCGAGACCGAGCGCCGCGGCGAACACGAGCCC
>DASTBU010000149.1:0-45318 GCA_035711845.1 Vicinamibacterales bacterium
CCAGCACGGGCTGGCGCGGTGGGACCTCCCGGTGGCGCTCCGCCCAGCCGATGCAAGGTCTGCGCGGTGAACGTCGAGGGACGCCGTATGCGGGAAATCCGCACGTACGGTTTGACGAGGGGCGGCTGGCCCGTGCGTCTCTGCACGGCGGGCTGGGGTCCACTCCACCAGGAGAATCAGTAGTGCTAAAGTACCCGGTCCACCGTCCTCCTGACTGCTGACGGTGAGTTTCTGGATGACAGGCGCATCCCTCCGCTCTCTGGTACGAAACGCCCTGGCCGCCGTGGCCGACGGCTTCTCCCCCGACTGGCTCGCGCTCGAGTCCGCCGCGCAGACCCCAGCCGATCGGGCGGATCTGGCCGTTCTCCGGTCAATGGCCCGAATCTGCGAGAGTTTTCGCCCGCGGACCCGCCCCGATCCCGACTCGTAACCCTCGGGCGTACATTCCGGACCTCCGGGTCGTTTCCTAATGAGAGGAGCCCGGGACGCCACCATGTTCGATCCGTCGGCCGCAGGCGCACTGTCTTTCACCAGCCTCGATCTCGCCCGGCTCCCGTACGCAGCCTTCCGCGATACCTCGTTCCGGAACCCGATATATGATGCGACGGCATCTACTACGATCGTGTCGCCAGACGACGCCCCGCCCGATCCGGAGAGTAGCCGGGACACCCCGCTGGAGCTGCGGTCGACGCTCGAGCTGCTCGACATGGCGCGAGATGGGAGCGACCGCGCGCGTGAGGTACTTTTCGCTCGCTGCGTGCCGCCGGTGCGGCGTTGGGCGCGCGGCCGGCTGCCGGCCGGTGCGCGCGGCATGCTCGAAACGGAGGACGTCGTGCAGGAAGCCGTGTATCACGTCCTGCAGCGGCTGGACTCGTTCGAGGCGCGACACCCGGGCGCGCTCCAGGCCTACCTTCGACAAGCCGTACTGAACCGAATTCGTGACGAGGCCCGGCGGGCGGGCCGGCGGCCATCGGCAGTGGAGCTCGACGATCGGCATCCGGATACATCGGCCTCGCCACTCGAGCGCGCGATCGGCCATGACGAGGTCGAACGCTACGAGACGGCCATGCAGCGCCTGCGGCCACTCTACAGAGAAGCCATCATCGCCAGGATCGAAATGCAGAACAGTTACGAGGAAATCGCGCAGGCGTTCGGCAGGCCGAGCGCCAACGCCGCGCGCTCGCTCGTCGTCCGTGCCCTATACCAGCTGTACGAGGAGATGCGACGTGGCGCGTGATCGTCGGGCGGTGCTCCAGTTGCTCGCCTCGATCGCCGACGGCGAACCGCCGGCGTGGGACAGCATCGATGCGCGTGGGCCTCGGGCCGACGCGAGCCTGCGCGTGATAGCCGGCGTCGCCGAGTTGCACCGTACCTTGAGCGTCGAGACGCTCCCGGATGAGACGCCGGCCGGAATGGGGCGGGTCGTCGGGCGCATCGAGCCCCGCGGTGCGTCTTCAGGTGATGTGTCCGAGCCGCCGACATGGGGGCCGTTCCAGCTGCGGGCGAGGATCGGAACCGGCGCGTCCGCCGATGTCTACAGGGCGTACGAGCCGCAGCTCGATCGGGAAGTCGCGATCAAACTGTTTCGAGCGGGATATGCGCAACGGCCGGAAGGGGCGTCACGGGTCTTGCGGGAAGGGCGAGCCCTGGCGCGGATCCGTCACGAGCACGTGGTCCACGTCTACGGTGCCGACGAGCACGACGGCCGGCCCGGCGTGTGGATGGAGCTGGTCTCGGGCCGCACGCTCGAAACGGAGCTGCAGCAGAGAGGCACGTGGAGCGCGCGTGAGGCCGCATCGGCCGGGCAGGATCTGTGTCAGGCCCTGGCGGCGGTGCATCGGGCCGGCCTGGTGCACGGTGACGTGAAGGCGCACAACGTGATGCGGGAGGAGGGCGGACGCCTCCTGCTGATGGATCTCGGGTCGGGCACCGAGCGCGACGCCGATCCCGCGACCCTCCATCGCGCCGGAACGCCCCTGTATCTGGCTCCCGAAGTTCTCGCAGGCGGCGCGCCGACCCCAGCGAGCGACATCTACAGCCTCGGCGTGCTCCTCTATCACCTGGTCAGCGGCCGTTATCCCGTGATGGCCGGGTCGATGGACGAGTTGCGCGCCCGCCACGCGCGCGGCGACACGATGCGGCTGCGGGATGTCCGGCCCGACCTCGATGCCGGTTTCGTCCGGATCGTCGAGCGCGCGCTCACGCCGAGCCCGGCGGATCGGTACCAGAGTGCCGGAGAGATGGAGTTGGCTCTCGCACAGGCCTTTGGACTGGAGCGAGGCGCAGAGACCATCCAACAGACGCGGCGCCGCTGGCCGTTCGCCGCCGCCGCCGTCGGGACCGCGGCCGTCCTTGCCATGTGGATGCTGTGGCCGGCGCCAAGAGACTCCGTGGCCGTACTGCCCTTCCGCCCGTTGGGAGGCCAGGAGGAAGCGGTCCACCTGAGTGAAGGCGTCTCCGCGGATCTCACGTCGTTGCTGTCGAAGCTTCCCGATTTGACGGTCGTGTCGGGCGTGTCCGTGCAGCGCTTCAGGAACTCCGACGCACCGGCCTCCGAGATCGGCAAGGCGCTCGGCGTGCAGACCCTCGTCGCCGGTTTCGTTCAGGTATCAGGCGATCGGATCAGGGTCCTGGTCGATCTGGTCGATTGCGACAGCTCCACGACGCTGTGGCACGATCGGATCGATCGCCAGACCCAGGATCTGTTCCTCATTCAGACCGAAATCGCGCGCAACATCGCCACCGCGCTGAGAGGCCAGCTCTCCGCGCGCGACAACACGCTGCTGCAGCGCCCGGAGATGGACTACCGCGCATTCGAGTTTTACTCGATGGGCCGCTATCACTGGAACAAGCGGACACCGGACGGGCTGCGGCGCAGCATCGAGTACTTCAAGCAGGCGGCGGCCGTCCAGCCGTCGTCGGCGCTGCCGTATGCCGGGCTGTCGGATGCGTACGTGCTGTCGGAGGTGTACGGGTTTCTGCCGCCGCTCGAAGCGCAGGCCCAGGGCGAGCTGGCCGCGTTGCGGGCGGTCGCGCTCGATCCCACGCTGGCGGAGGCCCATGCCGCGCTCGGCTCCATCCGCCAGGAGCAGCTCAGATGGACGGAAGCCGAGGAGTCGCTTGAACAGGCGATCGCGCTCAAGCCGAACTACGCGCCGGCCCATCACTGGTACGCGCTGTATCTCACGAGCCATCGGCGCTTCGACGAAGCCATCTCGGAGATGTCGCTGGCGCTCTCGCAAGACCCGTTGTATGTTGCGATGCGGGCAGCGCTGGGCTTCATTTATTACATGAAGAGCGACTTCTCGACCGCGATCTCCGAGTACCAGCGCGCGCTCGACCTGGAATCGGGCCTCGACTGGCTGCATCGCAATCTGGCGATCGCGTACCTTGCCGCCGGGGATTACGACCCGGCTCTGAAGGAGCTCGACAAGGTTCGCCCGGAGGCGGAAACCGCGGCGGACTTGAATGCGATCCGCGCGAGTGTGTATGCTCTGGCCGGCCAACCGGACAGAGCACGAGATCTGCTGGCCTCCCTCGAACGCGAAACGCCCGCCGGACCTGTCAGCGCGATCGAACGGGCTGCAGCCTGGTTCGCCTTGGGGGAAGACGCCCTGGGCTTCGACTGGCTTGAACGAGCCTTCGTGAATCGGGAACACGATATCCAGTACCTCGCTGTGGAGCCGCGCTTCTCGCGCATCCGCGAGGACACTCGGTTCCGCGCACTATTGCAGCGGGCCGGACTGCCGGGCCCGCCGGAAGGACGCCGACCATGAATGCCGCCCTCGCACGCTTTCTGCTCGATCTGGTGCGCGACCCCGCCCGCTTGAGCGCGTTCAACAGGGATCCCGACAGAGAGGCCATCCTCAGCCAGGCACGCGAGGCGGGACAACTCTCGGCGGACGACGAGAGGGCGCTCCTGTCGGGCGACGCCTCGGACGTCCTGCGACAGCTTGCTGTAGGTGCGGACGAAGCCGAGCAGCTGATGTTCACGATCGGCCCGGGCATCAAGCCCAAGGCCGGCGGAGGCTCGGAATACTCCTATCTGGTCGGGTTTGGGATCAAAGGGCCCCCGCCACGCGGAACGGACACGCGCACCGCTCGGAAGAGCACGACCGCGCGATCGAAGAAGAGCGGCACGGTTCGCAAGGGCCGCAAAGCCCCGGCGCGCAAGCCCAAGGGCCGCAAACGCTAGATCCTGGATCCGTTCCCTCTCGATTACGAGTCCCCATGGCCCACGGGTCCCTCGGTCGCCCGTCCGAACGTCCAAAGTCGACCAGGGACCGAGGACCCAGGGACCGAGGACCCAGGGACCCGGACCCAGGGACCAAGGACCCAGGGACCAGGGACCCATGGACCAGAGACCCAGGGACCGGTAGCGTAGTCTTCGTAGGCACCGGCTTCTCCCTCATGGTCCAGGCCACCTTCGAGGCCGTCGGGCAGATCGAGGTCGCCGACAAACTGTTCCACGTCGTGGCTGAACCGGCCGCCGCGTATTGGCTCAAATCTCTGAATCCCACCGCGGAGTCCCTGACGCAGTATTACGCGGAAGGCAAACCGCGCATGCGCACGTACGAGGAGATGGTCGAGCGCATTCTCTCCCACGTGCATCGCGGTGAGCAGGTCTGCGTCGCGTTCTACGGACATCCGGCCGTGGGTGTCGAGCCGACACAGATAGTGATGCGGCGCGCGCGGGTAGAGGGGTTCAGTGCGCGTATCCTTCCAGGCGTGTCTTCAGAGGCCTGCCTCTACGCGGACCTGGGCATCGATCCGATGGACCACGGTATCCAGGCTTACGAGGCGAGCCGATTCGTGGCGCGAGAACCGCGAATCGACACCGGGACCGGCCTCATCCTCTGGCAGCCGGGATTCGTCGGTGAGTCCAGCATGAACTTTTCCGGACGTTCGAATGGGCCGGGTGTTCGCCGGCTGGTTTCCGTCCTCCGCCGCTACTATCCGGCCACGCACCAGGTTGCCGCCTACGAAGCGTCCGCGTATCCAATCTGCCCCTCGTGGATCGTCTGGACGGAGCTCCGGTCGCTCGCCGACGCCATCAGGTCGACGGCTACCACCGTGTTCATTCCGCCGATTGTTTCCTCTGGCAAATCGGTCCGCGCGCGCACGCGCCCCTCCAGCCCGGCGCGGGTGCGACGATCGTCGAGGCCTTCGCGTCGCTGATTCAGCGGGAATGGAGGCGCACCCCTGGCGAGGCGGAGCCTCGGGGGTTCGAAGCGCAGCCTCGCTAGTACAAGTCCGTCGCCGCCATCGTTATTCCTCAGTAAGAGCAACTTCACTGGTCCTGCGATGCAACTTCGGAGGGCTGCAACGGGGGCCCGCGGAGGACGAGGGCGGTTCTGCTGCGAGAGGATGCCATGACAGTCCCGAACACTGCTCAATCCATCGACCGCTTCGGACGATTCAGGACATCGATCGACGACTGTGCGACGAGCTCAGGCCGCGATGCAGCTGCAGGTCCGGATGGATTGCAGAACGCCATGCTGGGCGTCTATCGGCTCGACGCGGTGATTGGAGCAGGTGCGGTCGGCGTGGTCTACCGTGCGTGGAACTGCAGGAGCGATCGCGACGTCGCCGTCAAGGTGTTGAGCGATGGTCTACTGGCGACACCGGAACAGCGCCGCCGATTCAGGATGGAGGCGATCGCGCTGGGGCGCTGTGCACACAGGAACGTCGCGGCGCTGCTGGATTTCGGAACCTCCCATGGGCGCGATTATCTGGTGATGGAGCTCGTCGAGGGGCAACCAATCTCGGAAATGTTGAACGGCGAGGCGCTCTCCTCGGCGCACGCGGCGTTTCTCGGCGAACAGCTGGCACGCGGACTCGCGGCCGCGCACGCGGCCGGCGTAATCCACCGGGACATCAAGCCTGGCAACGTGCGCGTCACGCCGTCCGGCCATTTGAAGATCGTGGACTTCGGGTTGGCGCGACCGGGCGGCCAGGTTCCGGGCCGTGCGGTCAGCGCGCCCCGGGGTCGCTCCGGCATTGCGGGGACGGTGCCGTACATGGCGCCGGAGCAGGTGACCGGCGCCGCATTGGACGGACGAACGGATGTGTACGGCGCCGGCGCGGTGCTCTACGAGATGGCCTGCGGACGGCGCGCGTTCTCGGCCGGCAATCTGACGACGCTCCTCGACGATATCCGTCTGCGGCTCCCCGATTCGCCCTCCACCTGCAATGCGACGATCTGGCCGTCTCTGGAGATCCTCATCATGAAGGCGCTCGCAAAGCGCCCCGAGGACCGGTTCGAGTCGGCGGCGGAGCTCGCCGATCGCCTGGCCCGGATCACCTCGCCTGCCGAGGCCGCTCCTGCTCCGACAACCCCGCGCTGGCGCTCCATGACGACAGGCGTCGTCCGAGCGCTCGGGCTCGTCTCCCGGCCGGCGCAGGTCAGCGCGGGCATTCGATGAAAGCAGAAGCAATCAGGGCCTCTAGACGACAGCCGTTCGACGCGAGCGCTCGCTGACGGCCTGTTCGGGCGCTTCCTGGCGCTGTTCGAGCAGTCGCGCCAGCGTGAAGGCGCTGATCGACATCACCACGTCTCGCGCGGCCACATCGAGGTGACCGGACAGCACCAGATTGGCCGCAATCAGTATCAGCCAGGCGCTGGCGATGTAGGCGCCGATGACCGGTGCGGCGCCGAGGATGGCGATTCCCACCCCCAGCTCGATCACACCGACGACCCGCATGAATGCCTCGGGCGAGAAAGGCAGCAGCTGGGCTGCCAGAGGGCTGATGTACGTGCTCCAGTCGACAAGGATGTTGAAGAACTTGTCGAGGCCGGCCAGGGCGGCGGTGGCCCCGAACGCCAGCCGCAGCACGGTTACACGCGTGTCGAGTTGATGATCCATGGATTGTCTCCTTCTGTCCGCATAGAGCGCCCGGCCGGCGAAAAGGTGACAATGTCACCTTTCGGCGGCCGATCACTCTATAGAATGGAGGGGTGGGCATGCACATCGTGAACGGCGCGGTCCTCGAGCAGTGGAATCAGTTGAGCGACGAGGAGGTCGTCACGCAGGTCCTGCGTGGCCAGACCGCGCTGTTCGAGGTGCTGATGCGGCGGCACAACGAGCGCGTCTACCGGGCAGCCCGCGCTATCGTTCGCGACGAGAAGGAGGCGGAGGACGTGATGCAGCAGGCGTACGTGAACGCCTACGCACACCTCCGCCAGTTCCGCGGCCACGCCCGCTTTTCGACCTGGCTCACGAGGATTGCTGTGAACGAGGCCCTTGCGCGTGTGAAACGGCGCGGTCGGTACGAGCCGTTCGACGACGACGACCCGGTCAAGGAGGCATTCATGCAGCCGAGCTCGCCGCACAGCCCCGAACGACAGGCGTTCTCGAGCGAGTTGCGTGTGTTCCTCGAAGCAGCCATCGACAATCTTTCCGACGGCACGCGGGAAGTCTTCATGCTTCGCGAGGTGGAGGGGTTGCCCACATCAGATGTCGCCCACGCCCTCGGTGTGTCGGACGAGGTGGTCAAGACGCGGTTGTCGCGCGCTCGCGCCGCGTTGCGTCGGGATTTGCTCGAGCGCGCAGGCGCCGCGGTACCCGACGTCTTCAGGTTCGAGCGGCCGCGCTGCGACCGCGTCGTGAGTATCGTGCTCGAACGAATTGCCGCCGCGCGCCCTTGAGCCGCATCGCCACCTCGGGTTCTCAGGCGGGTCCGCATGCACTCGAAGACAATGCTACAGCCCGGCCGGCTCGTCCCGCACTTCACAATCGCGGCGATGGACGGGGCAACGGTTGCCTATTCCGATATCTGGCAACGGAAGAACCTCCTCCTCGTCCTGCTTCCCGAGGACCAGGCGTCGGAGGATTACGCCGGTCAGCTGCGCGCCCGAATGCCCGACCTGACAGCGTACGACACGGCGTGCGTCATCTCGCGCGAGGATGTGGCGGGCGCGCCGCGGCCCGGAGCCGTGATTGCGGACAAGTGGGGCGAGGTGCATTTCGTGGCGGGCCATGAGACCCCCGCGAAGCTCCCCACGCCTGACGAGTTGATCGAATGGCTCCGTTACGTGCAGATGCAGTGCCCGGAGTGCCAGGGTGAGGCGAAGTAGCCGCTGTTCACCCCCGACGCGGCGCTGTCTCGCGCGTCGCCAGGGTGCACCGACAAAGTTGTCAGGCCGCTGCCAGTTCCGTAGCCGTCCCCCCAGGATTGGTCCGACCGACTCCCATAACCTCCTGCACTGACATCGCCTTGCGGGTGGCGCGGCTCTTGCCCCGCACCCGCTCGCCGGATTCACGTGCTGCCGGGCGAACGAGGAGCGGAGCAATGAGACAGTGTTCGCGGTGCCAGCGGGAGATGCCGCCATCGGAATCAGTCTGCGCCGACTGCGGGCTGGAATTCGCCGATCCCGGCGCCCATCTCAACCTGCCTGACGAGTTCGGCGATCAAGACCTCGACCATCAGGGGTTCGAGCTTCCCGATGGCGACGGCGTCGACAGTCCGGCGTTGTCCGCGGTGCCGGCCGTCATCGCCGCTCAGCCAGCCCCTCCGGCGTGGAATCGTCCTGAGCTGCTCGCAATTCCGATCGCCGTCGTCGGCGGCGCCATCATCACCTTCGGTCTGCTCTCCGCGCGCGGGGCCGCGTCGCCCGATTCCGCTGCTGTTCCGGCCGCGACCAGCGCTCCGGCGCCCGCGGTGGCGGGGGCCCCTTCGCCGGCACTCGGCGCAACGTGGAGCACGACAAACGTCTCTCGCTGGATCGGAAACGGCCGCAGGACCTTTGCCACCGAGCTTCTCGCAGAAAACAGGGTCGCGATCTGGCAACGGGAGGTCCGGCCCGTGCTGGTCGTCCGCTGCATGTCGCGGCGTCCGGAAGTGTTCGTCTTCACCGACTCGGCCGCGAAGATCGAGCCGCGAACCGAGGATCACACCGTCAGCTTGGCCTTCGACGACGGTGAGGCGCACACCGAGCGCTGGCCGGATTCTGCCGATCACGACGCACTCTTCGCACCCGACGGCGCCGCGCTCGCGCAGCAGTTGACCGGCGCGCGGACGATGCGCTTCGGGTTCACGCCGCACAACGCGCCGCCGGTCGTCGTGCAGTTCAATGTGGCCGGGCTGGGCCGCCTGCTCCAGTCGGCAGCGAGAGACTGCGGCTGGAGGTAGGGTGGTGTGATCAAGTCACGTGCGGCGTGCGATGTGCGACGTGCTGCTTGTCACGTGCGACGTGCAACGTGCCGTGCGACGTGCCGCGTTCGACGTGCGACGTGCCGCGTGCCGCGTGCGACGTGCGCGCTCACGACCGTATCCGCAACGCCTCTGTGAACCTGTGAAGATGCTTCGGCTCCGCCCAGAGAGCGGGCCACCGGGCCGCCGGCGATCCCATACATCGCCGCGGTGAGCCATTCTCCTCGAGCTCGGTACTCACCTTCGGGGGCTGCTGCCTGTAGACTGTCGACTGGAGACTGTCGACTGGCACCCATGCCTCGATCATTACGACCCCTTCTGGTAGCGCACCTTCTTCCCAAGGTGGACGCGCTTCTTGTGGAACTTCTTCGCTCGCTGGCACCCGGAGAGTGGGAGATCCAGACGATCGCCCCCGCGTGGCGCGTGAAGGATGTCGCGGCGCACTTGCTGGACACACAACTCCGCAAGCTGTCGATCTGCAGGGACGGGCATCGACCGAACGTCGCCGCTCCGGTATTGCCGGCCGAAGTGGCGGCGCTCGTCAACACACTGAATCGCGAAGGTGTCACCGTCTATCGGAGGCTCAGCCCCCAGGTGCTGATCTCTCTGCTCGAATGGGCCGCGCGCGAGAGCGCCGACTATCACATGTCTCTCGACCCGTTCGCGGAGGCGGTATTCGCGGTCACCTGGGCCGGAGAGGAGCGTTCGGCGAACTGGTTCGACACGGCCCGCGAGTTGACCGAGCGCTGGCACCATCAGCAGCAGATCCGTCTGGCCGTGCACAGGCCCGGGATCATGACTCCGGAGCTGTACTTCCCCGTCCTCGACTGCTTCATGCGGGGTTTACCCCACGCCTATCGGGGCCAGGACGGCGAGCCGGGGACGCTGGCCAGATTCGAGGTGTCCGGGGACTGCGGGGGTCGCTGGTTTCTCCATCGGGACGAGAACGCGTGGCGGCTCATTGACGGGCCCGAGGGGCAAGAACGATCGCGCACGGTCATTCCCCAGGAGATCGCCTGGCGCGTGTTCACCAGGGGAATCGACCGTACAGCCGCTCGTGCGCAGGTCACCGTAAGGGGCGAGCATGAGCTTGGGCTGCACGTCCTCGAGATGGTCGCGATTGTGGCGTAGCCTCCCCGCCTTGCCGACGTATAGTTGGAGGGTGCAGAAGGAGGCGGTATGTCAGTAGCGAAAGTGTCGGAGGTCAGCTCGACGTCCAGCAAGAGCTTCGAAGATGCCATCGAGCAGGGCCTGGCGCGTGCGGGGAAGACGCTGCGTGGAATCCGCAGCGCGTGGATCAAGGAACAGCAGGTCCGCCTGGACAAAGGCAAGATCACGGCTTACCAGGTCAACATGATGGTGACCTTCGTGCTCGACGACTAGCCAGGCGGTTGATGACAAACCGACGCGTCAACTCCCCACTTCCACCTCCCGATGGGCGCATTCCGAAGCGTACGCTTCGATTAGGGCGTCAGGAATGCGGAATTGGGAGGGGGAAGTTGGGAAAATGTCTCCTCCACCTCAGCCCACGTGAATTCTGGGTCGACGCGCGGGGTCCGCTTCTGCCTGGCGCAGCACTTCCCGCGTGACGGGAGCCGTATCCCCTTCGCCGAAGGCCAGAAACTTCAGCAGATAGGCCAGAGGGTTGCCTTCCGTCCACCCGAAGTACGCGTGCGGGATGCGACCGGTCCGGTCTCGTATGTACATCAGCAACGCCGCGATGGCATTTGGAATCGCCGGGCTCTCGCAGCGGAGGACCCTGTGTCCCGCTACCTCGACGCCATGCACCCTCAGCACGCCGCTGAACTCGGAGGCGTCGCCCGGCCGAACCTCCACGAACAGCACGCGATCACCTGCGGGGAGGTGATGCGCCTCCCGGGCGTCCCGCAGCTTGTCGTCGTATTCCGACGGGAGGCCCGTGTCGGGACGGTGGGCGATGATCCGGACAGGGTGGAGGGCCGACGCGCGCAGGAATCTTTCCGCGGCGGTGTCCGGCTCGACGCGGCTGACACGGAGCTCCGTGGACCTCAGAGCGCGCGAGACGAGTGAGCTGACCACGATGAAGACGATGAACCACGAGGCGATCGTCACGCCGTCGGGACGCTCGATGATGTTGGCGACAGTCGTGTAGCCGAACACCACGGCTATCGCCGCGAACGCGAAACGTTGACGCGCACGTTCCTTCCAGCGCGCGAGCGTGACGGCCACGGCGGCGGAGGTCATGAGGACGAGCACGCCGGTGGCGTAGGCGCCGCCCTGGGCTTCGACATTCGCCTCGAAGAGAATCGTGATCAGGAACGTGATTGCGGTGAACAACACCACGAGCGGCCTCGTGGCTCGCGTCCACTCCGGCGCCATGCCGTAGCGCGGGAGGTAACGAGGCACCAGCGTGAGCAGGCCGGCCAGAGCCGACGCCCCGGCGAACCAGAGAATCGCGATCGTGCTGATGTCGTAGAACGTGCCGAACACCTCGCCGAAGTGCTCGTGCGCAAGATAGGCGAGCGCCCGTCCCGACGCGGCCCCGTCTTCCTGAAAGGCCTCCGGTGGAATCAGCAGCGTCGTGACGAAGGCGCTGCCGATGAGCAGCACGGTCATGATGAGCGCGGCGGTTCGCAGCAGTTTCGTGGTGTTGCGGATTCGGCCTGCAGGATGCTCCGCTCGGTCGCTGGCATCGCCCTCCACGAGCGGCATGACGGCCACACCGGTCTCGAAGCCCGATAAGCCGAGCGCCAGTTTGGGAAAGACGATCAGCGCAAACGCCGCCATCATGATCGGGCTGCCATGCCGAGTGGTGGCGGCGTTCATCCAGCGCGCCAGATAGTCCGGATGCCGCAGCACCTCCAGCACGCCCCAGGCGATGACGATCACGTTCAAGGTCAGGTAGAGGGCCACGATCCCCACGGCGAGCCCGATGGCTTCTCTGAAGCCCTTGAGGAAGATCGCGCCGAGCACGCTGAGCAACAGGAGCGTGACGCCGACGGGATGATCGAAGAAGGGCGGGACGAACGGATTGTGGATGATGTGTTCGGTGGCGTCCGCAGCCGAGAGCGTGATGGTGATGACGAAGTCGGTGGCGGCAAACCCAAGGAGGACGAGGACGAACGCCTTGCCGCGCCACCGTGGAAGGAGATCTTCGAGCATCGAGATGCTGCCCTGGCCGTGCGGGCTCGCGCTGGCCACCCGGCTGTAGACAGGAAGCGCGCCGAAGAGCGTCAGCAGGACGAGAAAAAGCGTGGCGATCGGAGACAGCGCGCCGGCTGCCACGAACGCGATGCCGGGCTGATAACCCAGCGTCGAGAAATAGTCCACCCCCGTCAGGCACATGACCTTCCACCAGGCCGCCGTGTGCGCCTGTGGCGGGGGTTCGCCAGCCGGTAGCCGCCGGCCGGCGAGAAACCAGCGGGTGAAACGCTTCCGAACGTAGTCGATCCCGCGCCGGCGATGGCCTCTGTCGCGCATCTCGAGTTCAGCCGCGCCGCTCCGGCCAAGACTGCGGCCGTCGACAACGCAGGAGCCCAAGAACAGTCGTCAGCACCAGGGACGGGATGGGGACGGAGGCCGTATTCGGACCGCGAGCCCGGTCGAACCCGATGAACCTGTAGGGCTGGTCGGACGGGTTGAGGACCCCGACCGGTTGCGGCGAACTTGCATGGAAAGCTCCAATCAGCCGGCGGGGTTAGCTGACGGGCTCGAGGATTGGAGTCCTCTACCGGGACGGTCCGGATTCGCCCCCGGCGCGACGATCGCGCTGCTGGGTCCCCCGCGGCGCCGGACGGCGGCGCCTTAGGCCTCTCCGAACCTACGCCTGTCGCGGCCGCGCGTCAAGCGAATGTGTGGCGAGTGTGTGGCGAGTGCGCTTGGCGAGGGTGCATGCGGGGGGCGAGCCGGTCCCGGGAATCGGGCTCGGGTCGCAGGCTGCGGAGTTGGGAGTCGATGCCCGAGTGGGCTACACTCGCGGCGTTTTCTTTCGTCCGCTCCACGGGATAGACCCGGAGGACAGCTGTGCACTCTCTCGATCTGTGGTCGATGGTGTTCGTGTTCGTGTTGTCTGCGTTCGTTGGCCTGCAGGTGATTCAGAACGTCTCGCGCCTTCTGCACACCCCGCTGATGTCGATTACCAATGCGATCTCCGCGATTGCAGTCGTCGGCTCGATTCTGATCGCTGGTGAGCAGAAGACCGTGCTCTCGACCGTCCTCGGCACGATCGCCGTCGCGGCGTCCATCACCAACATCGTCAGCGGGTTTCTGATTACCGACCGGATGCTCCGGATGTTCCGGGAGCGGAGTCCACGGCAGTCATGAGTCATCTGACGGAGGCTACCTACCTTGCCGCCGCCGTGCTGTTCATCCTGGCGCTGCGGTGGCTGAACCACCCGCGCACGGCACGCCGCGGAGTTGCCGCCGGCGTCGCCGGCATGGCCGCCGCAATTGCCGGCACGCTGCTTCACCCGGGCATCGTTGGTTATTCCTGGATCGCTCTGGCGTTCGTCGTCGGCACTGCGGCCGGCGTGCCGCTCTCGTTGGTGCCGCTCACCGCCGTCCCGCAACGCACGGCGCTCTCGCATTCGTTCGGCGGCATTGCAGCAGGGCTGGTGGGCACGGCGAAGTACGTGCTGTGGCTGCCCGAGGGAGAGTTGACGGCATTCCGGACCGCCGCCATCAGCATCGAGGTGATTCTCGGCTTCCTGACCTTTACCGGGAGCCTCATGGCGGCGGGCAAACTGCAGGAAGTCATCCCCACGCGCCCCATCACGTACACCGGCCAGAACGTTGTCAACCTGTCGCTGCTGGGGATTGCCATTGTGTCGGCGTCCGTCCTCGTGGCGCGGCCACACCTCTGGCTGTTATTCCCGCTCATCATCGTGCTGTCGCTGGTGTTCGGCGTGCTGTTGATCCTTCCGATTGGCGGCGCCGACATGCCGACGGTCATTTCGCTGTTGAACTCGTATGCCGGTCTGTCGGCGGTTGCGATGGGCTTCGTGCTCGAGAACAAGGTGCTGATCACGGCCGGAGCGCTCGATGGGGCGTCCGGCCTGATCCTGTCGATCATCATGTGCCGCGCGATGAATCGGTCGTTCACCAACGTCCTCTTCGGCGCATTCGGTCAGGTCCAGGCGGGACAGGCCACGGCCGAGCAGCGCAGCGTCACGAGCGGTACACCGGCGGACGCAGCCGACCTGCTTCGTAATGCCAGCAATGTCGTGATCGTCCCGGGCTACGGCATGGCCGTCGCGCAGGCGCAGCATCGCGTCCGCGACATTTACGACCTGCTGACCAGGATCGGAGTAACCGTTCGCTTTGCGATCCATCCCGTTGCCGGCCGGATGCCCGGTCACATGAACGTGCTGCTCGCGGAAGCCGAGGTACCGTACGACGCGCTCGTCGAGATGGACGACATCAATCCCGAGCTGCCCCAGACGGATGTCGTTCTGGTGGTGGGCGCCAATGATGTCGTGAATCCGGCCGCCAGACACGATCGCCACAGCCCCATCTTCGGCATGCCGATCATCGAGGCCGACCGCGCGCGCTTCGTGATCGCCATCAAGCGATCCATGAACCGGGGCTTTGCAGGCGTCGACAACGAGCTGTACTACGGCGAGAACACGCTGATGGTGTTCGGCGACGCGAAGAACGTCCTGGGTGACGTCGCAAAGGCGCTTGGCGCCGGCGATCGTTGAGCGCCCGCAACCCTCTGACGCCCGATTGGCGAGTCGAGCGCCGGGGCTTCTATGCTGATCCGTGGCCTCAGGCGGCCGGAGGTGCGGTCCGCCAGTGGCGCATCACCTCGACGGCCATCGGAATCAGCGAGACGACGACAATCGCGATCGCGACCAGCGAGAAGTTCTGCTTCACGACGGGAATCTCGCCGAACAGGTAGCCACCCCCCGCGCAGACAAGCACCCACAAGATACCCCCCATGACGTTGTAGAAGGCGAACTTGGAATAGGTCATCGACACGGCGCCCGCCACGAAGGGCACGAATGTCCGGATGATCGGGGCGAAGCGTGCGATCACGATGGCCTTGCCGCCATAACGTTCGAAGAAATCGTGCGCCCGGTTGAGGTGCTCACGGTTCAACGCCCGCCCCCAGAATCCCTGCGGCACGTCCGCTCGGAAGACGCGAGGGCCGACGAACCGTCCCGTCGAGTAGTTCACGGCATCGCCGAGAATCGCCGCCGTGCAGAGCAGGGCAATGAGCAGGGTGATGTCGAGCGCGCCCGCCGCCGCCATGGCGCCCGCCGCGAACAACAGCGAATCGCCGGGCAGAAATGGCGTCACGACGAAGCCGGTCTCGGCAAAGATGATGACGAACAGCAGCGCGTAGATCCACGGTCCGTACAGCGCGACGAATTCGGCAAGATGCCTGTCGAGGTGGAGGAAGTAATTGATGAGTGTGTCCATTCGCTCTCAAGGATAGATCGTAATACGCCTCTGCCGTTCCCATCCTTACGGATTCATCACTCGATTGCCGTAGTTACAGCTTCACTGAACGTCCACTTCCACTTTCCCTCCATGGTCACGGCGCGCCGTTCTCGCTGAGGATGGCGCGTTCCCCCAACGCGTCTCTCCCATGCGGGCAGGCGGGAAACCGGCAGCTCGTCAACGGACTTCCGGAGTCCATCGCGAGCACCCGCCGTAAAGCCCGAGGAAAAGTGGTCTTTCGGAGGATTTCTCGGGCACCTGTATTGCGTTTGCGTTCTGCAGGCGAACGTTTTCCTTCTGGAGGTCGCCATGGTGTCCCGTCTGCTCTCTGCCCATCGATCCGGGCCACTCCTCATGCTGCTGTTCGGCGCGCTCCTGGCTGGCGCGACGGCGGCGCCGCTCCGATCGCAGGGAGGCAAGGCTGGCGATGCCGCGCAGGGCACGCGCACGTATGAAGACTTCGAGCGCCCCGCGGCATGCGCGACGTGCCACGTGGACCTCACGCGCCAGCACGAGCAGGCCATGATGTCCCAGGCCTACGTGCACCACTGGGACGAGATCGAGTACTTCGAGCTGGCGGTGCCGCACGCGGAAAAGGATTCGAAGGTCGCCGGCGTGAAAGCCGGCTGCAACGGCTGCCATGCGCCGCTCGCATTTCTGGCCGGGGACATTCCCCCCAAACCACCGTCGGCGAAGAGCCGCGCGAACGAGGCGGTATCCTGCGATTTCTGCCACACGGTGCGCGGGTTCGAAGGCGACACGCCGTTCAACTTCAACTGGATCGTCCAGCCCGGACGCGAGAAACAGGGCAACCGCGACGGGATCGTGAGCCCGCACCACGTCACGATCAAGAACCCGTTCCTCTCCACCGCGGAATTCTGCGGCACGTGCCACAACGAGAAGAGCCCGTACGGAACCTGGGTCAAGGCCACGCACCTCGAATGGAAGGAAGGACCCCACGGCAAGGCGGGCATCGTCTGTCAGAACTGCCACATGCCGCCTGCGCCGGGCCGGAGCGCGCGCATGGGCGGGGAGCTCCCCGACGTCCGCCAGCATCTCTTCCACGGCGCGCACGATCCGGGAAAGCTCGCGGGCGTCGTCGAAGTCCGCATTCATCCTGCAGTCCGGGAGGCGGAGCCCGGCGAGACGGTCCGTCTGACGGCGGTGCTCGTCAACGCCAAAGCCGGACACAAGGTGCCGACGGGATCTGCCGAGGAGCGCGTGCTCTGGCTGCACGTCGAGGCGACCGATGCCAGGGGCCGGTCCTTCCATCTGCCCGTGGATCGCAAGGGCTTCAAGGGCGAGGACTTCACCATCGCCTCGGACGTACTCGCGTACCAGGACATCGGCGACATCAAGGGGCTCAACGGCTTCGAGGGGCTGAAACGGGACGGAGAGGTTCCGGTTGGCGATCGCATCTTCCGGTTGCCGTATCTGGATCCCAAGGGCCGCATGACGATCGCGCAATGGAACACCGCCAGCTTCGGACCGGACTACCGGCTCGCACCGCTGGAGGCGGTCAACGAAACATTCTCCTGGCGGTTGCCAGCCGATCTGCCGCCTGGACCAATGACCGTCAAGGCCACCATCTACTACTCGCGGCTGGTCTCTTCGGTCGCCGAGTACCTCGAGGTGCCGCGCGAGGAGTCGCAGCCCGTCCTCATCAACACGCACACCACCACATTCACGGTGTTGCCATGAATCAGATACACACCCGTGCTCGAGGAAGAGCCATGCGCATTCGATCCTGTCCGCTGCTGCTCGCCGCCCTTACGCTGGGCGCGTCGGTGCTCCCAGTCGAGAACGCGGAGGCGATCCCGGCCTTCGCGCGTCGCTATCAGTTCTCCTGCTCGACGTGCCATGCGCCCGTGCCGCGTCTGAAGCCGTACGGCGAGGCGTTTGCCGCGCGCGGTTTCAGGTTGGAAGACCCCAGCCAGGAGCCCCCGAGAGCGACCTACGACACAGGCGATCCGACGCTGCAGCTCTTTCGCGAACTGCCGCTCGCCCTACGCCTGGATGGCTACGCTTCGATCAAGGACGACGTGAAAGCCGAGACCGATGTGGAGTGGCCGTGGGCGTTCAAGGTGCTCTCGGGCGGGCCGCTGAACGAGAAAATCTCCTACTACCTGTATTTCATCCTCGAGAAGGGCGGCGTCGAAGGGCTGGAGGATGCGTACCTCCAGTTCAACGAGCCGTTGAGCCTGCCGATCAACGTGATGGCCGGGCAGTTCCAGGTGTGCGACCCGCTCTTCAAGCGCGAGCTTCGCCTGGAGCGGTTCGACTATGAGATCTTCAAGGTGCGAGTCGGCGCGTCGCCGGTCTCGCTGACCTACGATCGCGGGCTGGTTGCGTCGTGGACATTTCCGGGCGCCGTGGAGACTGTCTTCCAGGTCGTCAATGGGAACGGCATCGGCCGCGCCGACGAAGAGGAGAGCTTCGACGAGGACGGGCTCAAGAACGTGAGCCTCCGTGTCGCCCGGACGTTCGATCGGGTGCGGCTTGGCGTGTTCACGTATTGGGGCCGCACGCACGGAGCTGACGTGGAGAACCGCACATACTATGTCGGCCCCGACCTCGTGGTGAATGTGTCCGAGCAGGTCCAGCTGAACGCGCAGTACCTGGAACGCCGCGACGACAATCCGTTCTTCGCCCTGCGTCCTGGCGACGAGTGGAGCACGCGCGGCGGATTTGGCGAGCTGGTCTACATGCCGCGCGGCCACGACGGCCGCTACGCGATCGCGGCACTCTACAACAACGTCCGGTCCGACGATCCGCTGGCGCGGCGCGAGAGCCTGTCGGGCACGCTCAGCTACCTGTTCGCTCGCAACGTTCGCGCGACAATCGAGGGAGGCAGGGACATCGAGCGCGAGGCGGCCCGTTTCAGCGTCGGCATCATGGCGGCGTTCTGAATCGCGCCGCGGCGCGCCGTCCCCGATCAGCATGCTGGCTGCGAATCCGGCTGCGTCGGTGCCCCGCGCAGCTGCCTGCCTCCAAGGCGCTGATCGTGCATCCTGCGCTCGACTCATGTGAGAGACTCAAGGCATTCCATTTGCTTCTCAGATGAGCATGGTCGGCCAGTTTGCGGATCGTCGTGAGGCCGGGCGACAGCTCGCGGCGGCGCTGGAGCGCTTCCGGAGCACCGCGGCGGTCGTTCTCGGCCTGCCCCGCGGCGGCGTTCCTGTGGCCTACGAGATTGCCACGGCGCTCGAGCTCCCGCTGGACGTCTACATCGTCCGCAAGCTCGGCGTGCCCGGGCACCGCGAGCTGGCGATGGGCGCCATCGCGTCCGGCGGCACGAAGGTCATCGACGACGAGCTGATTCAGGAGCTGGGCATCCCCGAGGCGGCCATTGCCGCTGTGATAGCCGAGGAGGAGCGCGAGCTCGCCGCCCGCGAACGGCTGTTCGCGACAGCCGACAGGATCCCGCTGGAGGGCCGGACGGTGATTCTGGTGGACGACGGCCTGGCAACCGGCTCGACCATGCGCGCGGCCGTGCGGGCCGTCCGGCAGCAGCAGCCGGCGAAGGTTGTGGTTGCCGTGCCTGTTGGCGCGCCCTCGACGTGCAAGGCCCTCGAGCAGGAAGCCGACGAGGTCGTCTGCCTCCAGACCCCCGAGCCGTTCTCGGCAGTTGGCCTCTGGTATCGCAGGTTCGACCAGACCCCTGATGACGAGGTGCGAGCGCTGCTCGCGGCGGCGCATCGCCGACACCTCAGACCACATTGATCGGTGACGCGGACTCACGCCCCCCGCGAGTTGCGTATGTCGCGCGTGGCTGGAGGGATCATGCGGTATCGCGATCGCATCGACGCTGGAGGACATCTCGCGGCCCGCCTGGGCCAGTACGCCCACCGCTCGGACGTCGCGGTCGTGGCGGTGAGCGCCAGCGGATTGGCGGTTGCGCACGAGGTCGCCCGGCGGCTGCACGTGCCCCTGGCCTGGCTGCCCGTCGCGGTGATTGAAGTGCCGGGGCGGCCGGGGCTCACCATGGGTGCCCTCGTGCAT
Organism: Vicinamibacterales bacterium; assembly: GCA_035711845.1. Classification (GTDB taxonomy): domain Bacteria; phylum Acidobacteriota; class Vicinamibacteria; order Vicinamibacterales; family 2-12-FULL-66-21; genus DASTBU01. The sequence goes on from DASTBU010000149.1 coordinate 19,579, forward strand.
GACGGCCTGGCGGTGCTGGACGAGCGGATCATCGAGAATCTCGAGATTCCGCGTTCGACAGTCCAACAGGTAGGGGCGCACGCGCGGCTCCAGCTGGCCCGCACCGGCATGGCGGCCCATTCTGTCGCGGTCGCGGCGGTACACGAGCGGACGGTCATCCTCGTCGAGGACGGCCTTGTCGTCCCGGCCGTCGCCGAAGCCGCGACGCTCACGCTACAGAAGCTGGGTGCGGAGCGCATCGTGGTGGCCGCCGCCGTATGCCGTCGAGACGCCTGCAGCAGGGTACGACGGCTGGTGGACGAGCTGATCTGCCTGGCCGTACCGGATCCGGTCATCCAGGTCGAGGAGGCATTCGACAGCTTTCCCCCGGTCGGGTCCGCGGACGTCCATCGTTATCTGCAGCCGGAGGCATCGGAGAAGGCCGAACGTGAACCGTCGGAGATCGTCAGATCTCTGTGCCGGCGTCTCACGGGAGACTGGGCCGACTACGATCACCTGCTCGACGGGATCGGCGATGCCCGTCTCGTCCTGCTCGGCGAAGCCACACACGGCACGCACGAGTTCTATCGCGAGCGCGCGATTATCACGCGCCGGTTGATCCAGGAAAAAGGGTTCGCGGCCGTCGCCGTCGAGGCAGATTGGCCCGACGCGTACCGCGTCAACCGCTACGTGCGCGGCACGGGCGGCGATGACGAGGCCGTTGACGCGCTGGAAGGATTCAAGCGCTTTCCCACGTGGATGTGGCGCAACGCCGACGTTCTGGACTTCGTCGGCTGGCTGCGCGCCAGGAACGACACACGCCGGCCGGAATCCCGCGTGGGCTTCTACGGCCTCGATCTCTACAGCCTTGGCGCCTCGATCCAGGCCGTGCTCGACTACCTGGCCAAGGTGGATCCCGACGCGGAGGCGCGCGCACGCCGCCGTTATGCCTGCTTCGATCGCTTCGATGGAGAGATGCAGACCTATGCCCACGCTACAGGATCGGGCCTCTCTCCCTCGTGCGAACGCGTCGTCGTCGAACAGCTGATGGAGCTGCACCGGGCGCGCGCCGCCTACGCAAGCCGCGACGGCCGCGTCGCACCCGACGATTTTTTCTTCGCGGAGCAGAACGCACGACTGGTCAGGGATGCCGAGGAGTACTATCGAACGATGCTGCGCGGCCGGGCGGAATCCTGGAACCTGCGCGACCGGCACATGGCCGCCACGCTCGAGGATCTGCTGGCGTTCCTGGAACGGACCGTCCCGGGCGCCCGGGTTGTCGTCTGGGCGCACAACTCGCACATCGGCGACGCGCGCGCAACCAGCATGGGGCAGCAGGGCGAGCTGAATCTCGGGCAGCTCGTTCGCGAGCGGTTCGGCAGCGAGGCGGTCCTGGTCGGCTTCACGACCAGCACGGGAACCGTCACGGCCGCTTCCGACTGGGACGGTCCTCCCCAACGAAAGGAGCTGCGTCCGCCGCTTCCGGGCAGCTTCGAGCGACTGTTCCACGAAGTGGGCGCTCCGAGGATCCTGCTGCCGCTCAGGACCGAGCCCGCGCTCGCGCGGGTGCTGGACTCGCCGCGTCTCGAGCGGGCGATAGGCGTCCTGTATCTTCCCGCCACGGAGCGATCGAGCCACTACTTCCACGCGCGCCTCTCGTCGCAGTTCGACTACCTGCTGCACTTCGATCAGACCCGCGCGGTCGAGCCACTGGAGCGCACCGCTCAATGGAACGGCGAGATGGCCGAAACCTATCCATCCGGTCTTTGAGGCCCATACCATCGCGCGATCGGTGATCGGCGATCACATCGCCCGATCGCCCGATCGCCCGATTACATCGCTCGATTCGCTCGATCACCGATCGCGCGATCACGCGATTGAAGACGGCTCAAGTGGTTCACGAACCAGCTCCCCGCGAGGCGCGCGACCTCCTCCAGCGTCCCTGGCTCCTCGAACAGGTGTGTTGCTCCCGGCACGATGGCGAGCCGCCGCTCGCACCGCATCTGTGCGTACGCCTTCCTGTTGAGATCGATGACGACGTGGTCCTCGCCGCCGACGATCAGGAGGGTTGGCGCCTGGACCCGCGGCAGCGATTCGGCAGCCAGGTCGGGGCGGCCGCCGCGCGAGACGACGGCAGCGACCAGATCCGGTCGCTTGTCTGCGGCCATCAGCGCCGCTGCCGCCCCGGTGCTGGCGCCGAACAACCCGAATCGCAGGCCGGATATTGCCGGCTCACGCGCCGCCCAGTCGAGCGCGGCGACGACGCGCTCGGTGAGGAGGGCCATGTCGAAACGCAGTTCCGCGGTACGGTCGTCGATGATCTCTTCCGCCTCGGTGAGCAGATCCATGAGCAGCGTGCCCAACCCCGCATCCCGCAGCGCCTGCGCGACCGCGCGGTTTCGCGGGCTATGACGGCTGCTGCCGCTGCCATGGGCGAAGAGAACAAGGCCGAGGGCACGCTCAGCGACCTCGAGGTCGCCATGGAGAACGGCCCCTCCGGCGTCCGTCCGGATTGGCATCTGAATCGCTGTGCTGGCCATGAGAGGCCTCCCGTGATTTTCTGTCGTGGCAGGCGGGGCACGAGTGGTTATGCGAGGCTTGCTGCCGCCTAGGCCGACTGGAGCAACCCCTGTGCCGCAGGTCTCACGAACCACTGCGTCAGCACGCGGCGGGTGAACCGCGGGGAGGAGAGCAGCAGGCGTCCCACGGCGGCCGGAACCGCGGAGCGGAGGTAGCTGATGGTGGGGGAGGGCGCGGCCGACCGGATCGTTTCCGCGTAGGCCAGGAGATTTGATTCGCCGTAGAGCCCCCGGGCGGCCACGATAATCCGGGCCGCGAGCAGGCTGGACTCGATCGCGGGCCCAATCCCTTCGCCGCTCTCGGGCGACGCTAGGCCGGCCGCGTCGCCGACGAGTATCAGGCCGTCGGCTACCGGCGGGCGTGTCGGGGCGCCGGCGAGCAGGTAGGCGTGGCCGCGCCACGGCTGATTCAGGACACTCACGGGCACTTTACCGGACGCCGACAGCATCGAGATGAACGCCTCCACGTGGCGGTTGAAGCCCTCGGCCGTCCGGCGACCGATACCGACGTTGAGGTAATCCCCTTTCCGGACGCACCACCCGTATCCCTCGAGATCTCGGCCGAAATAGAGCTCCGGCGTATCGGGATCGACAAGGCAGGCTTCTGAAGGAGCCAGGCGCACCTCGATCTCGCGCGCGACGACGAGTCCCTTCCTGATGTTGGGACGAATCCGGCGAGCGACCGGGCAGAAATGGCCGCCGGCGCCGACCACAAGCGGGGCAGCCACGGTTTCGTTCGCGATCCAGTAGCTTCCATCCCGGCGAAGCGACTCGAGCGGCCTTCCCTCGATCACGTGCGCCCCGGATCGGCGGAGCAGGAACGCATCGAACTCGAAGCGCCGCACCGCATAGCTCACGACGTCGGCGTACCGCGTCTCGACGGGCCGTCCCGTATCGCAGGCCGTCCTGAAGCCCTGCAGTCCCTGAAGCGTGAGTCCCGCCGATCGGTATTCCTCCGGGGTCAGGCGAAGCGAGCTGAGGACGGCGGGCGTGATCCATCCCGCGCAGACTTTGTCCCGCGGAAACCGGGCGCGATCGAGGACCACGACGTCCGCTCCTGCTTCCCGCAGCGCGCCGGCACACGTCGAGCCGGCGGGCCCGCCACCGACGATCAGGACGTCACAGCTGCGGAGCGACATGCCGGCCTACGTGCGATGCGACGGGCGCAGCCAGTGGACGACGGGCCCTCCCGCAGGCGCGCACAGCACCTGGAAGAGCTGCATCCAGCCAGTCGTGAACGCCGCCTCGGATCCGGCGAGATAGAGCTGCCAGGCTCGGCAGAATTCCGCGCCGAAGCGCTCCGTTACGAACGCCTCCGCCCGATCGAAGCGCGCCCGCCAGTCGGCGAGGGTCCGCGCGTAATGGAGCCGCAGGTTTTCGACGTCGAGGACGCTCAACTCGGCAGGCTCGAGAATGTCGGTCGTGACCTCGCCCAGCGTTGGAGGATAGGCGCCAGGAAAGATTCGTTGGCGAATCCACGCGTTCAGAGGACGGGGATGATCCCGGCCGATGAAGTGCAGCAGCGCCCGGCCGCTCGAGGGCTTCACGGTCCGTTTCAGGACGTCGGCGAGCGCGCCGAAGCCCTTGCGTCCGACGTGCTCGAGCATGCCGATCGAAACGAACGCATCGTAGGTGCCGGTGATATTGCGGTAGTCGTCCTCGATGAATCGCACGCGATCGGACACGTCGAGCGCTGCGGCGCGGGTCCGCGCGTGTTGAATCTGCTCGCGGGAAATGTTGAACGCCTTCACGATCACGCCGTAATAGCGGGCCATGTGCAGTGAGAGCGCGCCCCAGCCGCAGCCTGCCTCGACAACGGTTTCGCCCGGCTGGAGGTTCAGCTTTCGGCACACGAGATCCAGCTTGTGGACCTGCGCCTCCTCCAGGGTCGCGTCCGGAGACGGATAGCAGGCGCAGGTGTAGACCATCTCCCTGTCGAGCCACAGGCGATAGAAATCGTTGCCGATATCGTAGTGATGGTGGACGTTCTGCCGCGCGGTCAGGTGGTCGTTCATGGGTGCGAGCCAGAGGGCCATGCGCTCCCGCCAGGTTGGTATGCCCGGTTTCGAGAGCCGCGACAGCGCCTCGACGAGGCGTCCAAGGTCACCGCGCACCAGGACTCGCTCCGTCTCGTACCCTTCGCCGAAATACAGATCCGGATTGACGATCAGTCCCACGAGGACGCGGCGATCGAGGACGATCAGGTCGGCGATGGCCGGGCCCGGAAGATCGCCGGTCGTGCCGTCCCATAACTCGAGTCGAATGTTCGCGCGGGCCAGGGTCGCCTGGAGTTTTCGCCCCAGCCAACGATCAAGGGCGCCGGCCGGGTGGGCTGTCACGGGGGATGGCCGATGAAAGGGCAGAACGAGTCCGCTGCGCATATTCACCTCACCAGTCAAGGCAGTTCCCCGGGAGGATCGACACGGTCGCGGACTCGGCCCGAGTGGGTCGCCAGTGTTCGGCGCTCGGGAGGGCGCGTCTCTGCCGTTCCCCCGCAGGGATTGACGGATTATCGCCAAATCCAGCCAGGAATCCAGCATCCGACCTGCCGCCGTTTCCTCCGCTAGGATACGGAAGCCCAGCAGGAGGTCTCGAAATCCGGAACGGCGGAACGGCGTCAGCCGCATGCTTGCCGGTTGGAGCGCTTCAGCAGTATCCGCGAGATTATCCGACGCTGCCGTGGTCCGGGATTTGCTCCGGCGATCGGTGTCGGGGCGACGCCTTCGCGTGTGGGCCACGCGTGTGAGCTCGGAAACCGCTGCTGACGCTTCAGAGGATTGCAGACTCTGTTCTCGCGGCGTTTCAGGGTGCACGGCACGGCGGAGAAACGCGCCTCGACGTTTGTGTTCGCTCCGCGGCGCCACCGCCGCCTCCGCGGGTGGCCGGCCTCCATCCTGCAGTGGACAAGGATGCAGCCATGATTGAAGTCAAACGAATCCTCTGCCCTGTCGATTTTTCGGAGTTCTCGCGCCACGCGCTCGACTACGCGGTCGTGCTCGCCGGGTGGTACGAGTCCGAGATCACCGTGCTCCACGCCTTCTCGATGCCAATCGGGCTGCCGGTCGTGCCGTATGGCGGTCCCGTGCTCGTTGAACCGCCGGTGGCGACGCCTGCTCACCGCGCGGAGCTCCGGAAGTCGCTCGAGGAGTTCGTCAAACCTCTGGCCGTCAGCGGCCTCCGAATGTCCCTGCAGGTAGGCGAGGGCCCGGCCGTCGGTCAGATTCTGTCCCAGGCGGCGGCGATTTCCGCCGACTTGATTGTGCTCGGCACGCACGGCAGGTCCGGCTTCGAGCGCCTGCTGCTCGGGTCTGTCACCGAGAAGGTACTGCGCAAGGCGTCCTGCCCGGTTCTCACCGTTCCGCCACGCGCGGAAGGGGCGGCCCCCTCGTTCAAGCGCATGCTGTGCGCCGTGGACTTCTCGGAGAGCTCCCTCCGCGCGCTGCAGTACGCGTTGTCGCTCGCGCAGGAGGCCGACGCTGAGCTCACGGTTGTGCACGTTCTCGAGATGTCGCCGGAGTCCCAGGATTTCGAGACGCCCGGCTTCAGTGTCCGCGACTACGCGGTGCGATTTGCCGCAACCGCGGGCGAGCGGCTTGCCGCCACGATTCCCGCCGAGGCGCGCCAATACTGCAAGGTCAAGGAAGTGGTGACAGTTGGAAAGGCGTATCGCGAGATCCTGCGGCTGTCGACAGAGCTCGAGGCCGATCTCGTCGTCATCGGTGTCCGTGGCCGCGGTGCGGCCGACCTGCTGGTGTTCGGTTCGACCGCACAGCACGTGGTTCGAGCGGCGTCGTGTCCCGTGCTGACGCTGCGGTCCGCATGAAGTGGAGGATGCCATGGTGTTCGAGAATCGCGCGCAGGCGGCACGCATGCTCGCCGCGCGCCTGCGGGCCTGGCGCGGGCAGCGACCTGTCGTCCTGGCCATCCCGCGCGGCGCCGTCCCGATGGGAAGAATCATCGCCGACGATCTCCAGGGAGACCTCGACGTCGTCCTCGTCCGCAAGCTTCGCGCGCCGTTCAATCCGGAGCTCGCGATCGGGTCGATCGACGAGGCGGGCACGGTGTATCTCGACCCCGATACGACCGATCTCTGGGACGCGGACTACCTCGAGACGGAGAAGAAGGAGCAGCTCGGGATGCTGGCGTGGCGGCGGCGGATGTACGCTCCGGCCCGCGCGCCCATCGATGTCAGGGATCGCGTCGTCATCGTCATCGACGACGGGATCGCGACCGGCTCGACGATGATCGCGGCGCTGCGGGCCATCAGCGTGCGGCATCCCGCCAGGCTGATTGCGGCAACCGGCGTGGCGCCCGCCGACACGCTCGAGCGCATCCGGCAGGAAGCCGATGAGGTCGTCTGCCTCGAGGTCCCGCGGGTGATGTTCGCCATCGGCAGCCACTTCCGCGACTTCGGCCAGGTGTCCGACGACGAGGTGGTGGAGCTGCTGGCCGCGGGCGCCGGGTCTGCGGCCGGGACGAGCGCCTCGTAGAGCCGGGGCGTCAGCCGGCCGCCCGCGTCCCGGCCGGGCCGTAATATCGCGCGCACTCGTCCTCATGGCCCGCGACGACCCGCTGGCCGGGCGGACCGCGGGTTGCGGTCAGGACAGTGTGCTGGCGCTCACCGGCTCCATCGTCGCGGTAGAGCACGACCCAGTCGCGCGTCGTGCCGAGCCGGAGAGCGCGCGCCGTGGTGGAGAAGAGCGCGGTGTAGTAGCGGCCCCTGCGCTAGCGTGAGGCGTGGCTCCCGATTCACAGCGCGCGAACGAACGCGCCGTCGCGGGTGCGCTTCAGAAATCCGGTGGCGATGAGCGCCTCGAGCAGCGCCGCACAGCCGGGCGCGTCGAGCCCCCAAAGCCGCTGGGCCTGTCGGGCTGTCAGCCGCAACCCGGGCATCTCCAGGAACTCGCCCCGGATTCGCTGCAGGGGGTCGGTGGGTCCTGTGGTTTCAACGGCGGAAGCACTCATCGGTCATCCTTGAATCCGGTTGCGTGCTGGTCCGGCGACCGCAAGGTCCGGCGTACCCGAGCCATCGAATCAGCGACAGCGAGGCAATCACGATGCCAGCGCCGCGACGGCTGTCGAGCCGTGTGCGAGCGGTGCTGTTGAGAAAGAAGCCGCGTTCGGTCGGGGAATTTTTCACGGGCCTGTGGGATTTCTTCCGCGCCGATCGCGCAGGTCCGGGCCGAACAGGCGCTCAGGCTGGCACTCACGTTGCGAATGAAAGCCAGACGGGCCGTCGAGCCTTATCGACATCCGACGCGACAGGGGGACTCCATGACACTTGCGACAACATACCTGGGGTTGAAGCTTGCGCATCCGTTCATGTTGGGTGCTTCTCCCCTGACAGCGGACCTGGACAACGTCCGGCGCGTCGAGGATGGCGGGTGCGCCGCCGTGGTGATGCACTCGCTCTTCGAAGAGCAGATAGGGGACGGCAGCGCCCGGCAGCTTGCGGCGCTCGAAGCGGCAGGCAGGGATTTCGCCGCCGGCTTCGCGCACTTTCCGCTGGCCGAGGCGGTTCCCCATGATCCGGAGCACTACCTCGAGCAGATCCGTCGCATCAAGGAGGCCGTGTCGATTCCGTTGATCGGTTCGCTCAACGGGTCCGGACCTGACGGCTGGCTGCGCTTCGCGCCGCTCATTGAGCAGGCCGGGGCCGATGCCCTGGAATTGAATGTGTACTACCTGCCGACCGCACTCGAGGATTCCGCGGCCGGCATCGAGGAGCGCATCGAGAGCGTCGTCAGAAGCCTGCGGTCCACGATTCGCATTCCGCTTGCGGTCAAGTTGACCCCGTTCTACACGGGCTTCGCGAACTTCGCTCTGCGGCTCGAGGCGGCCGGCGCCGATGGGCTGGTGCTCTTCAACAGGTTCTATCACCCCGACATCGACGTCGAGACGCTGCAGATGCTTCCCAACCTGCGGCTGTCCACCAGCGCAGAGCTCCAGCTCCGGCTGCACTGGATCGCGACGCTGTCGGAGAAGATTCGAACATCACTGGCGGTCACCGGCGGAGTGCACACCGCGCTCGATGGACTCAAGGCGCTGCTCAGCGGGGCGCATGCCGTGCAGATGGTGTCTGCCGTTTTGCAGCAGGGACCGAAGCATTTCAAAACGATGGAGGACGGCGTTCGTTACTGGATGACGAGGCACCGGTTCGACACAATCGACGCGTTCCGGGGGCGGGCGAACCTGACGCATCGGGCCGATCCCGACGAGTTCGAGCGCTCCGCATACCGGCGCGTGCTGCAGACATGGAATAGCTGACACGCGGATCTGGCGAATTCCCGACAGCGGTTTATCGTCAGTTGTTACGGCCTTGCCAACCAGCGTTCGGCGACAGCGCGCACCACAGAGGGCATCGACCTCGTCAGCGTGCGCTGGAGGAACCGCCATGGCGGAGTCCGAAGACCGAGTCTTCACCACGGAGCTCATCTGGGATACCGGGACCGATGGAACAGCCATCCCGAGAGAACTGCCGCTTCGTGCGACTCCGCTGCAGGTCGGCCCCGAGGGCGGCTGGCTTCCGGTCCACCTGATGGCGGCTGCCGCGGCGGGTAGTTTCATGAGCTCCCTGCTGCGCCTGGCGGCAGAGGCCGGCCTCTGTGTGCTCGGGTTCGTGTCCAATTCCAGGCTCCGAATCCCAGGGGATCCCTCCGAGCGGCCGACCCTCGCGCTCGAGCCGTGCATAGTCGTCGCATCGGAGCAGGAGGTCGAACGGATGCGGGAGCTTTGCGAGCAGGCGGTGCAGGACTCCGACATGTGCCGCATGCTCGAAGATCGCGTCGATCTGGAGCCGGACATCCAGGTGCTGGCGGGCCGACGAGGCCGGCAGACCGTGACCATCGCGCTGCCCGCCGCCTCCAGCCAGACCGGGTCAGCGCCCGAGATCTCCCTTCGTGACTACTATCGTCGCCCGGCCGTCCGGGACCGCATCGTCGAGTACTGCGGCGGGCACGGCGGCCGCGATGTGACGTGCGTCTTTCTGGGCGGCATCATCCCGGATGACCCTTCGGCGACGGCCTGAGCGAGTCCCTCGTGTTCCCGCCCGAGGACCTCGTCCGGTTGCTCGAGGCTGGCGCCGACATCTCGCGATCCACTTGGGACCTGGACAGCCTCCTGGTCCATCTCGATATCGACTATCAGAACGTGGACAAGCCCGCCGCGCCGTTCGCTCACCCGGGCGACGTGTTCCTGAAGCTGGAACCGGTTCGAGCGGCGGTTCAGGCGATCTTCGACGAGCTCGGTCTACCGATGCTCGTGATCATGACCGGGCGTGGCTATCACTTCACGAGCCGTATTCCTCTCGCCAGTCCCCTGGTCACGAAGCTCGCGGGGCTGGCGCCACTCCCGTCATGGTTTTCGACCTGCTCGACGCGCCGTCCTGCATGGACAAGGCAGATCATCACGGAGGAACATGCCCGCGCGTACAACGGGATGGGGCTCCTCATCGAGCATGTCGCGCATCTGGGGTTGCAGCGGAGCGCCGCGCGCAGCCGTATACCCGTCGTGCTGAACGGGACCGTCGTTGGACCTGACGTGTACGGGAGGGAATGCACATCGCTGGACCTCTCCTACGCGGGAGACCCGCTCGACATCCGCCATCTCCGAGTGGCATTCGGCGCATACCAGACCCATCGGCTCCGGGACGACATCACGGCGCACCCGGCGATCTGCACGTTGCCTCCGCTCGTTGCGGTCCCGCTTGGGGCCGGACCGTCATGGAGATGCTCGATCGGGGGCGCGAGCCCGGGGCAGCCGCCGAGTTCGCCGCGCGAACGTCGGCGGAAATCCCGATTGCAACCGCCGGGGTCGGGAAGCTGCTCGAGTCGTACCTCGGGTCCCCCCTGGTGCGGTTTCATCGCGACTTCTACGAGACGTGCCCGCACGAGCCGGAGCGCTGGGCGGAAACCTACGATCGTCTCGATCTCACGTCCATGATTCCATGTGTTGGCGAAGCGCTGATGAGACCCAACGATCTCCTGCTGAATCCGGAGCACCTGCAGCACCGTGACGCGCTATCTGATGGCGTGCGGGTGGCATCCGAGACACATCGCCGGACTGGTGCATTCGCGATACGCGCGCGACTTCGAGTGGGGCGCACGCTGGACGCGGATGGACCGCCAGGCTCGAGCCGAATTCGACGTGCGCGTCTTCGCCGGGATGGTGGAGACAGGTCTGGACCAGGGCATCGACTTCAACTGCCGATCGGCGCAGGGGAAGGGGCTCTGCCCGGGCGTGGAGTGCACGCACGATCTGCGGCACGACCGCCAAACGCTTCTCGGACGGGTGAGGGCATGAGCTGGCGCATCGGGATGTCCACCGGATGCTGCCTCGACAAGCCCATTCTCCAAGTCCTCGACGCCATGTAGGATTCTGCGATCCGCGGCGTCGAGATTGGCACGCCTCCCCGGCATTTCGACTTGTGGCGGCACGCCGAGGTTGCGGCCGTGAAGGAGCGGCTCGGCAGATACCACATCGCACCCATCTCGATACACGCCCCGTTCGGCGGGCTGCTGGACCTCACCGATCCGAACGTCCATCACCGGCATGCAGCCATCGGCGCCGTCCTCACGGCAGCCACCGCCTTGCGCGAGCTCGGCGGGTCGCTTGTGGTCGTGCACGCGAGCGACGTGACACGCAACCCGTCGGACGTGGAACAGCGGCTGGAGAACTGCACGGGAGCCCTGCAGGTCCTGGGCCGCGCGTGCGAGCAGATGCAGATGGTGCTGACGCTCGAGACCCCTCTCCCGCACCTGGTGGGTGGCCATCCCGACGAGTTCAAATGGATCCTCGACCGGCTCGGCCCGAAGGTGGCTGTGTGCCTGGACACCAGCCATTCGACCCTCGGCCATCACTGGCGACGCTTCGTCGAGGTCGCCGGCGAACGCGTCGAGCACGTTCATGCCAGCGATCACCACGGCCATCGCGACGACCACCTGCCGCCGGGGGATGGCTCCATCAACTGGCGCGAGATTGCCGGCGGCCTCGAGCAGATCGGATTCGACGGCTGGATCATGCTCGAGCTGTCGTGCCCGAACGGTTCTTCGCTCGAGAGCCACTTCGCGCACGCCATGGGCCAGACCGCGCGGGTCCTGGCCTGATCGACTGTCGCCGCCGATTCCCTCACGCAACTGATCCGCCGCGCCGCTCAGCGCGCGTCCGAGCCAGAACCCGCGGACGCGCCTCGTGCGCGCGCTGCCGCGTACAAATCCTGCAGGGACTCGCCTCCATGCAACCGCCGGATGCCCTCGGCCAGCATCGGCGCCAGGCTGCAGACGTCAAGGGGCAGCCGGTTCTGCCGCGGCATCACGGTATTGGTCGTGAACACCCGCTGGATGCCCATCGGCGTGAGGATCTCGTCGGCGCGTCCCACGAAGAGCCCGTGGGTGACGACCACGGTGCTCGGCGACCGGGCGCCGGCGGAAAAGGCGGCGTTGAGCGCCGCTTCGATCGTGGCGCCGGTGCTCAGCATGTCGTCGACGACGATCGGCGAGCGGCCCTTCACGTCGCCGACGACCTGCTGGACGGTCACCTCGCGCCCGCTGACGCGCGTCTTGTGGACGATGGCCATCGGCAGGTCGAGCAGGCCCGCGTAGCTCCGCGCCAGCTTCACCGCCCCGAGATCGGGTGCCACCACGATCGACGTGTCGTCTACCAGCGGCCGCACCGCGTCGGCGAGCAGCGGGACCGCGCTCAGATGCTCGATCGGGATCGAGAAGAAACCCTCGATGGCCGGCGTGTGCAGGTCGACGGCCACGAGCCGGCCGATGGCCCCCGACTGCAGCACGTCGGCCACCACGCGGCCGCCGAGCGCCTGCCGCCGGCTGCCCCGCCGATCCTGACGGGCGTAGCCGAAATAAGGGACGAGGGCGGTGATACGCTCGGCGCCGGCGCGATGGCAGGCGTCGGCGAGCAGCATCAGCTCGAACGCGTGCTTCTCGACAGGCGGGCTCGTGGACTGGACAAGGTAGACGTCGTGCCCGCGAACGCTCTGCTCGAGCTCGACGCCAAGCTCCCCGTCCGGGAACGTCTGAATCGTGCATGCGCCCGGCTGGATCCCCAGGTCCTGGGTGATGTCCGCGGCCAGTTCCTGGCTCGCCGTTCCGGCAAACACGCTGAGGCCGGTCTTCATGGCTCCTCCTCGACTTCAGTTCCACCGGATCGTCCAACGCCGCTCGTCGGCGGCGACTCGGGTCCGAATGTCAGATGCCCGGCAGCTCGTCGAAGCCATCGCCGGGCGCGGCGAGCTGCGCCGCCGGCTCCCCGAGCGTTTCCATCGCCCGCGGCGCCGTGCGGTACGCGCGGATGCGAAACGGGTTCGCCCCCTGGATCTGGAGCAGGTCCCCTCGTCGAAGATCTTCGCGATGTCGACATTCTCCATCGGTCGCGCTCCTCGGTGGCCTTCTCACCCGGGCCTGCAAGGAGCATGCAGCAGGCCAGGAACGGCGCCTGCGCGATGAGTCCGCCTGCCGATACGACTTCGGTGAAGGCCTGACGTCGCGATCGTCGTGTTGTTCGTGGCTCCGTCAGCATTGTCGCGCGAGTGGATCGGGAAGGCATTCACACTCCACGACACACCGCGCGTGCCACAGGCCATCCCCCTCCCGCTTCACGCTGAGCGCCGTGCAGGCGCGCTTGACCTCGACCGCGGGCTGATGCCGTCCCGGTTCGACCTCTTCTCCGGTCGCCACAGCTGTCAGGCCCTGGATTTCACGATGTCCACGATGTCACGATGGACTCTTTTCTCGAGCGAAATGCATCGTGTTCATCGGTCCATCGTGTTCGTCCTGTATGGCAGTAGCCGTAGCTCGTGATCCGTCGTTGGCCGCGATTTCAGGTGCTCTGGGACACGATGACATCGTCCACCGTCAACAGGGCATCCGGCGCGAAGCCGCGGCCGTCGATTCTCGCCCACCCGATGTCGCCGACGGCCCTGTCCGCCTGAGCCCGCAGCACGCGCGGCGTGGCGTCGGATGCATCCGCACGTCTCGATTCGAGGCGCTGCGCCGCAACGTCGTAGGGCACTTCCAGCCAGATCCCGGTGAACGGCACCCCGGCTTCGGCGGCCATTCGCTGGACCGCCCGCCGATGGCCGGGCTCGGCGAACACGGCGTCCACGATCGCCGCGTGGCCCGAGCGGACGCAGGCTTCCGCCGCGTGCAGCGCACGCGCGTACACCCGTGCGCTCACGTCAGGCGCGTAGGCGCTGTCGGGCAGCGTCTGGAGCGGATCCACGCCGAACATCTGCTTGCGAATCACGTCGGTGCGAACGATCACGGCGCCGGGCGCCGGCACGATCGACGGGGCCAGCAGCGCCGCCAGCGTGGACTTGCCCGATCCGGAGAGTCCCCCGACTGCGACGAGCGACGCCTTGTTGGGCCGGAGCAGCCGCTGCGCCAGTTCCAGATACGCGTGCGCCTCCGCCCGCAGCCGGGCCGTCTCCGTCGAATCCTGCTGCACCGCGGCCGCCGCCGCGTCGACCTTCGCCCTGATCGCGGCGCGGCACGAGAGAAAAAGCGGCAGCAACGTCAGCCCGCGGAAGTCCGGCCGTGTCTCGAAGTACGCGTTCAGCGCCGCATTGCCGTGCCGCGGCAGGCCCCGGCACACCAGATCCATGAGGAGAAAGGCGAAGTCGTACATCACGTCGATGCAGGCGAGCTCGTCGTTGAACTCGATGGCGTCGAACAGCGTCGGCGCGCCGTCGCGCACAAACACGTTGTGCAGGTGCAGGTCGCCGTGGCACTGGCGGACGAGCCCGTGCATTCGCCGCGCCTCGAGCAGGACATCCAGGCGTTCGATCGCCGCGAACGACTCGGCGCACAGGGCCGAGCACGCGTCCCGATCCAGCGTCCCGCCGGCATCGCCGAGCATCTCGACGCGGTTGCCTTCGACGACGCTGCGCATCGATGCCGTGCCGCCGTGGTCGCGTCTCGGCATGGCGCCCTCGTGGAAGTGCGCCACGGCCGCGGCGAGCCGCGTCACCACCTGGACGTCCAGCCGTCCGGCCGCGGCCAGCCGGTCGAGCAGCTGCGAGTCGTCGAACCTGGCCATCTCGACGAGCCATTCGATCGGCTCGCCATGACCCCCAAGCGTGAGCCGGCCATCTGGCCCCCGCGCGACCGCCACCACAGCGCGATAAAGATCCGGTGCGGTGCGCCGGTTGAGGCGCACCTCCCGTTCGCACGCGGCACGCCTCAGCTCGAGCGAGGCGTAGTCGACATACGGGAAGGTCACCGCTCTCTTGAGTTTGTAGGCCCGTCGTCGGACAAGAAACACGATGCTGATGTGGGTGTCGATCCGTTCGACCGGACCGGCGTTGCCATACGCCTCCGGGCGGGACAGGAACTCGATCGCGTCACGCTGAGTCTCGAGGTTCACAAAGCTCGTCTCCGGCCGCCGGTAATCCGGCACCCCATAGGACTCCTCCGATTTCGTCGGGCTTTCAGGCCCACATCCGGGTCCGAAAATCGGCTGTAATCCATGCTGCAATTCCGCTTCCGCCGCAGGGCTCGTTGCTGCCGGCAGAGATCCGGCGGCCCCGACGTTGCACTGTGTCCGCCAAAGCCAGCCGGATCTGCCGGCTCCCCGCCAGTCCTTCTGGATGGGAGTCCAGTGGCAGTCTTCGTCACGTTCGAGGTGCGGTCATGCATGTCCGTCTCGCAGCTCTTACCGTTGCAGCCGTCAGCCTGTGCGCGGCTGCCCAGGCGGCTGCCCAGGATCCGGCGGCCTTCTACGAAGAGAACTGCGCGCCGTGCCACTCGATTGGCGCTGGCCGTCAGGCCGGGCCCGATCTGAAGGGCGTGACCTCCCGGCGGGATCGGGACTGGCTAATCCGCTTCCTGCTCGATCCCGCGTCATTCGAGTCCGATCCCGAGGTCATGCGGATGATCTCGGAAGCCGATGGCCTGTTGATGCCGCCCACCGACGGGATGACGCGGGCCCTGGCCGAGGCGCTCCTGAAAGTGATCGAGCAGCGCTCCGCTGAAGCCGGCGCACCCACTGCGTCGCCGGCTGGCGAAGCGGCGCCATCACCTGATGACGCGCCGTTCACGCCGGCAGACGTCGAGCGTGGCCGGGCGTTGTTCACGGGCGCGTCGCGCCTCTCGGCTTCGGGTCCGGCGTGCGTCTCGTGCCACGACGCGGCGCTGCCCGCGACGGGCGGCGGCCGGCTCGGCCCGAACCTGGCCACGGCGCACCAACGCCTCGGCGGCCGCACGGGCCTGACGGCCTGGCTGGGGGCCACCCCCACCCCGCTCATGCGGGCACTGTACCGTCCGGCGCCGCTCACCACCGAGGAGGCGCGCGCGCTGACCGCGTTCCTGGAGGGGCCGGGTGACGGCGGGTCCCGGCTTCCGCCAGCCAGGCTCATCGCCGCGCTCGGACTCGGCGGTTGTCTCCTCGTGTTCGTCGGGGCTGCGCTGATCTGGCGTGGCCGATTCAGTGCGGTGCGGCGTCCGCTCGTCGCGCGCGCGAGCCGTGAACTCATGAACCCCTGAACCGTGAACCCCTGAACCCGTGAACCCCGGAACCGATGAACCCTGAACCCTGAACCCCGAAGTTCCTGAGGCCCCCGATGACCCAGCCGATATCGTGGCTCAAAGACGAGACTGCTCCCTCCCGGCGCCGATGGGAGGAGTTCTACCGCAATCGCTGGCAGCACGATCGCGTCGTGCGAAGCACGCACGGCGTGAACTGCACCGGGGGCTGCAGCTGGAACATCTACGTGAAGAACGGCATCGTCACATGGGAAATGCAGGCGCTGGACTATCCGGAGATCGCGGCGGGGCTCCCGCCCTACGAGCCTCGGGGCTGTCAGCGTGGAATTTCCTGTTCGTGGTACCTCTACAGCCCGCTGCGCGTGAAGTATCCGTACGCACGGGGAGCGCTGCTCGACCTCTGGACTGCGGCTCGGGAATGCCACGCGGATCCGGTGGAGGCCTGGCGGTCGCTGGTCGAGGATCCCGTGGCCCGCGCCAGATGGCAGCGGGCCCGCGGCAAGGGCGGCTTCCGCCGTGCCGATTGGAACACGATGCTGGAGCTCATCGCGGCCGCAACCATCCACACGATCAAGGTGCATGGCCCGGACAGAATCGCGGGCTTCTCGCCGATTCCCGCGATGTCGATGGTGAGCTACGCCGCGGGCGCGCGGTTCCTCCAGCTCATCGGCGGCGTGTCGATGTCGTTCTACGACTGGTATTGCGATCTGCCACCTGCGTCGCCGGAGACCTGGGGGGAGCAGACGGATGTCCACGAATCGGCTGACTGGTACAACGCGAAGCTGATTGCGGCCGTGGGCTCGAACGTCGCGGTGACCCGTACGCCCGACTGTCATTTCGTCGCCGAAGCACGTCACAACGGGTCGAGGACGTGGGTGTTCTCGCCGGACTTCTCTCAGATGGCCAGGTTTGGCGATGAGTGGGTCGGGGTGAACGCCGGCCAGGACGGCGCATGGTGGATGGCGGTCAACCGGATTCTCCTGAAGGAGTTTCACCACGAGCGCAAGGTCCCGCAGTTTCTCGAGTACTGCCGCCGTTATACCGACGCGCCCTTCCTCGTGGAGCTCACGGCGAGCGCAAATCACGCGCGTCCCGGTCAGATGTTGAGAGCCGGACGAGTGCCTGGGTACGGGGCGATCGAGAACCCCGACTGGACGTTCCTGATGTGGGATGCGGCCTCCGGCCGGCCGAAGGCGCCGAACGGGACGCTCGGCTCGCGGTGGGCCAGGCCGCAGGGGAAATGGAACCTGAAGCTCGAGGACGTTGTCGACGGCTCGCCGATCGACCCGCAGCTGACCGCCATCGATGACGCGGACGAGATCGTGCAGGTGGCGTTCGACGATTTCGGACAAGGTGACGTCGTGCACCGCGGCGTTCCGGCACGCCGTCTCACGCTCGCCGACGGGAGCACGACGCTGGTGGCCACGGTCTACGACCTGCTGATGGCGCAGTACGGCGTCGCGCGCGGGCTCGGCGGCGATTACCCGGCGAGCGACGACGAGATCGCCCCGTACACACCCGCCTGGGCGGAGCAGTACACGGGCGTCAGCCGCGCGACCCTGGACCGCTTCGCACGGGAATGGGGAGATACCGCCGAGCGAACCGGTGGGAAATGTCTCATCCTCATCGGCGCGGGCGTGAATCACTGGTATCACTCGAACCTGATGTATCGCGCCGCCATCCACGCGTTGATGTTCTGCGGCTGCGTGGGCGTCAACGGCGGCGGGCTCGGGCACTATGTGGGCCAGGAGAAGCTGGCGCCGATGGAGTCGTGGGCCTCCATCGCATTCGCACGCGACTGGTCGCCGGTGCCGCGCTTGCAGAACTCACCGAGCTGGCACTACGTGCACAGCGATCAGTGGCGGTACGAGCGCTCGTTCACTGATTACCACACCGTTCCCGGAGGACAGCCGCCAGGATCGCTCGCCTCCGGGCACACGATGGATGTGCAGGTGCGGGCGGTCCGAAACGGCTGGCTGCCCTTCTATCCCCAGTTCAACCGGAATCCGCTGGATATCGCCCGCGACGCCGACCTATCGGGGAGCGCGTCGCCGGAAGCCGTCGTCGATTACGTCGTCAACGAGCTGAAGGCGCGCCGGCTTCGTTTCGCGGTCGAAGATCCGGATGCGCCGGAGAACTGGCCGCGGCTCTGGTTCATCTGGCGCGGCAATGCGCTTTTGGCCAGCGCGAAGGGACACGAGTACTTCCTGAAGCACTACCTCGGGACCCACAGCAACGCCGTTGCGGAGGACATGGCCGGCGACGCCGTGCACCAGGTCGAGTGGCGCGAGGAAGCGCCGCGCGGAAAGATGGACCTCGTGGTCGATCTGAATTTCCGGATGGATTCCTCCGCGCTCTATTCGGACATCGTGCTGCCGGCGGCGAGCTGGTACGAGAAGGCCGATCTGAACTCGACCGACCTGCACACGTTCATCCATCCCCTGTCGGCTGCCGTCGCCCCGTGCTGGGAGTCGAAGAGCGATTGGGACATCTTCAAGGCCATCGCCGCGCGATTCTCTGAGCTCGCGGCGGACCATTTCCCCGAGCCGGTTCGCGACGTCGTCGTGTCGCCGCTGGCGCACGACACACCGGCCGAAATGGCGCAGACCGCGATTCGCGACTGGATTGCCGGCGAGACCGAGCCCGTGCCGGGCCGGACCATGCCCAGCGTCCGGGTCGTGACCAGGGACTACCCAGGCACGTACCGGCAGTTCATCGCGTTCGGTCCGCTCGCGAGAGCCAACGGACTCGGCGCGCACGGAACGCAATATGCGATCGACGACGAGTACGACGACGCGCTGCGAACGCTGCCCACGGTGGAGGTCGACGGGCAGTTGCGCCCGTCGCTCCAGCAGGCGGAGCACGTGTGCGACGTCATCCTCCGCTTCGCGAGCGTCACCAACGGCGAGCTGGCGTGCCGGTCGTATCGCAACCTCGAGGCCAAGGTTGGGGTGCCACTGGCGGATCTCGCCGAGCGGACGCGCGGTGTGCGCGTCAGCTACGCGGACCTCCAGGCGAACCCGCGCCGGTTCCACAACAGCCCGATGTGGTCCGGGCTCATCGAGAACGGCCGGCCCTACTCGCCGTTCACCTACAACGTCGAGCGCCTCGTGCCGTGGCGAACGCTCTCGGGGCGCCAGCATTTCTATCTGGATCACCCCGGCTACCTGCAGTTCGGCGAGCATCTGCCGACCTACAAGCCGAAACCGCTGCCGACCGAGCACGCAGACCTGCGGTTCACGACGGCCGAGGGACCGTCGCTGGAGCTCAACGTGCTCACGCCCCATGGCAAGTGGCACATCCACTCGACCTACGGCGACAACGCCGCCATGACCACGCTGTCCCGCGGCATCGAGCCGCTCTGGATGAACGAGGCGGACGCCGCATCCCTCGGCGTGAAGGACAACGACTGGGTCGAGATCTACAACGATCACGGGGTGGCCGTCACCCGCGCCGCGGTGAGCGCACGGATCCCGCGAGGCCTGTGCTTCCACCCGCATTCTCCCGAGCGAACGATCTCGGTCCCGAAATCGCCGCTCCGCGGGTACCGGCGGGCCGGTGGACACAACAGCGTGAACCGCACGCGCCTGAAGCCGAACCTGATGGTCGGCGGCTACGGGCAATTCACGTATCACTTCAACTACTGGGGGCCGGTCGGCTGCAACCGCGATACCTCCGTGCTGGTGCGCAAGCTGCCAGACCTGCAGTGGTGAGGCGAGGTCATCATGGATGTCCGCGCGCAGATCGCGAGCGTATTCCACCTGGACAAGTGCCTCGGCTGCCACACCTGCAGCGTGGCCTGCAAGAACGTCTGGACCGACCGGCCGGGCGCCGAGTACATGTGGTGGAACAACGTGGAGACGAAGCCCGGTACGGGCTTTCCCACACGTTGGGAGGACCAGCAGGCGTACTCCGGAGGGTGGCACACGGATGACGGCCGCCTGCGGCTGAAATCGACAGGCAACCGGAAGATCGTCGCGAACATCTTCCACGAGCCGCACATGCCCACCATCGACGACTACTACGAGCCGTGGACGTACGACTACGAGAACCTCTTCGATGCCGCGGAAGGCGACGACCAGCCGACCGCCCGCCCGATCTCGCTCTTGACCCGTCGTCCCATGGATCCCTCGGCCGGGCCGAACTGGGACGACGACCTCGGCGGGTCGCCAATCTACGCGCAAAACGATCCCAACCTCGCCGCGCTGACGTCCGAGGAGCGGCGGCAGCTGTTTGCGATCGAGCGGCTGATCATGTTCTACCTGCCGCGGATCTGCAATCACTGTCTGAACCCCGCGTGCGTCGCGGCCTGTCCGTCGGGCGCGTTCTACAAACGCGGCGAGGACGGGATCGTCCTCATCGATCAGAATCGCTGTCGGGCGTGGCGGGCCTGCGTTGCGGCGTGCCCGTATAAGAAGACCTTCTACAACTGGGCCGCGGGGAAGTCCGAGAAGTGCATCCTGTGCTTCCCGCGGGTGGAGTCGGGACAGGCGCCCGCGTGCTTTCACTCGTGCGTCGGCCGGATCCGCTATTCCGGCGTGCTGCTGTACGACGCCGATCGGATCCATGAAGTGGCGTCCGCGCCCGTCGGCGATCTGGTGGGTGCGCTGCGATCGCTCATCCTCGATCCCTTCGATCGCCAGGTCGTCGAGCACGGCCGCCGCAGCGGGTTGCCCGAGGCCGTGCTCGAGTGCGCCCGGAGGTCGCCCGTGTTCCGTTTCGTCCAGGAGTGGCGGCTTGCGCTGCCGCTTCACCCGGAGTTCCGGACGCTGCCCACCCTCTTCTACGTGCCGCCGCTCTCGCCGGTGTTGGCGGCCGTGCGCGACGGCGTCGCGGAGAACGCCACACCCGGGTTCTTCGACGGCCTGGATGCGGGACGGCTGCCCATCCGGTTCATGGCGTCGCTCTTCTCGGCCGGCGCGGAAGAGCCCGTGCGCTACGCCCTGCGGAAGCAGCAGGCGGTTCGAGCACACCGCCGCGACGCGACCGTCGGCGATTTCGGCGAGGCGGAGGTCTCCAGGATTCTCCAGGAGGCGGATTGCACGAGCGCCGAGGCAGAGGAGATCTACCGGCTCACCTCGCTGTGCCGGACGAGCGACCGATTCGTGCTCCCGCCGTCGCGGCGCGAGACGGCCATTGAAACGCTCGAAACGCCGATCGAACACAAGCAGACGGCCGGATTCGGCTTCCTCGTCAGGCCTGGCCGAACACGGCGGGGGTGACACGATGGTTGACAGATCCATGTGGGACGCGCTGGCCGCGCTGATCGCGTACCCGAGAACGATCCCGACCGATCGCCTGGCCGGCTGCATCGACGCCCGCGGCGTGGACCCTGACGTCGCAGGCGCGCTGGACCGATTCCGAGCCGGCATTGCCGACATGTCGCTGACGATGCTGCAGGAGTGCTACACCGAAGCCTTCGACTTCGGGCCCGACTGCACGCTCGACGTCGGATGGCACCTCTTCGGAGAGTCGCGCGAGCGCGGCATGTTCCTGGCCTCGCTCGTCGACGACCTGGCGAGCGCGGGGGTCGAACGCTCGACGGAGCTTCCGGATCATCTGACACACGTGCTGATGCTGATCGGACGCGCCGACACGGGACGGGCCGCCGCGCTCGCTACGCTCGTCGAGCAAGCGGTGGAGAAGATCCAGCGGGCCCTCCACGATCGCCGGAGCGAGTATGCCCCGCTGCTGGAGGGGATTCACACGGCGCTCGGAACCGTCGCCGAACGCGGAGCACCGGTGAGGAGGTGACTGCCATGCGCGCTCTGGATGTCCTGCTGTTCGTCGTGCTGCCGTACGCCGCGATCGTCCTCGCCGTCGTCGCGACCTTCGAGCGCTATCGCCGCCACGGGTATTCGTGCACGAGCCATTCGACACAGTTTCTCGAGAACCGGCGGCACTTCTGGGCGCTCGTCCCGTTCCACGTGGGCATCCTGGCCGTGCTGGCCGGGCATGTGATCGGCTTCCTGATCCCGAGAGGCGTGCTCGCGTGGAATGCGATACCGCTTCGCCTGGTCGTCCTCGAGGCCGCGGCGTTGACGGCGGGCCTGCTCGCGTTGATCGGGTTGACCCTCGCGGGCGTTCGCCGATTCAGGACGCCGCCGATCAGGTGGTCCACCAGCCTCTTCGACTGGATCGTGTTCGCGCTGCTGCTCGCCCAAATCGCCGCCGGCGTCCTGCTGTCGCTTCAGTACACGTGGGGATCGTCGTGGTACGCGGCCCTGGCGGCGCCCTATCTCTGGTCGATCGTCCGGCTGCAGCCCGACGCAAGCCTGATCGCGACACTGCCGGTCCTGGTTCAATCTCACATCGTCGGCGCGTGGCTGCTGCTGGCGCTGTTTCCGTTCAGCAGGCTGGTGCACGTCCTCGTGGTGCCGAACCCGTATTTGTGGCGGGCACCGCAGGTCGTTCGCTGGCACACGCGTACGCCCTTGTCGGAGGCGAGACACTCATGACTTCCAGCACGACGCCCATCATCAGGGGGACTCCCAGGCTCGGCCTCTTCGGTGCAACGCTCGGCTTCTTCGTCGGGTTCGGCGCCGTCGCGCTGTTCGGGCCCACCGCCGTGAGGTTCCGGGACGCGATGGACCTGAGCCCGCTCGCGCTCGGGTTCCTGATCGCGATGCCCGCACTCTCCGGATCGCTGCTGCGGATTCCGTTTTCAGCGTGGGTCGACACGACGGGTGGCCGAAAGCCGTTTCTGGTCCTGCTTGGCCTGTCGGTCGTCGGCATGGCGGGTATCTCGTTCATCGTCGCCACGCGATATCCCGACAACCTGACGTCCTCCCTCTATCCCGTGCTCCTGCTGCTTGGGCTCCTGTGCGGCTGCGGTATCGCCACCTTTTCGGTCGGCATCAGCCAGGTGGCGTACTGGTACCCACAGAACCGGCAAGGCACGGCGCTTGCGATCTACGCCGGCGTCGGCAACCTCGCGCCCGGCCTGTTCTCGCTGCTGCTGCCCTTTGCCCTCCAGACGATGGGGCTTGCGGGATCCTATCTGGCATGGCTCACGTTCCTTGTCGTGGGGACGGTCATCTATGCCGCGGTCGGGCGGAACGCCTGGTACTTTCAGCTGCTCGACGGCGGGCTGACGCGCGAGGAGGCACAGCGCCGGGCGCGGGAGATGGGGCAGCAGCTGTTTCCTGCTGGAAGCCTGATCGACACGCTGCGGATTTCTGCGCGCGCGTGGCAGACGTGGGGACTCGTGGGGATCTATTTCACAACCTTCGGCGGATTCGTCGCGCTGACCGCCTGGCTGCCCACGTACTGGGGATCGGCCTTCGGCATGTCGATCATCATGGCGGGCGTGCTGACGGCCGTGTACTCGTTGCTGGCGTCCGTAACCCGGATCACCGGAGGCCTGATGGCGGACCGCCTGTATCAGGGCGGCCAGAACACCTCAATCCTCGCCCTGCTGATCATGCTGGCCGGCGCGCTCGTGATGACCATGGCGCGCGAGTACGAGCTGGCGATCCCCGGCATCGTGCTGCTCGCGGTCGGCATGGGTATCTGCAACGCCGCTGTGTTCAAGATTCTCCCGCAGGCGGTTCCACAGGCCGTCGGCGGCGCAGCAGGATGGGTAGGCGGGCTCGGCGCCTTCGGCGGGTTCGCGATTCCGCCGGCCATGGGGTTCGCCGTTCGCGATCTCGGCGACCGCGGCTACTCCATCGGCTTCATCGTGTTCGTCTTCCTTGCGCTGCTGTCTCTGTGCGTCGCGTGGGTGTTGAAGTACTCGATGGCGACGCAGGTGAGTGCCGATCCTCCCCGAACGGTGGCGGGCGCGGGAGCGCGGACCTGACCGACGCCGACCTGCCTCGGTGTGCGTGCGGGCGCGCGGGCAGCATTACGAGCGGTCGGCTCGCGGCAGCCGGACCGTGAACGTGGCACCCTGGCCGCGTCCCGCGCTGTGTGCGCCGACACTTCCCCCGTGCAGCTCGACGAGCTGTTTCACGATGGGCAGACCGAGGCCGACTCCCAGGCTCGCGGACCTGGTATGCGTCGGTTCCTGCTTGAACCGATCGAAGATAAACGGCAGGAACTCGGGGGAGATGCCCGTACCCGTGTCGCTCACGGTGATGTTGATCCAGTCGCGCGACGCGGCGGCGTGGACATGGACCCGGCCGCCTTCCGGCGTGAACTTCAGCGCGTTCGAGAGCAGGTTCCAGACGATCTGCTGCAGCCGCACGGGGTCGCCCCGCACCTCGCCCGCCGGCTCGCCGAGGGAGAGCTCGAGCGCGATGCCTTGCTGTTCCGCGACCGGGCGCATCGTTTCCAGCACGGCCTCGATGAGCGTCGTCACGTTCACAATCATTCGATCGAGCGCGATCCTCCCGCGCGAGAGCCGGTTGATGTCCAGCAGATCGCTCAACAGCTGTGCCTGGATGCGCACGTTTCGCTCGATGATCTCGATCGCCCTGTCGCGCTGCTCCGCATCGAGTCCGCCGCGCTTCAGCATCGTTAGCCAGCCCAGGACCGCGTTGAGCGGCGTCCTGAGCTCGTGGGACAGCATCGTGACGAACTCGTCCTTGAGCCGGTTGGCCTCCTGCGCTTCGTGGTACAGGCGCTCGTTTTCGCGCAGCGCGGCTTCGCGTTCGGCCTCGGCGTGGGTGAGCTGCTGCTGTTCGGTGAGATCCAACGCGAAGGCGATGCCCTGCGTGCCACGGTCGTCGGTAGTGACCGACGACAGCAGAACGGGCACGCGGCTGCCGTCCTTGCGAATGTACTCCTTCTCGTACGGCTTGTTCCGGCCCGTGAGAAGAAGCTCCGTCACGGCTTCCTGATCCCGATGCACGAACTCAGGGGGCGTGAGGTCGGTCCAGCGAACCAGGCCGGCCTGGAGGTCAGCGCGGTTGTAGCCGATGGTGGACAGGAAACGATCGTTCGCCGTGAGGACCCGCCCGTTCATCGTCCAGCTGAAGACCCCGACGGGAACTGCCTCGACGAAGTGCTCGAGGGCCTTGGGGCTGATGTGGAATCGAGGGGTCTCGACGCGGCTTGCGCGTAGCCCGCGCAGAGCGCCCCTTCCGGCCCCCGGATGCACGCTGGTACGTCGTGGCGCCGTCATGTCATGTCGCCGCCCAACAGGCCGGAGGCCTGCCGGGGCCAGGCTCCCTGATGTCGCTTTTGAGTGGAGGACACATGCACAATGGCCTCCAAGGATCGTTGGTGTGAATTCGAGGCGCTTTCTCAGGGCCACACCCTGGGCCACCGGAAGGCCGTCGAGAATCCGGCACACGGCCAGGCAGCCTGCGATTGGGTGTGGACCACACCGCGATTCTCTTGAGTTGAGCGCACGACACGGGTGGCGCACGTGGGGCCGCCTCAGCACCCCAGCTTGTAGAAACGCACACTGGGCTGCCGTGCGCCAGGGACCCGCGATCATCTCAACTCGAGTGATCCGCGGGGGTTCGCGGGCTAGGGCGCGCCACGGGCGCGCCACGCCGGCCGCCCTCGCGCCGGAGGCGCTTCGGCGAGCCTCGCCGAAGGTTTAGCGGAGGCGGGCGGGGCGAAGCCCCCCGGTTTAGTTAGATGGGCGGCTCGAACGGTACGTCACGGCGCGCCGCCATTTCGCGCCCGATGGCCTCGAGATCGGTGGGAGCCAAGATGCGTGCGGCTGCCGGAAACAGCTCCTCGTCCTCGACCTTGATGTGGGCGCGGTACAGCTTCTCGAGCGCGGTCAG
>DASTBU010000150.1:0-55574 GCA_035711845.1 Vicinamibacterales bacterium
ACATGACCCTCGATCAGCATGTCCTCGCCTACTGGACGCGCCGCGGCGTAGGCGAGCGATCCCATCGTTCCCACGGGCAGCACGTCCCACCGCAGGCCTCCGGGGCCAGCAATCGCCGGCGTCACGAAGAGTTCAACGCGATCAACGAGGCCGGCTGTCCAGAGCGCGCTGTGAACAGTCGGCCCACCCTCCACGACCATGGAGAGACAACCCAGCTCGCCGAGACGCTCGAGAGCCGCCGGCAGGAACGAGCCCCGTGCAGCGTCCGGATCGACCAGTTCCACTCGCGCCCCGGCGTCGCCGAGCGAACGGAGCCGCTCAGGTGTCTCGCGCGCCGCTGTCGTCGTACTCATGATTATGACCGGCCCCGCGCCTGTCGTCGAGAGCAGCGCCGCGTGGAGAGGTGTTCGCAGCCGCCGATCGAACACGACGCGCATGAGCGGTCGGTAACGATACGCGCCGCGCGGCGTGAGGCGCGGGTTGTCGGCCAGCACGGTCCCGGATCCCACGCCGATGGCGTCGATCTCCGCGCGCTCGCGATGAATGAACCGGTTGGCCGCAGCGCCCGTGAGCTCGGTGCGCACGCCTGGGAAAGCGGCCACGCAGCCATCGAGGGTGAGCGCGGCTTTCACGGTGACGAAGGGCCGCCGCTGTCGAATCCAGGTGAAAAACGGCGGATTGAGGCGGTGGGCCGCCTCCGCACACACCCCAACGGTCACCGAAATTCCCTGCGCGCGCAGCAGCGCGATTCCCCGCCCCGCCACCAGCGGATTCGGATCCTCCGTGGCAACGACGACGCGCCGGATCCCGGCCTCGACGACCTTCGGCGCGCAGGGGCCCGTGCGTCCCGTGTGGCTGCACGGCTCGAGCGTGCAGTAGAGCGTCGCGCCGCGCGCGCGCGTCCCGGCCTCGTCAAGCGCGTAGACCTCGGCATGCGGACCCCCGGCGACCTCATGGCTTCCGCGGCCCACCACCACGCCCTCGTCGTCGACGACGACGGCCCCGACGACCGGGTTGGGGCTGGTCCGGCCCCGCCCGCGCTCCGCCAGCGCAAGCGCGCGGAACATGTGCAATTCGTCGATGGACATGGGTCCGATATCGGCTACCAGCTACCAGCGGTTCACCACTTCTCCTGGAACAGCGCCTCGACGTAGTCTTCGGGCGAGAACGGCACCAGATCGTCAATCCCCTCGCCGACGCCGACGTAGCGGATCGGCAGCTTGAGATCGTTGGCGATCGCGACGGCGATGCCGCCTTTGGCGGTACCATCCAGCTTTGTGAGCACGATGCCGTTCACGCCGGAGGCCGCCATGAACTCGCGCGCCTGGACGAGCCCGTTCTGGCCGACGGTCGCGTCGAGCACGAGCAGCACTTCGTGTGGGGCGCCCTCGACTTCGCGCGCCGCGACGCGGCGGATCTTGTCCAGCTCGGTCATCAGGTTCACGCGCGTGTGGAGGCGGCCTGCCGTGTCGACGAGAATCATGTCCCGGTGACGCGCCTTGCCGGCCGCAATCGCGTCGAAGACAACCGCCGCGGGATCCGCTCCCGCTCGCGCCCTGATGAAGTCGACGCCCGCGCGATTCGCCCAAACCTCGAGCTGCTCCACGGCGGCGGCCCGGAACGTGTCCGCCGCGCAGATCAGCGGCGCCTTACCCGAGTCCTTGATCAGCCGCGCCAGCTTCCCCACGGTCGTGGTCTTTCCCGTGCCGTTGACGCCGACGATCATCACTACGTGCGGACGATGCCCGTTGCCGACCGGCGTGTCGGCCCCCTTGAGAATGGTGAGGATCCCCTCCTTCACCAGCTCGCGCAGGGACCGATCGCGGGTACGACGCGCGCGGATCGCCTCGATGATCCGTTCCGTGGCCGCCACGCCGACGTCCGCCGAAATCAACGCCTCCTCCAGCGCCTCGACGGTATCGACATCGATCGGCCGCGTGCGTTGATCCGCCGAATCGCCGAGCCTGACCGCTTCGTCGAACCGCTCGACGAACTGCCGCGTGGTCTTGGTCAGCGATTGTTTGATCTTGTCGAAAAAACCCATGGGCAATGCTGAGTGCTGAATGCTGAGTGCTGAATGCTGAATGTTGAACGGGATGTGACTGGAGGAACGGACGACGAACTCCGCCTTCAGCATTCCCCATTCAGCATTCAGCATTCCCCATTCAGCATTCCATTATCCTTCCGCCTCCGCTCGCTGGCGGCGGCCCATCAGAGCCTCCACAGCAGCGCGCGGCGACAGCCGGCCCTCGAGCACGGCTGCCATCTGTGCCGTGATGGGAAGCTCCACACCGTGCCGTGCGCCCAGAGCCACGGCGGCGGTCGTCGTTCGCACTCCCTCAGCCACCATGCGCATCCCGCTCAGAATCTCGTCCAGCGAGCGGCCGTGGCCGAGCTCGACCCCAACGTAGCGGTTACGACTCAACGAACCGGTGCAGGTGAGCACGAGATCCCCCAGCCCGCTCAGGCCGGAAAGCGTGTCGCGCCGGCCTCCCTCGGCCGACGCGAGGCGGGAGATCTCGGCGAGGCCGCGGGTGATGAGCGCAGCCATCGAGTTGTGCCCGAGGCCCAGACCTTCCACGGCGCCGGCGGCAATCGCGATGACATTTTTCATCGCACCGCCAATTTCGACTCCCGGAACGTCGTCGCTCGCGTACAACCGGAACGCCGCGCTGCGAAAGCTCTCCTGCACGTGCGCCGCAGCGCGTGCGTCGGTGGAAGCGACCACGACGGCGGTTGGTAGGCCCTGAGCTACCTCGACGGCAAAGCTCGGCCCCGAGACGACGACGACCGGGTGACGTGAGCCGACCTCTTCGGAGACGACCTGTGACATCCTCCGCAGCGTATCCGTCTCGATCCCCTTGGTGGTACTCACGACAATGATCCCGGCGGGAATGAACGGCACGGCGTGCCGCGCGACCGCGCGCAAGCCGTGAGACGGCACGGCAAGCAACACGATTCCGCTCCCCGTGATCGCCTCCTCCAAATCGCCCGTGGGCATCAGACGTTCCGGGAAGCACACGTCGGGCAGGTACCGGCAGTTGACCCGAACCCCCTTCATCTCGGCTGCAAGCTGGGCGTCGCGCGCCCAGAGCCGCACGTGATGACCGGTGCGGCCCAGATGAACGGCCAACGCCGTTCCCCAGGTGCCAGAGCCCAGCACCGCAACGTCTTCCAGGTGCGGCTTGGTCATGCCGTTTGCGGATCGCTCCCGTCACGCCCCAGCCGGCGCTCGGTCCCGGCCCGGAGGCGTCTGAGATTGGAGCGATGCCGGAAGAGAATCAAAGCCGCGCTGCCGGCGGATGCGGCAACAACCGTGAGCGGCGCCCCGGCGAGCCATGCGATCGGAGGGAGGGCCATGGTCGCCGCGACCGAGCCAAGCGATACGTAACGGGTGGTGCTGACGATGATCAGGAACACCAGACCGGCAACGGCGGTCGCCAAGGGCGTGAGGACCGCAAAGGCGCCCGCCGCAACGGCCACGCCCTTCCCCCCGCGAAACCGAAGCCACACGGGGTAGATGTGACCGACCACTGCGGCGACACCGGTCAGCGCCGCGAGCGCGGCCCCGCTATTGGCCAGGTTGGCGCAGGCCACCGCGGCCGCGCCCTTCGCAACATCCAGCGCCATGACCGTCATCGCGCGGCCAGGCCCGGTGCTGCGCAGGACGTTGGCGGCCCCGACGTTTCCGCTGCCGACCACGCGCACATCGATCCCCGCGCGCCTGGCAAGCAGGAACGCGAACGGCACCGAGCCGGCGAGATAGCCGAGGATCACGGTGAGCATCCCTTCAATGGTACTCGCAACAGGCTCTGATACTCCGACCCCGACGGCAGTGTCCGGCTCTTGAAGAGCGTCAGGCCCGTTACCTCGAAGGGGTCAGGATCAGCTGCGCCGGCCGGTCTCTCGAGGGCGGTCCGCACCGCGGTGCTTTCCGATCGGGGAACATCCTTCACGCGCGCGAGGCTCACGTGCGGTGAGTACGGACGGTGCTCCGCCTCGAACCCCGCCGCCGGGAGACGAATGGCAAGCTGCGCGTGGAGCGATTGCAGACCCTCTCTGCCCTCGTCAATACCCTGCCAGATCACGCGGGGGCCGCCAGAGGGCGGGTAGGCGCCGAGCCCGCCGAGGCGGGCGGTAAATGCCGTCGTCTGGAACGGCTGGCGCAACGCTTCCATGAGCACCGCGGTGCGCGGCTCGTCGACATCACCAAGAAACCACAGGGTGATGTGCAGATTGTCCTCAGGGATCCACCGCAGGACGGCACGCGGTGCGACGCGGGCGATCCGGCGCCGGCATCCATCCGCAATCCCGGCCACATCGGCCCTGACCGCGGCGGGCAGTTCGATCCCGATGAAGAGACGCATATTGTTGGGACCAGATCTCGGTTCTCCGAAGCACCGCAGCTGCGCAGGATGCGCGCCGGGCAATCGAGAGCCGAGCGGAGGCGAGTCGCCTGGCCACGCAGCAGAAAGACTGCCTCGCGGGCAATCCGGTCCTTACCCAAGCACCTGAGCGCGGACCGGCTATTCTAGAGCAGTAGTCGCCGGACCATGTCCAGCGCAGCCTGCGTCGCGTTGAACTTCACCTGCGTTCGGCCGCCAAGGAACCAGAACGTCCGGACGCGTGCCGGACCCTCCGGTCCCACGGCGGCGATGGCGACGGTTCCCACCGGTTTCGCCTCGGTCCCGCCCGAGGGCCCGGCAATGCCGGTGATACCCACTCCAATCTGCGAGCCTGCACGAGCGCGGATGCCTTCGGCAAGCGCCACCGCCACCGGCTCGCTCACCGCGCCGTGCGCCTGCATCAGCTCGGGCGGGACATCCGCGAACAGCGATTTCATCGCGTTGCTGTACGCGACGACCCCTCCGGTGACCCAGGCCGAGCTGCCGGGGACATCCGTGAGCCGCGACAGCAGCAGCCCACCGGTACAGGACTCGGCGACGCCGATCGTCCAACCCCGCCCGGCGAGCAGCTCGCCCACGATCTGCTCCATCGGACGGCCGTCCGTGCTGAAGACGTCGGGACCCAGCGCTTCGGCGAGTTCGGCTCGCGCATCCGCCAGCAGACGCGTCGCGAGCTCCGCGTCGTCAGCGCGAGTCGAGAGGTGGATCTCGATCTGTCCTGGCGCGGCAAGAATCGTCGTCTCGATTGCCGGCTCGGTGTGAAGCCGGCGCGAGTAAAGCGGCTGCGCGATCTCCTCCACCTGCGATTCCGACTGTCCCGTCACGAACAGCGTCGCCCGGAAAAGCCGGTGCGGTCCCGCCCGCTCTTTCAGCGGGCCCTCGGCCAGGCTTTCGAACAGCGTCTTCAGCTCTCGGGGTGGACCGGGAAGGAGCAGCAGCAGTTTTCGTCCGTGCTCGACCATGAGGCCCGGTGCGGTCCCGAGAGGATTGAGGAGAACCGTTGCGCCGCTCGGCACCATCGCCTGCTTCCGGTTCACCTCGGGCATACGAAGGCCGCGTTTCGCGAAACGTGCCCTGATCCGTTCGACGATGGCCGGATCTTCAGCCATCGGCACGCCGAGCACGTCAGCCACGGCGTCCCGCGTGACGTCATCGTCGGTCGGGCCCAGACCTCCGCTCAGCACGACCAGATCGACTCGATCCAGGGCGGCACGCAGGGCCTGGGCCAGCTCCCGGCGGTCGTCACCGACGACAGACTTGGCCCGCAGCGTGATCCCGAGCGAGCCCAGACGTCCGGCGAGGTACAGCGAGTTGGTGTCGATCCTGGTGGTTCCGAGCAACTCGCTGCCAACAGCGATGACCTCGGCCGTGCTGAGTGGATCGCGATTCTCCATCATCCAATCCAACCTGGGAACATCCATATCGCCGCGCGCAGCCCCAGGTTCGCGTAAATCGCCGCCATCGCATCGTCGGACATCACCCCGAGGCCGCCGTGCAGGCGTTCCAGCCGCGCAGCAGGATAGGGCTTTACAACGTCGAACACCCGGAACAGGACGAATCCGACAAGCGCGCCGGACATCCCCACCGGAACGAACGCCAGTGTAATCAACATCCCGACCACTTCATCGATCACGATTGGCCCGGGATCGATGCCGCCGAAGTAGTGCTCAGCAACGGTCCCGGCCCAGACGCCCGTGGCAAAGAGCACGATGATGAGCGTGACTTCCACGGCGACCGAACCGGCCCACCACACCAGGAGGTACACGAGCAGTCCGGCGGCGGACCCGACGGTTCCCGGGGCCACCGGAGAATAGCCGCTGTATGCGAATGTGGCGATGAAGACGGCGAGTCGAGTCACGCCTTGACGACGCGAGTAGCCGAGAGTCGATCGTGGATCGTACGCCCATCAGGATTGAAGAGGATGGGAAGGAAGCCGAGGCCCGCCGGCAGCAATGAGGCCGCGTAGGCGGCCGCCCGCACGACTGCCGTCCCGAAGGGCACGCGTGTGAGCGCGCTCCGGCTGTCCTGCGGAACGACGCGAATGCCAGTCGCCATCTTTCCGATGGTTTGACCGCCGGCGGCCGTGAAAAGAACCAGGTAGCCGCCGTTCAGCATCGACAGGAACGCCATGAGCGGTACCTTCGGCAGCACCATGACGTCGTCGAACTGCAGTCCCGACAGACGAAGCGTCAGGTACACGACCGAGACATCGATCGATCCCATGATGAGTAGATCCAGCAGCCCGGCGGCGATTCTGGCGAACGCCGGCGCCGGCGTGAGCTGTTGTTCACCGGCGGTGCCGGCGGCAGGCTCGGACGCAGCCCGGAGAGCCGCGGCGCGCGGTCGTGTTCCTGCCGGACCGCCGAGATCCAGTTCGGGTTCGTCCTCGAGCGCGACGCGGGGACTTGGCTTCGCGACAACCGGCGGCGTGGCTCGGCGGACCGAGAGCGGCGCGCGCGGCACTGCAGGCGGCGTCACGAGCGGAGCATCCTCGGGCACTCCCGGAAACAAGGGCAGATCGATCCCGGCGGCGCTCCTGGGCTGCGCCGTGCCGTCATTCTGATTCGGCGATACGCGGAGGTCGGCGTGCGCTTTCGCAGACTGCGAGGTGAGCGGCAGATCAGCCAGCGGCCCGAGCGGCTCCCGTTGGTCCTGAATCGGAAGATCGAGCGACTCGGACTCGCCAGACAACGAGAAATCGTACCCGCAATTCCGGCACCGCCTGGCGCTGCCGAAGCTGATGTACTGGCATTTCGGGCACCTCATCGGATTGGTCGCTCCGGCTGCTCCGGGGCATCGGGCCCCTCCGATGCGGCAATGGGATGCTGTCCGGCGTGAGACAGGTCGAGCAACTGCTTTTGGATTGTCGCGCGGAGGGCGTCCGCGCGCGACCGCAACGGATCATCTCGGCGGATCGAGGCGAGCGCGGCCAGCGCATCATAGAGCCGGCCACCCTCGTGGAGACGCTGCGCTTTCGCGAACACGGCTTCGGCGGAAGAGGGCACGGGCAGCGGATCGACAGCAGCCGTCGAGACTGCGGGCCGCGGCGCTCGGTCCTGGGCGACCCACCATCCCTGCGCGCCCGTCCACAGCCATGCCGCCACCGCGGCCAGCCCGATGCCTGCGCACACTCCAGTGGCAATCCAGACGAGGCGTGAGGAGGGCGCCGGATCCTGCGCCTCTGAAGGTTTGTCCGGTGGCAGGGACAATATTCCAGTCCGCGCGTCGCGGGCCGCCTGCCCCTGATGGGTGACGGTATCGAGGCGATCCAGCCGTTCGAGAAGGGCGACGGCCTCCTCACTGGCGGCGCCGTGCTCGACGGCCGAGGTCAGCAGCCGGCGCGCCGCACCAACGTCGCCTCTGTCGAACGCCGCGACGCCCGTGTGCAGCAGCTCCTCGCTTTCGCGCTGGCGCTCGGCAAGCGCCCCACGGGCTCGCTCGATATAAGCCCGGGCGCGCGCGTGGCCGCGATCGAGAAACAACACCCGGGTCCAGACGCTGATCGCCAGCTCGTGCTGCCCTAGGAAGTAATGGTCGAGCCCGATGAGGAGCAGCTCCTCGATGCGAGCGTCGCGGTCCCGCTCGGGCACGTCTCCCCCACTGGGCAGACGGTTGGTGCGGAGCGGATCGGTCATCGAGTGTGAAGGAAGAGCACGAATGGATCGGAAGGATTATGA
Source organism: Vicinamibacterales bacterium (assembly GCA_035711845.1). Classification (GTDB taxonomy): domain Bacteria; phylum Acidobacteriota; class Vicinamibacteria; order Vicinamibacterales; family 2-12-FULL-66-21; genus DASTBU01. Next base: position 8,084 of record DASTBU010000150.1, read on the forward strand.
AACGGCCTCACGCAGCCGTCAAACCCAAAGCCTCGCAGGGGAAGAAGCGATGGGGCGGAGCCCGCGCACATCCTGCGTCTGTGACCACGACGTAGCGGTCCACGGACGCGCCTGGGGTAGGATTATTCACCGTCCATGCCCATCATCGAATGTATTCCCAACCTCAGTGAGGGACGCCGCCTCGAGATCGTCGAGCGCCTGACCGAAGCGGTCCGCCTGACATCAGGTGTCCGCCTGCTCGATCACTCGTCGGACACCTCTCACAACCGATCGGTCTTCACGCTCGCAGGAGACGCGGAACCGCTGAAGCGGGGGATCCTGGCCTTGTTCGAGCGGGCCGTCGCAGATATCGATCTGCGACAGCACTCCGGCGAACATCCACGTGTCGGCGCGGTGGACGTCGTGCCCTTCGTCCCGATCGAAGGCGTGACGATGGAGGATTGCGTGCGGCTGGCCAAGGAGGTGGGCGCCGCGGTTGCCGAGCGGTTCGGGATCCCGGTGTTCCTGTACGAGGAAGCCTCTGACAATCCGCTCCGGAAGAACCTCGAAGACATCCGGCGCGGCGAATTCGAGGGCCTCGCCGCGAAAATGGCCTCCCCGGCGTGGGCGCCGGACTTCGGACCGGCGACCCCGCACCCGACGGCGGGCGCCTCGGTGATCGGGGCGCGCATGCCGCTCATCGCCTACAACATCAACTTGAACACCGACAGGCTCGACGTCGCGAAGAAGATTGCCGCCGCGATTCGCCACAGCAGCGGCGGGCTCCGGTACGTCAAGGCGATGGGCGTCAAAGTCGAGGATCGCCACCTCGTGCAGGTCTCCATGAATCTCACGAATTATCAGAAGACGCCCATCTTTCGCGTCTTCGAGATGGTCAGGCGCGAGGCAGAGCGCCACGGCGTGACCATCCTGGAGAGCGAGATCGTCGGCCTCGTGCCGTCGGCCGCCCTCGTCGGCGCCGCCGAGTACTACCTCCAGTTGGAGCGGTTCGGGGAGGATCAGATCCTGGAGAACAAGCTGCGGGGTTAGGCGATCTCCTCGTCGCGCCGCGCCGGCGCGATCCCGAACGATCGCATCTTGCGATACAGGTTGCTGCGCTCGACCCCCAGGGCTTCGGCCGTGCGGGAGATATTGCCGTTCTGCGAGGCGAGCGCACGCAGAATGTAGTCGCGCTCGAAACGCTCGCGCGCTTCGTGCAGGGGCACGGCCAGCCCCTCCCCCGCCCCCGCCTCGAACGGCGCCCCGACATCGAGAAACGGGAGGTCCGCGGCCGTGATCGTGTCGCCGGGCACCATGATCATCATGCGCTCGATCACGTTGCGAAGCTCGCGTACGTTCCCCGGCCAGCGATGGGACTGCAGCGCCGCGGCGGCGGATGGGTCGAGCTTCTTCGGCCGCCGCCCGTATTCCCGCGCGAGCTCCGCCATGAAGTGCTCCGCGAGCCGCGGGATGTCCTCGGCCCGATCGCGCAGCGGCGGAACGAAGATGGGGATGACGTTCAGCCGGAAATACAGGTCCTCGCGAAACCGCGCCGCCCGGATCTCGGCCGTCAGGTCCTTGTTCGTCGCGGCGAGCACACGCACGTCGACGTGCACGTTGCTGGCTCCCCCGACCGGCTCGACGACCTGCTCCTGCAGCGCGCGAAGGACCTTCGCCTGGGTCTTCAGGCTCATGTCGCCGATTTCGTCCAGGAAGAGCGTCCCGCCATCCGCCAGCTCGAATTTCCCCCGGCGGTCTGCGACCGCCCCGGTGAAGGCGCCCTTCACATGGCCGAAGAGCTCGCTCTCGATCAGCTCTTCGGGGATGGCCGCGCAGTTGACCTCGACGAACGGGCCTCCCCGCCGCCGGCTCAGCGCGTGAATGCTCCGGGCCACCAGCTCCTTGCCGGTGCCGTTCTCGCCGTAGATCAGCACCCGCCCGTTGGTCGGAGCCGCCATGGCCACCTGTTCCCGCAGTTGCGCCATGACGTAGCTCTCGCCGACCATCGTGAGCCGCTTGTCCACGTGCGCGCGCAGCGCGCGATTCTCGGCTTCCAGCCTGCGCTGGCGGACGGCGTTGCCGACGACGAGCACGGTCTTGTCGAGCGAAAGCGGCTTCTCCACGAAATCGAACGCGCCCATCTTGATGGCGCGAACGGCCGACTCGATATTCCCGTGCCCGGAGATCATGACCACCGGAGAGTCGACCCGCCGCTCGCGCAGCCGTGCGAGGGTCGCCAGCCCGTCCATTCCCGGCAGCCAGATGTCGAGCACGATGACGTCGTACACGGATCGCGCCACCCGGTCCAGACACGCCTCGCCGCTGTCCACCGCGTCGACGGCGTACCCCTCGTCCCGAAGCACACCGCTCAGGGCGCTTCGCACACCGGCTTCGTCATCGACAATGAGAACGCTTGATTTCATGGAACTCGTACACTGGAGCTTCGTTGCGTGCGGATTGCAGATTGCGTGCGGAGTGGAGATTGGGGATTGGGGATTCTGTTCGGGGATCGTGGATTGGCCGGGTTCGGTTCGGCGTCACGTCGCTCGGATCGCCCGGACGAATCTCCGAATGAAATCGCCAATCGTCAATCCGCAATCACCGATCAATCTGCAATCGCCAATCAACGCGTCTGCAATGCCAACCCCCTTTACACCGGCAGCTCGATGGTGAACACCGTTCCCCTCGGCGTGTTCGGGTGCACCTCGATGCTCCCGCCGTGCTCCGCCACGATGCGCCGCACGATCGCCAGGCCGAGCCCGCTGCCGCGCCGCTTCGTCGAATAGTACGGCATGAAGAGCTTCTCGCGATCCTCCGGGGAGATTCCGGGGCCGTTGTCGGCGACGATGATCCGCGCGACGCCGTTCACGCGATCGTGCCGCGTTTCGACCACGATGGCTGGTGGCGTCATGCCGGGCCGGGCGGCAGCGGCGCTTCCGCCAAGGGCCTCGACGGCATTGTCCACCAGGTTGATCACGACGCGGCGCAACTGCTCGATGTCCACGCGTACCTGCGGCAGCTCCTCGGCAAAGCGACGCTCGATCTGGATCTCCTGGAAGAGCCCGTTGTAGAGCGCAAGCGTGTCGCCGAGCAGCGCGTTGAGATCGGAGGGAACCGTCCTGGGCGCCGGCATCCGGGCGAACTGCGCGAACTCGTCCACGAGCGCCTTCAACGACTCCACTTCGCCCGTGATCGTGGTCGTGCATTCGTCCACGAGGTCCCGGAGCGGCGGCGGCGCTGACATGAAGTGCCGGCGGATTCGTTCGGCGCAGAGCTGAATCGGTGTGAGCGGATTCTTGATCTCGTGCGCCAGCCGCCGCGCGACGTCTCTCCAGGCCGCGACGCGCTGCGTTCGGATGAGCGGCGTCACATCATCGAACACCAGCACGGCACCGGCGAAGCTGCCATCCTCGGCGATGAGCGGCGTGGCGGCCGCCGCGAGATGCAGCTCGCGTCCCTCGCGGCCCAGGGTGACCTCCTGCGCCGACGGGGCGCTGGCGCCCGGCCGGGTGTGGCGCAGCACGGACTCGAGCGGGCGCAGGTCGGGCCGCTGCAGGACCTCGGCGACCGGCGAGCCGACCACGGCGCGATCCACCTCGAGCAGTCGGAGCGCGGCGCCGTTGATCGTTTCGATCCGGCCGTCGCGGGACAGCGAAATCACGCCCGTCGCAATGCGTTCGACAACCGTCTCGATGTAGCGGCGCCGATCGTCGAGCTCCACGTTCTTCCGCTCGAGGTCCACCCGGGACCGTTCCAGCTTGCGCTGGCTGGCGGCGAGTTCCCCCGCCATCGTGTTGAACGCCTCCACGAGGGACCCGAACTCGTCGCGCGTTTCCGCCTCGATGCGGTGATCGAGATGGCCGGCGCCAATCTCGCGCGCGCCGGCCGCCAGCCGCTGCACCGGGCGGGTGATGCGCTTGGCCAGGTACAGCCCCGTCCACGTGGCACTGACGAGGATCATCAGCGTCATCATGAGGAACACGGAGAGGTACACGCCCTGGACGGGCCTCTTCACGACGCGCAGCTTGTTGTAGCTCTCGTAGGCGTCCCGGATGCGGCGCGAGTGCGTCGCCAGCTCGCCGGCGAGGTAATCGCTCGCGATCACCACGCCCACCGGCCGCGCCGTCCCCGGCAGGCGCACGACGGCGCCAGCCCGGACGAGCTCGCCGCCGGTGTCCATCGGCTCCAGCGTGTCGGCTTCGGCCGCTCCGGAAGCGATCCGGGCGGCCAGCCGGTCGGCAGCGGCACGTACGTATCCGGGCGGCAGGTGCGGCGACTGCACCGCCGCCACGGGCGTGACCTCGAGCCGACCGCCGTTCCCCTCGTGGATGCGATACACCTCGACCAGGCCCACGCGGCCCTGCCGGACTTCCGACCCGATGGCACGTTGCACGACATCGGCGTCGGCCCCGACGACGGCGGCAGCCGGAATGTCGCGCGCGATCCGCTCCGCATGTCCCTTCACGCGCGCCTGTCGCTCGCCGTAATAGTCCCCCGCGATCTGCGTGGCCGCGCTCAAGACGTCGTCGATCTCCTGACTGAACCAGCGCTCCGTGCTGCTCCGGATCAGTTCCCCGCCGACGAGCAGCACGAGCAGCGAAGGAACGATGGTCAGCCCGAGCAGCGCGAGCACCAGCTTGGCGCGAAAGCGCGAGAACGGCAGTCCCCGGCGGCGTTCGACGGCCAGCTTCACGATGTTGCGCGCGAGCACGACGACGAGAGCCACGACCATCATGAGGTCGGCCGCCGAGAGCGCGTACAGCACGACCTCGCTCAGGAAATCGGGGTTCAGCTCGGTCGAGCGATCGGCGAGATTCAGCATCGCCACGAGGGCGACGAGGAGCGCAAGGATGCCGAGCAGGATGAGGCGCGGATTGTCCCGGAACGGGCGACGCTCGGCCCGGTCAAGGGGCGCGGTCTGCAGCGGTCGGCGGGCGGCGTCGGAAACGCGGGCCATGTCCCCGCACGCTCACTTGAGGAACGTGAACTTCGCGAGGCCGGCGATGTCGCTTCCCCACGGCCACACGAAGGCGGCATTGCGGGGACTCGTATGGGCGCGCACGCGCACGTAATACTCGGCGTTGGCCTCGAGCGTTTTGCTGGTGAACAGCGGCAGCTTGTCGAACTCCGTCAGCCAGACTCGTGCCTCCTCTTCACGCTCGACCGTGTCCGCGCCTTCGATCCGGCCGTCGGCCTTTCGCGTGACGAGATACTTGCGCGTCACCGGATCGTACTTGACGGTGGCGATCACCGTGGACGATTCGATAGTACGGTCGAGCCACAGCGTGGCGCTCCGTCGGAGCTGTACGTCGTACACGAACGTGATCGTCAGCCCGCTGTGCACGGCGGCCCGGACCTCCTCCGTGAAGACATCGGTCAACCGGAACGAGACGAGTACCCGGTCGTCCCGCGTCAGCGGGGTGATCTGGATGCTCTGCGCGACCGCGGTCGAGGTTTGGAGCACCAGACATGTCGCGAGCGCCATCGCGGCGCGGAGTGGCCGCATCACTACTCTTTCGCGTTGAGCAGGTCTTTCAACTCGGACATGAACTCACCGATATCACGAAAATGCCGGTATACCGACGCGAAGCGAACATACGCCACCTTGTCGAGCGAGCGGAGCTCGTTCATGACGAACGCGCCGACCTCTTCCGTGCTCATCTCGCGCTCCGGCTTCTCCTGCAGCGCCGACTCGACACGGTCGGCGATCGCTTCCAGCGAGGCGACGCTGACGGGCCGCTTCTCGCACGCCTTGAGGAGCCCGGCCAGCAGCTTCTGCCGCTCGAACCGCTCCCGGCTGCCATCCTTTTTCACCACCATGTACGGAATCTCGTCGATCCGTTCGTAGCTGGTGAACCGCCGGCCGCAACCCAGGCACTCGCGGCGACGCCTGATGACTTCCCCTTCCTTGCTCTCCCGCGAATCGACGACCTTGTCGCCCAGGTGTCCGCAGTACGGGCATTTCATCTAGTGCCGCGCCTCGCCGGTGCAGGCCTGATCGACCGACCGGGTTCGAGTTCCGCCGTGGCAGCCCGGACCGGAGGATCTCCCAGCGGCGCCCCTGGCGTCGTGCTCTCGGCCAGGCGTCTGGCCCCCGCAAGCGTCAACCCTTCGGCCATCATGAACCCCAGGCCCAGGATCGTAACCGGCAGAAACGAGATCGCGTGCAGGACGATCGCTGCGCCCACGGCGCGATCGTGCGATGCACCAAAAAAGGTCTCCACCGCGAACTGGAACGCCGTGTGAAATCCGCCAATGGCGCCGGGGGTTGGGACCGCCACGCCGACGACCAGCACGGTCACGACCAGGAACGAACCGCTGAAGGGGAACGTAATATGGAATGCCCGCGACGCCATCCAGATCCCGGCCCCGATCGAGATCCAGAGCGGAATCGAAAGCGCCAGCGCCGCCACGAGCTGACTGGGCTGGCGCATGACGGCCAGCCCCTGAGCAAACGTCTCCACGAAGCGGGCGAACGTCCGAGCCAGGACGCGCGGCAGGAAGCGCTCGATGCTCATCGTCAATCGACCGAGGCGTTCGGGATGGCCCGCGAGCGCGAAAAAGACGAACGAGGCCAGCAGCGCGCCGCCGCCGGCCATCGCTCCGCCCACCTTGACGCGCGCCAGGTACGAGGGGTCGTTGGCGGCCACGCCGGCCGCGCCGAGCAGGACGAAGCCCGCGAAGAGCATCAGGACGGTGACCAGATCGAGCAACCGCTCGAGGATAATCGTGGCAAACGCCGACGTCGCGCTCAGCCCTTCCCGTCTGGCGAGCAGGTACGGCCGGATCACCTCGCCGGCTCGCGCCGGCAGGAGGGCGCTCGCCGCAAAGCCGATGACTGTCGTCCGGAAGGCGGTACTGAAGCGGCTGCCGCCAATGGGGGCGAGCAAGTACTGCCACCGCAGCGCGCGAAGCAGATAGGCGGCACAGGTCGTGGCCAGTGCGAGCAGCAGATCGCGGGCATCGGCGCGACGGGTTTCCGCCCAGACTTCGCGCATATCCGCGTCCCGAAGGAAGTAGGCTAGCAGCGCGACCGTGAGCAGCAGAATCAGAACGGTTCGAACTCGTGGCCGCATGCAAGTGTGGGTGTCTGCGCCAATCGGACACGGTTGTTCCGTCTGTAATCCGTCTGCATCCGTGGCTTAGAATCCGGGTGGTTCGCGGGAATCCGAAGAGGCCGTGAAACGGCAGTCGTCAGACGCCCGACGAACTCTACTACGAAAAACAACGCCAAGTCTATGGGAAAACGCGAGTTATTGCTCGTTCTGGGGTTCGTGGCACTCGGAACGCTGGTCTATCAGGTGACGGCACCAGCACCTGCGCCGGGTCAGTCGCCCTTCAGCCTCCGCAGAATCGTGGACAACATCCGCCGGGAGTTCCAGGGCAACCGGGTGTCTGCCGAGGTCACCATGACCGCGTCCCATCCCGTGCCCGAGGGTCTTCGAGAGCTGCGTCTGACCCTGCAGAACACGCCGGTGATCATCACCGGCGAAGACCGCACCGATATCGCCTCCGAGCTGTGGGTCCGGTCAACCGGCTACGACGAGGCCGAGGCGAAGAGCCTGGCGGGTCAGTCCGCGCTTACGGTCGAGCCAGCGGGACCCACCATCACGGTGTCGTTGAAATATCCCTCCGGCGGGTCGCAGCGCGGGAAGCTCCAGCTCCGGGTCCCGTCGGACATGCTGGTGTTCTTCGGGCCCACGAATGTGCGGATAGAGGTCACCGGCACGCGCGGCGTCGAGATGGAGTCGGCACGTGGCGAGACCATCCTCAAGAACATCACCGGCGGGGTCACGGCGCACCACCGCGGCGGCGACTTCACGGTCGAGGATGTGGGCGCCGTCCGACTGACCGCGCGCGGCAGCGATGTCCGTCTGTCCCGGGTCCATGGCGACGCGAATCTCGTGCTCGAGGCAGGAGCGCTTCGCGGTGCCGACCTCGCCGGTCCGATCGACATCCAGGCAACGTCGGCGGACGTGGTGCTCGAGAATTTTCAGGAGCCCGGAGGTCCCGTCCGGATCGCCTCGGTGACAGGCTCGGTGATCCTCCGCGGCCTCCGTGGCGAAGGTCGCGTCGAGGGACGCAATGCCGAGATCGACGTCGCGATCGACCGCGCTCGGCCGCTCGCCATCTTCAACAGCGGCGAGCCCGTCCAGGTCACGCTCCCGCCCGACGGCTACACGCTCGACGCGATCGCGACCGACGGAACAATCACCATGCCGGATGCCGTTACCTCGCAGCTCACCACCACAGCCTCCCCCGACGGCAAAGAGCACAAGGCATCCGGAAACGTCCACGGCGGCGGCCCGACGATCACCATTCGCGCCACACGTGGCGGGATCCGTTTCAACCTCCACGAATCACGCTAGCGCCCGTGCCCTTCGCCCACGTCGCACGTCAGCCTCTTTTCCAGGCAGCCTTGCCCCTTGTGTTTGACTCGACCTGCGTCGATCGGTAAGCTTCACCTTCTCGCGCGAGGCAACCGTGATATCCACTGCACCGCTCCTCGACACATCCCTTGAGGGTCTGACCTTGCACCGCCGCGGCAAGGTGCGTGACGTCTACGAGGTCGGCGACGACCTGCTGATCGTTGCAACCGATCGCATCTCGGCGTTCGACTACGTCCTCGGTTCGGGCATCCCCGACAAGGGCAAGGTCCTGACACAGTTGTCGGCCTTCTGGTTCGAGCGCATGGGCGATCTGGTGCCCCATCACATGGTGACGTGGGATGTCAACGCCTATCCGGAGGCGGTACGTCGCCACGCCGAACTGCTGCGCGGCCGCTCGATGCTGGTCCGGCGTACCAATCCCGTTCCGGTCGAGTGCGTCGCACGAGGGTACCTGTCGGGATCGGGTTGGAAGGAGTATCAGCAGACCGGAAGCGTCTGCGGCGTGAAGCTGCCGGCCGGGCTGCGCGAGTCCGATCGACTGCCGGAGCCGATTTTCACCCCAGCCACGAAAGCCGAGAGCGGCCACGACATCAATATCAGCGAGGAGGCGGCTGGCCGCCTGATCGGCGCGGGCCTGATCGCGCGCCTGAAAGCACTGACGCTCGCGACCTACAACCGGGGCGTCGCGCACGCCGAGTCCAAGGGCATCATCATCGCCGACACGAAGTTCGAGTTTGGGCTGGCGCCAGCGAGCCCATCGGCGAACATGATGGGCGATCAGGATGTCGTGCTCATCGACGAGGTTCTGACCCCGGACTCATCCCGCTTCTGGCCGCGGGCCGAGTACGAGCCGGGTCACGGGCAGCCGAGTTTCGACAAGCAGTACGTGCGCGATTACCTCGAAGAGATCCGCTGGAACAAGCAGCCGCCCGTCCCGTCGCTGCCCGAAGCCGTCGTGCAGCGGACGCGCGAGAAGTACGTCGAGGCGTATCGCCTGCTGTCGGGCCGCGATCTGAAGTAGGCGGCCGTGCGGGATCAACTCGAGAGGCTCGTCCAGGAAATGCTCGACAAGGGCGTGCTGTACGACGACGTGCGGCGAGAGCTCGAGAAGATGTTCATCACCCGTGCGCTGCAGCGTTCGAAAGGGAGCGTCGGCGACGCGGCCGAAATCCTGGGCATGCATCGCAACACGGTCGCCCGGAAGATGGTCGAATATCGGATCAAGCGGAGCGCGTGAAACAGCCCCGAGCCTCCGAGACCCAAACGTCCCCGGCAGTTCCCCCGAGCACCCAGCCCCGAGGCTCCGAGCCCCGTCGAGATCCACTAGCACTCTCCCCCCTCGACTGCTTGACAGCCCCGGACGTCTCTCCTATACAATTAGCAGTCGGTCCTGCCGAGTGCTAAGCGGCAGGGCGAACCAGGGCCCGGAGGGCTTCATTTACCTGATTTTCCACCGACCGCGGGGCACCCGCCCCGCAGATTGACGGGGCTACCCCCGGGGAACCGCGGCGCCCCAACGCCGCCCAACAGGAGCAGACAGCAATATGGCAGCAACGCAGACCGCAGTCCGGATTCGTCCCCTGCACGATCGCGTCATCGTGCAGCGCATCGAGGAAGGTGAGCAGAAGGTTGGCGGGATCATCATCCCCGACTCCGCCAAGGAAAAGCCCCAGCAGGGCCGGGTTATCGCCGTGGGCAAGGGCAAGACCGAGAAGGACGGCAAGGTGACCCCGCTCGACGTGAAGGAAGGCGACACGATTCTCTTCGGCAAGTACTCCGGCCAGGAGATCAAGCTCGACGGCGAGGAGTACCTCATCATGCGCGAGGAAGAGATCCTCGGCATCATCACACAGTAGCCACCGGCTCTGGGCTGTCAGCTCTCAGCAACAGGAGCTGCGGCTGGTGCTGGTCAGACGAAGAGGCTCAACACACGGATTCAGGCGGATAGCTGAGAGCTGAACGCTGACAGCTCTCGTGGAGACAAGAAGATATGGCAAAGCAGATTGTTTACGGCGAGGAGTCGCGCCAGGCCATCCTGCGCGGCGTCAACAGCCTCGCCAATGCCGTCAAGGTGACGCTCGGCCCCAAGGGCCGCAACGTCGTGCTCGACAAGAAGTTCGGCTCGCCGACCATCACCAAGGACGGCGTGACCGTCGCCAAGGAAATCGACCTCAAGGACCCGCTCGAGAACATGGGCGCCCAGATGGTTCGCGAGGTGGCCAGCAAGACGTCGGACATCGCCGGTGACGGCACCACGACGGCGACCGTGCTCGCGCAGGCGATCTTCCGCGAGGGCGCGAAGAACGTCGTCGCCGGCGCCAACCCGATGGAGCTCAAGCGCGGCATCGAGAGGGCCGTCGAAAACATCGTCGAGGAGCTGAAGAAGCAGGCGAAGCCGGTCAGCGGCCAGGCCATCGCGCAGGTCGGCACGATCTCGGCCAACAGCGACGAGACCATCGGCAAGATCATCGCCGAGGCGATGGAAAAGGTCGGTAAGGACGGCGTCATCACCGTCGAGGAAGCCAAGTCGATGGAGACCTCGCTCGAGGTCGTCGAGGGCATGCAGTTCGACCGCGGCTATCTCTCGCCCTACTTCGTAACGGATCCCGAGCGCATGGAAGTCGTGCTCGAGAACCCGGTCATCCTGATCCACGAGAAGAAGATCAGCTCCATGAAAGACCTGCTGCCGCTGCTCGAGCAGGTGGCGCGGGCGAGCCGGCCGCTGATCATCATCGCCGAGGATGTCGACGGCGAGGCGCTGGCGACGCTCGTCGTCAACAAGCTGCGCGGCACGCTGCAGGCGGCGGCCGTGAAGGCGCCCGGCTTCGGCGACCGCCGGAAGGCCATGCTCGAGGACATCGCGGTTCTCACCGGCGGCAGGGCGCTCACCGAGGATCTCGGGATCAAGCTCGAGAACATCAAGCTCGAAGATCTCGGCAAGGCGAAGAAGGTCACGATCGACAAGGACAACACGACGATCGTCGAAGGCTCCGGCAGCCAGCAGGCGATCGAGGGCCGCGTCAAGCAGATCCGCACGCAGGTCGAGGAGACCACCTCGGACTACGATCGCGAGAAGCTGCAGGAGCGGCTGGCGAAGCTGGTCGGCGGCGTCGCCGTCATCAAGGTCGGTGCGGCCACCGAAACCGAGATGAAGGAAAAGAAGGCGCGCGTCGAGGACGCCATGCACGCGACCAAGGCAGCCGTCGAAGAGGGAATCGTCGCCGGCGGCGGCGTCGCCCTCATCCGGGCCGGCAAGGCGATCGAGAACCTCAAACTCGACGGCGACCAGAAGGTGGGCTCCGACATCATCAAGAAGGCGATCGAGGAGCCCCTCCGCTGGATTGCCACCAACGCCGGCCAGGAAGGCTCCATCGTCGTCCAGAAGGTGAAGGACGGCAAGGGCGACGAAGGCTACAATGCGTCGTCGGACAAGTACGAGAACCTGGTCAGCGCGGGCGTCATCGACCCGGTCAAGGTCGTGCGCACGGCGCTCCAGAACGCGTCATCCATCGCCTCGCTGCTGCTGACCACCGAAGCCCTCGTCTCCGAAATTCCCGAGGAGAAGAAGGATTCCCCGGCCATGCCGGGCGGTGGCGGCATGGGAGGCATGTACTAATCGACGATCGCAGGGGGCAGATGGCAGATTGAACTGCTCCACTGACGGTTGACGATTTGGCGTCACAACGAGGCCGGCGGGCCCCCCGCCGGCCTTTTTTCGTTCCAGCGCAGTCCTCGGGAATCCCGGCGCACCATCGTCCGGCCAAGTCCGGGGTCGTGTGCTATCGTTGCACCGCTCGCCCGCGGGCTAGCGTGCGACCACCCAGACACATCTCCGTATGCCGGACGCTTTTCCACGGACCTCCCTTTCCATTCTCGTTCCCGTCTACAACGAGCAGCACCTGGTGGCCGCCTCTCTCGAGCGCCTCACCGTTCTGGCCTCGAGCCCGAATCTCGAGCGCGTCGAGGTCATCGTCGTCGACGACTGCTCGAGCGACGGTACGCCTGAGGTCCTCCGTGCCGTTCAGGCAAAGAAGGCCGGTGAGCCGGCTGGGTTCTTCTCGTGGCGCTTTCTGCGGCACGAGCGGAACGGGGGGAAGGGCCGGGCCATTCGGACCGCGCTCGAGGCGGCGACGTGCGAGCTGTCGGTCATCCACGATGCCGACCTCGAGTACAACCCGAGGGATCTCCTGCGCATCGTGCAGGTCTTCATCGACGAACCGGCCGACGCCGTCTTCGGCACGCGCTTCTCGGGCAGCGAGGTACGGCGGGTGCTGCTCTACCGGCACCAGCTGGGAAACAAGTTCCTGACGACGCTGTGCAATCTGGTCACGAACCTCAACCTGACCGACATGGAGACCTGCTACAAGGCGGTCAGAACCGACCTGCTGAAATCGATTCCAATCGCCTCGAACGACTTCCGGATCGAGCCGGAGCTGACGATCAAGCTGGCGAAACGGCGGGCGCGGATCTTCGAGGTGCCCATCAGCTACTCGGGCCGAACGTATCAGGAGGGCAAGAAAATCAATTGGCGTGACGGCGCGCGCGCGGTCGGCGCCATTCTGCGGTTCGCCCTGTCCGACGAGATTTACCGGAAGGATGCGTACGGCAGCCAGATCCTGGCGCGTCTCAGCCGCGCGCCGAGGTTCAACGCCTGGATGGCCGACGTCATCCGTCCGTTCTGCGGGAACCGGGTGCTGGAGATCGGCGGGGGCGTCGGCAATCTGACGCTCGAGCTCGTCCCGCGGTGGACCTTCGTTGTGTCGGACATCAATCCGCTCTATCTCCAGACGCTGAACTCGCTGCGCCATCAGCGGCCCTACCTGGACGTTCAGTACTGCGACGTCACGGACATCACGACCTTCAGCCGCCCGCCCGAGGGCTTCGACACCGCTATCTGCCTGAACGTCATCGAGCACATCGCCGCCGACAGGCAGGCCCTGCAGAACATCCGATCGGTGCTAGCACCCGAAGGAAGAGCGATCATCCTCGTGCCGCAGGGCCAGTGGAACTACGGCACACTCGACGAGGTTCTCGGCCACGAGCGCCGTTACAGCCGGGAGACGCTGACCAGACTGGCGCACGACAGCGGATTCCATGTCGAGCATCTCTTCGAGTTCAATCGCGTTGGGACGATCGCGTGGTTCATCAACGGCAGGCTGCTGAGGCGCCGTTCGTTCAGCCTGCCGCAGATCAAGCTCCTGAACTGGATGGTGCCGCTCATGCGGCCGCTGGATGGAATCCTGCCGACACCGCCGCTCAGCCTGATCGCGATTTTGCGGCCGGCGCCAGCAGCCGATGCTGCCTCGGGGCACGAACGCCCGAGCCCGGACAGCGTGGAGAGGAGGCCGGCGGCGGAAACGGGGCGCCAGGCGGCGTCCGTTTCCGGATTGCGCTGACTATCGTTTCAATTCGGCCAGGAAGCGCGCGAGCTCCTCGCTCCACAGATCCGGCACGGAGTGAGAACCGTGCCCGCGTGTGCGATCGGAAACCGGCATCAGCACGAAGCGGCCGCGCTTCACCTGCTGGATCAATTCCCGCATCATCGGCAGCTCCGGGGGGTTCACGAAATCGTCCGCCGAGTTGATGGCGAGAAGCGGCGCGACGATCTGCCCGAGGTGCGGCGACGGATCGTAGTCCTCCGACGCGCGGAAGTAGTAGATCATGTCGTTCGCGTCGCTGTTCCTGCTGCGCGATGCGATCTGGTTTGCAAGCCACTTGTCGGCCGCGGCTGCCGTCGGGAACTGCTTCTGCCACTGCAGCGGCGAGCTCGTAGCCATCAACAGGAACCCGAGCGCGTTCGACAGGCCACGCGGTTGCTCCGTGTAGTCGCCGTTGTTCCAGGTCGGGTCGTTGACAATGGCGTCGACCAGCAGTTTTCGCCAGACCCGATTCCGGCCGGCAATCTCGACCGGATTGCTGGCGAGCGGCACCAGGCCCTCCATGAACTCCGGATACATGTAGCCCCACAGCCAGGTGTGCATCGCTCCCATCGACGTCCCCATCACGAGCCGGAGGTGCGAAAGCCCCAGCCCCCTGGTGACGAGAAGATGCTGGAGAGCGACCATGTCCCTGTAGCCGTATTTCGGGAACTTCATTCGCAACCCGTCGCTGGGCTTGCTGGACTGGCCGTGCCCGACGTTGTCGGGAAGGATGATGAAGTAGCGCTCCGCGTCCAGAAGCTGCCCCTTGCCGAAGAGGCGCCCGGCATAGCCCTGGTTCAAGAACCCTCGTCCCGACCCGCCGGTCCCGTGCAGGATCAGGACGCCGTTGCGCACGATGCCGTCGGGATCCTTCCGGGGAGTGCCGACCGTTCGATAGTGGATCCGCACCTGTGGCAGCGTCTCGCCGCTCTGAAACGTGAAATCGCTGGCGGCGAAATCTCCCTCAACGAGCGTGGGGTACGACTGGGCGCGCGCTTCGCACGCAGCGCCGAGCAACAGAACCAGGAACAGCGGCGTAATACGCTTCTGCATGCCGCGCAGTATGGCATCATTGCGGCACCCCGGTCACACCACCCCGCCGCAGCAGGGTAAGGGAGATGGAGGCTTTCACATGATGAGCTTGCGCAGCCTCGTTATGGCGCTCTCGATTGCGGTGCTGCCGTGCGCCGCGATCGCCCAGGACCCGCCGACTGGCGGCCAGGACCCGCCGCAAGGCGGCGGGCGCGGCGGCCGCGCCCAGGAACCGGAAATCAAGCCCTACGAACGGGTCATCACCAAGGACGCCAGGTCCGACGACGGCATCTTCACGGTGCATCGGATCAAGGATCGCGTGTACTACGAGATCCCGAAAGACCGGCTGGGTCGCGAGTTCCTCTGGGTCAGCCAGATAGCCAGGACCACTCTCGGCGCCGGATATGGCGGTCAGGCCGTCGGCAACCGGGTGGTGAGGTGGGACCGCCGCGGTGACCGGGTCCTGCTGCGCGCCGTGTCCTACGACGTCGTCGCGGACACCGCGGCGCCGATTGCCAGGGCCGTGGAAGCCGCCAACTACAACCCGATCGTGATGGCGTTCAACATCGAGGCGCTCGGGAAGGACGATGCGCCCGTGATAGAGGTGACGCGGCTGTTCACGACCGACGTTCCCGAGTTCAGCGGCAGGACCCGCGTCAATGCCCGATCGTTCGACGTCTCCCGATCGTTCGTCGAGCGCGTCCTGTCGTTCCCGGAAAACATCAACGTCGAGGCGACGCACACCTACAACAACCCGCCGCAGGAGCCCGGCGGCGGCCGCGGCGGACCGGCGCCGCCCGCCGGCCGCGGCGCCACGCCGCTGCGACCGGGCTCGCACAGCGTGCTGATGCACTACAGCATGGTCCTGCTGCCCGAGAAACCGATGCAGGCGAGATTGTTCGACGAACGGGTCGGCTACTTCTCGGTGCGTCAGATGGACTACAGCCGGGACGAGCACCGCGCACCGCAGCGTCGCTTCATCACGCGCTGGCGGCTCGAAAAGAAAGACCCGCAGGCGGAGTTGTCAGAGCCCGTCAAGCCGATCGTGTATTGGATTGATCCAGCGACCCCCACGAAGTGGGTGCCGTACATGAAGAGCGGGATCGAGAGCTGGCAGACGGCGTTCGAGGCCGCGGGCTTCGAGAACGCCATCATCGCGAAGGAAGCGCCGACACCGGATCAGGACCCTGAGTGGAGCCCGGAGGACGCCAGGTATTCCGTCATCCGGTGGCTGCCTTCGACGATCGAGAACGCGTCAGGTCCGCATGTCCACGATCCGCGCACCGGCGAAATTCTGGAATCGGACATCCAGTTCTACCACAACGTCATGAACCTGGCCCGCGACTGGTATTTCGTGCAGGCCGGCCCCCTCGATCCACGCGCGAAAACGCTGCCGCTGCCCGACGACCTCATGGGCCGGCTGATCCAGTACGTGGCGGCACATGAAGTCGGCCACACGCTCGGGTTCCAGCACAACATGAAGGCCAGCTCGATGTACACCGCCGCGCGCGTCCGCGATCGGGAGTGGGTGAAGACGATGGGGCACACGCCCACGCTCATGGACTACTCGCGGTTCAATTACGTGGCCCAACCCGAGGACAACATCGACGTCGCCGACCTCGTGCCGGGCATCGGTCCGTATGACAAGTGGGCGACGATGTGGGGCTACAAGCCGATCCCGGGTGCGCGTACGGCCGACGAGGAAAAGAAGACCCTGGACGAATGGGCACGGCAGCAGGACACGACGCCGTATCTCCGCTTCTCGACCGCGGGCTCCGCCGGCGCGGATCCCGGCGAGCTCACCGAGGCCGTCGGTGATGCCGACGCGGTGGCATCCACGACGCTCGGACTCAAGAACCTGAAGCGAGTGTCAAACATGCTGCTTACCGCCACAACCACTCGTCCCGGCGAACCGTTCGACGATCTCGACGAGCTGTACGGCCGCATGCTGGGCCAGTGGGCGCTCGAGATGAACCATGTTGCGGCGATTGTCGGGGGGTTCAGCTCACAGCAGAAGCACATCGGGCAGCAGGGCGTGCGGTTCACGCCGATCCCGCGCGAGCGTCAGGCCACTGCCGTACGGTTCCTGAACGAGAACGCCTTCACGACGCCTGACTGGGCCATCAAGCCGGAGATACTTCGCCGCGTGGAGCCCATCGGCGTGCTCGAGCGGGTCCGCACCGGCCAGCAGCGCGTGCTGACCTCCCTGCTCAACCCCACCCGGATTGCCAGGCTGGTCGAACAGGAAACGCTCGACGGTGCGGCCGCCTACCGCCCGCTCGATTTCCTGGCGGATCTGCGTAAGGGGATCTGGAGCGAGGTCTACAGCGCCGGCGCGCCGCAGATGGACGCCTACCGGCGCAACCTGCAGCGCGCGTACGTCGAGACACTGGCCAATCGCGTCAACGGTGCCCAGGCGGCAGGCAACGACTCCCGCGCATTCTTCCGCGGCGAGCTGAAGACGCTCGACGGGGACCTGCAGACGGCTCTGACTCGCACGACCGATCGCGCCACCCTGCTGCACATCGAGGACGTCCGCAGTCAGATTGCGCGCGCACTGGATCCAAGCGTGCAGGAAACGGCTCCTGCGACTCGAACCACGACGGCCTTTGCCGAGGAGGAATTCGATCCAAGCCTGGCGCCGGATCTGTGCTGGACGGACTACGCGATTAGAAGCAACAAATAAGCAACAGCTATCAGCTGGGGGAATCGATCGGGGACGCCGGTTGAGCGATCAGCCGGCGTTTTTCTAGCGGAGCGTGAAGTCCATCTGGACGAGCACGATCACGGGGACCGCTTCGCCGGTGAGCTGATTCGTGCCGGGGATGAAGCGCCAGAGCTTCACCGTGCGTGCGGCTTCCTGATCGAGGCCGAATGTGGGGTCGAGCGACCGCGTCACCTTGACGGGGCCGACGGTCCCATCGGGCAGCACGACAGCTTCGAGCCACACCGTCCCCTGAATCTTGGCCCGCATGGCCTCGGCCGTGTAGTTCGGCTTGACTTCCTTGAGCAGCTTCGGCGAGGTGATGCCGTTGCCCGGACGTGCCGCACCGCCGCCGAAATTTCCGCCGTAGCCGTCGCCAAGACCCGAACCCTGCCCCGGCCCGACGCCGGTCCCGCGTCCCGAACCCGCCCCACCGCCCGTTCCGCTGCCCTGGGAGAGCGTAGGCACCGACGGTACGTTGGCCAGCACGCCTGGCGCCTGCTCGATCCCCGTCTGCATCGGCTGGGCGGGAATCGTGAGCGGAGGTGTTTCCGGCGGCGGATCCGGTTTCTTGGGGACCTCGAGCTTCACAGGTTTGGCGGCCGGAACAGTGATCTTGTCCTTGCCCGGGGCTTCGGCCTTTCTCGGCGGGTCGGGCATCTTGTTGCCGCCGCCGCCACCACCGCCTCCGGGCCCCGGCGCGGCGAGCCACACGATCTCGGAAGGCAGCCGTTCGATCGGCCTCGAGCCCGGCACCACGGCAGGTAAACGGCTGGCGATGAAGATCGCCAACAGCACGCCCGCAATGTGGCTGAAGAGGGACAGACCGACCGCGTTGCCGAACCGAAGCCTGTCGTCCTTACCGGACGGAACGTGTCCGGCAAGAAAATGCGCGTTCGGGCTGGTCGCCGGATAAGTGCCTGACATCGGGTTTTCTGGTGGATCTGCCGCTGATCTCATTGTGGCTGACCCCACAGACTTCTGCAAGGTGCAATATGGATGCCCCCATCGGAAGGGGTTTCACACAGCAGTTTCTCGGCCCAGCCTTGCCGTTTCGTCACACTTATTGGACGCTGCAGACACCATGGTGGACGCACACCGATCCTGAATCCCTTTCGTCTTTCGTCCCTGGAGCCTCAGACGCGTCCGACCCAGGCGCCGATCGCGGCGTTTCCGCCGCCGTAAGCATGTAGACGGGCAAGCGCATCGGCCGCCCGGCGCTCGCTCAGCACCGCAACCAGAACGCCGCCACGTTCCACGAGGGTCTCGAAGATCTGGCCGTCATGCGACTGGAATCCAGCACGGCCGCAACTCTTTGCGAGCCCGCTCGATTCGAGCAGGGCATCCCCGCCCTGCAGCGTCGCGGCGAGCGCCCCGGCTGAGACGAGCGGGCCGAGCTTCGGAACGCTGACGGACTGCGCCGCGGTCCCGAGATGCGTGCGAACGAGGTTCTCCGCTTCGGGCGATGCCCTGGCAAGAACGGAAACCTCGGCTGGAGCGAACCCGTCCGCAACCAGGGCGGCAATGCCGCGGTCGGCGGAGACTACATCCTGAAAGACTCCAATCGTGTACATGCTCGTCGACAGAGCCGGGCCGTCATTCCTCCCAATTCGCGGTCAGCACGCGACCAGCCCCGCTGCGGGTCAGGGCCTCGCGTATGGTCGGCACATCGGCAGGAGTGGCGTGGACGCCGAGCAGGACCCCCCCGGTTCGGACCTCCCGCTCGAGCGCGTGGGCTTCGTGTTCGGCAACGCCCGCGGCGGTGAGTGCCGATGCGACCCCCCCGGCGACATGACCGGCCACCTCGCCGAGCCCGGCAGACAGCGGACCCGCGGTGACAATCGGCCCGATCCCCGGCATCACCAGAGCGATTGCCGCCAGCACCTGACCGCTCAGCTCACCGAGGACCGCAGCCCGTCGCGAGTCTTCGATGTCCGCACCGGGCGTGGCGTCCATCTGCTCGGCGAGCGCGCCTTCCTCGTCGTGGCTCCGGGAAATCACCGAGATCTGCTCGCGCGCGACGCCGGCGGCGTGGAGCGCACGGGCGCCGGCTGCGGCAACCGAAGGGTTCGGATACGAGGCCAACACGAGAGGATGGGACATCCCGGACATCTTACCCCGCGAATCCTGCGAATCCCACATGCCCTCCCGCTTCGCTCACCTCACCAGGTACCCGTCTCTGGCCCGCACCCGGACCCGTGGACGATTCACGTTCACGACAATCGAGCGCCACTCGCCCGAGGCAGCGACGAGCGGCCGCGATGGGCTGTAGCCGATCAGGTACTGAAAGCGCAGCTCTCGCGCAATGCCTTGGACCAGGTCGGTCAGCCCCTTGCCGTCGCGTGCGTGGATGGATCGTCCTCCTGTCAGCGCCGCGAGCTCGGCGAACAGCGCGGGACGGTCGCGGCCGATGGCAATCGGAAACACGATCACGTTCGCCCGCCGGGCGCGGTCGAGAACGTCGGCTGGCGTAGCGCGGCTGTAGCGATCCGCACCATCGGAGAACAGCAGCAGCGCATGGCGCCCACGGTTCGTGCCCGCCCGCTCGATGCTGTCGATCGCCTCGATGATCGAGTCGTGCAGCGCTGTCGTCCCCCACGAATCGATGTCGTCGATCATTTCGCGCGTGGTGCGGGCTTCCGAGACCTCGAACGTGGTGCCGATCTTCACGATCAGCACTTTGTCCTCGGGCCTGAGCGCGTCGAGAAACGCCCGCGCCGCTCGCTTGGTCGCGTCAAGCCGCTCTCCCGCCATGCTGAAGCTGCGGTCGAGTGCGAGACCGACATTCAAGGGGAAGTCTCCTGCCACGAACGCCGAGATGGCTTGCGGCTGGCCGTCCTCGAGCACCTGGAAGTCGGCCGACGTGAGGCCAGTGATCGGCTCACCCTTGTCGTCGGTCACCGTCAGGTAGACCTCGACGAGGTTCACACCGGAAGCGAACTGCGGCAGGCCCGCCACCACGGCCGCGCCCATGACCGGTATCAAGAGGCCGATGGTGATAGAATTGACGAGTCTCCGGTTCGACGGCGCCCGCCACCTCCTGGTGTTCAGCGGGCAAAAAGGAGCCGCCATGGGTCTCGGGATTCCCGAACTGCTCGTTATTCTCTTCTTGATCATCCTGATCTTCGGAGCAAGTCGCCTGCCGGAAATCGGCCGCGGCATCGGCAAGGGCATCAGGAACTTCAAGGATGCCACGCGTGAGGGTACGTCCCGCGACGACCGCTGAGGCGCGCGGCCTTCCTACAGGACCACCCGCGCATCTCCAACCCTGCGGGTGACCCGCTCCCTGTCCAGGTATTCGAGCAGCGGAATTGCATACTTGCGAGTGATCCCGTATCGCTCCTTGAAGGATGCCACGTCGACGCGGGGCTTCTCCTGGACTTCTTTGAGCTTTCGCACGTCGGCCTTCAGCGTCTCGAGCGACGCGGCGTGAAACACGAGCGTATCGAGTCGCACGAGGATCCGCTGCCGGAGCAGTAACCCGATCACCCTGTCCGCAGTCTCGCGGGGGGTCCCGGCGGCGGCGGCGGCGGCTTGGACATCCGGCGGCGCCAGCTTCGCTTCCCGGAAGATCTCGGTCAGCAGGGTTTGCACGCGCGACTCCTCGGGCGACAACGAGACCTGGTGTCCCTGCAGCGCCAGGCGGTCGCGGCCGGCGATGCGCCCGGCCGACATGAGTCGCTGAATCACGTGCGCAAACACGGCCGGCGCCGCCTTGCCGAAGATCCGCTCCCGGGCTTCCTCCCGCGGCATGCCTTCCGAGAGCGGGTTCGCTCGATGGTGGGCCTTCAGCTCGGAGATGAGACGCTCGCCGCACGCGGTCAGCGCCTCGGTCGGAACGATCAGGTCGTCGATCGGCTCCACGGCTCGCTCTTGCGCGAGGCGCTCGACCAGCGCCGCCGCCTCGGCCTTCGCGAGCCCGGCCCGGCTGACCAGGGCCGATCGCGAGAGGCCCGAAGCGCCGCGTTCCCGCACCATGGCCGTGACAACGGCATTGGTGTCGCCGCCGAGCGCTCGCATTCGGGCAATGCCGGCGGCGGTGCGGATGGCGCTGCGGGGTGGGTTGGGATCGAGCACCACTCCTCCGCCGATCGTGACTGGTGGCGAGTATGCCCGGATGATGAACCGGTCGCCGCGCGTGAGCACGGCCGGCGCCTCCAGGCGCAGTCGGGCAAACGCCGATTGGCCGGGCTGGAGCGCGGCGAGGGCCGCTTCGCCGTCCCGCCCCGATGCGAGTGACACGCGCCCGATCAGCTCGGAGGTTCCATGGTGGAAGCGAACGCGCGTGCCGTGCTTCAGCACGCGTGCATCGGGCAGCAGGTCGAGCGCGGCATCGAGGCGACTCGCGCTCTCGAAGGCCCCCGGCTCGGTCAGGGTCTCTCCCCGTTCAAGATCGCTGACCTCGATCCCTCCCAGGTTCGCCGCGACGCGCCGTCCTGCCGAGGCGTTGGACTCGCGCCGGCCGTGCACCTGAAGCCCGCGCACCTTGACCCGACGGTTCGAGGGCAGCAGCAGCAGCTCCTGCTCCTCGGCTATCGAGCCCGACACCAGCGTTCCTGTCACGACGGTGCCGAACCCCTTCATCGTGAACACCCGATCGACCGGGAGGCGAACCGGTCCCGTACTGCTCCGCTCCCGTACCCGGCCGGCGAGCGTCTGCAGCGTCGCTTGGAGCTCGTCGAGTCCCTGGCCGGTTTTCGCGGACACGCGCACCAGAGGCGCCGCGGCCAGAAAGGAACCTTCCACGAGCTCCCGCGTCTCGAGCGCCGCGATCTCCTGCATGTCCGCGTCGGCGATATCCGTCTTCGTGAGGACGATGACACCGCAGGGAACGCGCAGCAGTTCGCAGATCTCGAAGTGCTCGCGCGTCTGGGGCATGACCGACTCATCGGCGGCCACCACGAGCAGCACCAGATCGACGCCCCCGGCGCCGGCCAGCATGTTCTTGACGAAGCGCTCGTGGCCCGGCACGTCGACGAACGACAGGTCGCACGTATCGGTTTCGAGGTGAGCGAACCCCAGGTCAATGGTGATGCCCCGTTCCTGCTCCTCTTTGAGGCGATCCGGGTCCGTCCCGGTGAGCGCGCGAACGAGCGCGCTCTTGCCGTGATCGATGTGACCGGCAGTCCCGATGACGACGGTACGTTTCATCGCCGTTTCCCCGCGGCGCGTTCCTTTCTACCGGGCCGCGGCTTCCGCTTCCCCGAGCCGTTCCGGCGCGTCTCCTTCTTCGGCTGGGCCTTGCTCCGCCTCGGGCCGCGATGTGTCTCCGATTCGCGAACGCGATCGAGAATCTCGGCGAGACCCAGATCCACCTGCCGCCGCTCCATGTCCACCTTGACGACCTGCACTCTGACCTTGTCTCCCAGGCGGTACACCTTGCCCGTATTCTCGCCGCGCAGGATGTGCGCGCGCTCGACGAACCGGTAGTAGTCGTCGGCCATGGTCGAGACGTGAACGAGACCCTCCACGAAATGCTCGATCAGCTCCACGTACAGCCCGAACGCCGCGACACCCGTGATGTAGCCCTCGAACTCGTCGCCGACCTTGTCGGCCATGAACCTGACCTTCTTCCACTGCACCAGCTCGCGCTCGGCGTCGTCCGCGCGCCGCTCGCGCTCCGACGTGTGGCGCGCGACCTCGGGCAGATCGTCGGCAAGCTCCGCACGGCGGTCCTCGTCCATGCGCCCCTGGCGGGCCTCGCGAAGCGTGCGGTGAACGACGAGATCGGGGTAGCGGCGGATGGGCGAGGTGAAATGGGTATAGCTGCCGGCGGCGAGGCCGAAATGCCCGAGGTTGTCCGGGTCGTAGCGCGCCTTCTGCATCGTGCGCAGCATCAGGAATGCAATCGGTTTCTCTTCCGGTGTGCCCCGCATGCGCTCGACCAGCTTCTGGAAGTGACGCGGGCGGACGTCGCCGGAGGCCGCCCCCAGTCCGTATCCGAGGGGGGCAATGAACTCTTCGAACTCCTCCACCTTCAGCGGATCGGGCTCCTCGTGGACGCGATAGAGCGTCGGCACGTCGCCGTCTGCGAGGTGCTGAGCCACGGTTTCGTTGGCCACGAGCATGAACTCCTCGATCAGGCGATGCGCGATGTTCCGCTCGGCCGCGATGATCTCCTCGACGAGGCCCTCGTCATCGAGCACGATCTCGGGCTCCTTCAGGTCGAAGTCGATCGACCCGCGGCGGTGCCGCCGCCGGTTGAGGACCTCGAACAACTCCCGCAGCAGCTCGAAGAACGCCACCAGGTCGCGATACCGTGCAATCAGATCCGGATTGCGATCCGTGAGGATGCCGTTCACATCGGTATACGTCATCCTCTGGTTGCTGTGGATCACCCCGTCGTGGATCTCGTGCCGGACGACGTCGCCCCGGCGGTCGATCTCCATCAAGCAGGATTGCACGAGCCGATCGACGTTCGGGTTGAGGCTGCACAACCCTGTCGCCAGGTCGGACGGGAACATGTGCACAGCCCGCTCCGGGAAGTAGACGGATGTTCCGCGCTCGTACGCTTCCTCGTCGAGCGCGCCGCCTTCCGGCACGTAGTGCGCGACGTCGGCGATGTGGACGCCGAGCCAGTAGTTGCCGTTGCCCAGTCGCTCGAGCGTGATGGCATCGTCGAAATCACGCGCGTGCTCGCCGTCGATGGTTACGGTGACGAGGGACCGGAAGTCGGTGCGGCCGCGGATGTCCCGCTCGCTGACGTCGCTTCCCAGGCGCCGTGCCTCACCGACAGCGGCCTCCGAGTGTTCGTCGGGGATGCCGTACTTGCGAATGATGATCTCGGTGTCCACCCCGGGCTCGTCGATGTCGCCGAGCACTTCGACGATTCGTCCGACCGGCCCGCGCGCCGCCGTCGGCCACCGCGTGATCTGCACGGTGACCATGTCTCCCGGCGCGGCAGCCTGCTGCTCGCCGGCCGGGATCTGCACATCCATGATCAAACGGCGATCGAACGGCATGACGAACCCCATGCCGGACTCGTCGCGGTCGAAGCGTCCCACAACGGTGGAAGCTCCGCGTTCGAGGATCCGCAGGATGCGGCCTTCCGCCCCGCGATCCGTCACACGTTCGATGCGGGCGACGACACGATCGCCGTGCATGGCCTGGTTGAGGTTGCTGCCGGCGATGTAGATATCGCCGCTCACCTCTTCGAGCGCCCGATCGGGCACCACGAAACCGAAGCCACGCGGGTGCGTCGTGATTCGGCCGACGACAAGGTTCATCCGATCGGGCAGCCCGAAGCGGTTGCCCCGCGTCTGGATGAGCTCTCCCCGCTCGACCAGGTCGCCGAGAAGCCGCGTGAGGCTGGCCCGCTGCTCGCGGGGTATCGTGAGGCGCTGCAACAGCTCGCGGGCGGTCGCGGGGTGCTCGACCTTGTCTCGAATCAGCTTCAGGAGCTGTTCGTGAGTCAGCATCTGGACATCTTAGCGTTCAATAGGTTCAGGGGTTCAGGGTTCAAGGTTCCGGGGTTCAGGGGTTCAGGGGTGCCTCGTCGGCGGTAATCCAACCGGCAGGCTCGAGGCTGTGTCTACAAACCGTGTGACCGTGACCGACTCGATCGAGGTACCAGACCTCGACCTGGTGCGCCGTGCGCAAGGCGGGGACACCGACGCCTTTGGCGAGCTGGTCGAACGAAACCGCCGCGCGGTGTTCCGGGCCGCCCTGGCGGCTGTCGGATCGCCGGCCGAGGCGGACGACGTGGCGCAGGAAGCGTTCGTCACGGCGTACCGGAAGCTCGGTGGCTTCCGTGGCGAGGCAGCCTTTCGCACCTGGCTCCTGGCGATCACGTGGCGAAAGGCCATCGACCGCCGCAACAGCATGACACGGTGGCTGCGCCTCACGGTCAGCGCGCCCGATCTGGGCGACGACGGCACGAACTTTATGGAGAACGCGCCATCCCGGACCCGATCCCAGGAAGAGGCACTCGCCGCGGGCGAGCTCCAGCGCACCCTGCGCCGCCTGATTGCCACCCTTCCGAAGAAGCTGCGTGACGCGCTGCTCCTGGCCGGATCGGGCGAGTACTCGTACGAACAGATCGGACAGATGATCGGCGCGCCTGTCGGCACGGTGAAGTGGCGCGTCTCCGAGGCACGCCGACTCTTGAAGCAGAAACTGAACGCCCTCGGGCACACCGGCTCGGTGCCGGGCCCGGCGGCATCGAGGAATCGCTGACACCGTCAGGTGGGACTCATGCACAGCGAACGAGAGATCGACGACGCGATTGACCGGACGGTGCGGGAGATCATGAGTGTCGAGCCGCGCGCCGGTTTGCGCGGGCGGGTACTGGCCGAACTCGAGTCTCCACGCAACCAGCCGTCCTCACTCCTGCTCTTCGCAGGAGCGGCGGCTCTTGCCAGCATTGCCGCCGTCGTGTTCATCTGGAGCCGGCCCTCTCCCGAACCGGCGGTACAGGAGGCCGTGGTGCGCGAACAATCGCCCGTGGTCCCTCCCTCCGCAGCACCCGCCACGGCTTCGGTGACGCCTCCCGCAGTCCAGAGCCGGCAGAAGTCCGCACCGACTCCGCCAGCAACCGGGCATCGGACTCAACTCCCGCGGTTTCCACCACGCGGCACCGTTGCCGCCGCGAACGTCGCGCCTGACGTGGCGGTGCTCCCGGGGATGCGAACCGAAACCGCTGCCCCCTTGCCGCAAGCCGGAACCGCTCCGGAAATAGCCATTCCGGCGATCCGGATTCAGCCGCTGACCGTCGACCGGATCGTCATCGCCCCCATACCACCGCCGCGTTGAGCGGCTCGAGGACCTCATGTTCAAACGCACCGCCGCGTTCCTCACCGCAGGACTGTTGCTGACCGCTGGCGTGCTCGCCCAGGAAGCCAGGCCAGAGCCCCAGCCTCCCGTCCCGAAGCCGCGTCCCGAGACAGCCGGACAACCGACGAACATCAGGCTGGAGTTGACGATCACCGATCAGACCGGACCGGGTGAGCCTGTCAAGCGGAGTGTCTCGATGATCCTGGCCGACCGACAGGGCGGCAGTATCCGAACCGGCGGCAGCGTCGTGACGAACGGCAACCGGGTGCCCGTTACGCTCAACGTGGACGCACGGCCCGTCATCGTCAGCGGCGGTCGGGTCCTGCTGGAGCTCACGCTGGAATACCTGCCCAAGCCCGGTACCGACAACGCCAACAGCGGGGAGGGACGCGCGAATCTGACCGAGCGGCTCGGCCTGATCGTGGCATCGGGCAAACCCTTGGTCGTCTCGCAGGCGTCCGACCCGACATCGGATCGTCAGATCAGCGTGGAATTGACGGCAACAGTGCAGAAGTAGCCTGTAGGGCCGCTACTGCGATGCTGCGACCCTGATCGCCTGGAGCGCGTCGTTCGCCTTGGTGTTGGCCGCCTGATCGAGCTTGGCCGCGAGCCGCTGCCCTTCCTCGATGTGCTCGAGCGCGGCCGTGATGCTGCCGGCCGCGGCGTTCTTCCCGATCCGCTGGTACCTGTCGCGTGCGCGCGTCAGCGGCGCGCGTGCCTCCTCGAAGTGACGGCTCGCATCTCCAAAGTTGACGTTGTAGAGGCTGACGCGCGCCTCGAGCAGAGCGCCCCTGGCTTCGGCCAGGTCGAGTTGCTGCCGAGT
Organism: Vicinamibacterales bacterium; assembly: GCA_035711845.1. Classification (GTDB taxonomy): domain Bacteria; phylum Acidobacteriota; class Vicinamibacteria; order Vicinamibacterales; family 2-12-FULL-66-21; genus DASTBU01. Next base: position 35,204 of record DASTBU010000150.1, read on the forward strand.
GTCGTCGAGCGCATTCTGCAGCGAGAAGCGCCCTGATGCCCCCCACAGATACCCGACACCCAGCATCACGATCAGGGTGACGGCGGCCGACGCGATCAGCTTCGTTCGAGTCATCGTCAATCATCCGGGATTGCCAGGATTCAAGCGGTCAGCTCCGGCACTCCTGCGTTGCCGGCAGTTCTGGCAACTGTGAGAATTGTTGGCGATACCGTGGCGCTACGCCACGAGCAAGATCTGGACATCGCCGACGTTGGTTCCCGTGGGTCCGGAGAATATCAGATCGCCCAGCGCGTCGAAGAACGGGTAGGCATCGTTGTTCGCGAGCGCTGCTGCCGGGTCCAACCTCAGATTGGCAGCGCGCCTGGCCGTCGCGGAATCGGCGAGAGCGCCGGCCGCGTCGGTGGGTCCGTCAAGGCCGTCGGTTCCCGCGCTTGCCAGCACGGTGAGCGACTCGAACGCGTCCAGGCGATTGATCGCCGCGAGCACGAACTCCTGATTGCGTCCGCCACGGCCACGTCCTGTCAGGCTGACGGTGGTTTCACCTGCGGCCAGCACGCAGGCGGGACGAGACGCCGGAGCGGCTGATCTCGCGCTCTCGATGAAGTGCCGCGAGGCTGTCCTTGCCTCACCGCCGATCGCTTCGTCGAGAACGATGACGTGGTATCCACGCTCTCTCGCGCACCCGGCCGCACCGGCCAGCGCAGTCCGTCTGTTGCCGATGACGTGAAACGCGGCCCGCGCGAGGCGCGGGTCGTCCGGCTTGACGGTCTCTGCCAGGAGCCCCGCGGCGCCCCGTTCGAGATGACGCCTCACTGCCGTTGGTATTCCCCGGATGCCCGTGACGACTTCGAGGGCGCCCGCGAACGTCGTCGCATCCGGGACAGTAGGGCCCGATCCGATGACCGATGCATCGTCCTCGACCGGGTGATGGACGTCCGAAATGGCCAACGTCAGGGAGGGGCCGGCGGCTGCGCCGAGCCGGCCGCCCTTTATCGCCGAGAGGTGCTTGCGGACGCAGTTGAGTGCGTCGATTGATGTCCCTGCGTTCATCAGGAGGCGGGCTGTCTCGTTCTTGTCGCCGATCGTCAGGCCCGCGGACGGAACGCAGAGCATCGACGAGGCGCCGCCTGAAAGGAGCACGACGAGGTTTGCCTCGCAGGCGTCGCGCGCCAGTTCGAGCGCGCGCGCCCCCGCCTCCAGGCTGACCTCGTCGGCGAAGGGGTGCGCGGGCGAGAGCGTCTGCCAATCCGCGGGCAGAGGCGCGGGTCCAGCCGGCGGACCCGCCACGAGCGCGCGAGTCACGGTTCCGCGAAAGCGTCGAGCGAAGGCACGAGCCATCGGCCGTGCGGCCTTCCCCGCGGCGATTAGCGTGACGGGCGCCTCTCCCAGCTTCTCGAGGCGGTCACGCACGTCCGATGAGGCGAACAGCCGCGCGGGCAGTACGGCATCCACCGCGGCCTGCAGAATCTGTCGGATGTCGATACGAAGGTGTTCGAGGGCGGGGGTCAGTGCCGCTGCGATGGATCGGACCACGCTGAAAGACCGGTCACCGCGTTGAACTGCCGCAGCAGCTTGCCGATGATCGTGTCAGCGTTGTCCCTGGTGCAAAGTTGATCGAGTTGGTTGAGCACCAGCGCGAGCGCGCGATCGGCGTCGGTAATGGCCTGCTCGGAGAAGTATTCGCGCTGGGCGGCGAGACACTCGCGGTGCCGGATGAACTCCTGGCGATAGAAGTCGGCAATGAAGGCGACAGCTGCGTCGGACACGCCGTTCGGGCTGACCAACCGTGCTGTGCGATTCCTCGCGTGGTCCATTTGGTCGGTAAATTCGAGTCTAAACGCGCCAAAGTCCGGTGTCAACCGTGGATCCGCCTCACGGGCCCCAAACGGTCACGTCACCGAACGGTGCGGGCGACCACGAGCCCTCCCAGGCAGCCGAGCAGCATTCCGCCCAGCACGAGCAGCAGGCTCGTTTGCAGCGGGAGAAACGAGATCGAGCCCATCCCGAGCGCTTCGGAGGCCAGCGCCCCGTAGCGCGCGCGGGCCGCGACAAACCCGGCCCACAAGAGCGCGATCGCCAGCAGCGCGCCCAGACCGCCCTGCAGCACGCCCTCGGCCACGAACGGGCCGCGAATGAACGTCAGCGGCGCCCCGACGAGCTTCATGATTTCAATTTCGTCACGCCGGGAGTAAGCGGCCAGGCGCACGACGTTGGCGACGGTCAGGGCGGCCGCCGCCGCGAGCAAGCCGATGACGGCCAACCCGACGCCTCCGACGAACTGAATCGCAGAGCTCAGCCGTCGGAGCCAGCGCCGGTCGTAGCGGACATCGGCGACGCCGGGTGCACTCGACAGCGTGGCGGCAAGCCCGTCGACGGCGGGGCCGGCTTGCTGAGCGTGAGGGGCCAGGCGCACCTCGAACGAAGCGGGGAACGGATTGTGGCCGAGTCCCTCGGCCGCGCCGGCGAGGTCCGGAAAGTCGGTCGCGAACCGCCGGGCCGCGTCAGCCTTGGAGACGTACACGCTCTCGGCGGCCAGCCCGCTCTGCGCGATCAGGCCCTCCACCACTCTTGCGTGCTCGCTCGTCGCGTCGTCGCGCAGGTACACGGACAGTTCCGCGGCTTCGGTCCAGCGTGCGACGATCGGTTGGAGATTCGTGTTGACGATCATGAAGAAGCCGAGGACGAACAGGCCTGCCGCGATGGTGATGACCGCGAGCAGGGCCGCCCGCCATCCGCGCAGGAGGCTCTGGGTCGCCTCGTTCAGAGCGTATGTGAGTCCGCGCATGCCGTCCCCTACACCATTTCCACGAAGCGGCCGTGATCGAGCGTGAGCGCCCGCCGCCCGACGCGTCGTATGAGCTCGCGGTCGTGCGTGGCAACCATGACCGTCGTACCCCGGGCGTTGATCTCGCGGAACAGGTTCATGATTTCGAGCGACAGATCCGGGTCCAGGTTGCCCGTCGGCTCGTCGGCCAGGATGATGAGCGGATCGTTCACGAGGGAGCGGGCGATCGCGATGCGCTGCTGCTCGCCGCCCGAGAGCTCGAGCGGAAACGCGCTCATGCGGTGCTGCAGCCCCACCCACTTGAGCACCTGAAAGGTGCGCCGCTGCTGCTGGGTACTGGGCATCCCCAGCGCCCGCGGCACGAGGGCGACGTTTTCCAGGACCGTCTTCGTGGGGAGCAGCTTGAAGTCCTGGAACACGAACCCGACGGAACGGCGGTAGGACTGCACCTGGTTGGCGGTCAGCGTGGCGAGGTCTCGGCCGCCCACCACCAGGCGGCCCTCGGTCGGTACGTCCTGACGCAACAGCAATCGGAGCAGCGTGGACTTGCCCGCTCCGCTCGGCCCCGTCAGGAAGATGAAGTCCCCCTTGTCCACGCGCAGGCTGAGGTCGCGCAACGCATAGACCCCGCGCCCGTACCTTTTCGAGATGTGATGCGCTTCGATCACGACGCGCTGTCCAGGATGCGACGCATGAGGGTATTCACCAGGACCGGGTTCGCCTTACCCTTCGTGGCTTTCATGACCTGTCCGACCAGAAAACCGAACGTCTGCTGCTTGCCTGCGCGATATTGCGCGACTGCCTGCGCGTGCGCGGCCAGCACCTCGCGGACGGCGGCCTCGACGGACGCCTCGTCGCCGATGACCGCGAGGCCCTCGTCGGCCACGATCTCGTCGGCGGGCCGTCCCGATGCCCACATGTGCTCGAAGACGGTCTTGGCAATCGGTCCGCTAATGGTGCCCGAGTCTATCAGTCGAATCAAGCCACCAAGTGCGTAGGGCGAAAGCGGAACTCGATCGACATCGATGCCCGCCTCGTTCATCTTCCGGCTGAGCTCGCCCATGATCCAGTTGCTGGCGGCCTTCGGATTGCCGGCAGCCTCTGCCGCGAGCTCGAAGTACGCGGCCAACACCGATGACTGCGTGAGGAGCGCCGCGTCGTACTCCGGCAGGCCGTACTGGGCGATCAACCTGCGCCGCCGGGCTTCGGGGAGCTCCGGGAGGGCCGCGCGAATCTCCGCGATCCAGACGGGATCGATCTGCAGCGCCGGAAGGTCCGGCTCCGGGAAATACCGGTAGTCGTGAGCTTCTTCCTTGCTGCGCATGGAAACGGTCCGCCCCGCGGCCACATCCCACAGCCGGGTCTCCTGCGTGACGCGCTCCCCCCGACCCACCAGACCGGTCTGCCGCTCGATCTCGTACTCGAGCGCGCGCTGAACGTGTCTGAACGAGTTGAGGTTCTTGACCTCCGTTTTGGTGCCGAAGTCAGATGCGCCCTCCGGACGCACCGACACGTTGGCATCGCAGCGAAGGCTGCCCTCCTCCATGTTGCCGTCGTTGACACCGATGGCCACGAGGATCGCACGCAAACGGCCGAAGAACTCGCCAGCCTGCGCCGCCGAGCGGAGGTCGGGCTGCGTCACGATCTCCACGAGCGGTACCCCGCTGCGGTTGTAATCGAGGTAGGTCGACCGATCGGAGTCGGAAAAGCCTTCGTGCAGGGACTTCCCCGCATCCTCCTCGAGGTGCAAGCGAAGGATACGGACGCGCCGCGTCGCCTTTTCGGCCTGATACTCGACGACCCCGGCGGTTGCGAGCGGCTGATCGTACTGAGAGATCTGGTAGCCCTTGGGGAGATCAGGATAGAAGTAGTTCTTGCGGGCAAAGACGGACGAGGGATGCACCGTGCAATCGAGGGCATGCGCGGCGCGGATGGCGAGCTCGACGGCCCGGTGGTTCAGCACGGGAAGGGCGCCAGGCAGCCCCAGGCAGACCGGGCACACGTGCGTGTTCGGCGGCGCGCCGAACCGGGTGCTGCACCCGCAGAAAATCTTGGAATCGGTCAGCAGCTGCGCGTGAATTTCCAGGCCGATGACAGGCTCATAATTCATTGCTGAATGCCGAGGGTTGAATGCTGAATGGGTTGCGTGCTGAATGGGTTGCGTGCTGAATGAGCTGCGTGCTGAATGCTCGTGCACCTCTTTCATTCAGCATTCAGCATTCAGCATTCAACATTCAGCATTCCTCAGTACCCAACTGGCCCGGCAGCCTTCACGTCGGGCGCAGCATCCGCCTCGAAGTCCTTGAAGTTGTCGGTGAACATCCGGGCCAGCTTGCGTGCCTGGTGATCGTACGCCCCGTGATCCTCCCAGGTATTGCGGGGATTCAGCACGTGTTCGGGCACACCCGGACAGGACTGAGGGACGTCCAGGTTGAAGATCGAGTCGGTCGAATACTGGACCGAGTCGAGTGCCCCGGAGAGGGCGGCGCGGATCATCGCACGCGTGTGGGCGATCTTCATGCGCGACCCGACCCCGTAGGGTCCGCCGGTCCACCCCGTGTTCACGAGCCAGACGCGCACGTCGTGCCTCGCGATCCGCTCGCCGAGGAACCGCGCGTAGACGGTCGGGTGCAGGACCATGAACGGCGCACCGAAACAGGTGCTGAACGTGGCTTTGGGCTCCGTCACGCCTTTCTCGGTCCCGGCAACCTTCGCGGTGTAGCCCGAGAGGAAGTGGTACATCGCGCCGGCGGGCGTGAGTCGGGCTATCGGAGGAAGCACGCCGAAGGCATCGGCGGTCAACATGACGATGTTCTGCGGATGGCCCGCCTGACCGGAGGGCACCGCGTTGTCGATGAACTCCAGTGGATAGGCCCCGCGTGAATTCTCGGTCAGGGTATAGTCGTCGAGGTCCAGTTCCCGGGTGTGCGCGTCCATCTTGACGTTTTCGAGCACGGTCCCGAATCGTCGCGTGGTCGCGAAGATCTGCGGCTCGGCCTCCGCCGACAGGCGGATCATCTTCGCGTAGCACCCGCCCTCGATGTTGAACACGCCTTCTTCGCTCCAGCCGTGCTCGTCGTCGCCGATCAACCCGCGTTCGGGATCGCTCGAGAGCGTCGTCTTGCCCGTCCCGGAGAGGCCGAAGAACAACGCGACATCGCCGGCGGGCCCGACGTTCGCGGAACAGTGCATCGACAGCACGTTGCGGATCGGCAGCAGGTAGTTCATCACGGTGAAGATGGATTTCTTGATCTCCCCCGCGTAGCTCGTGCCGCCGATGAGGACCAGCTTCCGGGCGAAGTTGAGGACGATGAACACTTCCGAGTGCGTGCCGTGGAGCGCGGGCTCGGCGTGCAGGCCCGGCATGTCGATCACGGTGAACTCCGGCTTGTGCGCGGGCATGCCCGCCGCGTTCGGCACGTCGATGAACATGTGCCGCGCAAACAGGCTATGCCACGCCTGTTCGGTGATGACCCGCACCGGAAGCCGATAGCGTGGGTCGGCCCCCGCATAGCAGTCGTGGACGAACAGCTCGCGGCCTTCGATGTAATTGAGCAGGCGCTGGTGCAGCACGTCGAAGGACTTCGGATCGATTGGACGGTTCACCTTGCTCCACCAGACCCGGCTGGAGCTCGTAGGTTCCTGGACGATGAACTTGTCGTTCGGCGAGCGGCCCGTATGCTGCCCGGTGCGGCAGACGATGGGTCCGTTCACGGAAATCACACCTTCCCGCCTGCGGACCACCTCTTCGTACAGCGCTGGAACGCTCAGATTCCAGTAGACCCGCGAAAGGTTCGTGATGCCGTGCTCCTCGAGCCCGCTACCTTCCTGCCTGACCTGTGCCATCGATCTTCACCTGTGAGCTGCCTCCCTCTGCCGCGCGACGTCCGACTGCGAACCGCAAGATCGTACAGAGGAGCTGGCGGATAAGTCAAACTCGAGGCTGAAGTTGGAAGGACTTCAGCTTGACGGCGGCTGTCAGCCTTCAGCCTTTCTTTTCAGCTCGTCATCGCATAGACGACGATGTTGACGGCGAACCGGGTGTTGTCCTCGCGCTGGAACCGCTTGTTGCGCCAGTCGTAGTCCCACTCGCACCCGTAATCCTTGTTGCTGTAGAGGACGCCCACGCGGCCGCGATGCTGGACGGCGCGCAGGTAGTCGTGCACGATCTCGTCTCCCCACCCATTCAGCTCGTGGGACGTGGTCGGCGGGCCGTCGTCGAAGACGAAGAAACTCCGGTAAATCGCGTGGCGTCGCGGCAACCGCGGCATCTCTCCGCCAGCGGGAAACGCCGCCTTCATTTCCGCCTCGAAACTGCGGGCGAAGAGCCCCTCCACGTCGTGATTGCAGTCGTCGGAAAAGAGGAGCCCGCCCTGCTCGACAAATGTCCGGAGCCGGTCCCGCTCGGCCTGGCTGAATCGCACGAGCTTGTGGCCCGTCATGAAGAGAAACGGAAACGACAGCAATTCTTCCGAGGAGGCCGTGATGACGACCTCCTCGGGGTAGACGGGAATCGTGGTGTATTCCAGGACAGAGTTGAGCACATTTGCCGCAACTTTCGGGTTATAGTCCCAGTCGCCGGAGTCGTACCGCAGCCGGGCGAACACGAATTCCGAGCCGCGAGGCCGCCCCTGCTCGGTCGCGCCGGCTGCCACGTCCATACGACCGAATTGTATCCGGCCGAACCGGCCCCCTATAATTGAAGGCGAATGCGCGGTAAACGATTGACGGCGCGAGGCGTAATCTAATGGCAGGGGCTCAACCAGCGGGCCTTCCTTCGCGGGAGGCCGACAGCGCGGCTGCCTCGGCGGTCAAGGGCCTGCAAGCCGACGGGCGACATGCCGAGGCCCGCGAGCGGTACGCCGAGCTCGTGGCGCGCCACCAGCGGCGTGCGAGCCGGATTGCGTTCCACTATCTGCGGGACGCGGCCGAGGCCGACGAAGCGGTTCAGGATGCGTTCGTGAAGGCGTATTCACACCTGTCGACGTTTCGCGAGGAACTGCCCTTCGAGGTCTGGTTTACGCGGATTCTGATCAACGGGTGCCTGGATCGCATCAAGGCCAGGACCCGTCGCGAGCGGTGGCTGGTCCCGATGCCGGAATCGCCGGGCATCCAGCGAGAGTACACCGAGCGCGTCGCGGGACCGGGCCCGTCGCCCGAAGCGCACCTGCTCGCCAAAGAGCGTCGCCAGCAGCTCGCAGACGCGCTGTCACGGCTGCCGGAGCGGCAGCGGACGGTGTTCATGCTGAGCCATTACCAGGGCTGCACATCGCGGGAGGTCAGCGCGCTGACCGGATTGAACGAGTCGACGGTTCGTGTGCACTTGTTCCGGGCGATCCGCAAGCTCCGTACGCTGCTCGCGGCCGAGCCAGCTGTCGAACTGGGAGATAAACGCCGTGTCAATCCTTGAGCGGTTCGCGGCCACGCGTCACCTCGATGACGACGTCCTGGCCGGGATCTGGAGCGCGGCCGCCACCGAAGGGTGCCCCGCGACGAATCCGCACCTGACGTCCTGCGCCCACTGCCGTTCGCGTTATTCGGCGCTCGCGGAGTGGCTGGACGGCCTGTCCGTCGAAGCCCACGCCGAGGCCGACGAAGCCTTCCCGCCGGAGCGGCTCGCAGCCCAGCAGGCAGCTATTTTCCGGCGTCTCGAGGCGCTGGAAAAACCGGCGCGCGTTATCGCATTTCCGCGCACCACGCGGCCGGCAACAACCTCGCAGCGCTTTGCCCGGCGCTGGATTGCGACTGCGGCCGCAGCCGGCCTCGTCATCGGGCTTCTTGCGGGGCAGATCCTGGATCTGCGGCACCGTCTGGGTGGCCCTCCCACCGCCCAGAACGACCCAGTGCAAATCGTGACGCGACCTACCGTCGCCCGGCAGTTCGCCGTCCAGCCAGCGAGCCTGTCCGACGAGGCGCTCTTCTACGGCGACTACGGCGAGGCCGAGCTGGGCGCCCGCAGCGCCCGGTACATGCCGGAGCTCGACGAAATCACGCCGCGCGCGCGCGACGACTTCGATCGGAACCGGTAGTCCTCGTGGCTTCTCCACAGCCCCTCATCTTTCGAAAAGGGCTCGACATGAAGGAGGCTGTGGCGGCCGAACTGGCCGAGGCTTACCACAGCTCCCTCGTCGACACCGTCCGCGCCAACGATTTCAAGTACCAGTCGGGCCGCCTCACCCTCCACCTCGCGCGGGAGTTCGGCTTCTGCTACGGTGTCGATCGCGCTGTCGATTACGCCTACCAGGCGCGCCGCCGCTTTCCGGGCCGATCGGTGTTCCTGACCGGCGAGATCATCCACAACCCGCACGTGAACCATCGGCTCCGGGCTGCTGGCATTCGATTTCTGAGCGATCCGGGAGAGAGCTGGGCGGCACTCGGCCGCGAGGATGTCGTCATCCTGCCCGCCTTTGGCGTCACCGTCGCTGACATGGCGCGCCTCGCGGATCAGGGCTGCACGCTGGTCGATACGACCTGCGGCTCCGTGCTCAACGTGTGGAAGAACGTCGTCCGCTACGCCCAGGACGGCTATACATCGATCATCCACGGCAAGGTCAAGCACGAGGAGACGCGTGCGACCGCGTCGCAGGCGCTGAAGTATCCGAAGGGCCGGTATCTGATCGTCCTCGATCTGGACGAGGCGCAGATCGTCTGCCGCTACATCCGAAGTGGCGGCGATCGAGATGCGTTTTTCAGACAGTTCGGCGAGGCAGTCTCACCGGGTTTCGATCCGGACCGCGATCTCCAGCGGATCGGCTGCGCGAACCAGACGACGATGCTGATGAGTGAGTCGCTGGAAATTGGTGAGTTGTTCCGGGGCGCGATGGCCTTCCGTTACGGCCCGGAGAATCTCGCGCAGCATTTCCGGGCCTTCGACACCATCTGCAGCGCCACGCAGGAGCGCCAGGATGCGGTCATCACGCTGCTCGACGAGCACCGGCTCGATCTGATGCTGGTCGTTGGCGGCTACAACAGCAGCAATACCTGCAACCTCGCGAAGATCTGCGCAGAGCGCGTGCAGACATACCATGTTGCGGAGCCGGCTTGCCTCTTGTCATCGGATGAGCTCCGGCATCGGCCGATCGGGGCGCCATCCACGACCGCGAGCCAGGAAGAGCTGACGCGCGGCTGGATCCCCCGTTCAGACAACGTGGTCATGGGGCTCACCGCGGGCGCTTCCACGCCCAACAACATCGTGGGACAGGTCATCGCGCGTCTCGACGAGCTGGCCGCCGGCTAGCGCTGGCGGGTATCCACGGCCCGGACGCTTCCAGCAAGTTGCCTGCCACTCGATATCTCTTGCGTGTACAATTAGTTACTGCCTTACAGCTCGACTCGCGGTCCCCTGCACTCGCCCCTCCTCCGGTAAACAACCGAGTGGCCCAAGTCGTAATAGGCGCAGTGGTTCAATGCAGGAGACAGCGGGAGACAGACGAATGGCAAGGCAGTTTGCGTGCGTCCTGGCGGCGGCGCTCCTGAGCGTGCCGGCGGCGTACCAGGAGGTGCACGGCGGCCAGCGCGAGGCTGACAACCAACCGGCGAAGGACCAGCGGTCGCAGGATCCGAACCGGTGGAAATGGTGGATCAACCCCGAGCACCGCCAGGAGCTTGGGATTACCGATACCCAGTCGGCCGAGATCGACCAGATCTTCGAGTCGTCCATGCCACCGCAACGCGCCAACTGGCGCGAAGCCGAGAAGCTCGAGACCATCCTGGCGAAGACGCTCAAGGACAGTGTCGCGGACGTCGAGACCGTCAGCCGGCAGGTGGAGCGGCTCGAAAAACTGAACGCCGAGCGCCGCACCATGCGGGCCGTCATGATTTACCGCATGAACCTGATTCTCACGCCCGATCAGCGAGTGAAACTCGAGGCGTTCCTCAAACGCCGCGACCAGAACCGGCGGCGGCAGCCGGACAGGACCGAGCGGCGGCACTGAGAGGCGCGTGGGATACAGAGAGCGTTTTTGTCCATAATCGACCAGCAGTCACTTGGCTCGGATCACCCGATCGCGCAATTTCTGGAGGCAACACTCGTGAGCAAGACCGCATCACTGCCGATCGCGGCCGTCCTGGCCGCTGCGCTTGCGGCGCCTGCAGCCGCGCAGGACCCCTCACCCGAACACGTCCGTGCCTTGATTCAGCAGGCCCTCGCGCAGACGCAGGAGGGCGTGAAGACTTCTGCCGCACCGCAGGGGCCTGTGGTGAACCTCACGATCGACGAAGCTGTCGCACGGGCCCTCGAGCGCAATCTGACCCTTCAGTCGCAGCGCCTCACGCCGCGCACCTTCGACTACTCGATTGCGGCGACGCGAGCGGCGTATCGGCCGACGCTGACGTCCACCTACAGCAATCGCTCCACGACCCAGCTGCCGACTACGACGGTCGAAGGCGGCGTCGTTGTCAACACCGATACGAGGGTCTGGAACTCGGGGCTGAACCAGCTCGTACCGTGGGGCGGCGGCAACTACTCGGTCAACTTCAACAATAACCGGGCCTTCACGGATCGGAACAACTCGACGTTCAATCCGAGCTTCGGTTCGAACTTCGCCGTTCAATACACGCAGCCGCTGCTCCGCAACTTCAGGATCGACAACACCCGTACCCAGATCCAGAGCCAGATGATCCAGCAGGACATCGCCGAGATCGATCTCTCGGCGACGACGGCCAGTACAGTTGCGCAGGTCCGTAACGCGTACTGGGAACTGGTCTTCTCGTATCAGGCGGTCGACGCGGCCGAGCAGTCGCTGGAGTTGGCGACGAAACTGGTGCAGGACAACCGCTCCCGCGTGGAGATTGGCACCATGGCGCCAATCGACATCGTTCAGGCGCAGGCCGAGGAAGCGGACCGGCGGCAGCAGCTGGTCAACGCCCAGGCGACGCTGAACACCAATGAACTGGAGCTCAAGCAGCTCGTCGTCAGCGGCACCGACGACGAGCTGTGGCCCGCGACCATCAACCCGGTCGATCAGCCCTCTCCGAAGCCGGAAGCGATCGATCTCGAGGCCGCCGTCGGCAACGCGCTCCGGAACCGGACCGACCTCATTGCGAATCGCAAGGACATCGAGAGCGCCAACCTCACGATTCGAAGCCTCCGCAATTCGATTCTGCCGCAGCTCAACCTCGTGACGACGTACCAGCTGGACGGCCGCGGCGGCACGTCCATCCCGCGGGATCCCTCGATCCCGATCGTGCGTGGCGGATACCTGGACGCGCTGCGCAACATCACCCGATTCGATGCGCCGACCTGGGTCGTGTCCCTGAACTTCAGCTACCCACTGGGGCAGAGCGCGGACGAAGCGAACCTGGCGCGCCAGCGGCTCCTGCTGCAACAGAGCCAGGCGCAGATCAAGACCACCGAGCTGCAGATTGCCACCGATGTCACGAGCGCCGCGCTCAATGTGCGGAACGCGCTCGAGGGGTTCCAGGCGGCCCAGGTGTCGCGAGAACTTTCCGAGAAGCGGCTCGAGGCCGCCCAGAGCAAATTCGAGGTCGGCATGGCCACCAACTTCGAGGTGGTGCAGGCGCAGCGCGATCTCAACGACGCGCGCAACAGCGAGCTCCGGCAGCTGCTCAACTATCGTCGTGCGCTCGTCGACTTCGAGCGCGTCCAGGTCAGCCCCCGGTAACCCTCAGTCCTCGTTGGTGGGTAATGCGTAAACGGGTCGTCATCGTCATCGTCGCCCTCCTCGCGCTGGCGGGTGTCGTGGTCTACAACCGCAGCAGCGATCCGCCCGCCACCCAGTCGGGCGCCGGTGGTGAGGCGTATCAGCCCGGCGGACGCGGCGGGCCGGGCGGTGGAGTACGACCGCCCATGCCCGTGGAGTTCGCTCAGGTCGAGCGCAAGCCGGTCGCCGACCAGATCGTGCTGGTGGGCAACCTCATTGGCGAAGCCACGGTGCAGGTCGTTCCGCGTGTGAACGGGCGGCTGCAGTCGGTGACCGTCAAGCTGGCCGATCCGGTTCGTCGCGGGCAGGTCATCGCGCGCGTCGAAGACAGCGAGATTCGGGAACAGGTCCGGCAGGCGGAGGCGTCGTATCAGGTGGCGCAAGCCTCGATCCGGCAGCGCGAGGCCGATCTCAAGCTGGCCAAGACCAACCTGGATCGATCGCGAAGCCTGTACGAGCGTCAGCTCCTGCCGCAGCAAACCTTCGATGACATGCAGGCGCGATACGAAGCGGCGCAGGCCCAGATCGATCTGGCGCGCGCCCAGTTCGAACAGGCCAAGGCGCGCCTCGACGAGCTCAAGATCACGCTGTCGAACACCCTGATCGTGTCGCCGGTCGACGGCTTCGTCGCCAAGCGCTTTCTGGACCCCGGCGCGTTCGCGAGCACCAACGCGCCTGTCGCCGCCGTCGTAGACATCAGCCGCGTGCGGATGATCGCCAACCTGGTGGAGCGCGACGTGAGGCGGGTGCCCGTCGGGACCATCGCGCGTGTGGAAGTGGATGCCTTCCCGGGCGAGCAGTTCAAGGGCCACGTGAGCCGCGTGGCGCCTGTCTTCGATCCGGCGACGCGCACGGCCGAGATGGAAGTCGAGATCCCTAATCAGGCGTTCCGCCTCAAGCCGGGCATGTATGCCCGTGTGCAGCTCACCGTGGAGTCACGAGCCAATGCGCTGACGGTGCCCCGCGCGGCGCTCGTCACGCTCGACGGGAAGAACGGCGTGTTCGTCGCGGTCAAACCGGATGCGCCCAGGCCCGCCGCAACCACCAGCGGGCCCGGTCAGGGCCCGGCGATGACCGCCAGGTTCCTGCCTGTGGAGGTGGGCATCCGCGACGGTGATGCCATCGAAATCATGTCCGGGGTCGCCGAGGGCGCACAGGTCATCACGACCGGGTCCGGCGCGCTGAAGGATGGCGATCGGATCGTCGCAGCCGGTAGTTCACAGGGGCGCGAACGGGAAAACGGGCGGGCCGGCAGGCCTGCGGAGAGCACGCGATGAGCATCCCTCGCACAGCCATTCACCGACCGGTCACCATGTTCATGATTTCGGGCGTCGTGATTCTCCTGGGAGTCCTGTCGCTCTCGCGCCTCCCGGTCGATCTGATGCCGGACATCAGCTTCCCCAGCCTCACGGTCCGCGTGAACTACGAAGGGGTGGGCCCTCTCGAGATGGAGGAACTCGTCACGCGGCCCATCGAGCAGGCCGTCAGCGCCACGAGCGGCGTCGAGCGCATCGAGTCCACATCGTCGGAGGGATCGAGCCGGGTCAGCTTGAACTTCGCCTGGGGCACGGACCTGAACGAGGCGGCCGACGACGTTCGCAACCGCCTGGATCGCGTCCGGGGCCGTCTGCCGGAGGAGGCGGACCCGCCCGTGATGTTCAAGTTCGACGCCAATACGTTTCCGATCATGAGCGTGGGCGTCGAGGGCAACATGGATCGAGTGACGCTGCGCGAGATGGCCGAAAACGACCTCTCCCCCCGCCTCGAGCGGGTGCCCGGCGTCGCCTCGGTCAGCGTCGAGGGCGGTCTCCGGCGGCAGATCCACGTGGAGCTGTCGAAGGAGAAGATCACCGCGCTCGAGCTCCCGGTCAACCGCATCGTCCAGCTCCTCCGGTCGGAGAACCAGAACGTGCCGCTCGGCGAGATCGACGAGGGCGACCGGACCTATCTGCTCCGCAGCGCCGGCCAGTTCGAGAACCTGGACGACATCCGGAAGCTCGTGGTGATGACCCGCGGCGGTGTGCCCGTGTACCTGCAGGACATCGCCGAGGTCAAGGATTCGACCGAGGACCTGCGCTCGTTCACCCGGATCGACGGCAATCCGGGCGTGCGGCTGCGCGTCACGAAGCAATCGGGCCAGAACACCGTGCGGATTGCCGATGCGGTCCGGGCCGAGGTGGCTCGGATCAATACCGAGATCCCCGGGATCTCGCTGTCGATTCTGGACGACAGCTCGCGCTTCATCAAGCGGTCGATCGCGTCGGTGCAGGAAGCGGCCATGCTCGGCGCGCTGCTGGTGATCGGCGTGATCTTCGTGTTCCTGCGCAACGTCCGATCCACGTTCATCATCTGCACCTCCATTCCGATTTCGATCATCGGCACGTTCGCGCTGCTCTACTTCGGCGGCTTGACGCTGAACACGATGACGTTCGGAGGGCTCGCGCTCGGGGTCGGCATGATCGTCGATGCCTCGATCGTCGTGCTCGAGAACACCTACCGCCACATGGAAATGGGCAAGGACCGGATGCAGGCCGCCATCGACGGCAGCGAAGAAGTCTGGTCGGCCATTCTGGCCTCCACGCTGACGCACATCGCGGTGTTCGTGCCGTTGCTGTTCCTCAGCGGCGTGTCGAGCGTCCTGTTCAAGCAGCTCGCCTACGTCGTGATGTTCTCGCTGTCCATGTCGCTGTTCGTGGCCGTCACGATCGTCCCCGTTCTCTGCTCGCGGATCCTCGTACCTCCGGCGTCGCTCGACGCCCGCCGGGGCCTCACAGGGCGGCTCTTCGCCCTCAGCGAGCGCATGCTCGACGGGCTCGACGACTCGTACCGTCGGCTGCTGCACAAGGCGCTGGTGCACCGCCCCACCGTCATCGGAATCGGCACGTCCCTCGTGGTCGCCGCGGTCCTGATTCTGCCGACCATCGGCTACGAGCTGATGCCGCAGGCCGACGAAGGCGAGGTCCGCGTGACCGCCGAACTGCCCGTCGGCACGCGCATCGAGCGGGCGCATGATGTCGCCCTCCGGCTCGAATCGTTGCTGGCGGAGTACGTGCCGGAAAAGGACATGATCATCACGCAGGCCGGGTCCGGCGGATTCGGCGGATCGGCCCGACGCACCGAGGCCACGGTCCGCCTCGTGGCGAAGGAGGACCGCCACCGGTCCAGCGAGGACATCGCCCGCGATTTGAACCGGCAGCTGACCGGCGTGATTCCCGGAGTCATCATCAGCACGCGGGCGTCCGGCGGCAATTCCCAGATGAATCGCATCATGGGTGGCGGGGACAGCCGTCTGGCTCTCGAGATCCGGGGTGACGACCTGGCGATGGCGCGGGACATCTCCCAGGCCGCCAAGGATGTCATGGACAGGGTTCCCGAGGTGCGCAACGCGCGCATCAGCCGCGAAGAGGGACGGCCGGAGCTGGCGGTCGACGTGGACCGCCCCAAGGCGGCGCTGCTCGGCCTGACCGTCACGAACGTGGCAGACAGCATCCGTACGAGCGTCGCCGGCACACAGGCGGCCTTCTTCCGCGAGCATGGCAACGAGTACCCGATCGTCGTGCGCCTTCGGCAGGCGGACCGCGAGCGGATCGAGGACATCAACGAGATCCGCATCAACGCGCCGACCGGGCAGGTCCTCCAGGCGAAGAACCTGATGACCCTGCAGAATCAGTCGGGCCCGACGGAGATACAGCGGAAGAACCAGGAGCGCATCCTCAGAGTCACCGCCGAACCCGAAGTGCCGCTGAGCGACGCGGTCCAGGCCGTGAACGCCCACATGGGTGAGGTGCGGGTGTCTCCTCAGTTCTCCGTGGGCTTCGGCGCGGAGGTCGAGGAGCAGACCCGCGCGTTCCGGCAGCTCCAGGTGATGCTGATCCTGGCGATTGTCCTCGTCTATGCCGTCATGGCGTCCCAGTACGAATCGCTGCGGGACCCCTTCATCATCATGTTCTCGGTGCCGCTGGGGGCCATCGGCGTCGTCCTCGCGCTGAAGCTGACGAACACGACGTTCAGCCTCCAGGCCTACATCGGCGTAATCATGCTGGCCGGCATCGTCGTCAGTAACGCGATCCTGCTGGTCGACTACACCAACATCCTGCGCCGGCGCGACGGCGTGCCGTTGCGGCAGGCCGTCGAACAGGCAGGACGCACGCGACTGCGGCCGATCATCATGACGACGCTGACGACGATCCTCGGTCTGGTGCCGATGGCGCTGGCGATTGGCGAAGGCTCGGAGCTGCAGGCGCCGCTGGCGCGGGTCGTCATCGGCGGGCTCGCCGCGTCCACGCTGATCACGCTGGTGTTCGTGCCGACCGTCTACACGCTCTTCGAAGAGGGATGGAAGGGACTTCGGTCGGGCCACGTTCGCCACGAGTAGTCCGAACGGGATTCGACATCATGAAAAGGCTGTTGACGATTGTCCTCGTGCTCGTCGCCGTCGGCGCCGGTGCCGCCGCGTACTACATGCGCGACAACCGGCCGGAGCCGACCGTGTCCACGATGCCCGTGACGCGCGGAGACGTCGTGGACGTTGTGGCCGCGACCGGCACGCTGGAGGCGGTCACGACGGTGGATGTCGGCACCCAGGTCTCGGGCCTCGTCCAGGACATGTATGCCGACTTCAACTCGATCGTCAAGAAGGGACAAATCATCGCCCGGCTCGATCCATCCCTGATCCAGACGCAGATCGAACAGCGCAGCGCCAGTGTCATTCGCGCCGAGGCGGATCTCGAACGCCTGAAGGTCAACCTGGCGGACGCGCGGCGGAAGCTGGATCAGGCAAAGGCGATGTGGGACCGACAGCTGATCCCACGCGACCAGCTGGAGACGGCGGAGCTCAACGTTCGGACGCTCGAGTCGCAAATCAAGTCCTCTGAGGCCGGCCTGGTGCAGGCACAGGCCGACCTGAATAGCCAGAAGGTCAACCTGGGTCACACCGTCATCAAGTCCCCCATCGACGGGATCGTCATCTCGCGCAACGTGGATCCCGGACAGACCGTTGCCGCCAGCATGAACGCACCGGTGCTCTACCAAATCGCCGAGGACCTGAACAAGATGCAGGTACTCGCCAACATCGACGAAGCGGACGTGGGCCGGATGCGCCCCGGGCAGAACGTGACGTTCAGGGTGGACGCTTACCCGACCGATCGGTTCAGCGGTACGGTCCAGCAGGTCCGGCTGCAGCCGACCGTCGTCCAGAACGTCGTCGTGTATTCGACCGTGATCTCGGTGCCGAACCCGCAGCTGAAACTGAAGCCGGGCATGACCGCGAACGTGGAAATCGAAGTGGCTCGCAAGAGCAACGTGCTCCGCCTGCCAGCGGCGGCGACGCGCTTCCGGCCGACCGAAGAGATGTTCGTCGTGCTCGCCCAGGAGGTTCCTCCGGAAGCCCGTCCTGGTGGCGGAAGAAGCATGGGTCGCGGCGGGGCACGGGGGGCCCCGGATGGCGGGCGCGCCGGAGCATCGCAGCCAGCTGAGGCTGCGACTGCACCGCAGTCTGGCGCGGCTTCTAGGGCGTCCGGCCGTGAGGCAGCCGGCGGCGGCCGTGGCAGCCTCGATCCCAACACGACCCCGGATGAACGCCGCCGGCGCTTCGAAGAGCGTATGGCCAACATGAGCCCGGAAGAGCGGGAGCGATTCCAGCGCATGCGTGAGCAGCGCGCACAAGGCGGGAATCAGACCGGGGAGCGGTCCACGCAGGGCTTTGGCCGGCGCGACATGAGCCGCGGCATCGCGGGCGGCGTCAGCGGCGGGAGCGCGGTCGAGAGCGGGGCCACGACCATCGACGCGCTCTTCGCTCCACTGCCGACAGTCGAGAGCCGCGGTCGCGTATGGCTCTACATCGACAAGCAGCTCAAGCCGATCAGCGTGCGGCTGGGCATCTCTGACGGCACGTTCACCGAACTGCTGTCGGGCGATCTCAACGAAGGTCAGGAGGTCGTCGTCAACATGGTGACCGGGCTCGAGCAGCGCACGACAACACCGAACCAGGGCCAGAGCGGCAACCCGCTGATGGGCCCGCAGCGCGGACCCCAGCGCGGCGGACGCGGCAGGTGATCAGCCCTCGGCTTGACCGAGACAGAGACACAGACTGATGCCGGTTATCTCGGTGCGCAACCTCGTCAAGACCTACACCGTCGGCGAGGTCGTCGTGCGCGCGCTTCGCGGCTGCGACCTCGATGTGGAAGCGGGCGAGTTCGTCGCGGTCACGGGACCGTCGGGTTCGGGAAAATCCACCCTGATGCACATCCTCGGCTGCCTCGACCGGCCGACCAGCGGCCAGTACTTCCTCGATGGCAAGGATGTTTCGCGCATGTCGAAGGACGAGCTCGCCGCGGTGAGGAACCGCCAGATCGGGTTCGTCTTCCAGGGATTCAACCTCCTCTCGCGCACTTCGGCGCTCGACAACGTCGAGCTGCCCCTCCTCTACAACGGGGGAAGCAAACTGAAGGCGGCCGAGCGTCACAAACGCGCGATGGATGCGCTCACGATCGTCGGACTGGCCGACAGGTTCCACCATCATCCCAACCAGTTGTCGGGCGGCCAGCAGCAGCGCGTCGCGATCGCGCGCTCACTCATCAACACCCCGTCCATCATCCTGGCGGACGAACCGACGGGCAACCTCGATACGCGGACGAGCATCGAGGTGATGGGCATCTTCCAGCGCCTGAACAAGGAACGCGGCATCACGATCATCCTCATCACCCACGAGGCGGACATCGCGGAGTATGGAACGCGCCTGGTGCGATTTCGCGACGGCAGGATCCAGGCAGACCAGAAGATTCTCAGGCGGCGCGATGCAGAAGAGGAGCTCGCTGCCCTTCCGCCGCCGGAGGACGACGAGGCCGTCATGGAGGCGCACCCGCCGGCCGCCGAGCACGGAGGCGCCGCGTAGGAGACCACGATGTCCATCATCATGACTTTGCGGATCGCCTTGAAGGCGCTCAACCGCAACAAGATGCGGACGGTGCTGACGATGCTGGGCATGATCATCGGTGTGGGCGCCGTCATTGCCATGGTCGGGCTCGGCCGCGGCGCCCAGACCACGATCGAGGAGCAGGTCAAGTCCGCCGGCACCAACATGATCAACATCAACGCCGGCAACTACTCGTTCGGCGGCGTCCGGCAGGGCCAGGGCATGTCCAACACGCTCATGCCCGAGGATGCGGAGGCGCTTCGGTCTGTCCCGGGAGTGCAGTACGTGGCGGCCGGCGCCAACAGCCGCGGACAGGTCATCGCCGGCAACCAGAACTGGAATACGCGGATCGAAGGCACGGACGTGGACTTCCCGTTCATTCGCAACTGGCAACCGAAATACGGGTCCTTCTTCACGCCCCAGGACGTGCGCACGGCGCAGAAGGTGGCGGTGCTCGGGTCCATCGTCTCCGACACGCTGTTCGGACCAGAGGTCGATCCGACTGGCGAGATCATCCGGATCCGCAACCAACCCTTCAAGGTCATCGGGGTCATGTCCACGAGGGGCCAGTCCGCGATGGGCCAGGACCAGGACGACATCGTGTTCACGCCTTATACGACCGTGATGAAGAAGCTCCAGGGACAGCAGCACATCAACAACATCACGGTCTCCGCGACCACGCCCGAGACCGCCCCCGTGGCCGAGGCGATCCGGGAAACGCTTCGCATCCGGCACAAGCTGTCGGGCAGCGATCCCGACGACTTCATGGTCCGGACGCTCGAAGACATGGCGAGCCTGCGCACGGAAACGACGAAAACGATGACGACGCTGCTGGCCGCGATCGCTGGAGTGTCGCTGCTGGTCGGGGGCATCGGCATCATGAACATCATGCTCGTGTCCGTCACGGAACGGACGCGGGAGATCGGTCTCCGGCTGGCCATTGGCGCGCGCAGCCGGGACGTGCTGCTGCAGTTCCTCGTGGAGGCCATCGTCATCAGCCTGTTTGGCGGG
>DASTBU010000151.1:0-4784 GCA_035711845.1 Vicinamibacterales bacterium
TGATGACACAGGAGATCCGTGAGGATGCGATGACACGGAGCAATCTCGTCTCGAACGCGGACATCCGCGACGCGGTCGAGGACGTGGTTGTGATCGGGGTTGCCGCCGACGTCGTGACCGGGCTCGTCTATGAGGGCCGCAGCCCGCACATGTACCTGCCGACGACGCCGGCTGGACCTCACGCGAAGGATCTGCTCGTGAGGGGACGAGTGGCGCAGGACATCCGGACCGACACGCTGCAGGCGATCCTGCGCGGCGTCGATCCTAATCCGCTGTCGTTCACGATTCTCTCGCTCGATGAAGCGCTGGCGCTGCAGATGTACCCGATGATGGTCGCGTCCTGGATCGGCCTGCTGCTGAGCGCGATCGCGCTGGCGCTCAGCGTGTCTGGACTCTACGGTGTGGTGACCTACAGCCTGAGTCAGCGGGTCAAGGAGATCGGCATTCGCATGGCGCTCGGCGCGACGCCCCGCCAGGTGCTTGCGCCGCTCGTCCGCGAGGGGTTGACGCTGGCGGGGATCGGGATTGCGACTGGAGTGCCGGCGTCACTCCTGCTGGGCCGCGTCCTCTCGAGCTTTCTCTACGGCGTCAGGAGCACCGATCCGCCGACGATCGCTGCGGTCTCAGGCGTGCTATTGGCGGTGACCTTCGTGGCCACCTACCTTCCATCACGAAGGGCGCTGCGCGTCGATCCGAATGCGGCGCTGCGAACGGACTGACAGAGGCCCACCATCATTTTGGTCGCTGGCCATCATCGACCTCGGCCTCGACGCCGGCGCGAGCATCACTGAGGCCCTCCCTGTCGAACGCCCACTTCGAACGACGCGACAGGTTCCGAGGCATCAGTGCCGTTGGAGATCGGCGTCACCGACAGCTCATATGCTCCGGGTGCGAGCATTTCGCCCGTGACGTACAGGACAATCGCTCGCCGTCCCTCGACAACCGCGAGCGGGACACCGGCCCGCGACCAGCGCACCAGACCCGTCGACCAGTCCCGTGCAGATATCCTGAAGTCCTTGAACTCGTCTCCAACCGCGTCGGGCATCAGCAGCCGCAGCTCGACGATCTGCGCGCGGTCGGGGGCCTCTACGGTCGGCTCTGGAGGCGTGGCGCCGCGATTGCCCGGAGGTGTGAGCGTCAGCGTGGCTGCCTCGCCCGCGGCGGCCTCCCCTTCCGGCAGGCGCGCCCGGAGACGGGCGATTTCGAGGGACAGCGCCTCACGGGTTGCGCGTTCCCGCGCGAGCTGCGCCTCGAGCGACTGACGCTCGTCGGTCGCTTCCCGCTCGGCCGCCAGCAGATCGTCAACCTGCCGGCTCATTCTCTGCATCGATCTCGTCTGCAGGACGAGCAGGGCCGTCACGGCCAGGCAACCGGCAAGCAGAACCCATTGCACGAGCGGATTGTCGAGACCCTTCACTGGACGCATGACCATGGCCGTTTCTCGCAAAAACAGGAGCATGTAGAATTTATCGCTATGCACACGCTCCGCAAGATCATTTCTCTCGCGCTCGTTTCAACCGTGCTCATCGTCGGGACCACCGCCCAGGAACAGAAGCCGGCGGAAAACACCGACCCGGGCGAATTCAAGGCCCTGAAATACCGTCTGATTGGACCCGCGGCCGGTGGCCGCGTCTCTCGGGTCGCGGGTGTGCCCGGCGATCCGACAACCGCGTATGCGGCCACGGCCTCCGGTGGCGTCTGGAAAACCAGTGACGGCGGATCGACCTGGAAACCCATCTTCGATGAGCAGCCGATCTCATCCATCGGCTCCATCGCCATCGCGCGATCGAATCCCAACGTCCTCTATGTCGGCGCCGGCGAGGCCAACATCCGTGGCAACGTCGCCGCGGGCAACGGCATCTACAAGTCCACCGACGCCGGCAAGACGTGGACGCACGTCTGGAAGCAGGAGGGCCAGATCGGAACGATGGTCGTCCATCCGGCCAACCCCGACATCGCGTTCGCTGCGGTGCTCGGCCACGCGTTCGGTCCGAACTCCGAGCGGGGCGTTTATCGCACCCGCGACGGCGGCAAGACCTGGCAGCAGGTGCTGAAAAAGGACGCGGACACGGGGGCGGCAGATGTTGCGATGGATCCCTCCAACCCCGGCATTCTCTTTGCCGGTTTCTGGCAGACCCGGCGTCGTCCGTGGGAGCTCGTCAGCGGAGGTCCTGGAAGCGGCCTCTACGTCTCGCGCGACGGTGGCGACACGTGGAAGCCGCTCGAAGGCAAAGGTCTGCCGGATCCCATCTGGGGCAAGGTCGGCGTCGCTGTCGCGCCGTCGGACGGGCGTCGCGTCTATGCCTTGATCGAAGCGGAAAAAGGGGGGCTCTTCCGTTCGGACGATGGCGGAGAGAACTGGGAGCTGGTGAGCGCCTCGAGGCAGCTGCGGCAGCGGGCGTGGTACTACACGGTGCTCACGGTGAATCCGAGCAACCCCGACGAAGTGTGGGTCCCTCAGGTGCCGCTGCTCAAATCGATCGACGGCGGCAAAACGTTCAAGGAAGTCAAGGGTCCGCATCACGGGGACCATCACGACATCTGGATCGAT
Organism: Vicinamibacterales bacterium; assembly: GCA_035711845.1. Lineage (GTDB taxonomy): Bacteria > Acidobacteriota > Vicinamibacteria > Vicinamibacterales > 2-12-FULL-66-21 > DASTBU01. Next base: position 2,552 of record DASTBU010000151.1, read on the forward strand.
CCGGTCAACGCGAAGCGCGTAATCTCCGGCAACGACGGCGGGGTCGACCTCAGCATGAACGGCGGCGAAACGTGGCATGCACCGCCGCTCCCGATCGCGCAGTTCTACCACGTGTCGGTCGACACCCGGACGCCCTATCACGTTGCCGGCGCCATGCAGGACAACGGAACGGCCCAGGCCCCCAGCCGCAGCCGCAGCGGCGAGATCCCGCTCGCCGAGTGGAGCTGGGTTGGCGGCGGAGAGGCCGGACACGTCGTGTCGGACTGGAGCGACCCGAACATCGTTTACGCCGGAGAGTATCTCGGGATCATCACGCGCTACGATCACCGCATCAGAGAGGCGCGCAATGTGAGCGCCTGGCCGGAGAACCCGTCAGGCATGGGCGGTGTGGACATGCGCTACCGGTTTCAGTGGACGGCGCCAATCGCGATTTCACCCCATGACGCGAAGGTCGTCTACCACGGCGCGCAGGTCGTGTTCCGAACCTCGAACGGCGGGCAGTCCTGGGACGTGATCAGCCCCGATCTCACGCGGAACGACAAGGGCAAGCAGCAGTGGTCGGGCGGCCCCATCACGGGCGACAACACGGGAGTCGAAACCTATGGGACTGTGTTCGCGATCGCGGAGTCTCCGAAGCAGCAAGGGGTGATCTGGGCCGGGAGCGATGACGGGCTCGTCCACGTGACTCGCGACGCCGGGAAGAACTGGACGAACGTGACCTCCGCGATGACCGGGCTGCCGGAGTGGGGCACGGTCAGCCTCATCGAGCCCTCTCCGTTCGACGCCGCGACCGCGTACATTGTCGTCGACGCGCACAGGCTCGACAACATGCGTCCGTACCTGTTCAAGACGTCCGACTTCGGCCGCACGTGGCGGCGGCTCGACTCCGGCCTCGCCCAGGACATCTATCTGCATGCGGTGCGCGAGGATCCGGCCAAGCGGGGCCAGCTCTATCTCGGCACCGAACGGGGCGTGATGTACTCGCCCGACGACGGCGCGACGTGGCGGAAGCTGAAACTCAATCTCCCGACCGTGGCCGTACACGATCTCGTCGTCAAAGACGACGACCTCGTGGTGGGGACGCACGGCCGATCCATCTGGATCCTGGACGATCTGCAGCCCGTTCGCGAGATGAGCACGTCCATCGCGAGCGCGCCGCTCCATCTGTTTCCCGTTGCCGCTGCCGTGCGGTGGCGGCTGGGCGGCGGTGTGTGGGCGCAGGACTACGCCAAGTTTCCGAATCCGCCGTATGGCGCCTCCATCTATTACCACCTGAAGGAAAAGCCGAAGGGCGAGCTGAAAATCGAGATTCTCGACGGTCAGGGGCACACGATCCGCACGCTGAGCAGCGTTCCGCGCGAGCCTGACGACAGCAGCGAGGGCGAGGATCCCGAGGATCTCAAGAAGGCCGCCCTGCCCGTGGAGCCGGGAGTGCAGCGGGCGGTGTGGGATCTCACGCACGAGGGGGCGAAGAAGATCAAGGGAGGCAAGATCGATACCGGAGACCCAGCTCGGGGGCCTCTGGCGGTCCCCGGAACCTACACCGTTCGGCTGACGGTGGATGGGCGCACGCTGACGTCCCCGGTCAAGGTGGTGGCCGATCCCCAGGGCAGCGCGCCGCAGGCGGATCTCGAGGTGCAGCTTGCGTTCGGGCTGAGGGTGCGGGACGCGATCTCCCGGCTCACCGGACTCGTGAACCAGCTGCGGTCGCTCCGCGTGCAGCTCGAGCCGCGCATGAAGGCGCTGGCGGCCGACAAGGCGGGCGGCGAGCTCGCGGCCTTCGTCGGGTCGATGGAGTCGGTGATCAAGAAGTCGATCGACCTCGAGGGACGGCTGCACAACCCGACGGCGGAAGTCGTGTACGACATCCTCGCGATGCGGGGCGGCGCGAGACTCTACTCGCGGCTCTCGCCGCTGCAGATGTGGGCCGTCGAGGGCGAGGGCGCCCCGACGTCAGGAATGCAGCAGGTGTTGGAGGCGCAGGAGAAGGAGCTGGCGCACCTCGAACGCGAAACGCAGGCCTGGCTCTCGACCGACGTCGCCACCCTGAATCAACAGGCAACCCGCCTCGGCCTTGAGTTCGTGAGACTCAAGGGACAGGCTCCTTAAGGTGCCTGTCCCCTTAGGGTGCCTGTCCCCTTAGGGTGCCTGTCCCCTTAGAGTGCCTGTCCCCTTAGAGTGCCTGTCCCCTTAGAGTGCCTGTCCCCCTCCCCTACGGGCACACGCTCGCCAG
>DASTBU010000152.1:0-13896 GCA_035711845.1 Vicinamibacterales bacterium
CCGCGCACCGCACGCGTTGGGCTGCGGTGGACCCATTAGAATGCTGAAGGCTGAATGCTGAAGGTTGAAGGCTGAAGGCTGAAGGCTGAAGGCTGAATGCTGAATGCTGAAGGGCTGAAGGGCTGAAGGGCTGAAGGGCTGAAGGGCTGAAGGCTGAAGGCTGAAGTTGGCGAAGGGTGGTGTAGAGGCTACTTCAGCCTTCCAACTTCAGCCTTCGCCCTTGCTTTTCATTCCGGACGCGCGTAGCGCGAGCGGCGGCGGCGCCGTCGGGGGCGGCGGCGGAACGGGACGACGTTGTCCCCTTCGCCCGGCTGTTGAGGCGTGTCAACGGTGTGGTCGCGCTGGGCCTGCAAATCACGCCAGTGCGCGATCACGTCCGGCCGATCGCCGTGAATCTCGAGCCAGGTCAGCGCCTCCTCGATAACCGACCGATGGAGCAGCGCGCGTTGCGTCCGGTAGGGCGCGCTGATGTCGAGCAGGCGCGGCTGCATCGCAAGGATCTGCTGAAGGCGCTCGACGTCGCGCCTCGCGATGGGCAGCATGCCCAGTTCGACCCGCCGTTCAAGCGGATCCGCCGAGAAGCGCTGGCGGCGCCCGATGAGACCCAGCGGAGAAAGGAGCGTGCCCGCCAGGATCGCGTTCGTCAGCGAATCAGGGGCCGACGCGAAGCGCGACCTGAAGCGATCGAGCGCCGTCAGGTGCTGCCAGGCGGCCTCGGGCCCGGCTGCAAGCTCGGGGGTGATCTCCTTGATCAGGCCCGTCGCGCGCAGCTGGCGCATCGCCTCCGCGGCGTGGCCGGACCGCAGGATTTTGTAGTATTCCTCCAGCAGGCGCGCCGGTGCGCTGCGGGCGATCTCGTGACGCTGCAGCCTGATGGCGTCGAGGATCGGCTCGTCGATGCTGAACTGAAGTCGTGCCGCGAGCACCACCGCGCGCAGCATCCGTACGGGATCTTCGAGAAACCTGACTTCGGGATCCCCGATGCAGCGGATCAGGCGCGCGTCGAGATCGTCGAGGCCGCCGACGTAATCGATGACGGCGAACGTGCCGATGTCGTAGAAGAGGGCATTGACGGTGAAGTCGCGGCGGAACGCATCTTCTTCAGGCGTCCCATAGGTGTTGTCGCGGTGGATGAGCCGATCGCGGACCTTGTGTCCTCGACCGGCGCCCTCGTCGGGTTCGGGCGGCAGCAGCTCGCCGGGTCCGACCACGTCGTCGGGCGCGGGAAACTGTGTTTCGGCCTCGAGGGTGAGCTCGGCAGGTTCCACCTGGCGACGGAACGTCGCAACCTCGATCGTCTTCGTGCCGAACTTCACGTGCGCGAGCCTGAAGCGGCGCCCGATGATCCAGCAGTTGCGGAACAGCTTCTTGACCTGGTGCGGATGCGCCGAAGTGCCGATGTCGAAGTCTTTCGGCCGGCGATTGAGCAGCAGATCCCGGACGCTTCCACCCACCAGATAGGCGACGTAATGGTGTTCGTGGAGCTTGTAGAGGACCTTGAGGGCAGCAGGATCGATATCGCGACGGGAGATCGCGTGCTGCGCGCGCGGAACGATGGTCGGCTCCACCATGTAGAAACGCTGAAGGCTCGAGGGTGAAGGCCTTCACATTTCAGCCTTTCCCCCTGTGTTGCATTATAGCACCACCAGAGGTCGCGAACGGGAGTAACTCACTGAGTCTGAGAGATTTAGGCCCTGCCAAACTTTGATGGTACCATCCCGCCATGCGTGAGTTGGCCCTGGCCGCGCTGTTGTTGACTCTCGCGGCTCCCGCGAATGCTGCCGACCCGGTGGCCGAAGCCCGTCGCCTCTACAACCTCGGTCAGTACGATGCAGCCGAGCGGCTGGCCCGCGAGGCGTTGGTGGTTCCGGCCCGTGCGGATGCCGGTCGCGTCGTGCTCGGCCGCATCCAGCTCGAGCGTTTTCGGCGCTCGGCGGATCCCGTTGACCTGGAGGAGGCGCGGGCGTCGCTACGGTCGCTCAACCCCGCAGGGCTCGACAGCCGTGAGCGCGTGGAGCTCATGATCGGCCTTGCCGAAGCGCTGTATCTGGAAGATCGGTTCGGCGCGTCGGCCGAGCTGTTCGAATCCGTACTCGAGCGGTCGGCGGCGCTGGGAGCATCGGCGCACGAGCGCGTGCTCGACTGGTGGGCGACGGCCATCGATCGACAGGCACAGACCCTGCCCATGTCCGGGCGCGTGCCGCTGTACTCCAGGGTCTTCGAGCGAATGCGCGCGGAAATCCTGGCCTTTCCAGGGTCAGCCGCGGCCGGGTACTGGCTGGCCGCTTCGCTTCGGGCGAGCGGCGAGCCCGACGCAGCCTGGCATTTCGCCATTGCCGGGTGGCTGCGCGCGGCGCTGGCGACGGATCGCGGAGCCGCGCTCCGCGCGGATCTCGATCGGCTGGTCGTTCAGGCCATTATTCCCGAACGCGCGATCCGGCTGGCGGCCAAGGGCGACACGAAGACCGCCACGGCCAGCATGTTGAGCGAGTGGGAGGCATTCAAAGCTGACTGGAGCAAGTAGCTACTTCGCTTCTTTCCAGTTCTCGCCGATTCCGACGTCCACGGTCAGCGGCACCCTCAGCTCCACGGCCGATTCCATCAGTTCCCGGACGCGCGACGCGGTTTCCTCCGCGGCCTCCTTCGGCGCCTCGAACAGCAGCTCGTCGTGGACCGTCAGGATCATGCGGGCCCTGCCGCCGGCCGTGCGCTTCAATCCTTCGTGCACGTCGATCATCGCGCGCTTGAGGATGTCGGCCGCCGTCCCCTGAATCGGCAGGTTCACGGCCTCTCGCTCCGCTCGTCCTCGTATCTGGCCGTTGCGACTGTTCAGGTCGGGAACGAGCCGCCTCCGCCCCCACATCGTCTTGACCACGCCGGTGGTCCGGCCTGTTTCCAGGACGCCGTCGATGAAGCTCCGAACGGCGGGGAACCCCGCGAAGTAGGCATCGATGAACGCCTGTGCCTCCGCGCGTGAGACGCCGATGTCCTTGGCCAGCGTGAAGGCCTGCTTGCCGTAGAGCAGCGCATAGTTGATGATCTTCGAGCGGCGGCGCAGCTCGTGCTTCGACAGGCCGCTGGTAGCGCCGAACACGCGGGCGGCGGTCCGGTCGTGGATGTCCTCGCCACGGCGGAACGCGTCGATCAATGCCTCGTCGGCCGAGAGGTGCGCCAGCACCCGGAGCTCGATCTGCGAGTAGTCGGCCGAGATGAGCAGGTGGCCCGGCTCGGCGGTGAAGGCCCGCCGGATCTCGCGTCCGATCTCGGTGCGGATCGGGATGTTCTGCAGGTTCGGGTCGCTGCTGCTCAGGCGCCCGGTCGCGGCCACGGCCTGGTTGAAGCAGGTGTGCACCCGGCCCGTGTCGGGGTTGACGAGCTGCGGCAGTGCGTCGATGTAGGTGCCCTTGAGTTTCTGCAGGCCCCGCCACTCGAGGATCAGCCGCGGCAGTTCCTGCGTCAGCGCCAGCTCCTCGAGGACCTCGAACGCGGTGGACTGGGCCTTCGTCTTCGTTGTGCGGCGGATGGTTTCGGTCCGCATGCCGAGCTTGTCGAAGAGGATCTCTGAAAGCTTCCTGGGCGAGTTGATGTTGAACTCCTCGCCCGCCAGCTCGTAGACCCGTGCGGCGAGCCGGTTCATTTCTGCCTCGATGCGAGACGACTGGGCCAGGAGCACGGCGCCATCGATCCGCACACCGGCCCGCTCGACACCGACCAGCACCGGAATGAGCGGCCGCTCGAGCTCGACGTACAGCCGTTCGAGATCCGCTCGTCGCAGCTGTTCCCTCAGCGTGGCCGAGAGCTGCAGCGAGAGGTCCGCTCGCTCGCCCGCGAAGTCGAGCGCGGTCTCGACAGGGATGGTGGCGAATGAGACCGCCTTGACGCCCCTGCCGCACACGTCCTCTTCCTTGAGCGCCTTGTACCCGGCGTGCTCGATCGCGAGGTCCTCGAGCGGATGCGCCGATCGCGTTGCGTCGAGCAGGTAGCTCGCGATCATCGTGTCGGTGTCGATGCCGCGCAGGGTCACCCCGTGTCTGGCGAGGACGATCGCGTCGAACTTCAGATCGTGGCCCACCTTGGCGATGGCGTCGTCCTCGAGGACCGGCTTGAGAATGGCCACTGCCTCGTTCAGATCCAGCGCCGGCTGGCGCTCGGCATGTTCCGGCGCGCCGAACAAATCGTGGTGCGCTCGGGCGGTCAGTGGAACGTATCTGGCCTGCCTCGGAGCTGTCGAGAACGACATCCCCACGATGGAGGACCGCATCGCAGCGGGATGGTCGGGAAGCACGCGCAGGCCAAACCGTCCAGCGGTGCGCAGTGCGGTGGCGAGTGCCCGGAGATCCTCGGGAGTCGAGACGACCGAATAGTCCTTGCCGATCGTCTGCGCGGTTGGCGCGTAGTCGAGCACGAGGGATCGGAACCCCAGGCGCGTGAACAGCTCGAAGCACTTCTCGCGGGACACGCCGCGATACCGGAACGCTTCGGGATCGAACGAGACCGGCACGTCCGTGCGGATTCGGGCAAGTTCCCGGCTCTGCCTCGCATCGCTGGCGTGGCCGAGCAGGCCTTCGCGATAGCGCTTGTTGCTCACTTCCGTGGCGTGCTCGAGCAGATTGTCGAGCGTGCCGTAGGTCGCGATCAGATCCCGAGCGCCCTTTTCACCGATGCCGGGAACCCCCTTGATGTTGTCGATCGAGTCGCCCATCAGCGCGAGAACGTCGACCACCTGTTCGGGCGTGACGCCGAACTTCTCTTTCACGCCGCTCGCGTCGAACCACGTGCCGTCGTCGCGCGGGTTGTAGACCTTGATGCCATCGTGCACGAGCTGGAAGAAGTCCTTGTCGCCGGTCACGATGGCCACGTCGTATCCCGACTCGGCGGCCTTGACCGCCAGCGTGCCGATGACGTCGTCGGCCTCGAATCGCTCCGAGGTGAGGATGGGGACGCCCATCGCCTCGCACGCCTCGTGGACCCACGGAATCTGCTCCGCCAGGTCGGGCGGCATCGGTGCGCGGTTGGCCTTGTAGTCGGCTGCCATCTCCGAGCGGAACGTCGGGCCCGGCATGTCAAACGAGGCCGCGATGTACTGCGGCTGGTGATCGGCGACCAGCTTGCGCAGCATCGTGACGAAAATGTACACCGCATGCGTCGATTTGCCCCCAGGTCCGCTGAGGCCGGAGCCGCGCATGGCGTGATACGCGCGGTACATCTGAGAGCTGCCGTCGATGAGGAACAAACGAATTGGTGAAACCATCGATCAGAGAGCCGTGGCGGCCCGCCAAGAGCGGTAGCAGACGCGGGGACGGGACGAACCGAAAGCGCGTGAAGGCAGTATATCATTCGGTGAATGGCCGCGGCCGGTACTACACAGGGAGCGCGCACGTACGGCGTGGCGCTGTGCGCCGTCCTCGCTGCGGCGATGCTGAGTGGCTGCGGCGGGCGGCTCTTCGGGAAGGTTTACGAGTACGAAGAAGACCTGTACCTGTCGCTCGATGGCTCGGCGGACCTGATCATCAACGCGTCGATCCCTGCGCTCGTGGCGCTGCGCGGCTTCGACCTGGACGACTCGCCGACGGCGCAAGTGGATCGTGACCGGATCCGAACCCTCTACGAGTCGCCGCTGACCGACGTGACACGCGTGAGCCGCCCGTGGCGGCGCGACCGGCGGCGGTTCGTGCAGATTCGACTGCAGGTCAGCGACGTGCGCAACCTGTCGGACGTGGCGCCGTTCGCCTGGTCCAGGTACGAGCTGACGACCGAAGGACGCGAGGTGCTGTTCCGACAGGCCGTCGGGCCTTCGGCGCTCCGCCCGGGGACGCTCGAGAACGTGGGCTGGACGGGCGGCGAGCTGGTTGCGTTCCGCCTCCACCTTCCCAGCCGGATCCTCGATCACAACGCTCGCGATCTCGAAAAGGATCTGCCCATCGACGTTCAGCGCGGCAACATCCTCTCCTGGGAGCAGCACCTGACCGACCGCCTCGACGGCAAGCCGATCCTGATTCAGGTCCGCATGGACGGCGAGTCCATTCTGTACCGCACGCTCTGGCTGTTTTTCAGCGCCTTCGCCGCGGCTGTCCTCCTGCTCGGCGTCATCGTCTGGCTCACGGTCCGGAAGGGCGTGAGGCAGCGGCCGGCCGCCTAGCGGCTAGTCGGACTTCATGTCGGCGTCCGTGCGCAGTTCGTTGCTCACCGACAGCTCGCCCCATCCGGTGGCGAGCGATCGCGCCAGCATCCGTTCGACATTGCTGTTGACGACGCCGGTGAGCGTGACACGGCCTCGCTCCACGATGATGTGGATCGGGGGATGGGCCATCGCGGCGTGGCTCCAGAACGTCGGGCTGCCGTAGATCGCTCTCGCGATCCGGTACCGGAGATCCTCGTCGAACGTGGAGACCGGAAGCACGTCGATTCGGTTCAGCACCTCCCGGACGCCGTCGATGCCGGCGATGCGCCGTCCAATGTCCTCCTTCTTGTACGGCATCGTGACCTTGCCCGTGAGCGTGACGAGCCCCTCCTCGATCGAGAAGTTCACGTCGTCGAAGATGGTGAAATGGCTGTAGTTGTTGACGTTGCGAACGATGTCGCGCGCGATTCGCGTCTCGGGCCGATCCTGGGCAGCCACGGGAGCTGCCAGGCCGACAAGCGCGATGAGCAACGCGGCGGTTGAACGACGGGCCTGCATTGGAACTGACCTCCGGCCACTGTTTCGTGGCCTGCAGATGCGTGGAAGCGGCATCACGAGGCTGTCAGCCGCAAGGCTGGTGCCAACGAAAAGCCTTGAAATCCTGGCGTTTTGCGAAGGCCTCGTCTGGGAGTGCGCTCCGGAGAGGACAGGCTCGGTCAGATTCAGAGATCGAGGTCGAAGGGCCACTCCGAAAGCCCGACAGCCGACGGCGGCCTCAAAGCATCGCGATCGTGAGAATGCCCGCGCTCATGAGCATCAACTGGCGGACCGCGCCGCCCTGCACGCCGCGGTGCAGATCGGGAATCAGGTCGGCCATCGCGATGTAAAGGAAGTTCCCCGCAGCGAAGGAGAGGACATACGGCAGCACGCCGGGGATGGACGTCGAAGCAGAGAGCATGACGATGGCCCCGAGCACGCCGCCGAGTCCGGCGAGCAGGTTCAGGGTGAACGCACGCATCCGGGAATAGCCGGCACGCAGCAGAATTGCGACGTCTCCGACTTCCTGCGGGATCTCGTGGGTTGCCACTGCCACCGCGGTCATGATTCCCAGCGGCACCGAGGTCGCGACCGCCGCGGCAATCACCGCGCCGTCGACGAACGTGTGCAACGTATCGCCCACGATCACGAGCGACGCGGCGCTCGTCGTGTGGAGCTCGCATTCCAGCGAGTCGTGGCAATGCCGCCAGATGACGAGCTTTTCGATCACGAAGAAGGCGATGACTCCCGCGAGCAGCGCGCCAAGCGCCCGCGACGGCGCCAGCTGTTCGAGCGCCTCGGGCAGGAGCGCCAGCAGGGAGGCACCGAGCAACGTGCCGACGGCATAGCTGATCAGCCAGGGTACCAACCTCACCCGAAGCGCGTCGCCGAGCAGAAGAAAGGTGGAGGCCGTGAGCAGGCCGCCGAGGCTCCCCAGGACACTGAGCCCCACGGCGGCTGCGTAGGTTTGCACCTGGCGATGATACTGCACTCCTCCGGCCGCTCAGGCCGCGAGAGTGTCGCGGAGCCCTCAGTCAGTGCCGGCGATGTAGCCTCGTCGTGCCCGCACGACGTAGCTGCCGTTCCTGACCTCCACCCTGATGTCGTGCCACTTGCCGTCCTTCTTTCCGCTCGCCGGATAGCCGAGATAGTACTGCCTGCTCAACTCGTCGGCGATGCCGGCAGTTGCCGGATCCAGATCGCGGGCGCTGCGGATGATCTCCGTACGGCCGCCGCTGTCGTCGGTGAGATCGCGCAGCGCGACGACGTTCACCGGATCGTCCGCTCCGCTCGAGATCACCGTTCCGGTGCCAGGATTCCGTGGTGCTCCCGGCGGCGGCCGTACTCGGGGATTACGTCGCCCCGGGAAAGGAAACGGCATGGGGACAGGGAAACGGGGTGGGCGCGGTGGTGGCACGATCCCGCCGCCCGGGCCGGGCCTGCGCCCACCCGGCCCGTCGATCCCGATCGCATAGACGAGCACCTCGGTTTCACGGATCATCTGTTTCAGCGAGAACACGTCGGTCTGGCTGGATGTGTCGTTCCCGTCCGAGATGACGAGGAGGGCCTTCTTCTTGTGCTGGCCCGACTGCGCCATCGGCACGGCTTCGGCTACGGTGTCGTACATCGCCGTGCCGCCGCGCGGCCGGATGCGGCCCAACTCGGTGCTGATTCTCCCTCGATCCGTTGTCCACCCCTCGACCAGCTCGGGCTGCGCGTCGAAACGGTAAAGAAAGACTTCGTCCTCCTGGTCGAGCAGGTCGAAGAGAAACCGGTTGAGCGCATCGCGCGCCGCGGTGATCTTCTCGCCGTCCATGCTGCCGCTCGTATCGAGCGCGATCCCGAGGCTGACCGGCACGCGCTCGCTGTCGAAGTGCGTGATCGCCTGCTCCGCACCGTCTTCGTAGATTCGAAAGTCTTCCCGGCGCAGACCCGAAACGAAGTGGCCGTTGCGATCCGTTACGGTAGCCGTGACGTTGATCAGCTCGACGCCGGTCCGGAACCGGAACGACTGACCGCTGCTGTCCTGCTGCTGACCGGCGGCGCTGGCGAGGCCGGTTGCGATGAAGATGGCGAGCAGAAGCATTCTGGATTTCATGGTTCGCCTTGCTCCGCTTTCTGCGCGAGCGCGCCCGCGCCGCGCCTGTCCACGTGCGCGATGACCTCGCCGTCCTCGTTTCGGAAGCTTACTCTGTACCGCGCCACATTGGCGGCGGCAGGCACCTCCACGACGAAGGGCGATTCGTCGCCCGGCTTCAAGGCCGTGAAATCGAGAGCCGCCCGGCCGCTACCCAGAAACGACCCGTCCGACGCAAAAAGAAAGGCGACGGCCGTTACGCCGGAGACTGTCTGCCCGGTACGAGGATTCTGAACGAGGCCTGTGATCGTGAGCGCCTTCGCCCGGGCCGTGTGCCGAAGCGAGAGCAACTCGAGCGGGGCTGGACCCCTTGCAGTCTGACTGTCAGCTGCGCCCGGCACCTCCGCGTCGCGGGCCAGCGACCCGAGTGCGAAGGCGCCCAGCGCGACGAACGCGGCGCAGGCCGCGGCAACTGCGATCCGACGGCCCCACGGCGACGCCGTTTCCCGTTCGGCAAACAGTCCGTCGACTCCGCTCACTGGTGTTGCGGGATGGAGCAGGAGTTCGCGTTCGTCGCTCTCGGAAGAGAATTGCAGCACTGCTTCCGGTTCGAGCCCTGGGGTCGGCGGGCTCTCGGGCTCCCGCTGATCCTTGCCCGGCACCGACGCTTGCCGATCCTCTGTCAGCTGGTTGCCCGCGGACGAGCCGCCGGTCATCGCTCTCAGTACCTCGACGCGGGCATTGGATCTCTGCCGCTCTTCGCGGAGCATCCTGATGACGATCGCGCACATCGTGAGTGCAAGGGCAGCCGACCCGATGGTCACCGCGATCAGCAGGGTCTGCATCTTCTTCTCCCGATCACCTGAGCCTGAAATCCACCGCTATTTCGACCAGGACGTCGACTGGCGAGCCATGACGGCGGGCAGGCGAGAATCGCCACAGCCGTACCGCGTCCGCAGCTCGTTGATCCAGCCCCGACCCGAGACCCTGCAGCACACGGACGCGACCGACAGTGCCGTCGGCCTGCACGATCACCTCGAGCACGACCTCGCCCTCGACGTTCCGCCGACGGGCTTCTTCGGTGTATTGAGGCTTGACCTCCCGCAGGATCTGGGGCGGTGTGATCCCCGCGCCGGGGCGATACGGCCCTCCGCCGGTGCCGCCACCGCTGCCGGGGCCGATTCCGGGACCCGACCCTTCACCGGTTCCGGTGCCAGTTCCGCTGCCGCTGCCTCCGCCGTCGCCGGGTCCCCGGCTTTGTGACTCCGAGGGCGACCCGGTCATCACACCCGCGCGATCGATCGGATCAGCTGGCACGGGCACGACGGGCGCCACGACGGGTGGCGCCGGGTCCGGGTGCGGCACCGGCGCCGGCGGCGGAATCGGCTGCTCCACGGCTCGGGGCTCCGGAGGGGGTGAGGGTTTGGGCGGCTCGACTCGAGGTTCCTCGCTTCGCCTGGCGCGAGGCGGAACCGGGCTGCGCAGCCTGCTCGTTCCCTTCAATCTGGCCTGGACCGCGGGGGCCCGCTGCTTCAGTCCACCCCCGCCTCCGCCGCCTCCCAAACCAGGCTGCGCGAGAAAAACCAGGCGAACAGGGGTGAGCCCCAGCGGCTGCGAGACCGTGGGTGTGGATAAACCGAGCGTCGCGAGTAGAGCCACGGCGCCAGCGACGACCACATGGATGGCGCCCGATGCGACAAACGGAAGTCCCGTTCTACGAGTCGCTGTCGGGGCTGCGCCGAAAAGGTCCGGACGCGACGGGATCCGATGCGGCTCGTGGAGCAACCGGACGGCTCGCGCAGCCTCCTGCTGCTCGACGAAGCCGGACGGGAGGAGCGTCAGGGCCCCGAGGTCGGCCAGCAATCGGGCCTGTTTGGGATGAACCCCCGCCGCCCGGGCGATCTCGCCGAGGCTGTAGACGTCCAGGGAAGAAGGTTCCATCTTCGTGTGACGCGCTCTAGGGCAAAAGGCTTGCCGCGGGACTGAACGCCGCGATTGACGCGTCCTGTTGTTTTCAGGCCGGTTCTTGTGCGGCGGCTGTCGAGCTGCGCCAGGGAGGTGTGCTCGTTCTGTGACACGCGCGATACGAGCGAGGACACTCAGACACCAGCTCTCAGCTTCCAGCTTATCGACTGACGGCCATCGGTCGTACAGGCTTGCGCTTGTCGGGGCCGGACTGCTACAACCACCGGTCATGCCAGTTCAGCAGGTCATCGTGACAGGGGCGTCGAGCGGAATCGGGCGCGCGACGGCCATTCGGTTCGGGAGGGCGGGCGCCTCGGTCCTGGCGGTTGGCCGAAACGAGGGCACGCTCCGCGACGTCCGGGATGAGATCCGGGCGGCCGGGGGCCTTGGCGTGGTCTGCCAGGCCGACGTCACGTCATCCGATTCGGCCGACCGCATTGCGCGCGCCGCCATTGATGGGCTGGGCGGGGTCACGGCGCTCGTCAACGCCGCCGGCATCATCGGCTCCGGGACCGTGGAATCCACGACGGACTCGCAGTGGGAGGCGATGATGGCGATCAACCTCACCGCGCCGTTCCGGCTGATGCGGGCGGTGGTCCCGCATTTCACAACGGCCGGGGCATCGGTCGTCAACGTCTCGAGCGTGACCGGGCTTCGCGCGTTCCCAGGGGTCCTGGCCTATTGCGTCAGCAAGTCAGCCGTCGATCAGCTCACCAGATGCGCGGCGCTCGAGCTCGCGCCGCGCGGGATCCGGGTCAACGCGGTCAACCCCGGCGTCGTGGTGTCGAACCTTCATCGGCGGGGCGGAATGGAGGAGGAGGCCTATCGCAAGTTTCTCGAGCACTCGCGCGGCACGCATCCGCTCGGCCGTCCCGGCGAGCCCGCCGAGATCGCCGATCTGATTTTCTTCCTGGCCTCGGACGCGGCGTCGTGGATCACGGGCGAGACCATCGCGATCGATGGAGGGAGACATCTGACCTGCGCCAGGTGAGCCCCAGGACGCCGATGCGGCATCTCACTGATTCCGTTTCACGCCCTCTACGAACAGCATTCCCTCGCGCTCGGCGAGCGTGCGCACGGCCAGGAAACCGGCAGCGTCGAGTGCACTGGTCGCATCCGCTGCGGCTGGGAGGCCGGATTGGCCGCCTCCCACGAGCGCGCCCAATCCTCGTTTCGCTGCTCCCTCGATCACGACGGCACGACCGCCCGGACGGAGCACCCGCCGCGATTCGTCCACGGCCACCCGCGAGCGTTGCGGATCGCTCGCCAACAGCGCGCGAAGCACCACGACGTCGAACGCTGATTCGTCGAAGGGAAGGCGCCAGCCCGGCGCGTGAGCGGTTTCGATCAGCGCCCCTTCACGCTCCGCCACACGACTGGCCTCTGCCGCGCGCGGCTCGCTGTCGTCGACCGCGCACGCCCGCCCGGTCAGGCCAACCTTTGACGCGAGCGCCGCGATCAGGACCGGATCGGAGCAGCCAATCACGAGCAGTCGATCGCCCAGCTTCAGGCCCGTCATCGACACGGCAAGAGGCTCGAGGCTCGACTTTCTGATCCACTTCACCAGGCTCCCTCCTTCGCCGCGGCCGGTTCCTGTTCGCCGCGGCTTCGGCGCGGCAGGCCTCCTTCGCCGCGGCCGGTTCCTGTTCGCCGCGGCTTCGGCGGACCGCGGACAACGACCGCGAGCCAGGGTCCCAGAGAATGTTGATGATATAGTTGCCGGTTGTGAAAAATCCCCAAAAGATCGCCGATGCAACCGGAAAGCTTGGAGTGCTGCTCGTCGGCATGGGTGCGGTCAGCACGACGACGATTGCCGGCGTTCTGGCGATTCGGAGAGGGTTGGCGAAGCCGATTGGATCGCTCACGCAAATGGGCACCGTGAGGCTTGGAAAGCGCACCGAAGGCCGGTCGCCCCGTATCAAGGACTTCGTTCCGCTCGCCTCGCTCGACCAGATCGTCTTCGGCGGATGGGACATCTTCGAAGAGGACTCCTACGAGGCAGCCGGGACTGCCGGCGTGCTGGAACCTGCCCTCCTCGAGCAGATACGACCCGAGTTGCAGGCGATCAAGCCGTGGCCGGCGGTGTTCGATCGGAAGTACGTGAAGCGGCTCGACGGCCCCAACGTGAAGAAGGGGAAGAACAAGCGGGACCTCGCCGAGCAGGTGCGCGCGGATATTCAGCGCTTCAAGGCCGACCACGAACTGGATCGGCTCGTAATGGTCTGGTGCGGCAGCACCGAGATCTACCTCACGGAGTCCGCCGCGCATGCCAGCGTTGCCTCCTTCGAGAAGGCGCTCGAAGCCAACGACGAGACGATCCCTTCGAGCATGATCTACGCGTACGCGGCGATCAAGGAAGGGGTCCCCTACGCCAACGCCGCCCCCAACCTGAGCGCCGACATCCCCGCGCTCCTCCAGCTGGCCGATCGGACCGCCACGCCGGTGGCGGGGAAGGATTTGAAGACCGGGCAGACGCTGATCAAGACGATCATCGCTCCCGGGCTGAAGGCCCGGCTGCTCGGCGTCGAGGGGTGGTATTCGACGAATATCCTCGGCAACCGGGACGGCGAGGTTCTCGACGACCCGGAGTCGTTCAAGACCAAGGAGGAAAGCAAGAAGTCGGTCCTCGACTACATCCTTCAACCGAACCTCTATCCGGACCTGTACGAAAAGCTTTGCCACGTCGTGCGGATCAATTACTATCCGCCGCGGGGCGACAACAAGGAAGGCTGGGACAACATCGACATCTTCGGCTGGCTCGGATATCCGATGCAGCTGAAGATCAACTTCCTGTGTCGCGACAGCATCCTGGCAGCGCCAATCGTCCTCGACGTGGCGCTGTTCCTGGATCTGGCGAAGCGCGCCGGAATGGACGGCATTCAGGAGTGGCTGTCGTTCTATTTCAAGAGCCCGATGCACGCCCCGGGGCTGTACCCTGAGCACGACCTCTTCATCCAGATGATGAAGTTGAAGAACACGCTGCGCTTCATGCGCGGCGAGGAGCTCATCACGCATCTCGGACGCGAATACTACGATTGAGTTCAAGACCGCCAAGAACATCAGCGCAAAACCCGGGGTCAACGTGAAAGCCGGGCCTTGAACCCTGGGTTTTGCACTGGCGGCCTTGGCGGTTGGGAGATTGTTGACCGATGGTTCCAGCCAAGCTCCAGCCCGCGTTGTTAGGTGGTGTCGCCAT